>JBFWSW010000010.1:0-98526 GCA_050248155.1 Ilumatobacteraceae bacterium
AGGTCGACACCAAGCTCCTGCGGATGGCGACGCAGATCGTCGACAGCCTGACCGGGGAGTGGCGGCCGCAGTCGTACCACGACACCTTCACCGAGGAGCTGCGCGACCGGATCAAGGCGAAGGATCGAGGCAAGGAGATCGTGCGCGAAGAGCCCGCCGAAGAAGGCAAGGTGCTCGACCTGATGGCCGCGCTCGAGGCCAGTGTCGAGTCGGCGAAGGGCAAGCGGAAGTCCGCGGCGAAGAAACCGGCGAAGCGGACCCGCAAGTCGGCCTGACCGAGCCCGCCCTCGCTTCCGGCAGGGTTGCGGGAGGCACGGCGGGCGACAGCTACGGTGCGAGACGCATGGGTGAGGAGGTGGCGCGCGGGTTCCGGTACGACACCGGCGGACCTGCGACACGCTCGTGACACGGCCCGGCCACGTCGTCGCCATCGACCTCGGGACGACGGGCGTGAAGATCGCCGTGGTCGACGCCCGGGCCACCGTGCTCGCCAGCGCGGGCGAGGTGCTGCCGATGATCTTCACCCCGGGCGGCGGGGTCGAACAGGACCCGGAGAACTGGTGGCAGGCGATCGGTCGCTGTTCCCGAGCGACCATGGCGCAGTCCGGCCTGGACGCAGCCGACGTCACCCTCGTCGCCGTCACGAGCCAGTACACCTCGACGGTCGCGGTCGACGCGTCCGGCCTGCCGGTCTCGAACGCCGTGATGTGGATGGACACCCGCGGCAAGCGCCACAACCCTGCCATCCGCGATCCGTCCACCCGCGACCGGTGGCACGAGGTGCACGGACTGGCGCCGAACGGCAACGACGACATCGGGCACATCGCCTTCGTCCGCGCCGAGTGGCCCGAGGCGTACGCAGCGGCAGCCGCGTTCGTCGAGCCGATGGACGCGATCGCGGCCAGGCTCACCGGTCGCGTCACCGCGACGCAGAACACCATGTTCCCGATGCTGGCGGTCGACAACCGCACCTGGGGCCTCACCGACTACTGCGACGAGCTGCTGCAGATGTCGACCGTCGAGCGGTCGAAGTTGCCCGAGCTCGTCCCGCTCGGCGCGCCACGAGGGCCGGTCACGGCCGAGGCAGCGGCTCACCTGGGCGTCTCGCCGCGTGCGGTCGTCGCTGGTGCCACCATCGACTCGGTCACGTCGGCCGTCGGGACGGGTGCCGTCAACGCGTCGCGCTGCGGGCTGATCATCGGCACCACGTCGGTCATGGCCACCCACCTCGAATCGAAGCGGATGGATCCCGACCACGGGCTGACGACTGCGCCGAGTGCACTGCCCGGCCAGTGGTTCCTCGTCGCCGAGAACGGCATCGGCGGCAAGGCGCTCGACGTCTTCGTCAACAACCTCGTGTTCGCGGACGACGGACTCGGGCACGCCGCTCCGGACGATGCGTTCGAACGGGTGCTCGCGGCCGCGGCCACCGCCCCACCCGGCGCCCACGGCGTGATGTTCCTGCCCTGGCTCATCGGCTCGATGGCCCCCGGGGGCCAACGGTCGGTGCGCGGCGGCTTCGTCAATCTCGGCCTCACCACCAATCGGGCCGACATGGCGCGGGCCGTGCTCGAAGGCGTCGCGCTGAACGCCGCTTGGCTGCTGCCCCACTTCTCGGCCCTTGCGGAGACGACCTACGCCGAGGTCTCGCTCGGCGGTGGCGGCGCGGCGTCTCCGCTGTGGGGGCAGATCCTCGCCGAGTGCTTCGCCGTCCCGGTACGGCGCCTGGCCAACTCGGCGACGACGAACGCGCACGGGGCGGCGCTGCTCGCACTCGCCGAGGCCGGCGTGCTCTCGATCGACGACGTGCCCGGTCTGCTCACCACCGCCGCGGTGCACGAGCCGACGTCGGACTCGTCGACCTATCGACGCCTCCTCGCCGCCTTCGTCGACTTCCATGACCGGGCGACCCCGTTCTACGACTCGCTCAACGCAGCGTCCCACATCCCCGCCGACAACCCAGCCCGACCGTGAAGGATCTCTCGTCATGACCGAAGCGAAGCGCCCCATCTCCCCTCTGCACCCCTACGCCGACCGCTACGAGGTCCACGCCACGCTGCCCGAATCGGGCGTCGCCCGCGACCAGATCCTGCGCGAGCTGCGCGAGATGTCGACCGAGGAGGATCGCCGCGGCGACACCGGTCGCGTGAGCGGATCGATCTACTCCGGTGACCACGACCACTACCACTTCCTCACCGAGGCCTTCGGCTTCTATGCGCATGCCAACGTGCTGCAGCGCGACATGTATCCGAGCGCGACCAAGCTCGAGGCCGAGATCATCTCGATGACCGCCGACATGTTGCACGGCGACGAGACCACCAGCGGCCTCGTCACGTCGGGCGGCACCGAGAGCCTCGTCACCGCGATGCTGACCTATCGCGAGTGGGGGCGCAACGTGAAGGGCGTCGACCGGCCACGGATCATCATGCCGGTGACCGCGCACCCCGCTCACGACAAGGGCTGCCACTACTTCGGCATCGAGCTCGTCAAGGCTCCGGTCACCGACGACTTCGTGGTCGACCTCGACTTCGTCCGCGATCACATCACCCCCGACACCGTCGCGCTCGTCGGCACCGCGGGCACCTACCCGCACGGGCTCATCGATCCGATCGGCGAGCTGGGCGAGATCGCGCTCGAGCACGAGATCGGGCTGCACGTCGACGGCTGCCTCGGCGGCTTCATCCTTCCGTGGGCCGACGGGCTCGGGTACCCGGTCACGCCGTTCGACCTCGCCGTCCCCGGGGTGACGTCGATCTCGGCCGACACCCACAAGTACGGCTACGCGCTGAAGGGCAGCTCGGTCCTGCTGTTCAAGCCCAAGGAGCTCCGCCGCAACCAGTACATGATCATCGACAGCTGGCCGGGCGGCGCCTACGCATCCCCCAGCATGGGCGGCAGCCGGTCGGGTGGGCTCATCGCCGCGACGTGGGCGGCGATGCTCAACCTCGGCAGATCCGGCTACCGCGCGATCGCTGCCGACATCTTCCGCACCGCCGCCGCGATCAAAGAAGCCGTCCGCGCGCATCCCGAGCTCATCTTGATCGGTGACTCGGTGTTCAACGTGTCGTTCCGGTCCGACGAGCTCGACATCTTCCACGTCAACGACGGGCTCGCCGAGCGAGGGTGGCGGATGAACGGCCTCCAGCTCCCACCGGCGCTCCACTTCTGCATCACACGGCCGAACACGCAGGCGGGCGTCGTCGAGGCGTTCACGGCCGACCTCGCGGCTGCAGTCGACTACGCGAAGCACCCACCGCGACCGATGCCGCGCAGCGGCGCGATGTACGGCGCGGGTGGGATCACGCCCGATCGCGCCAAGATCCGCTCGGGCATCGCCGACCGCCTCGACGCGATGCACGAGCTCGGGCCGCGGTGACCGCTGTGACCATCTCGCGATGAAGGCAGCGCACCCGCGGCGGTTCCGGTTCGGTGTCGAGATGCTCGGACCGTTCGACGGGATGTCGTGGGCCGACTCCGCCCGGCGACTCGAGCAGCTCGGGTACTCGACGCTGTTCGTGCCCGACCACTTCCACAACGGGCTGGGGCCGATCACCGCGATGGCCACGGCCGCGGTGGCGACGACCGAGCTCGTCGTCGCACCGATGGTGCTGGCCTGCGACTTCCGCCATCCGGCCGTGCTCGCCCGCGAGCTGGCGACCATCGACGTGCTGTCGGGCGGCCGGCTCGAGGTGGGCCTCGGCGCGGGGTACAACCCGCTCGACTACAGCCGGTCGGGCATCGGGCACGACCCGCCCCGCGTCCGCGTCGACCGGCTCATCGAACACACGCACGTGTTGCGGGGGCTGTTCTCCGACGCCCCGTTCAGCTTCTCGGGCGAGCACTATCGCATCGACGACCTCGACGGCACGCCCAAGCCGGTCCGTCCGGGCGGGCCACCGATCATCGTCGCCGGTGGGGGCAGTCGGTTGCTCACCTTCGCCGCGCGACACGCAGACATCGTCGGCGTCAACCCGTCGCTGCCGTCGGCGCCCGATGCCAGTACGGCCCTCGACGCGCTGCCCGACGCGATCGACCGAAAGTTCGAGCTGGTGAGACGCGTCGCGGGCGATCGCTTCGATGCCCTCGAGATCACGTCGTGGACGTCCGTCGCGGCGATCACCGACGACCTCTCACGAGTCCGCGCCCGACTCCACGCAGCCTTCGGTGACGCCGCCCTGGCGTTGCAGTCACCCGTCGTGCTCGCGGGCTCGGTCGGACAGGTGGTCGATGAGCTGGTGCGCCGGCGCGAGCGGTGGGGCTACTCGTACGTCGCCCTGCAGGCCGACCAGGCGGAGGCGTTCGCGCCGGTCGTCGCTGAGCTCGCCGGCCGTTGACCCCGACGAGCCGCGGAGTTCCTGGCGCGTTCTCAGGGTGACCGGACCATCGCCCGGGAGGATCGTCGCGTCCCCCGTGCGACACCCACGACGCAGGAGACACTGCACATGACCAGCACATCGAACAGAGCGGCCCGAGACGACGGCTTCACGTTGGTGGAGATCGTGATCGCGATCGTGCTCGTCGGCATCCTGTCGGCGGTTGCGGTCGTCGGGATCGGTTCGCTGACGAGCAAGGGCAGCGAGGCCGCCTGCTCCTCGTCGCTCGACGCAGCCAAGGCGGCCAGCGTCGTCTACTTCGCGAGCAACGCCGCCTATCCGACGACGTTCACCCAGATGACCGCAGGCAACCCCGCGGCGTACACGCTGCCGAGCGGCGTGACGATCGGTGGCGGTGGCACGGTCGCGTCGGGCGGCAACTGGACCCTCACCATGACGCCCGGCTCCGGCGGTGGTGCGCCCACCTTCTCGTGCGGCGGCGGGGTCAGCGGCACGAGCACGATGGCTGTCGGGACGGCGGCCTGCCCTGGTGCGTTCACGAACTGGGTCGGCGAGTACTACTCGAACGCGACGCTCACCGGGACGCCGGCGCTGTGCCGTGACGACACCGCGCTCGACTTCTCGTGGGGCGGCGGAGCAGCCGCGACGGGTCTGCCGGCGGACAACTTCTCGGTCCGCTGGACCCGCACGGTGAACTTCGCTGCCGGCACCTACAACTTCACCGTCGGGTCCGACGACGGCAGCCGGCTCATCATCGACGGCACGACCGTGATCAACTTCTGGACCGACCACAGCTACGCCACGCAGAGCGCCTCGCACACCCTCACCGCCGGCGATCACACCGTCGTCGTCGAGTTCTACGAGCACGGCGGGTCGGCACGGGCAAGCCTCACCTGGGCCTGATCCTCACGATCCGGACAGCGACCGCGCGCGCAGGACGAGCGCGGTCGCCGTCACGATCCCCAGCGCGGTGAGGAGCAGCACCGCGTTCCCGCCCATCTCGATCGAGGTGATCGCGAGCATCACCAGCCACGTCGCGACGATCACCGCGGCGACGACGGTGGTGCGCCGCAGCCAGCCGACCGCGACCGGGCGAGGCCATGCCGCCGATGGCGGGGCCGTGGACGCCGCCGCCATGGCTGTGTGGAACACGGCGATGCCCAGCGCAGCCAACATCACCGCCGGCGTGCGGACGTCGTCGACCGTGACGCCCCAGTGCCACACGATCACGACGACGACACCGAGGCCGACGTTCGTGTCCGGCTGCACGGCGCAGTAGAGGCCACCGAGCACGATCAACGCCAGCAGCCACGGCGACCACGACGCCCCCGCAGCGAAGGCGGCACCCATCGCCGCGGCGGGCCCTGCGACGACGAGCCCACGCGCAGTCCACGCCGCCCACCCGAAGGGACGGTTCGAGCCGTGGTCGGAGAGCCGACCTCCGCGGTTCACCGTGCCACCAGTCGTGGCGTGCTGCGCTGCCGGTGCAGGTCGCGCAGCACCTGATCGAGGCTGCCGGGCCCGCGCCACGCGACGACCGGCACACCGAGCTGCTGGATGCGACGCACCTCTCGGCGTCGTTCGAGCAGCCTGATGCGCCACGCCAACGCATGTGCGGGGTCGTCCCCCTCGCCAGTGACCAGACCGGGCGGCAACGTGTCGACCACCACCGTGGTCAGCCCTCGCGCGGCGAAGCCCACCGCGCGCTGCAGCGCAACGGGAGAAGCCAGCGGAGACAGCATCACCACGAGCGCCCCCGCCGGCAGGCCGAGCAGCAACCTGCCCTGGTCGCGCAGGTCGGTGCCCGGCTCGATCGTCGTGAGCGACTCGAGCACCCGGCGGAGGTGCGCCCTGCCCGACGAGGGCGGGACACGCCGCGCTCGCCGCGCGCCGAGCACGTGCAGCGCGACGCGGTCGCCGCGGTGCAGGTGGTGCTCGGCGATCGCACCGGCGGCGCGCACGGTGACGTCGAGGCTGGACGCCCGGCCGTCGATCCCGTCGCTCTCGCCCAGGTCGTTCAGCGCGTCGACGACGATCACGACGAGGGTGTCCTGGTCGGCCCATGTCGAGGTGACGTGCAACGTCCCGGTGCGCAGCGACCTCGGCCAGTGGATGCGTCGCAGGCGATCGCCGATCTGGAACGGCCGCACGCTCGCGAACTCGGTCCCGTCACCCGGCCGCGCCGACCGGTGCTGGCCGACGTGCCCGTGCGGGTGCACGGCAGGTGCAGCCGAATCGAACGCTGACGGGACCGGCAAGGTGGAGAGCGCGAGCGACGGCCGCCCCACGTCCGTCCACCGGAAGGCGCCCCACGCGCTGGTCGCGACGACCTGGGCGGGCACCACCTCGCGACGGCCCCATCGGATCGACCGCACCACCACCTGCGCCGAGGCTCGACCATGCGCGGCGGCCGCCACGACGACACCCGAGGCAGGCTGGAGCGTGGCCCACGGCGGCACGCCGAAGAGGGCGGCGACCGTCTCGACCCGCGGGTCGTCGCCCTCTGTCACCTCGATCCCCCACGCCGTCGCTTGCCCCTCGCGCACCGTGGGGTGTGCCAGCCGCTCCTCCACCACTGGCGCCCGACGTGGGCGCCGCTCGAGGGACCAGAGCGAGATGAGCAGCAGCGGCGCCGCGATGACCAGCAGGTCGGGTCGGCGCACCAGCACACCGAGCGCGACGAGCCCGACCGCCGCGACGCTCGAGCGGACCAGCGCGGGGGTCGGCGACCAGCCGGATCCGGTCATCGCCCGGGGTTCGGCTCGAGCGCAGAGGGCGTGGGCACGCTGCTCAGCACGTCCGCGGTGACGGAAGCGCCCGAGGCCGCGCTCATCCACAGCTCGGGGCGCACGGTGACGCGATGCGCGAGCACCGCCGGCGCGACCGCCTTCACGTCCTCGGGCGTGACGTAGTCGCGCCCGTCGATCACCGCGAAGGCGCGCCCGCACAGCATGAGGGCGAGCGCGCCGCGCGGCGATGCACCGATCAGCGTGTGCGGGTGACGGCGAGTCGACACCGTGAGATCGACGCAGTAGCGGCTGATGCTGTCGTCGACCGTGACCGTCTCGACGGCTGCCTGCATGGCCAGCAGCGACTGCGCGTCCGTGATCGCCCGCAGCGTCTGTTCCTCCTGCCGACGCTCCATGCGCCGGCGGAGGACCTCGAGCTCGTCCTCGTGCGTCGGGTACCCGAAGCTGACGCGCATGAGGAACCGGTCGAGCTGTGCCTCGGGCAAGGGGTAGGTGCCCTCGTACTCGACCGGGTTCGCGGTCGCGAGCACGTGGAACGGCGCCGGCAGCGTGAAGGTCTCGCCCTCGACCGTGATCTGGCGTTCTTGCATCGCCTCGAGCAGCGCTGCCTGCGTCTTGGGCGGAGTGCGGTTGATCTCGTCGGCGAGCAGCAGGCCGGTGAACAGCGGGCCCGGGCGGAAGGTGAACTGCGCCGTGCGCTGGTCGAAGACGAACGATCCGCTCAGGTCGGCCGGCAACAGGTCGGGGGTGAACTGCGCCCTCTTGAACGTCAGGCCGAGGGTCTGCGCGAACGAGCGTGCGGCGAGGGTCTTGCCGAGCCCCGGCATGTCCTCGAGCAGGACGTGCCCACCGGCGAGGATGCTGCTGAGCACCAGGATCAGGGCGTCGCGCTTGCCGACGACCGCCCGCTCAACCTCGTCGAGCACGTCGTTCGCGGTCCGGGAGACCTGGGCGAGGTCAGGTGTGGTCATGGCAGCTCGATTCAGAGGGATTCGATCTGCTCGACGATCGACGCGAGGAAGGCGACGTCGCCGAGCCGCTTGGCCGACGGGGGATTGGTGACGAAGTCGGTCAGGAGAGGGCCCAGGGCGGCAGCGGCACGCTGCGGCTCGCTCGTGCGGTCGATGCCATGCTCGGCGAGCAGCCGGTCGTCGACGAGGTCGACGAGCACACCGTGCAGCGCTCGCCCGTCGTCGAGTTGGCGACCGTGCAGCAGTTGGCCGTGCAGCGTCCGCACGCGCACATCGCCACCCTTGCGCAATCGATCGGGTCCGTACCCGGCACTCCACGAGATCGGCGGTGCGACATCGGAGACGTCGAGCAGGAGCCACAGCGCGGCGACGACCACCCCCACGATGCCGGCGATCAGCACGGGGCTCGGGTCCATGCGCATCGCCGCCATGCCCACCGAGACGACGATCCAGCTGACCGCTGCGCCCGTCACACGCCTCCGCCACGCGCGCGTCACCTCACACCTCCGCGTGGCGGCGGACGAGCACGGGCGAGGCGAGCATGGCATGGACCCGACGCAGCGCGACGAGCGCTCGGTCGCGTTCGCCCTGCCCGAGCTCGTGACGCGAGAACCGCGCCTCTCGGTAGAGCGCCGCCAGGTCGGCGATGGGAGCGGGATCGATCGCGTACCAACCCAGCACCCTCGTCGTGAACTCTGCGGACGTCTCCGACACGTGCCTGGGCAGACCCGCAGCAGCGACGTCCTCCTCGAGACGTAGCCAGCACTCGACGATTGCGTTGCGCGGTGAGCCCTGCGCGAGCGCTGCCAACTGTGCGTCGACGTCCAGGTCGATCGGCGGCAACACGTCGGGCAGCGCATCGACGGCTCGGGGAGCGATCTCGAGCTCGACGTCACGGCCGCGTCGCGATCGCAGCGCGCCGAGCAGCAACCCGATGACCGCGTATGCGATCGCTCCGCCGACGCCCACGGCGACCACCGTCGCGATGACCTCGAGGACGTCGTCGTCGAGGACGTCGAGGTCGATCGACGAGGGCCTGGGAGCTTCGTCCACCGCCGCCGGAGGAGCGGTCTCCGGCTCGGCCCCAGCAGGTTCTGCCGGAGGTGGAGCGTGCCAGAGGTGGACCGGCCCCGCCGATGCTGCCGCAAGCAGCACGACGAACGCGGCGACGCCGATCGCGACGGCGCCGGCTCGACGTCTGCGGGCACCGTCCATCGGCCGATCTTGTCAGAGCCCGCCGGCCGGCGACGACCGGTCGTAGCCTGAACCGTGTCTACCTCGAACGAACGCACCATCCCCATCTGGTTCAGCGGCCTCAATCGTGCGATGGCGATCATCGGCATCACGCGCCGCGCCTCGTACGTGCGGCTCGATCACCGGACGCTGCACGTGCGGCTGTCGTGGGCGTTCCGGGCAGCGATCCCCCGCTCGGCGATACAGCACGCACGCCACGACACGGGCCGCGTCTGGGGTTGGGGGGCGCACGGGTGGCGCGGCGAGTGGCTGATCAACGGTTCGTCGTCCCGCATCGTCCGCATCGACATCGACCCAGCCGTGCGAGCGCGACTGCTGGTCGTCGTGCCGGTCAGGCTGCGCACGTTGCGGGTTTCGGTCGAACGGCCCGACGAGCTGCTCACCGAGCTCGGCGTCACGGGATGAGCACGACCTTGCCCGTGACCCGTCGATCGAGCTGGTCCTGCAGCGCTCTCGCCGCATCCGTCAGCGGATAGGTCGCTGGCTCGACCGGGCTGAGCCGGCCCTCACCGATCGCTCCGACGACCCGCTCGATCATCGCCTGGTTCTCGGCCGGATGGGTCGCGACCCAGCCACCCCACTCGACGCCGGTCACCCGCCGATTGCGCAAGAGCACCTGGTTCGCCGGCAGCATCGGGATCGTCCCGGAGGCGAAGCCGATCACGAGGAACTGTCCGTCCTCGCGCAATGCGCGCAGGGACTGCTCACCGACCTGTCCGCCGATGGGGTCGTAGACGAGGTCGACACCGCCGCCGGACAGCTCACGGGCGCGCGCCTTGACGTCCTCGGTCGCGCTGTCGATGACGGCCTCGGCACCCCGCTCAGCCGCGGCCTGACGCTTCTCGTCGCTCGACGCCGCTGCGATGACGTGCAAACCCATGTCGCGCCCGACGTCGACCGCAGCGAGACCGACGCCGCCACCGGCGCCGAGCACGAGCAGCCACTGCCCTGCCGACGCCCGCGCCCGTTCGTGCAACGCGAACCACGCGGTGCCGTAGCTCTGCATGAACGTCGCCGCCTGTCCGTCGGACATGGACGCAGGAGCGGGCGTCACGCGCCGCTCGTCCACCACGACCTCGCTCGCGAACCCGCCGAGCCCCACACTCGCGAACACGCGCTCCCCCACGCCGACGGTGGTGACGCCCGCGCCGATCTCGCGAACCCGGCCGGCGATCTCGCTGCCCGGGACGAACGGCAACGGAGGCTTGATCTGGTAGCGGCCTTCCACGAACAGCGCGTCGACGAAGTTCACGCCGGCGGCCGCGACCTCGATGCGCACGTCGCGCGGCCCGCAGGGCGGCGCCGTCCGCTCCTCGACGACCAGATCGGACACCGGACCGAACCTCGTGCACGAAACGACCTGCATGGAGGCGGACCGTAGTGCGAAGCTGGACGTCGATGCGGCTCGAACCGTTCACCCTCACCGGGCGCCACGTCGTGCTCGAACCGCTGTCGAGGCAGCACGCCGCCGGCCTGCTGCGCGCTGCGCGGGAGGACCGATCCTCGTACGGCTTCACCTCCGTCCCTTCCGAGCCCGCCGAGATGGACGCCTACATCGACTGGCTGCTCGCGGACGCTGAGAGGGACCTGGTCGTGCCGTTCGTGCAACGGCGAGCTGCGGACGGGGCGCTGGTGGGCTGCACTCGATTCCTCAACGTCACCTGGTGGGCCGGTCGCGACCTGCCCACGGAAGTCGAGGTGGGTGGCACCTGGCTGAGCGCCTCGGCGCAGCGCACTGCGATCAACACCGAGGCCAAGCTGCTGCTGCTCGGCCACGCCTTCGACGTGTGGCAGGTGCACCGTGTGGCCATCTGCACCGACGCACGCAACGAGCGGAGCCGCCGTGCCATCGAGCGCATCGGTGCCACCTTCGAAGGTGTCCTCCGCCGCCACCGGGCGTCGATGGGTGATGCCACCGTCCCCGGGTCACCTCGCGACACTGCGGTGTTCTCCGTGGTCGTGGACGAGTGGCCGGCTGTGAGGGCCGCGCTCCGCTCACGACTGGAACGAGATGGCTGACGAGGCCCGCCCGGTGATGCTCGTCACCGGATCGGCGCGTGGCATCGGGGCGTCGATCGCCCGAGCCGCGGCGCCCGAGTACGACGTCGTCGTCAACTACGTCACGCACGCCGACGCTGCGGCAGCCGTCGCGAGCGACATCGAGGAGGCGGGAGCGCAGGTGATGGTGCACCGCGCCGACGTCGGCGTCGAGCACGCGGTCATCGAGATGTTTCGTGCGATCGACCAGCGGTTCGGTCGCGTCGACGTGGTGGTCAACAACGCGGGCATCGCCGGCGGGTACGGTCGCCTCGACACCGTCGACGTCGCTGCGCTCGCGTCGCTGTGGGCCGTGAACATCACCGGCGCGTTCGTCTGCGCCCGCGAGGCCGTCCTCCGGATGTCGACGCGGCGAGGAGGCCGAGGCGGCTCAATCATCAACATCTCCTCGAAGGCGGCCGTGCTCGGCGGCCCCGACGAGTGGATCCACTACGCCGCGTCGAAGGGCGCGATCGACACCATGACGACGGGGCTCGCGAAGGAGGTGGCGACCGAGGGCATACGCGTCAACGCGGTCCGACCCGGTCTGATCGACAGCGACTTCCACCTCCACGCGGCACCCGGCCGCCTCGAACGGATGGCTCCCGTCATCCCGATGCGCCGGTCCGGCACCGCCGACGAGGTGGCCGGCGCTGTGCTGTGGCTCGCATCGGCGGCAGCGAGCTACGTCACCGGTGCGTTCATCGACGTGAGCGGTGGGCGCTGACGGCCGGCACCGATCGTCGCCACGGCCACTCCCGTGATCAGCAGACTGCCGACCCCGACGGTCCAGGGCAGCAGCGATGCGCCCCATCGATCGAGCATCCAACCCGTCACGACCGGCAGTGTGAGACCGCCGACCCCGGACGATGCGATCACGAGCGATGTCGACGTGCCCGACAGCTGCAGCCGCTCGTCCCCGAACGCGAGCATCGTCGCGTACTGCGGCCCGAGCGCGAAGCCCACGACGCCGGTCGTCGCCCAGACGACGGCATGAACGCCATCCCCGAGTGCGAGCGCCACTGCGGCTGCGGTGGCCAACACGCAGGCACCGACCAGCATCACGGCCAGCGACGCGCAGCGGGCCACGTACACGGCGACCACCCGACCGCCGGCGAACCCGGCCCAGAACACCGAGGCCAGGATGCCTGGCGCGTCATCGCCGCCGAGCCGGATCTGCTCGGCATAGGTCGAGACCCAACCGGCGAACGCGACCTCGACGCCGACGTACACGAAGAAGAAGAGGCACAGCAGCACGAACGCCGGATGGCGACGCGACGGTACGGCCTCGCCATCGGGAGCCGTGAGCCGTCGCCGCGGCGGCGCCGTCGTCGGGCGCAGCAGCAGGGCGACGGTGGCGAGCGTGGCGACCATCGCGACGGCCACGATGGTGAGGTCGTCGGTCCACGCGAGCGACCACGACACGAGCAAGGGGGTGGCGAGGGCTCCGACACCGAAGAAGAGGTGGAGCGCGTTCAGGGTCGAGCCGACCCGTTCGGGCGGTTGGCTCCACACCACCAACGTGTTGCCACCCACGTCCACGCCGGCCGAGCTGAAGCCGACGACGGCGAACGCCGTGACGATCAGCCACAGCGAGTGCAGCATCGTGAGCGACAGAACCGCTGCCGCCGCCACCGCGCCTGCACCGAGCAGCAGGCGGTGACCGTGACCACGGTCGTAGCGGCCACCTGCGGCCAGCGAGCCGAGGATGTAGCCCAGCGACTGGCCCGCGAGCACGAACCCGCTGACGCCGATGCCGACACCGGCCTGCTCGCGGAGGTGCGGCAGCGCCGGTCCCGCGAGGCTGAGCGCCATGCCCAGGAACGCGAAGCCGGCGAGGTACCCGGCCACGGGCGAGCGAACGGCCGCTGGGCGCGACGATGGGAGGGCCGGGGCGCGCGCCACGGCTCGATCCTACGAACGTCGTCGCGATCAGCCGCGCTGGACGAGCTCGACCGTGATCGTGGCCCCGATCGAGCCGTGCCACACCTGATACGCGACCAGCAGCCCGGTCATGTCGAACGTCGACTGGGTCTCGACGCCGGGCATCTGACTCGCGATGGTCACGACCTCGGTGCCGTTCGGCGACGGACCCCGGTACGACACGAAGAGCCGCTCGCCGGTGACCGGGTCCTCGTCGAGGGTCTGGCCCTCGCTGAAGCCCGCGAGCGCCTGCGGGTCCCACCAGTAGAAGCCGACGCCGCCACCGACACCCGGCGTCGTGGTGTCCTCGGCAAGGCCCGGCACGAGCGTCCGCGTCGTGTACGACGCCCAGGCCGGCGTGCGCGCCGCGAGGGTGACGGTGTGCTGCATCGGGTAGTCGAGGCTGCCGGCGCTGGAATCGATGGGGTTGGTCCAGTTGTAGTTCCCGGCGTATGCCAGCGTCGATGTTCCCGCCACCCACTCGGGCACGGGCGCGTCCTGGCCGGGCAGGGTGCGGTCGCGCACGCTGACGAGTCGCGTCATCGTCAACTGCGTGTTCCCCGTGACCGGGGTCGCACGCCCGTCCACGGTGAACGGCGTCGTTGCTCCGGCGATGCTGCCGTTCGACGACAGGAGGATGCCGGTCTGGCGGTCGAAGGTCTGCGACTGGTAGTTGGCGCTCCCCAGGCCCGTGACGAAGCTGACCGAGGGCACGAGCTGATCGCCGAACTGGTACTCGCCGGTGAGGACCATCACACCGCCGACACCGTTGGCGACCGCCTGCTCGAGCTCGGCGGGTGGCAACCACGACCCATCGAGCGAGGTGCCGTTGATCGTCGCGCCACCGAGGGGAGACCAGCCGAGCTGATCGAAGGTGCGGTCGATCGTGTACAGGTTGCTCATCAGCGCGACGTTGCGACCGTCGATCGCCATCACGTCGAGCTGCGAGTAACCGTCACCGCTCGCCGTCGGCGCGCCCTGCGCGTCGGGGCCCTCGTCCGACTTGCGGTAGAACTTCCCCGTCTGCGGATCGGTGTAGCAGCCCGGGCCACCGGCACAGCACGTCGGGTCCTCGGTGATGGAGAAGCCGGTCTGGGCCACCGATGCGGCCGCCGCGTACCACGTCATCCGCGTGCCGGTGGCGACGAAGCCGGGCAACCCCGACGCAGCAGGCGCCGGGTCGTCGGCTGCCGGCGTCATGGTCGCGACCGGCGCAGCCGGTCCCGGATCGGTGTGGTCGTCGTCCTCGGCCGCTGGGATCAAGCCGCCGGGACCGCCGGAGTCACCGGTGTCGACCGGCACGAGCGGACCCGCGTCACCCTCGTCGTCGACGGCGGGTCCGGTCGATCGATCGGGCAGCGAGACGTCGCCTCCGCACCCGACGAGGGCGAGCAGGCATGCGACCGCGACGACGGGAGCGCTCGTGCTGCGAGTCATCCGTCGCCCGCCCCTCCCGGCTCGATCGGTGCCGATCGGGACATGATCGCGCCCGAACCGGCCAGCAACAAGGGTGTCGAACGGGATCGGTGCGCGTTGGCAGAATGGGTGCGCGCCTGCCGACAGCCCGAGCAGAGCGCATGGAGGAGCTGTGATGCCCGAGGAGTTCCAGGGAGACCTGACGGACGCGGTGTTCTGGGGTGCCGACCTCACCGGTGCGCGCTTTCGCGACGTCAACCTGACCAACGCCTCGATCAGCCATGCGTGGCTCGTGAACGTCGACATCGACGCACTGGTCGATCGGGTGGTCATCAACGGCGTCGACGTCACCTCCTACGTCAACGAGCGCGACCCGTGGCACCCGCTCCGGGCCATGCTGCGCCCGTCGAGCGCGGACGAGATGCAGACCACGTGGGCAGCCCTCGAGCGCGAGTGGGCGGCCACGACGGCGCGTGCCGCCTCGTTGCCGGACGATCGGTTGCACCAGTCGGTGAACGGAGAGTGGTCGTTCGTCCAGACGTTGCGCCACCTCGTGTTCGCGATGGACAAGTGGTTCACCGCACCCGTGCTCGGCGAACCGTTCCATCCGATCGGTCTGCCGAACACCGGCTCGCTCGACTTCCCCTGGCCCGACCTCGACACTCGACTCGAGCCTTCGACGGCGGAGGTCCTCGCAGTCCGAGCCGACCGAAGCGCACGGTTCCGCGACTATCTCCGATCCGTCACCGCGAACGACCTTGCACGCGAGGTCGAGGTCCTCGAGAACGGCGCGAACCCGGTGCACGAGTGCGTCTTCACCGTGTTCGAGGAGGAGTTCTGGCACAACCGCTACGCGCGACGGGACATCGAGCAGCTGGAATCGGCATAGAACGCATCCCCATGCGCGCCGTCCTGATCGTCGCCCACCCCGACCCGCAGAGCCTGAGCCACGCGATCACCAGACGTGTCGTCGACGGTCTCACGGCAGCCGGACACCAGGTGACCGTGCACGACCTGTACGCGGAGGGGTTCCGCGCAGCCATGTCGGCCGACGAGCGCGAGGCGTACCACGGCGACGAGCCGGTGCTCGACCCGCTGGTGGCCGAGCACATCGCCGACATCACCGCCGCGCACACGCTGATCTACGTGTACCCGACGTGGTGGAGCGGCCTGCCCGCCATCTTGAAGGGTTGGTTCGAGCGCGTCATGGTGCCCGGCGTCGGCTTCGTCTTCGACGCGAAGGGCAAGGTGCGGCCCGGCCTCACCGACGTCCGCCGTCTCGTCGGCATCAGCACCTACGGGTCGGGGCGCTGGTACGTCCGCGCGATCAACGACAACGGCCGGCGCACGATCATGCGTGCGATGCGCCTCAGCACCGGGTGGCGGACCCGCTCGCGCTGGCTCGCCCTGTACGGCGCCGACACGTCGAAACGCGAGCAGCGTGACCGCTTCCTCGATCGGTGCGAGCGGATGGCTCGGTCGCTGTGAACGTCCTCGTCGTCTTCTGCCACCCGACGCACGAGTCGTTCACGGGCGCGTCGCTCGAGCGGGTGCTCGCCGGCCTCGCCCGCGGCGGCCACGACGTGCGGATCACCGACCTGTACGCCGAGCAGTTCCAGCCGGAGCTCTCGCTCGACGAACGACGCTTCCACCTCACCGATCATCGTGAGGCACCCGACCTGCGCGCCGGCATCGCCCATCACCTCGACGATCTGCGGTGGGCGCAGGCACTCGTGCTCGTGTACCCGACGTGGTGGGCCGGCCAGCCGGCGATGCTGAAGGGCTGGTTCGACAGGGTGCTCGCGAGCGGCGTGGCATGGCACCTGCCGCGGGGCGCACGACGCATCCGACCGATGCTGCACGACATCCGGCGGCTGGTGGTGGTGACGAGCCACGGCTCGTCGAAGTTCGTCAACGCGCTCGAAGGCGAGGGCGGCAAGCGTGTCGTCGGCCGGGCGCTGCGCGTGCTGTGCGGCGTGCGATGCCGGACGAGCTGGATCGCGCTGTACGGCATCGACCGCGCCGACGAGGCGGCACGGCACGCATTCCTCGACCGCGTCGAGCGGCGCCTCTCACGACTGTGAGGCGCGTCGCTCGAACCGACTGACCACCTCGACGTGGTGCGTCTGTGGGAACAGGTCGACCACGGTCGCCGACGCCAGCTCGTATCGCGGAGCGAGCAACGTCGCGTCCCGGGCCAGCGCCACCGGGTCACAGCTGACGAGCACGATCGTTTCCGCGTTCGTCGCGGCGAGACGGTCGACCGCAGCTGCGCCGAGACCCCGGCGCGACGGGTCGGCGACAACGACGTCGGCCGTCGTCGGCGTCCACTCCTCCATCGCCGATTCGACGACCTCGGCCGACCGATCGGCGAGGTTGGCTCGCGCATCTGCGCACGCCCAGGGCGAGCCCTCCACGAGGACGGTTCGGGCACCTGCCGGGACCGCGCACGACGCGAACAGCCCGACGCCTCCGTATGCGTCGACGACGGTCAACGCCGCGTCGAGGTCGTCACCCGCCACCTCGCGCACGACGTCGACCAGGAGCTCGGCCGCGTGCGGCCCCGACTGGAAGAACGACGCAGCACTGACGCGCAGGTCGCGCCCTGCGATCCGCTCGGTGATCCATGCGCCGGGTCCCGTGCCGACGTCGGGCCCGACACCGGACGCCACGGCGTCGTCGGGAACCCACCACGCCGATCGCAGCCCGGACGCGACCCCGACCCTGAGCGACACCTCGTCGGCGCCGGCGATGCGCAGAGACGGCAAGAGCTCGGCGAGAGCTGGATGCGCGACCAGGCACTCCTCCACCGGCACCGCGTCGTTGCTCCGCGCTGCCCGCAACGCGGCGTGGCCGTCGGTATCGAGCGCCAGGCGCATCGACGTGCGATAGGCCCACGCAGGCACCGAGCGGCCGGCCCGCACGGGCGCGTCCGGCAGCTTGGCCGTCCGTCTGAGCGCGTCGCGCACGATCTCGACCTTGAGGGCGAGCTGTGCCGCCGGATCGACGTGCTGCCAGTCGCAACCGCCGCAGCCGCGAGCGAGCTCGCGGCACGGCGGGCCCACGCGCGAGGCCGACGGTTCGACGACATCGAGCAATGCGGCCCGAGCGAAGTCGCGCTTCGACGAGACGAGCTCGGCGCTGACCAGCTCGCCCGGCAGCGCCCCCGGCACGAAGACGACACGGCCGTCGGGCCCGTGCGCCAGCGCGTCGCCGCCGGCCACCACGCGCTCGATGCGCAATTGCACAGGCCGACCGGTCGACGCCATGGGATCAGGGTATGCGCAGGCTGCGCCGCTACCCTCGCTGACGTGCCCGACTCGCCGCCCCCCGTCCCACAGGTCTCGGGCCGCCGGCCCATCGCGATCGCCCCCAGCGTGCTGCCCGTCGACTTCAGCCGTCTCGGCGACGAGATCCGCGCCCTCGACGCCGCCGGGGTCGATCGCATCCAGTGGGACGTCATGGACGGTCAGTTCGTGCCCAACCTCACGTTCGGCCCGACGGTCATCGCATCCGCACGCCCGCACACGCAGGTGCCGTTCGAGGCACACCTCATGGTGCTCACACCCGACGTGCTCGCGGCCGAGTACGTCGAGGCCGGTTGCCAGCGCCTGATCGTCCACGCCGAGGCGTGCACGCATCTGCACCGCACGCTCGGCCACATCGCGTCGCTCGGTGCGACGGCCGGCGTCGCGCTCAACCCGTCGACCCCGGCGTCGGCTGTCGCTCACGTCCTCGACCTGGTCGACCTGGTGCTCGTGATGACGGTCAACCCGGGCTTCGGTGGCCAGCAGTACATCGCGACGATGGAGCCCAAGATCCGCGAGGTGCGAGCGATGATCGATGCGGCCGGCCTGGCGGCGCAGGTCGATCTCGAGGTCGACGGCGGCATCGGGCCCGCCACGGTCGCGGGCGCGGCGTCTGCCGGAGCGAACGTCCTCGTCGCCGGCACAGCACTGTTCCGCGATCCCGAGGGCCTCACCCACGCGGTGAGCGACCTACGCGCCCGCGCCACCGACGCCGCGGCCTGAACAGCTCGCCGCCGATCACTGACATCCCCGGTCCGCCTCGGCGGCAGCGCTACCGTCCGGGATGGGATGAACAGGCGCGCCGTCGGGGCTACGGCCGTGGCCGTCCTCGGCCTGGTCGGGTGCACGCACCAGCGCGACTCCAGCGAGCCGGCGCGCTCGGTGGTGGTCCACGATCTCTCGGCTCTCGCGCCTCCCACGACGGCTGATGTCGCGGTGCACCCACCCGTCCCTCCGGCACGCGACGTCGTGGCGATCGCTCACGCACTCCCGCCGCCGTCGCAGCCAGCCGACGCACCGGTTCGGCTGCTCTTCACGGGCGACGTGCTGATGCACTCCCCACTGTGGGACCAGGCGATCAGCAACGGTGGCGGGACGCCCGACTTCACGCCCATGTTCGAGGGCATCCAGCACGTCGTCGAGCAAGCAGATCTCGCCGTGTGCCACATGGAGACGCCCGTTGCACCGCCAGGCGAGGCGTGGTCCACCGATCCGCGCTACGGCGTCCCGGCCGAGGTGGTCGACGGGCTCGCGGCGACGGGGTTCGACCACTGCTCGACGGCCAGCAACCACACCTTCGACCGCGGCGTCGCCGGCGTCGACGCGACGATCGAGCGCTTCGCGACCGACGGCATGACGCAGCACGGCATGGCGGCGGTGCCCTCGGACAACGAGCCGATCCTCCTGCGGGTCGGCGGGATCACGATCGGGCACATCTCGGCGACGTACGGGTTCGACTCAGGCTTCCGTCCCCCCGACGAGCCGTGGCGGACGTCGCTCATCGAACCGCAACGACTGATCGAGGGCGCTCGGCTGGCTCGTGCTCGTGGTGCGCAGTTCGTCGTCCTGTCGCTCCACTGGGGCAGTTCGGGCTCGCACGCCGCGTCCGAGCGCCAGCGCGATGTCGCCGCCGAGATCGCCGAGTCGGGCATGGTCGACCTGATCGTCGGTCACCATGCGCACGTCGTGCAGCCGATCGAGCAGATCGGTCGGATGTGGGTCGCGTTCGGGCTGGGCAACTTCATCTCGAACATGCCGACCGACCATCCGGTGTGGGACGAGTCGACCCGCGACGGGATCGTGCTCGAGGTGGAGCTGCGGCGCGGCCAGGCCACCCCGAGCGGTGTCGCGATCAGTGGTCTCGTCGCCCGTCCGATCTGGGTCGACGAGGACGCCGGCTGGGTGGTCCGCGACGTCGCGGCCACCCGCCTCGATCCATCGCTCACCACTCGGATCGGACCCGAGCTCGACGACTCGTGGCGTCGCACCGCCTCGGTCGTCGGCGCCTTTCTGCCTGGCTGACCCCTACTCGAGCATCCGCGGATCGTGACGGCGGCGCCGGTCGGGCCGATCGGATCCGAGATCGCGCAACGATCGGCCCATCGCGAACACGAGCAGCTTCAAGGCGACGAGTCCGATGAGGATGGCGATCGCGGCCCCCGCCGGTTGCAGGATCGCTCTGACGATGTCGCCCTTGGCAGCGAGCAGCGGGGAGATCACCCCCGATTCGACGCTGGTGCCGTCGGCGTCGAGCGTGCGGATCGGGTCGGACAGCCGAGGGCAGTCGACGTCGGAGTCGTTGACACCGGCGACCTCGTTGCCGCCGAACAACGGCGCCGGCTCGCGCACCGTCGAGGCCAGCACCCGCAGTGCAGGGTCGACCCCGGCGCCCACGATGTAGGTGCTGTCGACATCGAGGAACTTCACCTCCTCGCCGTATCGGACATCGATCAACCCACCGACCTCGAAGCCGTCGGTCGAACCGGACCGAACCGACTGCACCGCGAACCTCGCGGTCGCCGTGTCGGCCACGACCATCGTCCCGACGAACACCACCTGCTCTTCGGCCGGCGCAGCGCACCCGACCGGAACGGGCACGAGCCGCGCCGACTCGGCGCCCGGCGCAGCGATGGGCGGCAACGACGGCACGGGCACCGGAGCGGGCAGGTCACCTGCAGCGACGGTCGCGTGCATCGACAGCCCGATCAGCGTCGAGGCCCCGATCTTGCAGATCGATCGAACGCTCGGGCCTCGCACCACCACCACGCTACTGAGCGTCCACGACCGCGCAGCGTCAGCCGCGCACCGGCCGGAAGCGGCCCTCAGCGGCCCGTGAAGCGCGGCACCCGCTTCTCGAGGAACGCAGCCATCGCCTCGGCGGTGTCCTTCGTCGAGAAGTTGACCGTCTGCGCGGCACCCTCGTCGTCGAGTGCCTCTTCGAGGGTGACGTGAGCCGAGTTGTTGAGCATGCGCTTGGTCATGGCCAGCGCGAGCGGTGGGCCGGCGGCGAGCTTGGCGGCCCAATCATCGACGAACGCGTCGAGCTCGGCGTCGTCGACGACGCGGTTGACGAGACCGATCCGATCGGCCTCGTTCGCGTCGATGATCTCGGCCAGCAGCGCGAG
This sequence comes from Ilumatobacteraceae bacterium, assembly GCA_050248155.1. Lineage (GTDB taxonomy): Bacteria > Actinomycetota > Acidimicrobiia > Acidimicrobiales > Ilumatobacteraceae > VFMC01. Next base: position 21,119 of record JBFWSW010000010.1, read on the forward strand.
CTCCTTCGCGCGATGCAGCCCGACGCGGCGGGGCAGCACCCAGCTGCCGCCGAAGTCGATCGACAGGCCACGGCGGGCGAAGATCTCGCTGAATCGTGCGTTGGTGCTCGCGACCACGAGATCGCAGCCGAGCGCCATGTTCAGTCCGGCCCCGACGGCGACGCCGCGGATCTTGGCGATGGTCGGTTGCGGCATGCGGTGGAGCGCCAACGCCACGTCGCCGATGTGCCGCATCGTCGTGAGCTGGTGCCGACCGGCGTCGACCGCTCCGCCACCTGACAGGTCGGCCCCTGAGCTGAAGTCGCCGTTCGCGCCGGTGAGGACGACGGCGCGCGCAGCGCTGTCGAGAGCGAGCTCGCGGAAGGTGGCGAGGAGCTCGTCCCACATCACACCGTCGATCGCGTTCTTCTTGTGCGGGCGGTTCAGCGTGATGGTGACGACGCCGTCTCGCGCCGTGACATCGATGGTCTCCACCCGGCCGACGATACTGATGGCATGGGTTTCAACCCGCATCGCAAGCAGGTCCGTCGGCGATCGGACTACGTGTTCGTCGCCGCAGCGGTCGTGGCCGTCGTCGCCGTCGTGTTGTGGGCTTTGCTCGGCTGAGATCGCTCAGAACGCGGCGGCGAACACGTCGATCGTGGTGCCGGTGATCGCGACCACGTCGAAGCGCACGTCGCCTCGCCATTGCGGGTGCTCGGCCAGCCACCGAGCCGCGAGGACGCGCAGGCGGCGCTGCTTGCGATGGTCGACGGCGAGCGACGGCGCTCCGAAGCGGTCGCTGGCTCGGGCCTTCACCTCCACGATGACGACCGTGCCGCACGCGGCGACGACGAGATCGAGCTCGCCCGCGTCGCAGCGCCAGTTGCGGTCGAGCACCTCGTAGCCCCGGGCGCGGTACCAGCGCTCGGCCTGGTCCTCGCCCCAGCGGCCGCGAGCGACGCGGGTCAGATCGGCGTCAGGTCGGCCGGCGGCAGCTCTTCGACGTTGACGTCCTTGAACGTCAGCACCTTCACCTTCGGGACGAAGCGGCTCTTGCGGTACATGTCCCAGACCCATGCGTCGGTCAACTCCACCTCGATGACGGGGCGAGCCGCATCACCCTTCACGGTGACGTCGACGTCGTTCGCCAGATAGAACCGGCGCTCGGTCTCGACGGCGTAGCGGAACATCGCTGCGACGTCTTGGTACTCCTGCGCGAGTTGGAGCTCTCGCTCGGCCTCGAAGTTCTCGAGATCGTCCGAGCTCAACGTGGGTGCCTGCTCGACACCGAGATCGGGCTCACGCCTCGCGCTTCTCGCGGATCTTCGCAGCCTTGCCCGACCGGTCGCGCAGGTAGTACAGCTTGGCGCGACGGACGTCGCCCCGCTTCACGACCTCGAGCTTGGCCACGGTCGGCGCGTGGAGGGGAAAGGTTCGCTCGACTCCGACGCCGTAGCTGACCTTGCGAACCGTGTAGGTCTCGGCGACGCCGCTGCCCTGGCGACGGATGACGTTGCCCTGGAAGATCTGCACGCGCTCCTTGTTGCCTTCGACGACCTTCACGTGCACCTTGACCTCGTCGCCCGGGCTGAACGCCGGGATGTCGGTTCGGAGGTACTGGTTGTCGACGAGATCGGTGGACTTCATGGCGCGAACATCCTGCAGGCCGGAGAGATGGGAACGTCTAAGGATAGGTGGCCGGAGGGAACTCTTCCAACAGTCGCCGGTCGCGGTCGCTGAGCCCGCCTCGGGCTTCCACCAGGTCGGGGCGGTCGCGCAAGGTCCGACGGACAGCCTGGGCGTGGCGCCACCGCTCGATGCGGGCGTGATCGCCGCTGCGCAGCACGTCGGGTACGGCCCACCCCCTGAACTCGGCCGGCCGGGTGTACTGGGGCTCTTCGAGCAGGCCGTCGGCGCCGAAGCTCTCCGTGACCGGGCTCGTCGCGTTCCCCATCGCCCCCGGCACCAGACGGGTGACGGCCTCGATGACCAGGCACGCGGCCACCTCCCCCCCACTGAGCACCACGTCGCCGACGCTGAGCTCGGCGTCGACCAGGTGCTCGTGGACGCGGTGGTCGATGCCCTCGTACCGCCCGCACAGCAGGCTGAAGCCGGGCAGGGCCGCCAGCTCGTGTGCCATCGCCTGGTCGAACCGGCGACCACCGGGACCGAGCAGGTACAGCGGTCGCGGCGGATCGGCGGCCTCGACGGACGCGAAGATCGGCTCGGGGCGCATCACCATGCCGGCTCCGCCTCCGAAGGGGGCGTCGTCCACCGTGCGATGGACGTCGGTCGTGTGCTCGCGCAGGTCGTGCAGGCGCAGTTCGAGCAGGCCCGAGTTGCGGGCTCTCCCGAGCAGGCTCTCGGCGCAGAAGTCGTCCACCAGCCCTGGGAAGATGGTGAACACGTCGATGCGCACGTCGGGCAGCCTACGAGCCATGATGCGGCGGTGATCTTCCACATCGCCGACCGCGATCGATGGCTCGCCGCGCAGTCCGACGGCCGGTACACCGCGTCCACCATCGGCCGAGAGCTCGACGAGGAGGGCTTCATCCACCTCAGCACGTACGAGCAGGTCCCCGGGGTGCTCGAGCGCTACTACCAGGGCGTCGCGAACCTGGTGCTCCTGCACATCGACGAGTCGCTGCTCGACGCACCCCTCAGGTTCGAGCGGGTCGGCGACGCGACCGAGGAGTTCCCGCACCTGTACGGCCCCCTCAACACCGACGCCGTGGTCGAAACCGAGGACATCCCCCCGCACTGACCCACCCGAACTTTGGCAGTCTCACGTCGCTCAGTGACCAATGACTGCCCAGAAATCTCGCCGAACGGGAACTCAGGCAGTGCCGCGCCGCTGAGCGACGCCGGACTGCCGAAGTTCGGCCTGGATCTAGTCGAGCAGGTCGAAGAGGCCGTCGGGAGGGTCGATCGTGATGACGCCGCCGGCGACGCTCGTGACGAAGGTGACCGGCACGAGGTGCCCGGTGTCGAGCTCGAGCAGGTCGTTCGCCGGGTTGTCGATGACGGCGACGCAGCGCCCGCGAACGGTGCCGTCGAGCTCGACGACCGACGAGCCGATGAGGTCGTGCACCCACAGCGCGTCGGGATCGACCACAGGTTCGGCCGACAGAGTCCGCCCGGTGAGCGCCTCGGCCGCGTCGCGATCCTCGATGCCGGCGAAGTGCACCACCCATCGCCGCTGCGGCTGGGAACGGGACGACACGACCTCGAGCCACTGCCGGCCGTCGAACAGTCGTGATCCGGCGGCCACACGTTCGTCCCGGTCGGAGCTGAGCGTCACGACCACCGCGCCGCGCACCCCGTGAGCGCGCCCGATGCGACCGATCTCGAGCAGGCCCTCGGGCACCGGCTCAGTCGGCCCGGTCAATCAGCGAAGTCGACGTCGACCTCGACCTCGTCGCGCGCAGCTGCGGCCCGCACGACCGAGCGGATGCTCTGCGCAGTGCGACCGCGCCGCCCGATGACCCGGCCCAGATCGCCGGGACCGACGCGCACCTCGAGGCGGACACGGTTGCGGCCCGTCGCGCCCTCGACGCGCACTGCGTCAGGATCGTCGACGATGGATCGAACGATGTGGTCGAGCACCGCCGTCGCGATGGGGGCGGGCACCGAGTTCCCTTCATCGACGCCAGAGGCGTCGGCCGGCGTGTCGCTCACTTGGCTGCCTTGGCGGCGGTGAAGGCGTCCCAGGCGCCGGAGATCTCGAGCAGCTTGCGCACCCGATCGGTGGGCTGCGCGCCCTCCATCAGCCACTTGACGGCCTTGTCGCTGTCGATGCTGATCGCCGACGGCTCGGTGCGGGGGTTGTACGTCCCGATGATCTGGATGAAGCGGCCGTCGCGAGCAGAGCGGCTGTCGGCCGCCACGACGCGGTACTGCGGCTGCTTCTTCTTGCCGACTCGTGTGAGGCGAAGCTTCACTGCCATGGCGGACCTGAACTCCATTCGAACAACATCTGGCGAAAACGAAACCGTCTGAGACTACCTATTTGAAGCCGGGAAACCCACTCGGCATGCCCGGGAGGCCAGGCAGGTTGGGCAGGTCGGGCGGCAGTGCGCCGAAGTCGGGGACGCCCTGGAACCCGCCGCGGCGTGGCCCTTTCTGCTTGCCCTTCTGACCCTTCTTGCCCTTGCCGCGGCCACCCATGCCCATGGCGCCCATGCGCTTCATCATCTTCTGCATCTCGCCGAACTGCTTGACGAGGCGGTTGACGTCGCCGACCGTCGTGCCGCTGCCGTTGGCGATGCGGGTGCGGCGGCTGCCGTTGATCAGCTCGGGCTTGCGTCGCTCGAGCGGGGTCATCGAGCGGATGATCGCCTCGACCGGGCGCAGCTCGTCGTCGCCGATCTTCGCGCCCTTCAGCTCCTTCGGCATCCCCGGCATCATGCCGAGCAGGTTGCCGAGCGGCCCCATCTTCTTCAGCTGCTGCATCTGCTCGAGGAAGTCGTCGAGGGTGAACTCACCCTCCATCAGCTTCTCGGCGGCTGCTTCGGCCTCTTCTTTCTCGAAGGCCTGTTCGGCCTGCTCGATGAGCGTGAGCATGTCGCCCATGCCGAGGATGCGCCCGGCCATGCGGTCGGGGTGGAACTGCTCGAACTCGCTCAGCTTCTCGCCCGTGCTGGCGAAGGCGATCGGCCGGCCGATGACCTCCTTGACGCTGAGCGCCGCACCGCCACGCGCGTCACCGTCGAGCTTGGACATGATCACGCCGTCGATGGCGAGGGTCTGGTGGAACGCCTCGGCGACGCCGACCGCGTCCTGACCGGTCATCGCGTCGATGACGAGGAACGTGTAGTCGGGCTGCACGGCGACCGAGATCTGGCGCACCTGCTCCATCAGCTCGGCATCGATCGAGAGGCGGCCGGCGGTGTCGACGATGAGCACGTCACGCCCCAACCGGCGGGCCTCGGCGAGCCCACGTGCCGCCGTGTTGACCGGGTCGCCGGGCTCGCTGAAGACCGGGACGTCGATCTGGCGACCGAGGGTGCGCAGCTGCTCGACGGCGGCCGGGCGCTGGAGGTCGGCGCCCACGAGGAGTGGCTGGCGTCCCTGGCTCTTGAACCAGCGGGCCAGCTTGGCGCTGTTGGTGGTCTTGCCCGAACCCTGCAGTCCGGCCATCAGCACCACGGTGGGTGGCCGTGATGCATACGTGATCTTGAGAGTCTCGCCACCGAGCATGGCGGTGAGCTCGGCGTTGACGATCTTGACGACCTGCTGGCCGGGGTCGAGCGCCTGGCTGAGCGACACCCCGACGGCCTGGTCGCGGATGCGACCGATGACGTTGCGCACGACGCCGACGTTCACGTCGGCCTCGAGCAGCGCAGTGCGGATCTCGCGCAGGACCTCGTCGACGTCGGCCTCGGTCAGCCGACCCTTGCCGCGGATCTTCTTGATGACGCCTTCGAGGCGTGACGACAGCGATTCGAACATGCGCCGGTCAGGCTACCGCCGCCCCCAGACCCCCTTCGCGATGAGAGATGAGTGGCGGATCGCCACTCATCTCTCATCGCGTTGCTGGGGCAGGCAGAGCAGGCGGCGGTCAGCCGAAGGAGACGATCTCGGTGACGGTGCCACCCTCGACGGCCACGTTGACCCGGGTCTCGATGAAGTCGTCGGTGGCCGCCTGGTCGACGCCGTCGATCCGAACCACCCGCACCGTCCAGCCGTTGCCCTCGGCCACCTTGCCCGCCTCGTCCTCGGTCAGGCCGACCAGCGGCTGCGCCGACTCCCAACCCGGGAGCAGCATGGTGGTCGGTGTGGAACCCGGCGCCGGGTCGGCAACGGCTGTCTCAGGGGGCATCGGGGTCTCGACGATGTCGGGCTGAACGACCTCGATGTACTGGTCCTCGACCGCGAGGACCGAGTAGATGCCGCCGTCGACGCTGTCGAACGCGTAGCCAGGGAGCAGCCACACGGTGTCATCGCTGCCCCACAGCTGCTCGAGCGAGGGGCGGGCGTTGGAGAGCGTGACGGTGATCGGCTCGACCTCGATCGTTCCCGGGACGCACTCCGCCCCGGTGTCATCGAGGCACGCGCCCTCGGTCGGATCGATCCGCTGGTCGATCGGGGCCGGCATCGTCGAGGCCTCCGGTGCGACGCCGGTCTCGGCCGGCAGGGTCTCGGCCGGCACTGCCTCGACCTCGACGCCGCTCGCCGCGTCGTCGACTGCCACACCGATGTCGCGCGCCCCGGCCGGGAATGCGGCCCATCCCGAGCTCTGATCGTTCAGCCGCTGGATCGCGGCCTCGATCCCGATGCGGGGGTAGTCGGCACCACGCTCAGGCGTCGCCAGGAAACCGTTGGCCCACGTGACGGCGCCCTCGGCACCGAAACCCACGCTGACGGTCACGTTGGTGCGGATCCCGTCGAGGACGAGGTACCCGGTGACGTTCGCGCCCCACTCGTCGGCGTAGGTCTCCAGCTCGTACGAGCTCAGGTCGACACCCAGCGCGCCGAAGAGCTCACGCGCCTTCGCCTCGGCCGTCGCCTGGTCGGGGACGTTCGCCGGAGGCGGGGTGGGTTCGCAGGCAGGCATGTCGACGGCGGGAGCGTCACTGACCGTGCCGTCGGGAGCGACCGAGGCCTCGGTGGTGTCGCCCATCGGGTCGCCCGGCGGGTACAGCTCGCAGTCGGAGTAGGGCACGCTCACCGCGTCGCTGCCGGGGTTGTACCACCAGCTCTGCATCGCGTCGCTCCCGACGTTGACGGTCGGCTCTTCGTAGGTGTCGGGACCGACCATCCAGCCACCGCCCATGTCGGCGGCCAGCTGGCGCACATCGCCCTCGACCCCGAGGGCGGCGGCCAGGGCGGCCACCTCGTCGGTGGTCGGGTCGACGCCGGGGGCGAAGTACCACGACGCGGCGGGCGCCGTGAGATCGACCAGGTCGCCGCCGTACACGTAGGTGAGGTAGGCGGCGAGCTTGGTGTCACCGGCCGAGTCGGCCTCGGCCATCGGTGCCGCGCTGCGCCCGCTCCCGGTCGCGCCTGCGCCGCTGATCTGGATCACGGGCGGCGAGCCGGCGACCACGGTGGTTGCCGACCCGGCGGTCGTGGGGCTCGACGACTCGTCCGACGGGGATCCGCACGCGGTCAGACCGAGCACGATGACGGCAGCGGCGTAGGCCATGCGGCGAGAGCGGGGCGTTCTGATCATGCTGTTTGGACGCCCCACGCCGCGCGGCGGTTCCCGCGCCGACGAGATTTCTCAGGAATCGGCGAAGAGCGCTTCGATGAACTCGGCCGGGGCGAACGGCACCAGATCGCCGATGCTCTCGCCGAGACCGACCAGCTTGACGGGGATGCCGAGCTCGGTCTCGATCGCGAACACGATGCCGCCCTTCGCGCTCCCATCGAGCTTGGTGAGCACCACCCCGGTGAGGCCGATCTCGTCGTGCGTGAGCGCGTCGCCGAACTCGCGGGCCTGTGTCAACCCGTTCTGTCCGGTCGTCGCGTCGATGACGAGGAGCACCTCGGTGACCCGGCCGGCGCCCTTGCTCGCGACACGGCGCACCTTGCGCAGCTCGTCCATCAGGTTCGTCTTCGTGTGCAAGCGGCCTGCGGTGTCGGCCAGCACGAGGTCGACACCTCGCGCCGCGGCGCGCTCGACGGCGTCGAAGATGACCGAGCTGGGGTCGCCCCCCTCGGCACCGCGGACCATCTCGGCGCCACTCCGGTCGGCCCAGGTCGCGAGCTGCTCGGCCGCTGCAGCGCGGAACGTGTCGCCGGCAGCCATGAGGACCGTGCGGCCCTCGGCGCGTTGCAGCGCGCCGACCTTGCCGATCGTCGTCGTCTTGCCGACCCCGTTCACGCCGACGAAGAGCCACACGTTGGGCGATCCCGGCTCGCCGTCCTCGAAGTGCAACGTGCGGTCGGACCCTGCCAGCCGATCGGTCATCTCGGCCTGCAACGCGGACAGCAGCGCGTCGGGGTCGGCGATCTCCTTGGCCTTCACGCGGTCCTTGAGACCACTCAGCAGCTCGTCGGTGACCCGGACGCCGACGTCGGCGCGCAGCAGCGCCTCCTCGAGGTCGTCCCACGTGTCGGCAGTGATGCCCGATCGGCTCCTGATGCCGAGGAACGCACCGGTGAGCGCGCTGCGGGCCTTGCCCATGCGGCTGCGGAACGAGGGGCGTTCCTCGACGACCTCGACCTCGACCTCGGCGACCTCGACCGCCTCGATCTCTTCGATCTCCTCGACCCGCGGCTCGGCCGCGACCTCCTCCTCGACCACCTCGGTCGGAGCCGGCGCGCCAGTCGGCGGCTGCGATGGCGCCGCACGCGGCGGACGCTCGAGGACGGGCGTCCGGCCGCTCGGCGGAAGCGAGGGCGTGCTCCGCCGGCGGTTGACGATCACCACGCCGATGCCGAACACCAGCACGACGGCGATGAGGACGAGATAGATCCACTCCATGGTGGATCAGACGCTACCGGCGCCCGGCGGGGCGTCCGGGCCCGGTCACTCCTTCGACCACATCAGCCCACCGTCGGACAGCCGTTGGGCCAGCCAGGCGAGCGGGATCGACACGACCATGACGAAGGTGGCCATCACGTTCACCAAGGTGACGTCGCTCGATCGACCGATGCGGGTGAAGATCCACTGCGGCAAGGTCTCGTACCCTGCGCCGGAGGTGAACGTCGTGACGACGATCTCGTCGAAGCTGAGCGCAAACGCCAGGATGCCGCCCGCCAGCAGCGCCGAACGAACGAGCGGGAAGGTGACGTAGCGAAACGTCTGCATCCCGTGCGCGCCGAGATCGGCCGATGCCTCGAGCAGGTTCGGCGACGACCGCCGCAACCGCGCGACCACGTTGTTGTACGCGACGACGATGCAGAACGTGGCGTGCGCGATGACGAGCGAGTGGTACCCGAAGCCGATCCGGAAGTCGAACAAGCCCAGATCGATCGTGCGCGAGAAGCTGTTCTGCAGCGCGACCGCGGTGACGATGCCGGGGAGCGCGATGGGCAGCACCATGAGGAACGAGACGGTGTTCTTACCGTAGAACGAGTAGCGCTGCATCGCGAAGGCGGCGAGCGTGCCGAGCACCATCGCGATGGCCGTGGCAGCGAGCGCGACCTTCACCGAGTTCCACAGCGCGTCACGGGGTCCCTCGGTGTCCCACGTCTGCCTCCACCAGTCGAGCGTCCACCCGCGCGGCGGCCAGCTGAGCGACTCGACGGTGTTGAACGAGAGCCGCGCCACGACGACCAGCGGGAGGTACAGGAACAGCAGGACGACGATCACGACGAGCACCAGGGCGATGCGGGACGGCAATGAGAGGCGCACGGTCACACGCTCTCGAACGCGCCGACCCGTTTCATGGTCAACAGGTAGACGACGATGATGAGCAGCGGCCACAGCGTGAAGGCCGCGGCCAACGGCTGGTTGGGAGCGAGCAGGGTGCGCTCGATGACGTTGCCGACCAGTTGCACCTTCCGCTCCGTGACGACCGCGGGGATGATGTAGTCGCCGAGCGACAGCGAGAACGTGAAGATCGAGCCGGCCGCGATCGACGGGATCATCAGCGGCATGATCACGCTGCGGAACGTGCGGAAGGGGCGCGCGCCGAGATCGCCGGCAGCGTCGAGCAGCGAGGCCGGCAGACGCTCGAGGCCGGTGTAGATGGGCAGCACCATGTACGGCAGCCAGAGGTAGGTCAGCGACAGGACGACTGCGAGGTAGCCGAAGCCCGGCGTCCAACCGAACGTCGCCTGGAAGAAGCCGCCGTGCGTGTCGACCCCGAACTTCGAGCCCGGGCGCAGCATCGCCTTCCACGCGTACGCCTTGACGAGGTAACCCGCCCAGAGCGGCATGAGCATGGCCACGACCAGACCTCGCCGCATCCAGCGCGGCAGCACCTTGGCGATGCAGAACGCGACGGGCAGCGCGATCACGAAGCACAGTGCGGTGACAGCCGTGGCGATGCCGAAGCTCCGCAGCGCGACTTGCACGAAGTCCCAGCGGGTGAACGCAGTACGGACGTTGTCGATGGTGAGCTCGGTCGTGGGCTTCTGCGAGGCGGCGTCGAGGACGAACAGCGACGCGACGACGAGCAGGACGAGCGATGCGATGTAGACGACGAGCATCCACGCGACCGGAGGACCGAGCGTGGCGGTGAGGCCGGCGCCGCGTCGCCGGAACGCGCGGCTGAGACCGCGGCCGAGCCGGGGGGACGGCGTCCCCCCGGCAGCTGCCTCCACGGTCACGCCCGGAGCGCGGTCCAAGCGTCGACCCATTCGGTGTACGGCACGCACTGGGCGTCGGTCCGGCCGTCGAGGCACTCCTCGGTCGCGGTCGTCCAGTACCAGACGTCGGTCCAGAACTCCTCGTCCTCGGCGTGGAACAGCTCGCAGTGCTCGGCGCCCGCGACCTCGCACGCCTTCGCGTTCGAAGGCGCCTCGCCGAACCAGACGGCGACCTGCGCGTTCGCCCACGGCGACGCGATCCAGTCGAGCCACAGGTACGCGCAGTTCGGGTTGGCGGCCTTCGACGACACCATCCACGTGTCGGACCAACCCGTGGCGCCTTCGACCGGCTTGACGGCGTCGATCTTCGCACCGTTGGCCTGCGCCAGGTTGACGATCACCTGCCACGTCGTCCCGGCCAGCACGGTGCCGCCCTCGAGCGCGGCCTGCTGATCGGTGTACAGCGCCCAGTACTGCCCGGTGATGCCCTTCTGCTGCTCGAGCAGGCTCATCGCCGCGTCGAACTGCGTCTGGTCGAGCGCGTAGGGATTGGTGATGCCGAGATCGGGCTGGGTGGCCATCAGGTACACCGCTGCGTCGGCGATGTAGATCGGGCTGTCGTAGACCGAGATGGCGCCGTCGGCAGCGGTGCCGCCGTCGAACATCACACCCCAGCTGTCGGGCGCCTCCGGGAAGGCCTCCGTGTTGTACACGAGCAGGTTCGCGCCTCGGCCGTGGGGCATGCCGTACGGCTCGCCGTCGACGGAGTTCCAAGGCTTGAGCTTCAGGCCCTCGAACACGTCGGCGTAGCTCGGCAGCTTGCCGGTGTCGATGGCCACGACCTCGTTGCCCGAGATGAGTCGCTGCGTCGCGTCACCCGACGCGGACACGGCGTCGTACTCGCCGCTCTGCATCAGCTGCACCATCTCGTCGCTCGAGTTGCCCAGCTTGACGTTGACCGAGCAGCCGGTGATGTCCTCGAACGGCGTGACCCAGTCGTAGGCCGGATCCGTCGAGCCGTCCTCGGTGTAGCCGGCCCATGCGACGAGGTTGACCTGGCCCTCGGCGCCGGCGAGGACGTCGGCGTTCGGGGTCCACATGTAGTCGGTCTCGCCGCCCGCTGCCGTGGTGGCCGGCGCCGCGGTGGTGGCGGGCGCTGCGGTGGTGGCGGGCGCCTCGGTCGCCGATGTGTCGTCATCGTCGTCACCGCCGCAGGATGCGGCGACGAGCGCGACGGACAGGAGTGCGGACGCGGCGACGTATCGCCTGCCGCGTCGGTGTGCTGATCTGATCATGGTTCGTCTCCCCCGAACTGGTCGGTGCTCTCGTCGGACATGGATGTCTCGGCGACGGTGAAGGCCGCGATGCGCGGCCATGCCAGGCGGATCGCTCCGCCGATGGCCACGCCACCGAGCCCGTCGCTCGGCACGGTGGCGAGAAGGTGATGGCGTGCGCTCGCCGGTCCCGGGAGGTCGACCCGAACCCGGCAGTCGGCACCGAGGTACTGGATGTCGCTCACGGTGCCCTCGACGGCGACCTCGCCGTCGGCCACGCCATCTGACGCCCAGACGACGCGGATGCGCTCCGGACGGATCGAGTGGGTCGCGCGCACGCCCATGATGTGCTCGGACTCGTCGGGGCCGAGCAGGTTCGAGGTACCCACGAACCCGGCGACGAACGACGTGGCCGGATGGTCGTAGATCTCGCGCGGCGTGCCGACTTGCTCGATGCGCCCGTGGTTGAACACCGCGATGCGGTTGCTCATCGAGAGCGCCTCGCCCTGATCGTGGGTGACGAAGACGAAGGTGATGCCCACGTCGCGCTGGATGGCCTTGAGCTCGACCTGCATCTCCTCGCGCAACTTGAGATCGAGCGCACCCAGCGGCTCGTCGAGCAGCAGCACCTTGGGGCGGTTGACCAGCGCGCGGGCCAACGCGACGCGCTGACGCTGGCCACCCGACATCTCGTGGGGACGGCGCCGCCCGAACTCGCCGAGCCGCACCGACTCGAGCATCTCGCTCGCGCGCCGTCGCCGTTCGGCCTTCTTGACGCCTTTCACCTTGAGGCCGTACTCGATGTTCTCGAGCACGCTCATGTGCGGGAAGAGGGCGTAGTCCTGGAACACGGTGTTGACGTCGCGGTCGTAGGGCGCGAGCGATGTGACGTCGGTTCCCTCGAGCAGGATCGCGCCCGCGGTCGGCGACTCGAACCCGGCGATCATGCGCAGCACCGTCGTCTTCCCCGATCCCGACGGACCGAGCAACGAGAAGAACTCGCCCTCGGCGATCTCGAGGTCGATGTCGTCGACGGCGACGACCGCGTGCTCACCCGAGCCGAATGTCTTGCGCAGCGCGACGAGCCGGATCGCGGGTCGGGTCGACGACGACAGCTGGCCGGTTTCGGCCGTGGCGAGCTCGCTCACGATGGGATGATCACTCCAGGTCGGACGCCGGTTGGAATGCGCGACGTTAGCCCGTTGGAGTCGCCCCTCTGAGCGATGACCTGGTGCGATCAGGCGGTGGCGGCGACCCGCTCGGTGATGACCTTCGAGGAGCCGCCCGGTTGCATCGTCACGCCGAGCAGGCAGTCGCCTGCCTCCATCGTGCGCTTCTGGTGGCTCACGATGAGCAGCTGCGCCTCACGGCGGAACTCGCCGATCAGGCCGAGGAACCGGTGCAGGTTGACATCGTCGAGCGCGGCCTCGACCTCGTCCATCACGTAGAACGGGGAGGGCCTGCTGCGGAACACCGCGAACAGGTAGGCGAGCGCCGTCAGGCTGCGCTCGCCGCCGGACAGGAGCGACAGCTTCTTCACGTTCTTGCCGCTGGGCTTGGCCTCGACCTCGATGCCCGTGTTCAACAGGTCGTCGGGCTGGGTGAGCACCAGCCGGCCACTGCCGCCCGGGAACAGGTTGTCGAACAGCTGGCTGAAGTGTGCACTGACGTCCGCGAAGGCTGCGGCGAAGACGGTCTGGATCTCGAGATCGACCGCCTTGATGACGCGCAGCAGTTCGCGCCTGGTGTCGCGCACGTCTTCCAGCTGCGTCTCGAGGAAGTCGTGCCGCTGCTGCAGCTCGGTGAACTCCTCGAGCGCGAGCGGGTTGATCGGTCCCATGAGGCGCAGCTCGCGTTCGAGATCGCGCACCCTCGCGACGGGCGACGTGCCGTCGGGCAGCGGGGGCAGCTCGGCCGCCTCGGCCACCGCGGGTTCGACGTCGTGGTCGCGTCGAACCGCCTCGACCGCAGCCTCGAGACGCAGGCGCGCTTCGGCTTCGTCGAGCTCGATCCGGCGCGACCGCTCACGGGTCGCGTCGAGCTCGCGCTCGGCTTCGGCCCGGCGACGGCGGAGATCGTCGAGGCGAGCAGCGATCGAACGGACCTCGTCGCTCTGCTTGCGACGGATCTCGAGCAGTTCCTCGTGACGGGCTTCGATGACGTGGCGGTGGCCGTCGACGAGCCCCGTGAGTCGCACCAGCGCCTCGAGCGACCGCTCGACGGCGACCCGGCGTTCGGCCGCAGCGGCGCGCGCCTCGGCGTCGGCTGCCAGCCGGCGTTCGGTCTCGTCGAGGCGACGCTCGACGAATGCGTGCCGCTCGTGCAGTCCGGCGTTCCGCATCTCGAGCTCGTGGCGACGCGACGCCAACAGGGCGGCATGTGCGTCGAGCTCGGCGCGCAGCTCGCCGCGCGCCTTCGCCGCTTCTGCCTCGGCAGCTTCGTCTGCTTCCAGCGCTGGAAGCAGCGCGGCGAGCTCGCCGGCCCGCACGCGCTCGCGTGCGACGCGCTCGGCCGCTTCGGCCAGTGCGCGGTCGAGTGATTCGAGCTCAGTCGCAGCCTCTCGCCGATCGCCCTGCACGCGAGCCAGCGCCTCGGACGCTGCGGTGAACGATGCGTCGTGCTGGTCGAGCCGTCTCGACAGCTCGGCCTCGGCCTGGCGAGCAGCGTCGAGCTCGGCGCGGGCACGGCGGGAGGCCGCGTCACGGCGTTCGAGGTCGGCGTCCAATCCGGCGAGCCGCTCGTTGGCCTCGTCGAGCGCAGCCGCGGTCGCCCCGTCGCCGGCGGCCCCGAGTCGCCAACCGGACGGACCGAACCGGTCGCCCTGCGCGGTGACGATGACGGCGCCAGGATGGGCGATGGCGATGTCGACAGCCTCGTCGGCCGAGCCGACCCGCACCGCGGACGAGACGATCGCGTCGAGCAGCTCGTCGACCATCGGCGTCCGGCTGCGCACGTGAGGTCGCACCGGGTCGCCGCCAGCCGGCCGAGCGTCGATCGCACCCGCGTGGACACCGAGCGCCAGCACGGCACCGTTCACGTTCGACGCGCGGAGCGACTGGAGCGCGCGACGACCGACGGACGGATCGGCGACGACGACCGCCAACAGCGCGTCGCCGAGCGCGGCCTCGACAGCGGGCTCCCAGCCCTCGTCGATCTCGACGAGGTCGAGCAACGTGCCGAGGGCGCCGTCGACGCCGGCGAGGTGCTCGGCGCCGGCCTTGGCGCGGGCCGTCTCGAGCGCGAGGTGCAGCGCTTCCGCCCGCGCTCTCCAACGGGAGAGGTCCTCGGCTGCACGCTGCCGCGCGGCGACAGCGACGTCGGCCGCAGCCTCCGCTGCGAGCCGGCGGCTCTCGGCCGCCTCGACCTCCGCGACCAGCGGGGCCTCGGACGTGGTCGCGATCTCGCACTGCGACTTCAAACGCGCGATCTCGTCGTCGAAGCGCTCGACCCGCTGACGCAGCTGGTCGTGGCGCACCTCGGTACGGCGCGCCTCGTTCTCGTCGCGAGCCAACCCGTTCTGCAACGAGCGAAGCTCGCCGCGCACCTCTGCGGCAGCCGTGGCGGCCGAGGTCGACGTGGTGACGTCGGTGATGGTGGCGAGCGTGATCTTCCGGCGTTCCGCGAACGATGCTTCCTCGGCGGCGAGCTCGTCGGCCTCCGGGCCGACCGCGGCGAGGGCGGCGTCGATCTCGGCGAGCTCGTCGCGGAGCTTCGCTGCGTCCGCCTCGAGGTTGGCGACGACCCCGCCGTCCATCAGCTGGCCGCGGTCGCGCTCGAGCGAGCGTCGACGCTCGACCATGACTGCGGCGAGCCCACGGGCTCGCTCGCGCAGCTGCTCGACGCGCACCATCTCGTCACCCACGTCGGTGTCGCCGCGTGCCGTCAGCTCGGTCTCGGCGACGAGCACCGCAGTGTCGAGCTCGGCGAGCTGGGCTCGCAGCTCGCGGTCGGTCTGCTCGACGGCGACGCGGTCGCTGGCCATCGACGTGAGCCGCGTGCGCAGTCCGGCGATCTCGCGGCCGGCCACGAACAGCTGCAGCGCGGACAGCTCGCGGACGAGGTCGCCGTGCCGGCGCGCGGCCTCGGCCTGGCGCTCGAGGGGGCGCAGCTGACGGCGCACCTCGCGCAGCAGGTCCTGCACGCGCAGCAGGCTGGCCTCGGTGGCCTCGAGCCGGCGCTCGGACTTCTCCTTGCGACGGCGGTACTTCAGCACGCCGGCGGCTTCCTCGATGATCGCCCGGCGGTCCTCCGGACGGGCGTTCAGCACCCCGTCGATCTGGCCCTGGCTGACGATCACGTGTTGCTGGCGGCCGACGCCGGCGTCGCTGAGCAGCTCCTGCACGTCGAGCAACCGGCACGTCACACCGTTGATCGCGTACTCGCTCTCGCCCGTGCGGAAGAGGGTGCGGGTGACCGTGACTTCGGTGAACTCGATCGGCAGCAAGCCGGCGGAGTTGTCGAGGGTGAGCGTCACCTCGGCGCGGCCGAGCGCCGGCCGCTTGGCCGTGCCGGCGAAGATGACGTCGTCCATCTTCTGGCTGCGCACGGCGCTCGGCGCCTGCGCGCCCAGCACCCAGGCGATGGCGTCGACGACGTTGGACTTGCCCGAGCCGTTCGGCCCCACCACGACGGTGACACCGGGCTCGAACTCGAGGGTCGTCGCATCGGCGAACGACTTGAAACCTTTGAGGGTGAGGGACTTCAGAAACACGCTGGAGCGAGCCTAGCTGCCGCCTCCCCTCCCCCCGAGTCTCTCCCGACCTCGTCCTGCCCGGGCCGGATCAGCGCTGGCAGCGCGGGCAGAAGTGGGTCGAGCGTCCGGCGGTGAGCACGCGCTCGATGGTGGCCCGGCTGCAGGTGAGGCACCGTTGCCCGTACCGGTCGTACACCCTGTGGGCGAGCTGGAACTGGCCGCCGTTGCCGTCGACGTCGACGTACTGCGTGTCGGCCAACGTCGACCCACCGGCCTCGATGGCATCGCCGAGGATGCGGTGGATCTCGCGGTGCAGTGCCGTGATCTCGCGACCGGTGAGCGTGCTCGAGATGCGGTCGTGGCGCAGGCGTGCGGCGTGCAGGATCTCGTCGCAGTAGATGTTGCCGATGCCGGCGATGACGTGCTGGTCGAGCAGCAACGCCTTCAGCTGCCGCGACCGCCCGAGCACGATGCGCCGCAGCGTCGCTCGGTCCATCCCGTCGGTGATCGGATCGACACCCAGAGCTGCCAGGTCGGGGATCTCGACGGCGACGTTGCGCGGGTCGAACACGACGACCTCGCCGAAGGTCCGCGGGTCGACGAACCGCAGCTCGCTCGGCGGCTGGCCGGACAGGCGCGCGGCGACGTGCGTGTGGGCCGGGCGCGGCTCGTCGACCGGCGAGATGAGCACCCGACCGCTCATCCGCAGGTGGATCATGACGTCGTCGCCCGAGTCGAGGCCGAGCAGCAGGTACTTGCCGCGGCGGCGCGTGTCGACGATCGTGGTGCCGGTCAGCCCGTCGATGAGCGCCTGGCGCGACGTCCGTCGGACCGTCCGCTCGCGACCCACCTCCACCTGCTCGATCCGCCGGCCGACGAGGTGGACGTCGAGCCCACGCCGGACGGTCTCGACCTCGGGCAGCTCGGGCATCAGCCGTCGGCGACGAGCAGCTCGTGCGCCGCGGATGCGGCCATCTGCTCGGCCAGCTTCTTCGACCGACCGGTGCCCTCGCCCAGCACCCGACCGCCCACCAGCACCGTCGCGGCGAAGGTCTTCGCGTGGTCGGGTCCGCTCTCGCGCAGCACGTACACGGGTGCCGTGTCGAAGAGCCGGGCGGTCAGCTCCTGCAGCACCGTCTTGAAGTCGAGCCGGTCGAGCTGCTGCGCGGCCTGCCGGAGCGGCTCGTCGAAGAGCCGTTCGATGAGCGCGCTGGCCGCCTCGACGCCGCCGTCGAGGTACACCGCGCCGATCACCGCCTCGAGCGCGTCGCTGAGGATGGACGGCTTCATCCGCCCGCCTGCCGCCGCCTCACCCTTGCCGAGCAGGAGGCAGGTGCCGATGTCGACCGAGGCGGCGACCTCGGCGAGTGCCGATGCGTTGACGACGCTCTTGCGCAGGTCGGTCAACTTGCCCTCGGGGAGGTCCTGGTACTGGCGGTACGCGATGTCGGCGATCTTCCAGCCGAGCACCGCGTCGCCCAGGAACTCGAGGCGCTCGTTCGACGCGTGACCCGGCCACTCGGCGCACCACGACCGGTGCGCCATCGCCCGTTCGAGCAAGGAGATGTCGGCGAATCGGTAGCCGATGCGCTCGCCGAGCGCGTCGAGCCCGGCGGATCGCGTGGCGAGCTCAGTCGCCCGAGACTCGCGCATACACGTAGTCGACCGCGTCGCGCACGGTCTTCAGATCCTCGAGGTCCTCGTCCTCGATGCGGAACCCGATCGATCGCTCGGCCATCTCCTCCTCGAGCGCCTCGACGAGCTCGATGAGGGCGAGCGAGTCGGCTTCGAGGTCGTCGACGAACGACTGCCCTTCGCTGATGGTGGAACCCTCGATCTCGAGGATGTCGGCCAAGCTGGCGCGGACGATCTCGAACACCGCGGTGCGGTCGAGCGGTTCATCGTTGGCGGGCACGTCGATCTCCCCTGGGACAGCGTGTTCGGGCGACAGCGATGGTAGCCCGTAGCAGGTGCGTCGACGGGGGGATGGTCACGCCGGAGCGGCGATGGCGGCGCGCAACTCGTCGACGAGTCCCTGCTGGACCATCTCGCGGGCCACTCGGATGCCGTTCAGCATCGCCGTCGAGCCCGACGAACCGTGGCTGATGATGCACACACCGTCGACGCCGAGCAGCACCGCCCCGCCGTAGGTGTCGGGCGACATCTGGGTGTAGAGCGGCAGCAGTGCCGGCAGCAGCGCGTCGGCGTGCGGCTTGTACGACGGGTCGGACGCGAAGGCGGCGAGGATCTCGTTGATCAGCGTGCGCAGGCCACCTTCGAGCGTCTTGAGCACGACGTTGCCGGTGAAGCCGTCGGTGACGATGACGTCGGCCGTCTTGAGCAGGGTGTCGCGCCCCTCGACGTTGCCGACGAAGTTGATGCCCGGCGCGTGCTCGAGCAACGCGAACGCCTCCTTGCGCAACGTGTCGCCCTTGCCCGGCTCCTCACCGATCGAGAGCAGGCCGACCTTCGGTTCGCTGACGCCGAACCGGTGACGCGAGTAGACGGAGCCCATCTGCGCGAACTGCACCAGCCACTCCGGCTGCACCTCGGCGTTCGCGCCGGCGTCGAGCAAGACGTTCGGGGCATGGCCCGGCACCGGGAGCGGCGTCGCGATGGCCGGTCGGCTGACCCCTTTGATGCGACCCATCCGCAGGAGCGCCGAAGCCATCGTGGCACCGGTGTTGCCGGCCGAGATCATGGCGCTCGCGGCGCCGTCGCGAACCGCCTCGGCGGCACGCACGAGCGTCGAGTCCTTCTTGCGACGCACGCCCTGGGCCGCGTCCTCGTCCATCGCGATGACCTCGGACGCTTCGATCAGCGGCAGGTCACCGATGCCGTCGAGCCCGGGCGGACCGACCAGGACGACCGGGATGCCCTCGGCAGATGCCGCGTGCGCCGCGGCGACGATCTCGTCGGGGGCGCGGTCGCCCCCCATCGCGTCGATCGCGATCGGGAGCATGTGTCGACGGTGATTCGGCGTACGAGGCGGGACCGGACTCGGCGTCAGCCGACGTCGACGGCGACGCGGTCCTTGTACCAGCCGCAGGACGGGCACACCGTGTGCGGCAGCTTGGCGGCGCTGCACCGCGGGCAGACGCTGCGCGACGGTGCGGCCAGCTTCCACGCGCCCGCACGATGGCTGCGCGTCTTCATCTTCGACTTCTTCTTCTTGGGAACGGCCACCGTTGGTTCTCCCTGGGCGCGAATGGGCTGAGTCAGGTTAGCGGAGCCTCGCCAGAACGCCGACCCCGATGGCTGCTCAGTCGTCGAGAAGCCCCTTGAGCTGGTCGAGCTCGCCCCATCGGGGATCGGCAGGCTCGTCGGAGCAGTCGCACGTCTCGACGTTGCGATCGATGCCGCAACGGGGGCAGAGCCCGCGGCAATCATCTCGGCACAGCGGCGAGGACGGCGCGTCGAGCAGCACCACCTCGCGCACCATCGGTGCCAGGTCGAGCTGGTCGCCGGCGAGCTCGAACGCATCGGGATCGGTGACGACGTGCTGGTA
Source organism: Ilumatobacteraceae bacterium (assembly GCA_050248155.1). Lineage (GTDB taxonomy): Bacteria > Actinomycetota > Acidimicrobiia > Acidimicrobiales > Ilumatobacteraceae > VFMC01. Next base: position 40,779 of record JBFWSW010000010.1, read on the forward strand.
CAGCTCGTGGACGTCGGCCCGCACCTCGCCCATCGCCGGGTTGGCGCAGCGCCGGCACGTGCCATGCCACGGTGCCGTGACCAGGCCGCGCACGACGATCCCGTCGGTGAGCGACTCGAGGTGCAGGCGCGCCGTCACCGGGTCGGCGCCGTGCAACCGGTCGTCGTGCAGGCCGAGATCGGCAACGGTGACCTCGACCTCGAGGTCCTTCTCGCTACCCGGCCGGCGCAACAGCTCGGCGGCGTTCACCAGCAACGGATTGGCCATGGACCGAAAAGGCTATCGGCCTACCGGTCCTGGTCGAAGAAGCCCTTCGTCGGATCCTCGTCCTCGTCGGCGTGGTGCTCGCTGACCCCGATGGACAGTCGAGCGCGCCCGGCCTGGACGGTCTTGTTGAGCTTGTCGAGCAGGATCTCGAAGCTCGCGAGGCGCTGGTCGAGGAAGTCCTCGGTCTCGTGGCGGAGGCGACGCGAGTCGGCCTCGGCTGCCTCGTTCAGCTGGCGAGCGCGCTGCTCGGCTGCGCGCACGACCTCGGTGCGTTGCACCATCCGCTCAGCTTGCACGCGCGCCGCCTCGAGCAGCTCGTCGGCTTCGCGGCGGGTCTTGTTGACGAACTCCTGGCGCTCCTTGATCATCCAGCGCGCCTGGCGCATCTCCTCGGGCATGCGGTGCAGCGCCTCTTCGAGCAGCTCGACGATCTCGTCACGGTCGATGCGGGGCGACGACGACAGCGGCATCGTGGGAGCGGTCGCGATGACGTCGATGGCCCGGCGCAGCAGCTGCTCGGCGTCGCCGACGTACCCATTGGTCGTCTTGACGAACGCGTCGGAGTCGTCGAACTCGTGGTCGTACTCGTCCTCGTCGTCGTACTCGTCGTCGTCGTAGCTCATCGTTCCCGTCCCGCGCGCTGGAGAGGGGCGAGCACCGGCGGCGGGACCATGGCACTCACGTCACCACCGTAGTTCGCGATCTCCCTGATGAAGCGGCTACTGATGAACACCAGACTGGGCTTGCACGGCAGGTAGACGGTGCGAACACCGGCTGCCGCGTAGTTGGTGTGGGCCATCTGCTGCTCGACCTCGAAGTCGCCGCCGGTGCGCAATCCCTTCACGATGAAGTCGGCGCCGGCCTCTCGTGCGGCGTCGACCGCGAGGCCGGGGAACGAGATCACCCGCACGCGGCGGCTGCCCTTCAACGGGCGGACGCTCTGGCGGATCATCTTCAGTCGCTCGTCGAGGGTGAACATGCCACTCGGCTTCGAGGGGTTGTGCATGGCGGCGACGACGACCGAGCCGAAGAGCTCGAGCGACTGCTCGACCACGTCGAGGTGACCCAGATGGATCGGGTCGAAGCTCCCGGGATAGAGCACGGTGGTCATGTGCAGGTGGACGTTAGTTCGATGACGAGGCTGCGGCCGGGACGTTCAGCCGAGGTCGCGGGCGAGCAAGGTCGCGGTCGTGCGGCCGTACCGACGTGATCTGACCGTGTCCCATCCCTCGGGCGGTTCGATCTCGCGCGAGGCCTCGCACAGCACGTACGACGCGTCGAGCACGCCGAGCAGGCGCGCCCACTCGGTGAAGGTGTAGGGAGGATCGACGAGGGCGAGGTCGACGTTGCGGGCGGCCGGAACCCACGCCATCACGTCGGACGTGACGACCGTCGCCCGATCCCCGATCCGCAGCGCGTCGATGTTGGCGCGCAGCGCCCTCAGCGCGTCGCGATCACGCTCGACGAAGGTGCACCGTGCGGCGCCGCGTGACAGAGCCTCGATGCCGAGCGCGCCCGATCCGGCATAGAGGTCGACCACGACTGCGTCCTCGACGATGCCCATCGACGACAGGGAGTTGAAGACGGCCTCGCGCACCTTGTCGGTGGTGGGCCGGGTGGTGTCGCCGTGCGGCGCGACCAGCTTGCGTCCGCCCAACTCGCCTGCCACCACGCGCACGGCGGCAGGCTACCTGCGGCACACTGGTGCGGTGCCGGTGCCGGAGCAGACGATCGTGTGCGTCGACTGCGGCGGCCGGTGCCATCTGCTGACCCACCCGCCGGAGGACGGTCTGTGGGAGCCGGGCGACATCGTGGCCTATCGCTGCGAGGACTGCCTCGACAGGTGGGACCTGGTGCTGCCGGACGACGACGAGTGAGCGCGACTCGTCAGATGGGCGTCGGTGTGTAGCCGACGAGCGACGTGAGACCGCAGAGCTCGATCAATCTCGCGGCACGTTCGGACGCTGTCGACGTGACCTCGCCCCCTCGCCGACGAACTGCATCGGCGACCATCGCGAGCGCCGACAGCCCGGTCGAGTCGATGAAGCCGGACCCGGTCGCGTCGATGTGGAGATGAGCTGATGGAGCGTGGCGGAACTGCATCAGCAGCGGCGCCGCCTCGGACACGCTGACCGCGTCGAGGTCACCGGTGATCCGCAAGATGGTCGTCGACCGATCGACGACCTCGAAGACCACGGCCTTGGTGCGCGCGTCCCCGGTCACATCTCCATCATCGGCCCCTCGCCGACCGACTTGATGTATTGCACTCTCAGGAATTGCCGGCGCGGTTGCCGAGGGCTCCCGTCCGGATGCGGGCACCTCACGGCCCGCACGGCCGTCTGCTGCCCTCATTCGCCGCGTCCACACGTTGATGCGGGCAGCTCACGGCGACTTCGGGCGTGCGCTGCCCGCGATCCGATCAGGGGTTCGGGTCCTGATCGGCTTCGGTGACGTCGGCCTCTTCGGGGAGCAGCGGCGGGGCCCCGAGCGGCACCGCCGCGGGCTTCCCGATGCCGGCACCGATGTCCTCGTCGGGATCACCGACCGGCATCGGCGGCTCCCCCTGATCGTCGCGTTCGTCTGTCATGCCAACTCGGTACCCGAAGCCGGGCGCCTCCATGCACCGACGGCGGATCCAGTGCTGTGACTGGAAACGTTCGCCGCGTTCGACGACAGGCCCGTTGCCGTGACCGTGCGCCGACACGGTTCCCGTGAGGCGCACAGCAACGTGGGTGCGGCCGCAGGCCGCTCGATCAACTCGACCGACAGGAGAGAGGGAGCGAAGCGAGCGAACGATGGAGGTCGAAGCATCAGCTCTTGAACAGGAACGCTTCGTCGTCGCTGCTGAAGAGGAGGTCGAGCTCGTCGGCGAGGATCTGGTGCTCGCGGAGGAAGGGGTCGGCGTCGACCACCTCGAACGCAGCCTCCCTTGCCTGCACCACGAGCTCGCGATCACGACGCAACGATGCGAGCCGGAGGTCGCTGCGGCCCTTCTGTGCGGTGTTCATGATCGTGCCCTCGCCGCGCAGCTCGAGGTCGACCTCGGCCAGCTCGAACCCGTCGGTGGTGGCGACGAGCGCCTCGATGCGCGGGTTCGCGGCCGGCGCGTCGGGATCGGGCGTCGTCACCAGCCAGCAACGCGACGCGTACGAACCGCGACCCACGCGACCGCGCAGCTGGTGCAATTGCGCGATCCCGAAGCGGTCGGCGTCGAGGATGACCATCACCGTCGCGTTCGGCACGTCGACACCGACCTCGATGACGGTCGTCGCGACGAGCACGTCGAGCGCGCCCGATCGGAAACGATCCATGATCGCCTCCTTCTCGGCCGACGGCATGCGCCCGTGCAACAGCGCGAGCCGCAACCCCTGCAGCTCGCCGGCCGACAAGCGCTCGTAGGTCTCCTCGGCGCTGGCGAGCTCGAGCTTCTCGCTCTCACCGATGAGCGGGCACACCACGTACGCCTGCCGCCCTTCCCCCACCTCGGCGCGCACGTCGGCCCACACCGCCGCCTCGTCGAGCGGCCCGTTCGCCCAGTGCGTCGTGATCGGTGTACGACCCGGCGGCAGCTCGTCGAGCACGCTGACGTCGAGGTCGCCGTACACGGTCATCGCCGCAGTGCGCGGGATCGGCGTCGCCGTCATCACCAGCACGTCGGGCACCGCTCCCCCGGCCTTGTCGCGCAGCGCGGCTCGCTGCTCGACACCGAAGCGGTGCTGCTCGTCGACGACCACCACGCCGAGGCTGTGGAACGACACGCCCTCCTGGATGAGCGCGTGCGTGCCGATGGCGATGTCGACACCGCCGTCGGCGAGCCCGGCCAACACGTCGCGCCGCTCCGAGCCGGTGACCCGGTTGGTGAGCAGCTCGACGCGCAACGGCCGGTCACCGAACAGGTTGCCCGGGTCGGGCACGGTGACACCCTCGAGCAGACGCCGGATGCCCGCCGCATGTTGCTCGGCGAGCACCTCGGTCGGCGCCATCAGCGCCGCCTGGTGACGCCCTTGCACCGCGGTGAGCATCGCGCTGACAGCGACGAGAGTCTTGCCCGCGCCGACGTCACCCTGCAGCAGCCGGTGCATCGGATGCGGCTTCGCGAGATCGGCCTCGATCTCGGCGATGACCCGCCGCTGTGCGCCGGTGAGCTCGTACGGCAACACGTCGCGCAGTCGATCGACGAGCTCGCCATCGACCTCGTGGCGGATGCCGAGCGAGTCGCGTTCGAGCGCCCGCTTGCGTGCCACCAGCACCGTCTGCACTCGGAACAGCTCGTCGAAGGCGAGCCGGCGCCGCGCGCGCGATTGGTCGCTCATCGTCTCCGGGAGGTGGATGAGACGGAGCGCATCCGTACGGTCGAGGAGACCGAGGCGCTGCTGCACCGGCCACGGCACCGGGTCGGCGATGCCCCTCGCCGTGCACCGTTCGAGCGCGTTCTCGACGTATCCCGCGATCTCCCACGTGTTCAGCGCGACCTTCTCGCTCTGCGGGTAGATCGGCACGATGCGGCCCGTCCGGTCGCCGATGAGGTCGACGATCGGGTTCGTCATCTGCAAGCCACCGCGGAACACCTCGGGCTTGCCGAAGAGCGAGATGTTGAGGCCCTCGTGGAGCTGCTTCTCGCGCCACGGCTGGTTGAAGAACGTGACGGTCAGGCGGCCGCTGCCGTCACCGACGGTTGCCGTGACCATCGTCTTGCGATTGCGGGTGAGCCGCTTGGTGACGCTGCGGACCGACACGAGCACGAGCGCCTCGGTGCCCGCCACCAGATCGCTCACGCGCGCCTCGTTGGTGCGGTCGACCCATCGACGTGGGTAGAAGGTCAGCAGATCCAGGACGGAGGAGATGCCGAACGCTTCGAGCGCCGCCTGCTTGCGCTCGCCGACACCTCGCAGCCGTTCGACGCCGATCGCGTCGAGCTCGCGCAGCGTGAGCGGTGCGCTGTCGGCCATCGCGTCAGCCGGCACCGATCACTCGACACCGATGAGGAACGGGTAGAGCGGTTGGCCGCCCTCGTGCACCTCGACCTCGATGCCAGGGCGCTCGTCGCGCAGCCAGTCGACCAGGCTCGCCGTCTGAACGGCGGTCACCCCATCGCCGGTGATGATCGTCACGATCTCGCTCGCTCCGTCGACGAGGTGGTCGAGCAGGGCGGTCGCCGCACCTTCGAGCGAGCCGCTGACCGACACGATGCCGTCGCCGCGGACGATGCCGATCCAATCGCCGGTGACGATGGCCCCGGCCGGGCTGCTGGTGTCGCGCACCGCTCGGGTCACCTCACCGGTCGTCACCGATCCGACTGCGTCGAGCATCGCCGACTTGTTCGTGGCGGCGTCGGCCTCGGGGTCGTAGACCACCAGCGCGGCGAGCGCCGCGGGCATCGACGTCGTCGGGACCACGAGCACCAGCTTGCCCGTCAGTCCGTCGAGCTGCTCGGCCACCGGGATGATGTTCTTGTTGTTCGGCAGCACGATGACCTGCTGCGCGTTGACCGCCTCGACCGCGTCGAGCATCTCGGCCGTCGACGGGTTGAGCGTCTGGCCGCCGGTGACGACTCCTTGCACACCCAGGTTGCCGAACAGCTCGACCAACCCGTCGCCGCTGGCGACCGCGACGACAGCGCACGTGACCGGAGGCAGCGCGGTCGACGGCCCGGAGAACGGCGCCGTCGGCCCGTGCATCGCCGCCTCGCGGTGGGCGTGCTCGTCGGCGACCTCCTCGAAGAGGTCGGTCACCCTGATCTGGCGTGGCCTCCCACCGAGGCCGATCGCCACCTCGATCGCAGCCCCGATGTCGTTGGTGTGCACGTGGCAGTTCCACAGGCCGTCACCGCCGACGACGACGATCGAGTCGCCGATGTCGCCCCAGCCCGACTTGAACTCGTCGATCGAGCCATCGTCGAGGTCGAGCAAGTACATCACCTCGTAGCGCAGCTCGGACACGTCGACCGAACCGTCACTCGAGGTGCGATGGGCCACCGCCTCGAACTGCTCGGGCGTCAGGCCCTCGTCGGCCGCGGGCTCGGGCAACGGCTCGCCGTCGACGACGTGGAGCGCAGCATCGAGGACGAGCACGTATCCCGCTCCGCCGGCGTCGACGACTCCGGTTTCCTTGAGCACGGGCAGGAGGTCGGGGGTGCGCGCCAGCGCAGTACGGCCGGCGTCGCGCGCGGCGCGCACGACGGACGCGAGCGAGCCGCTCTCGCGAGCGGCGATGCCCGCTCCGTCGGCTGCGGCGCGGGCGACGGTGAGGATGGTGCCTTCGATCGGCTTGAGCACCGCCCCGTATGCGGCACCCGCAGCGGTGTCGAGCGCCGCCGCCACGGTGGAGCCTGCTGCCGCGGGCGCCTGCTTGAGGGTCGACGCCAGACCGCGCAGGATCTGGCTGAGGATGACCCCGCTGTTGCCGCGGGCGCCCATGAGCGAACCGTGGCTGATCGCGTCGCACGTCGCGCCGAGATCGGGGTCGGCGCCGTCCAGCTCGGCGACGACGGCGTCGAGCGTGCGGGCCATGTTGGTCCCCGTGTCGCCGTCGGGCACGGGATAGACGTTCAGCCGGTTGAGCACTGCCGCGTGGAGCTGCACCAGGTCGCGGGCGGTGACGATGATGCGCCGGAGGTCGTCGGAGGACAGCAGCTCGAGGCTCGGCACGTGCGACAGACTAGGGGTGCCGCCACGCTGGGCGTCGCGCCGCTGGGGATGGCCCCATCGGCGGAAACGATGCCTGCGAGCAGGCATCGCCTGCGGATATCGACCACGCCGCTGATATCGTTTTGCAGCTCTTCCGTCCGGTGCGCACCGGCGGACGGAACCGATCGAAGGAAGACGTCTCATGGCAGCAGTTTGTGAAGTGTGCGGGAAGGCCCCGAGCTGGGGCATGTCCGTGTCGCACTCGCACCGGCGCACCAAGCGTCGTTGGAACCCGAACATCCAGCGTGTGCGGGCCCTGGTGGGTGGAAGTCCCAAGCGACTCCACGTGTGCACCGGCTGCATCAAGAGCGGCAAAGTCGTCAAAGCGGGCTGAGGTCGCACTGTGCAGGGCGTCATCAAGTCATACGACCCCTCCACCGGCGACGGCGTGGTGCTCTGCGACACCGATCTGTCCGAGTTCGACCTGGCGCGTGACGCGCTCGAGGGGTCGATCTTCCGGATGCTCCGCCAAGGCCAACGAGTCATCTTCGATCTGAACGACTCGGGTCGGGCCACCGGGCTCCGCCTGGGAAGTGAAGTCGACATGGGATCGCCCGGCCAGTAGGCCGGGCGATCGTTCATTCCAGCCCACAACCGATCCTCCCCGAGCTCGCCGGCGCAGCGTCGCGCCGGCCCAAAGGAGAAGCGCCGATGAGTGCCAGCACGACCAACACCCGCCTCCAGCAATGGGTCGACGAGTGGGCAACGATCCTCCAGCCGGACAGCGTGTACTGGTGCGACGGCAGCGCCGACGAGTACGACCGGCTCGCCGGCGAGCTCGTCGCCAGCGGCACCTTCACACACCTCGACGAGGCCAAGCGGCCCAACAGCTTCTGGGCGCACAGCGATCCGGGCGACGTCGCTCGTGTCGAGGACCGCACCTTCATCTGCAGCGAGCGCAGCGAGGACGCCGGACCGAACAACAACTGGCGCGACCCGGCCGAGATGCGGGCCGAGCTGAAGCGGCTGTACACGGGCGCGATGAAGGGCCGCACGATGTACGTCATCCCGTTCAGCATGGGCCCCCTCGGCTCGGCGATCGCCCACATCGGCGTCCAGCTCACCGACTCGGCGTACGTCGCGGTCAACATGCGGATCATGACCCGCATGGGTCAAGCTGCACTCGACGTGCTCGGCGACGGCCAATGGGTGCCCTGCGTGCACTCGGTCGGCGCCCCGCTCGAGCCCGGCCAGGCCGACGTGCCGTGGCCCTGCAACCCCGACAACAAGTACATCGTCCACTTCCCCGAGACGCGCGAGATCATGAGCTTCGGGTCGGGATACGGCGGCAACGCGCTGCTCGGCAAGAAGTGCTTCGCCCTGCGCATCGCGTCGGTGATGGCACGTGACGACGGCTGGCTGGCCGAGCACATGCTCATCCTCAAGCTCACCAACCCCGATGGTGAGGCGAAGTACGTCGCCGCCGCGTTCCCCTCTGCGTGCGGCAAGACCAACCTCGCGATGCTCATCCCGACCATCCCCGGCTGGAAGGCCGAGACGATCGGCGACGACATCTGCTGGATGAAGTTCGGCGCCGATGGTCGGCTGTACGCGATCAACCCGGAGGCAGGCTTCTTCGGGGTCGCACCCGGCACCGGCTACGACACCAACGCCAATGCGATGGACACGCTGTGGGGCAACTCGATCTACACGAACACCGCGCTCACGAACGATGGTGACGTGTGGTGGGAGGGCATGACCGATCAGCCGCCGGCGCGCGCCACCGACTGGCGCGGCAACCCGTGGACGCCCGAGGCCGACACCCCCGCCGCGCACCCGAACGCACGGTTCACCGCGCCCGCGTCACAGTGCCCGTCGATCGCGCCGGAGTGGGAAGATCCCGCCGGCGTGCCGATCTCCGCGATCCTGTTCGGCGGCCGTCGCCGCACGACCGTTCCGCTGGTCACGCAGGCCAAGAACTGGGAGCACGGCGTGTTCCTCGGCTCGATCATGGCCAGTGAGACCACGGCGGCCCAGGCCGGCGCCGTCGGCAAGCTCCGCTTCGACCCGATGGCCATGCTGCCGTTCTGCGGGTACAACATGGCCGACTACTTCGCCCACTGGTTGAGCATCGGCAAGCACTCCGACGAGGCCAACCTCCCGAAGATCTTCTTCGTCAACTGGTTCCGCCGCGACGAGGACGGGCGCTTCCTGTGGCCGGGCTACGGCGAGAACAGCCGAGTGCTCAAGTGGATCTTCGATCGAGTCGACGGTTCGAACAACGCGGTCGAGACACCGATCGGGATGCTCCCCCACCCTGCCGATCTCGATCGGACCGGCCTCGATGTCGCCGACGCAGACCTGGACGAGCTGCTGTCCGTCGACACCGAGGGCTGGCTGGCGGCCATCCCGCAGATCCGCGAGCACTACGCACAGTTCGGCGACAAGCTGCCCGCCGCGCTCAGCCTCGAGCTCGACGACCTCGAGGGTCGGCTCGCCAACGCCTGAGGCCGGCGCCGCTCAGCCGATCTTGCCGACGAGCATCGCCCGGATGCCGAGGCCCATGATGAACAGGCCGCCGACGCCGTACAGCAGGTACAGCCGGTGCTTCATCTGGATGCGGTAGGAGTAGATGATCGCGACCGCGATGATGCCGACGAACCCATAGAACGCGTGGAACTTCGGGAACTCGAACTTGTACTTGTTCACGAGGATCACGCCGAAGATCACCTGCACGAAGACGGTCAGCTCGGCGAGCGCGGTGAACCACCACAGGGCTCGCGTCCGCAGCGGGGTCAGCCAGTGCGCGCCGAGGGCCCAGAGACCGGCGAGCCCGTTGCCGATGATGACGACCCACGCCCAGCTCTCGTGCAGGTCGAGGAACGACGCTCCGTCCAGGCCGGCCTCAGTTCGCGCGTGCGGCTTGGGCGTTGGCCGCCTGCACCGCTGCCGCTTCGGCGTACGCCTCGGCGGCGATGTCGACCAGGTCGTCGATCTCGTCGTCGGTGAAGCCTGCGAGTGACCGGAACTGACGGGCCAGGTGCACCGGGCTCTCGTCGGTCTCACCGCGGAAGCCTCCGAAGCTGAACAGCTTGTCGACCGCCTTCTGGAAGTCGAGCGCCTCCTTCTGACGCTGCGGGTCGGTGGCGGTGAGTCGGCGCAGCCAGTCGCTGCCCATCTTCACGTGGGTGACCTCGTCGGCGAGCATCCAGTCCTCGCAGAAGTCGAGCACGGGGTCACCGAAGGCCATACCGAAGTCGCGCATCGTCTTGAACACGTCGATGGCGAGACCCTCGAGGGCGCGGTTCACGCCGGTGAGTCGCAGCACGGGGTCGGGATTGCACGCCGCCTCGTACAGCAGGGTCTGCTCGGCGAACTCGCCGATCCCGCTGCCCATGTGCTCGCTCAGCTTGCAGCTGATCTCGACGTGTCGGGCCTCGTCCCAGCACTGCCGCGCCATGTCGAGCTTGAGGCCGAACGGTGCCTGGTCGCGCGAGTCGCCCAGATCGAAGTCGTAGCACGTGCGCCCCGCACCCTCGAGCGCCTGGATCTCGCCGACGAAGATGCCGTGCATCAGGTTGCGCGCACCGTCGCTCGCGTCGGAGAAGGTGGGCGCGAGCCCGTTGGTCTGCGCGGAAGGGCTGAGGTTGCGCGGATCGAACACGAACTGCTCGACGCTGATGCGGGCGAACCGCTCGTCGCGCGCCAGCTCGTCGACGGGGAGCATGCGCTTCACGGGCCCGACCTTACTCCTGTCGGCTGGGCGTCACTCGCCGCAGCCGATGCCGCCGATGAACGAGATCACCTGGTCGGAGTCGGTGACACCGGTGAGGAAGCCGCTGAGGTTCTCGTTGACGACGAAGAACGGGCCGTAGATCTCCTCGGGGTACACCTGCACGCCCGGGTACACCACGCGGAGCTCGCCGATCGTCGTGCCGATCCCGACACCATCGGCGGTGCGGAGACCGACGGGATTGATCGTCGCACCCGATGGTGGGCCGTAGACGTAGTTGAAGAAGTGCCGGTGCCCCGAGGCGACGATGCTCTCGTCGCTGAACAGCAGCTGCAGGTCGCCCCACGTCACCCCGCGCACCTCGGTGCCCGGGCAGACCCCGAAATGGGCGAAGGGATCGTCCCAGCCACTGTCATCGGTGGGCACGCCGAGCACGGAGGTCACGTAGTCGATGACGCCGTCGGCGTCGGCACCGAACAGCGCGTCACCGAGCCCGTCGTCGCGCAGCACCAGTGCGGCTGCGGCCGGCTCGGTCGTGGACGTGGACGTCGAGCCGGTCTCCGAGGTGGTCGGAGCGACGGTGTCCGATGTGGTCGGCGCGGCGGTGGTCGGCGGAACGACGCTCGTCGTGACCGCGGTGGTCGACGGCGATGTGGTCGGCGCGGCGGTGGTGACCGTGGTGGGGACGGTGCCACCGGCATCGTCGTCACCGCTGCACGCCACGACCAGCGGGAGAAGTCCGACGATCAGTGCTGTCGCGGTGACGCCACGCGTTCTCATGCCGAGGAGTCTGCCACGGGGTCGGCAGTCGAGGGCATCAGCGGATGAGCGTGTCGGCCTCGTGGCCGCCCTCGACCAGGTGAAGGCGACCGTCGATCACGTCGAGGATGGTGACCGAGCAGTTGTCGAGGCTGCGGATGACCAGGCGGTCGTCGCCGAGCGCCTGACCGATCGCCGCGTTGATCGCGACGAAGTGGCTGAACACGACCGCGTCGGCGGTTCGGGTGCGCAGCGACAGCCCGATCTCGTCACGGAAGCGGGTGTAGCGCGAGCCGAGATCGCCCCACGTGCCACGCATGGCCTCGCGGAGCCATTCGACGCGGTCAGCAATGGCGACGCCGTCGGGCGAGGGGATCTCGGCCATGCGCGGCTCGATGTCCACCGAGGCGCCCCACCGAGCGGCGAGCACCGCTGCCGTCTCGCGGCATCGGCGCAGCGGGCTCGATTCGATCGGGAGTGGCCCGAGCGGTGCGAGCCGGTCCGCCACGCGCTCGGCCTGCCCGGTGCCGACGACGTCGAGTCCCGGATCGGCGTCGGTGTCCCATCCCGCAGCTGCTCGGCCATGACGCACGAGGTACAGCCGGGTCATTCGAACAGCCACCCCTCACGGAGCCCGTGCGGCGCACCCTTCTTGATGAACCACTCGGTGCCGAACGCCTGCGCGAAGATCGCCTCGGGCATCGCGAGGAACATGCCGGTGTCGGTCGCCTGGCTGGCGTGGCACGTGATCGATGCCCGCTTCTTGTCGACGTAGGCACTGACGTCGACGGCGTGGGTGAGCTCGTCCTCGGGCGTGCCGAACGGGTTGCCGTCGTCGGCCGGCCCTTCCGGATCGAAGTCGTCGGGCATGCTGCCGTCCTGAGCCTCGAGCGCGGCCTTCATCGAGCGCACGACGAGATCGCGGTTCATCGTCGCCTCGAAGACCGCCGGCGTGCCGGCGAGCTCGGCCGCTCGGTGGCCCACGCGGTGCACCTGGATGTGATCCGGATGGCCGTAGTTGCCGTGCCAGTCGTACACGGTGAGCACGTCGGCCTGCTCGTCGCGGAGGATCGTGGCCAGCCTCGCGGCTGCCTCGTCGATCGGCGCGCGCATGAAAGCCTCGGGATGGCTGTTCTGCTCCCACCCGGTCATGCCGCTGTCGCGGTACCCGAGCCACTCGACGCGACCGACGCCGAGCACCGCGGCGGAGCGCATCGTCTCGACGCGCCGACGATCGACCAGAGCCTCGCCCGTCGCCAGATCTTCAGGGCTCTCACCGTGGTCGCCGTTGGTCGCGACGACCAGTACCACCCGATGGCCTTCCGCCGCAGCCCTCGCCATCGAGCCACCCGTCGTGATCGACTCGTCGTCGGGATGCGCGTGGAAGCAGACGAGCGTGCCCATCAGGCGTCGGCCACCGCTCCGTCCGCGACGAGCCGATCGATGCGTTCTGCCGCGAGGCCCCAGTCGGCCAGGATCTCGCGCGAGTGCTGCCCCGGATGCGCCGGGAGCGAGCCGATCTCGGCGTTCGTGCGCGAGAAGCGCGGCGCGGGCGCGGGCTGGCGGATCCCACCGACCTCGACGAAGGTCTCCCGCGCCACGTTGTGTGGGTGTTGGGCGGCTTCTGCGAGGGTGAGGACTGGGGCGAAGCACACGTCGGTGTGCTCCATGAGCGCACACCACTCGTCGCGGGTCTTGCTCCGGAACAGGTCGGCGATGCGCTCCTTGAGATGCGGCCACTGCGACTTGTCCATCTGCCGAGCGAACTCCTCGTCACCTTCCAGCCCGGTCAGACGCAACAGCTCGGCGTAGAACTGCGGCTCGATCGACCCGATCGACACGTACTTGCCGTCGCTGCACTCGTAGGCGTCGTAGAAGTGCGCGCCGGAGTCGAGCAGGTTCGTGCCCGGTGCGTTCTCGTCGAAGACACCCATGTTGCGCAACGACCAGAACATCGTCATCAAGACGGCGGATCCGTCGACCATCGCCGCGTCGACCACCTGCCCCTTGCCGCTCTGCTTGGCCTCGAGCAGCGCGCAGACCACACCGAAGGCGAGGAACATCCCGCCGCCACCGAAGTCGCCCACCATGTTGAGCGGTGGAGTGGGCGGCTGGCCTGCGCGAGCGAAGTGCGCGAGAGCACCCGCCAGTGAGATGTAGTTGATGTCGTGCCCGGCGGACTGGGCGTACGGGCCCTCCTGGCCCCATCCGGTCATCCGTCCGAACACGAGGCGCGGGTTGCGCGACAGGCATTCGTCAGGTCCGACCCCGAGGCGCTCCATGACCCCCGGCCGGAAGCCCTCGATGATCGCATCGGCGCGCTCGACCAGATCGAGGAGTGTGGCGACGCCGTCGGGGTGCTTCAAGTCGAGCGCGATGTTGCGCCGCCCCCGCAGCGACACGTCGATGTGGGGCGTGTCGGGCGCCGGCCCGCGGACGGACTGGGCGCGCTCGACCCGGATGACCTCCGCCCCCATGTCGGCCAGCAGCATGGCCGCGAACGGTCCGGGGCCGATTCCGGCGATCTCGATGATTCGGAGTCCAGTGAGGGGTCCAGCCATGAGGCTCATTCGTAGCACGGAGGCTTGCGGCGTTCCCTATCCTTCGGCGCGCCGGACGTGGGCAGCGATGACGTCGACCAGGAACGGCCACAGGGGTTCGGGCATGTCGTGGCCCATGTCAGCGACGTAGAGCAGCACGGAGCCGGGGATGAGCTCGGCAGTGCGGAAGCCACCGCTCGGGGTGATGAGCGTGTCGTCCATGCCGTGGATGACGAGCGCCGGCACGTCGAGCGCGGCGAGGCCTTCGGTCCTCGCCCCGCTGGCGTAGATCGCGGCCAGCTGGCGAGGCGCTCCCTCGGGGTAGAAGCTGCGGTCGTAGTCGGCGGCGGCCTGCCGGCGGGTGAGGTCTTCGTCGCGGTACTTCTTCGACTGCCAGACCATCCAGCTCGGCGACGCGTCGATGTAGGCCTGTCGCTCCGTCGGGGGCGGAGCCAGCAGAGCGGCCGCCGCTTCGGGCGATGGCTGGCCCACCTCGGGCTCGCCCGGCATGCTCATGATCGAGGTGAGGCTGGCGGTGCGCGCAGGATGCTCGATCGCGACCGTCTGCGCGATCATCCCGCCCATCGACGCACCCATGATGTGGGCGTGCTCGATGCCGAGGGCGTCGAGCAGACCGACCGCGTCGGCGGCCATGTCGCTGAGCGTGTAAGGCACCGGGGGGACGGGCTGACCGGAGAGCGCCGCGCCGATCACCTTGTCGAGCTCGACCGCGACACCGTCGAGCTTGGTCGACAGACCGCAGTCGCGGTTGTCGAAGCGGATGACGAACAGGCCCTGATCGGCGAGCATCTTGCAGAACCCGTCCTGCCACAGCGTCATCTGCGCGGTGAACCCCATGATGAGCAGCAGCGCCGGATCGGCGGGAGAGCCGCACGTGTCGTATTCGAGGTCCATTCCGGTTGCGACGCGAGCTCGAGGCATGGCCGCAGGCTACCGTCGGACGTCATGACGGTGTTCGGCGTGCACACGGGCTTGCAGCACACGACGGCCGACGAGTTGCGGTCGGTCTGGCAGCGCATCGAGAGCCTCGGCTTCGGTTGGATCTCGATCTGGGACCACTTCTACGGTGCGACCGGTCGGCCCGACGACGCAGCCTGTCTCGAGGCGGTGTCGATGCACGCGGCGCTCGCATGCAGCACGTCGACGGTGCGCTGCGGGTCGCTCGTCTACTCCATCGGATTCCGGCACCCTGCCGTGCTCGCCAAGGCGATCACGGCGATCGATCAGCTGTCCGGCGGCCGCGCCGACATGGGCATCGGCGCCGGCTGGGCCATCGTCGAGTACGAGGCCTACGGCATCCCCTTCCCGGACGCCAGGACCAGGCTGGACCAGCTCGAGGAAGGCGTCCAGTGCCTGCGCGGACTGCTCCACGAGGAGGTCACCTCCTTCGCAGGCGAGCACTTCACCCTCAACGAGGCGCGCAACGAGCCGCGCCCGATGCAGGACCGTCTGCCCATCTGGATCGGCGGTGGTGGCGAGAAGCGCACGTTGAAGATCGCGGCCATGCATGCCGACGGCTGGAACGTGCCGTTCATCGCGCCCGAGACCTTCGCCCACAAGAACGCCGTGCTGAACGAGCACTGCGAGCGAGCCGGACGAGATCCGGCCGACATCCGCCGCGCCGTGAACGTCGGGCTCGCGTTCACCGAGGAGAGCTTGCTGTCACAGTTCGGCGGCATCGCCGATTTCGTCCGCCCCGGCGTGCTCACCGGCAGCGACCAGGAGATCGTCGACCGCATCGGGCTGTACATCGAGGCCGGTGCCGATCAGGTCAACCTCGCGCTGCGCGCGCCCTTCGATCTCGAGTCGCTCGAGCGCTTCAGCACGATGCTGCAGCTGGGCTGACGTCACCGATGGCGGCGCATGCCGTTCGGGCGCCGGGTCGCGTCAACCTGATCGGCGAGCACACCGACTACACGGGTGGCCTCGTGCTGCCGATCGCGATCGATCGATGGACCCGCATCGACTTCGAGCCGGCCGAGCGCATCGAGCTGTCCTCGACCGACGAAGCATTGCCGATCAGCCTGCCGCTCGTCGTCGACGATCCGGCGGCCGTGCGCCCTGAGTGGGGACGCTACGTCGCCGGTGTGGTCGCCGAGTTGCACCCAACGACGGGCATCCGCGGGACGATCTCGACCGACATCCCCATCGGTGCGGGACTCTCCAGCAGCGCCGCGCTGGAGGTCGCTGTCGCCCTCGCCCTCGGCTGCGAGCTGCCGCCGATCGAGCTGGCCCAACTGTGCCGTCGCGCCGAGCACCGCGCATCGGGCGTGCCGAGCGGCATCATGGACCAGTTGAGCATCGCGGCCGCCGTCGCCGAGCACGCGCTGCTGATCGACTGCGCCAGCCTGGAGACGACGGCGGTTCGGGTGCCGGACGACGTGAAGGTGGTCGTCCAGTTCGTCGCCCACCGCACGCTGATCGGCAGCCCCTACGCCGAACGCGTCGCCGAGTGCGCCGCGGCCGAGCAGCTCGTCGGTCCGCTGCGCTCAGCGTCCATCGCGGACGTCGAAGGCATCACCGATCCGATCGTCCGAGCGCGCGCTCGTCACATCGTCACCGAGAACGCGCGGGTGCTCCGGTTCGCCGAGGCACTCCGCGACCACGATCTCGTGTCAGCTGGGCAGCTGATGATCGAGGGCCACGCCAGCATGCGCGACTTGTACGGCATCTCGACGCCGGCGATGGATGCGGCGGTCGAGCGGGCGGCTGAACGGCCCGGCGTGTACGGGGCGAGGATGACGGGGGGAGGCTTCGGAGGCTGCATCGTCGTCCTCGCCGATCCCAGCGCCGACGTCGACGGTTGGGTCGTGCGGCCCGTCGGCCGCGCCGGCCGGATCGACGACGAACAACCAGAGGAGCAGACATGACCCAGACCGAGACGCTCGCCACCGGACTCTGCTTCGGAGAGGGACCGCGATGGCACAACGGCCAGCTGTGGTTCAGCGACATGCACGACCACGCGGTGAAGACGGTCGACCTCCGGGGCCGCGTCGAGCGCAAGTTCGAGGTCCCGGGCCAGCCCAGCGGTCTCGGCTGGATGCCCGACGGCACGCTGCTCGTCGTCTCGATGACCGATCGGCGAGTGCTCCGCCTCGATCACGACCGGTTGGTCGTGCACGCCGACCTCGGCAGCATCGCCACCTTCCACTGCAACGACATGGTCGTCGACGCCGAGGGCCGCGCCTACGTCGGCAACTTCGGCTTCGACCTCCACCTCGCCGAACACACCGGCGACTGGTCGATCACGGCTCCCGCAGCTCTCGCGATGGTGGCGCGTGACGGCACGGTCTCGACTGCTGCGACCGATCTCGCCTTTCCCAACGGCACCATCATCACTCCCGACGGCGCGACGCTCGTCGTCGCCGAGTCGATGGGCAATCGGCTCACCGCCTTCGATCGCGCGGCCGACGGCACCTTGAGCAATCGACGCGTGTGGGCGGAGCTCCCCGGCCGCCTGCCCGACGGCATCTGCCTCGACGCTGCCGGCGCAGTGTGGGTCGCGAACGCCGGAGCGCCCGAGTGCCTCCGCGTGGCGGAGGGCGGGCAGGTGCTCGAGATCATCGACACGGGCGACCCGTGCTTCGCATGCATGCTCGGCGGGTCGGAGGGGACGACGCTGTTCATGCTGACCTCGGCGACCTCCGATCCTGCGACGTGCCGCACGGAGCGTTCGGCTCGGATCCAGATCACGACGGTCTCGACGTCGCGCGCAGGGCTTCCCTGATCCGTCGCACGGCGGCCGGGGTGCGCACACCCCACCAGAACAGGTCGCGCCCGTCGACCAGCGCGACCGTCGCACCCGGGAACGCGGCTTCGTACTCAGGTCGATGGCGTTCGGTGAAGGGGTACGGTTCGGAGGGCAGGATGACCAAGTCGGGACGACGGGCAGCGACCGATTCGAGCTCCACCGTCGGGTAGCGATCGCGTTCATCGGCCAGCACGTTCGCGACACCGACGTGAGCGAGCAAGGACGAGCCGTACGTCTCGGCGTTGATCGACATCGTCGGCCGGCGCCAGATGGGGACGAACGCGCGCAGGTCGAGCAGATCGGCGTCGTGGGCAGCCGGCTGCGCGGGCGTCGTGGCCTGCACCGCGGAGGTGAGCTCGGCGAGCGTGCCCGGAACGTCGTCGATGCTGACGACGTGGGTCACGTGCACGTCGACGCCGGCCGCGCGCAGCGCCTCGGCATCCTCGCGACGGTTCTCCTCACGATCGACGACGACCAGATCGGGCCGCAGCCGCACGATGGCGGTGATGTCAGGGTCCTTCGTTCCACCCACGTGCCGCAGCGAGGGCTGCTCGCAGAACCGCGTGCAGGCGACCACGTCGACGCCCCAGGCGAGCAACGTCTCGGTGATCGAGGGAACCAGGCTGACGACGCGCACCCCGCTGTCGCGTCAGCTGCCGAGCAGCCGGCGCTTCTGCTCCTCGAACTCCTCGACGGTCAAGGTGCCGCGCTGCATCATCCCCTCCAGCCGCTCCAGCTGCTCGGTCACGGTCGCTGTCGTCGCGGAGGGTCCGGCGGCGTACGAGCCGCGCCGCTGCGCGGCGAGCTCCATCTGCGCGTGGATGAGTCGCTGGACGCGGTCGGGATGGCGGATGTCGGTGTACCGGCTCTGCCCGTCCTCACCGCCCGACTCGATCAGCAGGTCGCCGGCGCCGAGCAGCCGCTCGAAGATGCTCTGGCTGAAGTTGACGTTGTTGACTCGCTCGAGCGGGATCTCGATGCCGCTCTTGGCCAGCACGCCCGTGCGGAAGATGAGACGGTGCGAGGTGATCACGAAGTAGGTCGTGAACCACTTGAGATAGCGCACGATCAGCCAGATGGCGGCGAGCGCGATGAGCGCGATGACGAGGATGCGCAGCACATCACCGCCGGTGCCCGAGACATCGGTGCTGACCAGGAGCACGATGCCGAGCACCACCGCAGCGAACAACGTCGCCGCAGGACCGGCGAAGTACCACCAGTGAGGGTGCATGTCGAGCGCCACAGCCTCGTTGGGGTTGAGGTTCTTCCTGGGGAACGTCATGGCGGTGACTGTAGCCCTATGGTGACGGAGTGACCGATGGTGCCGAGCCGATCCCCGACCGGCTGCTCCGTGGGCTCGATCCCCAACAGCGCGAGGCCGTGCTGACCGACGCCGCGCCCCTCGCCATCGTCGCCTCGGCAGGCTCCGGCAAGACGATGGTGCTCACACGACGCATCGCGCGTCGCATCGCCGATGGCTCGGCCGACGCCCAGCACGTGCTCGCGCTCACCTTCACGCGCGACGCCGCGGGCGAGCTGCGCAGGCGCCTGCGGCGGCTCGACGTGCAGCAGTCGATCGAGTCGGGCACCTTCCACGCCGTCGCGCTGCGGCTGCTGCGCGACCGCGCGCTCGCCACCAACGGCGCAGCACCGACCATCGCGCCCGACCGCCTCCGGCTCGTCCGCGAGGTGCTCACCGAGACGCGCCTCCGCCGTGATCCGGTTGCCGTGATGAGCGACCTCGATTGGGCGAGGGCCCGCCTCGTCGAACCGGAGCGCTTCGGCGAGGCGAGCCGTCGAGCCCGACGCCGCGGCGCGCTGGACGGTCCCGCGTTCGTCGCCGTCTCGGCCGCCTACGCCGCGCTGAAGCGACGTCGCGGCGTCGTCGACTTCGACGATCTGCTGGCACACGTGCTGCACCACATGACGACCGATCCGACATTTGCCGAGATCGTCCGGTGGCGGTTCCGACACCTGTTCGTCGACGAGGCACAGGACCTCAACCCGTTGCAGTTCGCTGTGCTCGAGGCGATCCGCGACGGCCGTCCGGACGTCTGCTTGGTGGGCGACCATCGCCAGGCGATCTACGGCTGGAACGGATCGGATCCTGCGGCGCTGCTCGAGGTCGAGCACCGCTTCCCCGGGGTCACCGTGGTCGGCCTCACCGGCAACTACCGGTGCTCTCCCCAGATCGTCACCACCGGCGCGGCGGCGCTCGCCGCAGCCGAGATCGACGACTCCACTGCGTCGCAGCGGCCCGACGGCCGGCGGCCCGTGTTCGCCCCGGCATCCGACGACGTCGAGGAAGCGGCGACGGTCGCGTCGCGAGTGCGCGACCTCGTGCACCGTCACGGTGCCCGCGAGGTCGCGGTGCTGGCCCGCACGAACGAGCAGCTCCACGTGCTCCACCGAAGCCTCACCGAGGCCGGCGTCGCCGTCGCGCGATCCGCCGGTGCGACGCCACTCGAGCGAGCGATCGCCGAGGCATCACGCCTTCGCTCACGTGACGATCTCGCCGGCTGGGCCGAGGCCGTCTGGGCCGGAGACGCGAGCGATCCGGTTCGCCGACGCGTGGCCGAGGAGGTCGACCGCTTCCTCACCAGCAACGATCCGGGCGGCTTCCGTGCCTGGCTCGAGGCCCGCCAGCCCTTCGACGACCTCGAACCCGACGACGACGGCGCTGTCGCTGTGCTCACCTTCCACGCGGCGAAGGGTCGCGAGTGGGCGGCGGTCGTCGTCTGCGGTGTCGAGCGCGGGCTGGTGCCCCACGCGTCGGCGGTCACAACGGCGCAGCGCGAGGAGGAGGCGAGGCTGCTGTACGTCGCGATCACGCGAGCGTCCGACGAGCTGATCGTCACCTGGGCGGAACGCCGGGAGGGCGGCTCCGGTGGGCCGAGCCCGTGGATCGAGGCGCTGCGTGCGGCCGTCCCACACGAGCAAGTGGCGCCGATGCCGACCTCGATCCGTCCCGAGCGCGCGCCGGACCCGATGAGCGACCTTCGCGCATGGCGGCGGGACGTCGCTCGGGCCGCGGCGTTGAGCGAGGACGCGGTGTGCTCCGACCGGGTGCTGCGATCGCTTCTCGACGATCCGCCGAGCGACGCAACCGAGCTGGCCACTCGTCTCGGCGTCACCCTCTCGGTCGCGGAACGCTGGGCGCCCAGGCTGCTGGCGCCGACCGGAGCCCGCGCCTGACCTGACGACGGCGGGCAACCGTGTCGCACCCCCTTGCGATGATGGCCGCATGGTTTCGGGAGGTTCTGCGGCGGCGGGTAACTGTGCGACAGCCCCTCGCGATGATGGTCGCATGGGTTCGATGGGGGGCGGTTCGGCGACGGTGGATGGGGGTGTGACGGCCCCTCGCGACGCGGGTCTGACCGTGGTGGCGGTGTTGGAGGGGTTGTTGGGTGGTGTGCCCGTCGGCGAGTTGGATGCGGTGGGGTTGGGTGAGCGGTTGCAGGAGTTGGATCGGGTGCGGCGGTGGGTGGAGGCGGAGTCGGCGGTGGTGATCGCGGAGGCGGATCGTCGGCGTGTGCATCGTCAAGATGGCCATACACGTGTTGGCGGGTGGTGTCGGTCGCGGGTGCGGTGGTCGCCCGGTGAGACGTTGGCTCGGGTGCGCACGGCCCGCCTGTTGGCCGACATCGAGGCGGTGCGGAACAGGTTGGCGGCTGGTGAGGTGGGTGTCGCGCAGGTGCACGAGTTGGCCCGGGCGTATGCCAACCCGCGTGCCGCGGTCCGCATGCCCGAGTTCGCCGACATCTTGTTGGAGCACGCGAGGACGTTGCCGTTCGAGGACTTCCGTGTGGTGGTGGGTCAGTGGGAGGCGTTGGCCGATCAGGACGGTTCCGAACGGGCCCATGAGGTGTCGCACCGCAACCGGCGCGCCAGTCTGCATGTGGATGGCCATCACACGTGGCTCGACGCGTCGGGTGGGAACATCGATGGGGCGCAGATGCGCGAGATCTTCGATCGGTACTGTCAGGCCGAGTACCTCGCCGATTGGGCCGATGCGCGTGATCGTCACGGTGATCTGGCCAGCGCACACGATCTTCCACGGACTGGCCGGCAGCGGGCGTGGGATGCGTTGCTGCGGATCTTCCTCGACGCCGCCTCCACCCCCGCGGACGCGCAACCCCCCGAACCGGTGTTGCACGTCGCTGGTGACGTGCACACCGTCACCGACGTCCTCGCCGCACTCGTCGCCCACCTCGACAGCGACACCCTCAGCAGCGGCGGTGTGGTGGTGCCGGACCGGCCCCACGACCCGGCCCATGCCCGGTGTGCGACGGTCACTGGCGTGCAGTTGCCACGGTCGGCGATCCTCGACGCCCTCCTGTTCGGCCGGTTGCGCAGGGTGGTGTTCGACGGGGCCGGGGTCCCCGTCGATGTCGGCCGCCGGCGACGGTTCTTCACCGACGCGATGCGCGACGCGCTCGCCGTGCACACCTCCCGCTGCGTGTACGTGGGCTGTGAGCAGCCGCTGCACCGGTTGCAGACCGACCACCTCCACAGCCACGCACACGGCGGCGCCACCGCCACCCACAACGGCAGCCTGCTCTGCGGGCACCACAACCGGATCAAGAACCACGGCTTCACCGTCTGGCGCGACCCCGGCGGTCTCTGGCACACCTACCGACCCGACGGCACCGAACTCACACCCACCTGACCCCCGCCGCACGACCGGCGGCGGAGCATCAGTCGTCGAAGTCGACGACGACCGGGGCGTGGTCGGAGGGCTGCTGGCCCTTGCGCGCGTTGCGATCGACGACGGACCAACGCGCACGCTGCGCCAACGAGTCGGTGGCGAGGAGCAGGTCGATGCGCAGCCCGCGGCCCTGGTGGAAGTCACCTGCCCGGTAGTCCCACCACGTGTACAGCCGGTCCTGGTCGTAGAACCGACGGAACAGGTCGTGCAGGCCCCAGCCCTCCAGCTCGGCCAGCAACGCGCGCTCGGGCGGGCTGGTGTGCGTCGCGCCGACGAACTTCGCTGGGTCGTACACGTCGCGATCGTCGGGTGCGATGTTGAAGTCACCAGCCACGACGTACTGCTCAGTCGGCGCGGTGACCGCATCGAGGTGCTGACGCAGTTGAGCGAGCCACCCGAGCTTGTACTGGTAGTGATCGTTGTCGAGCGAGCGTCCGTTGGGCACGTACACGCTCGTCACCCGGACGTCGCCGCACTGCGCCGTGATGATGCGCGCGTCGGGGTCCGGATCACCAGTGGACGGGTGGAAGTTCGAGACCACGTCGGCGACGCCGAGCTTGGACAGGATGGCGACGCCGTTCCACTGACCCTGCCCGTAGTGCGCCGACTCGTACCCGAGCCCGGCGAAGGTGAGCGCCGGGAAGGCGTCGTCGGAGATCTTCGTCTCCTGCATGCACACGATGTCGGGCTGCACGTCGGCCAGCCACTCCTCGATGCGCGGCAGGCGGACCTTCAGCGAGTTGACGTTCCAGGTGGCGAGTCGCACGGGTCGACGGTACCCAACGATCAGCGCGTGCGTCGACGGCGCGGCGCTGACGGCGCGTCGGACTCGGACGCGGGTGTCGCCTCGACCGGCTTGGCCGCCTTGGAGGCCTTGGAGGCCTTGGTCGCCTTCACGGCGGACCCCCGCTTGGAGGTCGCCTTCACGGGCTTGGTCGCCGGTGCGGTGTCGGTTGCGGGCATGACCTCTGCCGCCTCGGTCACCTCGGCAACCGCAGGCTGGACCGCTGTGCTCGCCTTCGTCGCCTTGGTCGCCTTCGTGGCTTTCGTCGCCTTCGTGGCTTTCGTCGCCTTGGTCGCCTTCGTGGCCTTCGTCGCCTTCGTGGCCTTCGTCGCCTTGGTTGCCTTGGTCGCCTTCGTAGCCTTGGTCGCCTTCGTGGCCTTCGTGGCCTTGGTCGCCGCAGGTGCCGCGGGGGTCTCGGCTTCGACAGGAGCTTCCGTTCCCTCGACCTCGGCGGGGCGGCTCGATCGCTTCGCCGCGCGTGTCTTCTTCGGCGGTGCTTCGACGGGCTTGGCCGTCGACATGCCCGCCACGGCGAGGTCGATGCTGCGCCGCGCCGGGGCGAAGCTCTCGACCACCAGCGTGACCGCGTCACCGATCTTCATCAGCTCCCGAGCGCTGCGCGGCGGGGGGTCTGCCATGAGCCGCAACGGGACGTACGCCTTCACGTCACCGATCCGCACGTAGGCGCCGTGGGACGAGTAGCTCTCCACGACTGCGTTCACGCTGCTGCCCACGGGATGGAGCTCGACGAAGGTGATGAACGGCAGGAGGTCGTTCACCGCCGTGGTCGAGGAGGGGCCGGCCGCTGCGGCGACGGCAGCCGCGGCAGGCGGAGGCGACGACGTCCGTCGCTCGCTCTTGCCCTGCGCGGTTCGCGCGCCGGCGGGACGTACGTTCGGCGGCGGCGCCTTCGGCACCGGCATCGGCTGGCTGGCGGCGGCACTCGGACGGCTGGCTGCAGCCTTGGTCCCTCGCTTGCGCTTGGCCTCTTTCATCGCGCTGCGGCTGACCGGCCCACGCACCGGCAGCCGGGGCACGAACACCCAGCCGACGTGGGGCACCGGCTTGCCGCCGATCAACCGACCTTCGTCGAACAACCAGTCCACCTCACCGTGGAACTCCTGATACGAGTCGTTGGTCAGGATCGTCGCGTTCACCTTCTTCGCGATCGACAACACGAACGCATCGCCGCGACCCACGGCGCCGGCGGGCGGGGCGACCAGCTCGTTGTTCGAGATCGCTTCGTCGAACTCGGCCTGCTCCTTCGGATCGATGCGATGCCCGAAGGTCGCGTCGACCACGACCGTGACGAGCACGTCCGGGTGCTCGGCCATGAAGGCCGTCACCGCCTCGTTCAACTGGGCGAGGCTCGGGAACGAACGCCCTTCCGTTGCGATGTTCGAACCGTCGACGACCACGTGATGTTGCATAACTCCGCCTAGTCAACCACGCCGACCGTACGATGCTCCGCATGTACGAGGCAGTCCTGTGGGACTTCGGTGGCGTCATCCTGTCGAGTCCCTTCGAAGCGTTCAATCGCTACGAGCAGGAGCGGGGGCTGCCGGTCGACTTCTTGCGCACCGTCAACGCGACCGATCCGCACACCAACGCGTGGGCGCGGCTCGAGCGCAGCGACATCACTCCGTCCGAGTTCGATCACGCGTTCGCGGCGGACGCGCTCGCGCTCGGGCACCACGTGCCCGGTGCCGAGGTGCTCGCGCTGCTGGCCGGCGACGTGCGCCCCGAGATGGTGACGGCGCTCGACCGCGTGAAGGCTGCGGGATTCCGCACAGCGTGCCTCACGAACAACATCTCGGGTGAGCACGTGTCGTCGGCGCGGTCCGACACCATCGCGTCGATCATGGCCCGGTTCGACGCCGTCATCGAGAGCAGCAAGGTGGGCGTGCGCAAGCCTGAGCCACGCTTCTACGAGATCGCGTGTGAGGCCCTGCACGTCGAACCCGCTGCGTGCGTGTTCCTCGACGATCTGGGCATCAACCTGAAGCCGGCGGCGGCGATGGGGATGCACACCATCAAGGTGGTGTCGGTCGACCAGGCGATCTCGGACCTGGAGGCAGCGCTCGAGCTCTCGCTGCGCTGACGGGTCGGCCGTCGCGACCCTCAGAGGTCGCGGAAGGTGTCGTCCATCAGGTCGGCGAGCTCCTGGTCGTGGATCGCCTTCGAGCCTGTTGCCGGGCTGCCGCTCTCGACGCGCGACACGTGACGCAGGTCGTAGCCGCGCTCTTTGATCCGCCACGTTCGCGCCTCGACGAAGTTCCACGGGCCCATGTTCTCGGGCTCCTCCTGGAGCCACACCAGCTCACGAGCGTTGGGGTACCGGTCGAGGATCTGCAGCAACTGGTCGAAGGGGAACGGGTACAGCTGCTCGAGGCGGACGATCGCCACCGGCGCGTTGCGCTTGGCGCGCTCGCTGATGGCATCCCAGCACACCTTCCCACTGCAGAACACGATGCGCCGCACCGACGCGGTGTCGGTGACGAACGGATCGTCGAGCACCTCGTGAAACGAGCCGGTCGTGAGATCGTCGACGGGGCTCATCACTTCCTTCATGCGGAGCGGGGACTTCGGTGCGAACACCACGAGGGGCTTGCGCACCTCGCGCCGGACCTGCCGGCGCAGGAGGTGGAAGTACTGCGCGGCAGTGGTGGCGTTGACGACCTGGATGTTGTCCTCGGCGCACAGGGTGAGGAACCGCTCGATTCGTGCCGAGCTGTGCTCGGGTCCCTGGCCCTCGTAGCCGTGCGGCAGCAGCAGCACGAGGCCGTTCTCCTGGCCCCACTTGTCCTCGGCGGCGACGAGGTACTGGTCGACGATGATCTGCGCGCCGTTGATGAAGTCGCCGAACTGCGCCTCCCAGACGACCAGGGCATCGGGGTTCGCCTGTGCGTACCCGTACTCGTAGCCGAGGGCTGCGTACTCGCTGAGCAGCGAGTCGTACACCCAGAAGTCGGCCTTCGCGCCGGGCAGCTGCGCGAGCGGGATGAACAGCTGCTCGTTCTCGTAGTCGACCAACGCGGCATGGCGGTGGCTGAACGTGCCGCGGCGTGTGTCCTCGCCTGCCATCCGGACCGGTGTGCCCTCGCACAGCAGTGAGCCGATGGCCATCGCCTCGGCCGTCGCCCAGTCGACCATGCCGGTCTCGTGGTACTGCTTGTCGCGTGCGGCGAACTGCCGGCCCAGCTTGGGGTGGACGGTGAAGCCCTCGGGGTAGCTGGTGAGCTGCCGGAACACGGTGTCGAGCAGCTCGCGGGCGACACCGGTGTCGACGTGGGGCAACACGCCACGTGGCTTGGGCGGCCGTGGTGCGCGCACGACCTCGGGCGCGTGCGCCCGCGTCTCGTCGAGCGCGACCTGCAGCTTGGACTGGAAGTCGTTCAGTGCGCCCTCGGCTTCGTCGAGGGTGATGTCGCCGCGCTTGACGAGGCTCTCGACGTACAGCTTGCGCACGCTGCGCCGCTCGGCGATGGCCTTGTACATGAGCGGCTGGGTGTAGCTCGGGTCGTCGCCCTCGTTGTGGCCGTGGCGCCGGTAGCACACCATGTCGATCACCACGTCCTTGTGGAACTCGCGGCGGTACTCGTACGCGAGCCGGGCGACGCGGACGCACGCTTCGGGGTCGTCGCCGTTGACGTGGAAGATGGGAGCCTGCACCGTCTTCGCGACGTCGCTGCAATAGATGGACGAGCGGGCGTACTGAGGCGAGGTGGTGAAACCGATCTGGTTGTTGATGACGAGGTGGATCGTCCCCCCGACTCGATAGCCGCTGATGTCGCTCATCGCCAGGCACTCGGCCACCACGCCCTGGCCGGCGAACGCCGCGTCGCCGTGCACCAGCAACGACAGGACGGGGAACGACAGCGGCGGCTCGATCTGGTCCTGCCGGGCGCGGACCATCCCCATCACGATCGGGTCGACGGTCTCGAGGTGGCTGGGGTTGGCGGCGAGCTCGATGCGGATGTCGGCACCGGACGGCGACTCGAACTTGCCGGTGGCTCCGAGGTGGTACTTGACGTCTCCGGAGCCCTGCACCGACGAGGGATCGACGTGTCCCTCGAACTCCTTGAAGATCTGGTCGTAGCTCTTGCCCACCACGTTGGCGAGCACGTTCAGCCGCCCTCGATGGGCCATGCCGAGCACGGCACCGTCGAGACCGTCGTCGGCGGCCTGCGAGAGGATCTCGTCGAGGATGGGGATCGCGCTCTCGGCCCCTTCGAGACCGAACCGCTTGGTGCCGACGTACTTGGTGGCGAGGAACTTCTCGAACGCCTCGGCCGAGTTGAGCCGCTCGAGGATGCGGTGCTTCTCGGTCTTCGAGAAGTCGAGCTGGCGGCCCTCGAGCTTGCTCTGGATCCAGCGCTGCTCCTCGGTGCTCTGGATGTGCATGTACTCGACGCCGATGGTGCGGCAGTACGCGTCGCGCAGCACGCCGAGCAGCTCGCCGAGCGTCATCCGGTCGACACCACCGACGCCCCCGGTGAGGAACTCGCGATCGAGGTCCCAGATGGTGAGCCCGTAGGTCGCCGGGTCGAGCTCGAGCGGCAGCTGCGGCTTGCGCCACCGCAACGGGTCGAGGTCGGCGATGAGGTGGCCGCGCACCCGGTGGACGCGGATGAGCGTGGCGACCTGCATCTGCTTCTGCAGCATCGCCTCTTCGCGGTTGATCGGGTTGACGTCGGGACGCCACTTGACGGCCTCGTACGGCACGCCCAGGCTCTGGAAGATGCTGCTGTAGAAGCCGTGCTCGCCGAGCAGCAGCTCGTGCACACGCTGGAGGAAGAGTCCGCTTTCCGCGCCTTGGATGATGCGGTGGTCGTACGTGCTCGTGATCGTGACGACCTTGCTGACGCCGAACGAGCCGAGCGCCACGTCGTCGGCACCCTGGAACTCGGCGGGGTAGGCGATGCTGCCGACGCCCACGATGACGCCCTGGCCGGGCATCAGCCGCGGCACGCTCTGAACCGTGCCGATCGTGCCCGGGTTGGTGAGGCTGATCGTCGCGCCCTGGAAGTCTGCGACCGCGAGCTTGTTCGCCTTCACCTTGCGGATGAGCTCTTCGTAGGCCGCGAGGAACCCGGCGAAGTCGAGGGTGTCGGCCTCACGCAGCACTGGGACGACGAGCGTGCGCGACCCGTCGGACTTGGCGACGTCGACGGCGAGGCCCATGTTGACGTGCGGGTTGTGGACGGCGCGCGGCTTGCCGTCGGGGCCTTCTGCGTACGAGCTGTTCATGTTGGGCACGGAGTCGGCGATCGCCCGCACGATGGCGTACCCGATGATGTGGGTGAAGCTGACCTTGCCCTGCCCGCTGCGGCTGCGGTAGCCGTTGATCACCTTTCGGTTGACCTCGAGCAGCTTGGCCGGCACGTTGCGGAAGCTCGTGGCGGTGGGCACGCCGAGGCTGCGCTCCATGTTCGTGGCGATCGCGAGCGCAGCACCGCGCAGTGGTTCGCCGACGTCGTCGGTGACGGCCGGCGCGCTCGACGGCGCCGACGGTGCTGGCGCGCTGGGCGTGGAGGCAGCCGCTGGCGCCGGGGTCGGTGACGTGGCCGTGACCGGTGCAGGGGTCTCGCCGTTCGCCTTCGAGCCGTTCGTGCCGTTCAACTGGGCGCCGAAGGTGGCGGGCCTGCCGCCCTGGTAGTCGGAGAAGAACTCGCGCCACGATTCGGAGACGGCGTCCTCGTCGGCCAGGTACTGGGCGTACATCTCGTCCACGAGCCAGGAGTTCGCGCCGAAGTCGGGGCCCGCGTGATCGATCGCAGTCATCGCCGATTGATGGTACTGCCTTGCCCCGGATTCGCCCGGGAGCGATCCGCTCCGAACCGGACCGGAAGATGACGAGTGCGTGCGGTTTTCCGAAGTGATGACTTATAGAATACCGGCCCATGAGACTTCGACACGTTGCCCCAGCTCTGCTTGCCGGCGCGCTCGTCCTCTCCGCCTGCGGTGGTGGCGACGACGACAGCGGCGCCGACGCCACGACCCCCTCCGACGCCGACGTGGTGGTCAAGGCCGTCGACCCGTTGTCGTGGGACAAGGAGGACTACACGGCGACCGCCGGTGAGGTCACCATCGCCGTCGAGAACAACTCGAGCCAGCCCCACGACCTGCGGGTGATCGACCCGTCCGGCACGCAGCTCGCGCTCGACCTCAACATCCCGAGCAAGGGCGACGTCGAGAGCGGGACGCTCACGCTGACCCCGGGCGCCTACACGCTCATCTGCACGATTCCTGGCCACTCCAACATGAAGTCGACGCTGACCGTCAGCTGATCGCACGAACCCTCGAAGCGAGACGAGCCGCC
Organism: Ilumatobacteraceae bacterium; assembly: GCA_050248155.1. Classification (GTDB taxonomy): domain Bacteria; phylum Actinomycetota; class Acidimicrobiia; order Acidimicrobiales; family Ilumatobacteraceae; genus VFMC01. The sequence continues at coordinate 70,290 of JBFWSW010000010.1, forward strand.
CCGAGGGGCGGCTGGTCTCGCGTTCAGGATCGGTTCAGGGCTTGAGGAAGATCTCGGTCAGGATGAGGACGACCACCCACAGGCCGAAGGAGGCGATGAGCGGGTTGCGCACGCCGGGGCCGTCGTAGAGGACGTTGAGCCCCTTGTTCGCCTGGCCCTTCCACGGCATGAGCTGCAGCGCGTTCAGCTCGAGCACGGCGACGATGATGAGCGAGATGATCCAGAAGCCCGCGACCTTGCCGCCACTCAGGTCGGTGGCGAAGGAGTACGGGCCGTGTCCGGCGTACACCATGAGGAACACGAGCGCCACGGAGAACACCGTGTTCTGACGCGACGCCATGCCCGCCTTGCGAGCGGCGACCGCTGCGTTCGGGTCGGCCTCGCCGCCGTTCAGCAGGTTGACCGCGTTGGCGAGGACGATCTTCTGGTTGCGCCAGATGACGCCCCAGACGTTGAGCATCATGATCGTGCCGATGATCATGCCCAGGCTGATGGCGAGACCCTTGCCGCTCGAGCCGAAGCCGTCGGAGTAGTAGTCCTCGGTGATGCCGGTGATCAAGATGCCGGTGACGAAGGTGCTGAGCGCCGCCCACCGGAACCACCACAGTGCCTTGCGCGCCACCTTGTCGAGGGCGATGTTGCGCGCCCGCCCCTCGTCGCCGTACGCGGCGAATGCCGGCACCTGGACGAAGTTGAAGTACCAGAGCAACCCGATCCACATGATGCCGGCGATGATGTGCAGCCAGCGGAACCCGAAGTTGCCGATGTTGTTCCTCGTGAAGAACCCGACGTAGTCCGCAAGCATTTCGGTACCCCCTGCTTTCCAAAATCCGACGGCGTGAACGTAGCACCAGCGTGCGGGGCGATGCACGAATCGTCACGCGAGGGCAACGCGACGGCCCCCCGGCCGATCACCGTGGACGGCGCACCACTAGCCTGACCGGCGTCATGGCTCACGAGTTCATCTACACCTGCTACAAGCTCGCCCGGCACTACCCGCCCGATCGGACGGTGCTCGAGAACATCTCGCTGTCGTTCTACCCGGGCGCGAAGATCGGCGTGCTCGGCCCCAACGGCGCAGGCAAGTCGAGCCTGCTCCGCATCATGGCCGGGCTCGACGACGGGTACTCCGGTCAGGCTCGGCTCACCCCCGGCTTCAGCGTCGGCTATCTCGCGCAGGAGCCACAGCTCGACCCGGGCAAGGACGTGAAGGGCAACGTGATGGACGGTGTCGCCGAGGTGCAGGGCGTCATCGATCGCTACAACGAGGTCATGGCCATGTGGGCCGACCCCGATGCCGACTACGAGAAGATCGGGGTGTTGCAGGCCGAGCTCGAGGACAAGATCGCGGCCACCGACGCGTGGAGCCTCGAGCGCAACGTCGCGATCGCGATGGACGCGCTGCGCTGCCCGCCCGACGACGCCGATGTCAGCACGCTGTCGGGCGGCGAGCGCCGTCGCGTCGCGCTCTGTCGCCTGCTGCTCAGCCATCCCGACCTCTTGCTCCTCGACGAGCCGACCAACCACCTCGACGCCGAGAGCGTCGACTGGCTCGAGCGGTTCCTGCAGGAGTACTCGGGGACGGTCGTCGCGATCACCCACGACCGCTACTTCCTCGACAACGTCGCCAAGTGGATCCTCGAGCTCGACCGTGGCCGTGGCATCCCGTTCGAGGGCAACTACTCGTCGTGGCTCGAGCAGAAGCAGGAGCGGTTGGCACGGGAGGAGAAGAGCAACGAAGCGCGTCAGCGCACCCTGCAGCGCGAGCTGGAGTGGGTGCGCATGTCACCCAAGGCCCGCCAGTCGAAGGGCAAGGCACGTCTCTCGGCCTACGACCGGTTGCAGCAGGAGGCCGAGGCCGCCGAGCGGGGTCCGGACAAGCTCGAGATCAACATCCCGGTGGGCAAGCGCCTCGGCGACACGGTCATCGAGGTGCAGCACCTCCGCAAGGGCTTCGGCGACCGGCTGCTCATCGAGGACCTGTCCTTCTCGCTGCCGAAGGCGGGCATCGTCGGCATCATCGGCCCGAACGGGGCGGGCAAGACCACGCTGTTCAAGATGCTCACGGGGCAGGAGGCACCCGACGACGGATCCATCACGATCGGCGAGACCGTCGAGATGGCCTACGTCGACCAGAGCCGCGACGCGCTCGATCCCGACAAGAGCGTGTTCGAGGAGATCACGGGCGGGGTCGAGCACATGAAGGTCGGCAACCGCGAGATCCACGGGCGCGCCTATTGCGCGAGCTTCAACTTCAAGGGCAGCGACCAGCAGAAGCGGGTGGGCGACCTCTCCGGCGGCGAACGCAACCGGGTGCACCTCGCGAAGGTGCTGAAGTCGGGCGGCAACGTGCTGTTGCTCGACGAGCCGACGAACGACCTCGACGTCGACACCTTGCGTGCGCTCGAGACGGCGCTCGACTCGTTCCCGGGATGCGCCGTCGTCATCAGCCACGACCGGTGGTTCCTCGATCGCATCGCCACGCACGTGCTCTCCTTCGAGGGCGACAGCCAGGTGAGGTGGTTCGAGGGCAACTTCAGCGAGTACGAGGCGTGGCGCCGCAAGGAGCTCGGCGCCGGCGCCGAGCAGCCCCACCGGATCAAGTACAAGCCGCTCGCCCGCTGAGCCGATCGCCATGGACGCCGCGCGCTGGATCACTCGAGCCTGCGCCCTGGTGTTCGTCGGTGGCATCGCCGGGCTGATCATCAGTTCGGTCGCCGGCAACAACAACGGCGTCGTGCTCACGATCGGCGGCGCGATCGCGGCGGCGGTGCTCGTGCAGCTCGTGGTCGCCACCATCACCGCACGCGGACGCATCGATGCTTTCGTCGAGGCCGACGCAGAGCGCATCGAGGAGCAGATCGTCGCGCTCGTGCGCGCCGGCGCCGACGAGGGAGCCGTGCGAGCGCTGGTCCGCGACGCGATCCGCCTCGAGCGCCGATGACGGTTCCGGAGCCAGAGCCCGACTCCGACGTCGCGCTCGCCCACCGACTGGCCACCGACGCAGGTCATCTGCTCGTCTCGCTGCGCGACGAGCTGATCGCTGCCGGCGTATCGGCGTGGCACCTCATGGACGCCGGCGACATGGCGAGCCATCGCTTTCTGGTCGAGCAGCTGCACGCGCAACGGCCCGGCGACGCCGTGCTCTCCGAGGAGGGCAGCGAGGACCCACGGCGGTTCGACGCCAATCGGGTCTGGATCGTCGATCCGCTCGACGGCACCAACGAGTTCGGCGAGCGCGGTCGCACCGACTGGGCCGTTCACGTCGCGCTGTGGGAGGGCGGGCGGCTGTCTGCCGCAGCGGTGAGCCTTCCCGCGCACGGCATCACGCTCGCCACCTCCCCACCGCCCGTCGTCCCTCCGTCCACTCGCCCCCGACCGCGGATGGTCACGTCTCGAAACCGCGTCCCATACGGCGCGGTGCAGGTGGCGCGAGCGCTCGACTGCGACGCCATCCGCCTCGGCTCGGCCGGCGCGAAGGCGATGGCCGTGGTGCTGGGCGAGGCCGACATCTACCTCCATCACGGGGGCATGTACCAGTGGGACTCGGCCGCCCCCGTGGGCGTCGCCCTCGCGGCGGGTCTGCACGCCACACGGATCGACGGGAGCCCGTTCGTGTACAACGATCGTGACGTGTGGATGCCCGATCTGTTGATCTGCCGACCCGAGCTCGCCGAGCCGGTGCTCGACGTGCTGTGGGGTGAAGGACGAGAGGCATGAACCTCACCGACCTGCAGGCGACGCGGTTCGAGATCGACGGCCACGTCGCCACGGTGTGGCTGCATCGACCGCATCGGCACAACGCGTGGACGGGACGCATGCACTCCGAGTACCGCACCGTGCTCGCGCACCTCGACGCCGAGCCCGACGTCCGCGTCGTCGTGGTGACGGGCACACCCCCGGCCTTCTGCGTCGGTGGTGACAGTGCGGCCCTCGCCGGTCACGCCGAACGCGGCGCCTACGACTCCGGCGTCGCTGCGACCGTGCCCTCACCGGGGTACGGCGTGCGACCCGAGCTCGACCAGGACTTCGCGTTCCAGTTCGCGCTCCGGTTCCCGATCATCGCGGCGGTGAACGGCGCCGCGGCCGGCGTCGGGCTCGCCCTCGCCCTGTTCTGCGATCTCCGCTTCGCCAGCGGGCCCGCTCGGTGCACCACCGCTGCACCCAAGCTCGGCCTACCGGCCGAGTACGGGATGAGTTGGATGCTGCCGCGCCTCGTCGGCGTCACGCGAGCGACCGACCTGCTGCTGTCCGGGCGGGTCTTCACCCCCGACGAGACGGCCGAGTGGGGCCTGTGGAACGACGTCACCGCCGACGGCGACGCGGCGCTCGACGCAGCGCTCGGGTACGCACGCCGGCTCGCCACCGGATGCGGACCGAACGCGGTGTCCGTCACGAAGCGCCAGATCTACGACGACCTGCTGCGGCACGACGTCGGTGCGTCGATCGTCGATGCGCAGCGACTGCTCGGTGCAGCAACGGCCACCGCCGAGTACCGGGAGGGCGTGGCCGCTCTGCGCGAGAAGCGACCGCCGCGGTTCTGACCGTCCCGCCCCGGTCAGCGCGGCGTACACTCGTCACTCCGGCGGCGGGCCAGCGCCTCGCCGGACACGAGGGGGGCGATGACGATCGCAGTCGGAATCGACGGGGACAGCTCGTCCCGGCGACTTCCCGGCCTCGCCACGGCCTCGGCCATGTCCATCGCCGCTGGTGCGATCCATGCCGCCGCGACGGGTGTGCACGCCGAGCATCCCCAGCTCGCCCGCATCTTCGTGGTCACCGCTGCACTGCAGCTCGGCGCCGGCCTGCTCGGCCTCGCCCGACCGAGCCGCGTTGCTGCGCTCGTCATCGCCTCGGTGAACGCAGCGGCCGTCGCCGGTTGGGCGGTCACTCGGGTGACGGGCATCTCGTGGATCGACGGTCTCGAGACGAGCGAGGCACCGCAGTTCGCCGACACCGTCTGCGCACTCACCGCCGCGATCGCGGTCGGCGCCGCGTTGTCCGCTCTGCTCGTCGGGTGGCAGCACACGCGGCCGGTGCGCCTGCTGGCGCCCGCGCTGGTCGCGGCGCTGCTCGCGGTGCCTGCGATGGTCTCGGGCGGGACGAGCGTGCACAGCCACGACGAGGCGGGTGCAGCCGACGGGCACGTCCACGACGAGGGTTCGCTGTCGGCGGGGACACCGGCTGGCGGCGACGGCGCAGCGGCGGCGGCGGCCACGGACGGGCACACTCACGACACGGTCGTCGACGAAGCGAACGGGCAGCCGACCGACGACACGACCCACACACACGACACCGTGCCCGCCACCCCGGGTTGGCCGCGCCCGTGGGATCCGGCGGACGGCATCGACGTATCGGGCGTCGCCGGGGTGACCCCCGAGCAGGAGGCCCGCGCCACCGAGCTCATCGAGGGATCGCTGCGCGAGTTGCCGAAGTACGCCGACACGGCCGCAGCGGTCGCCGACGGGTACACCTCGATCGGCGACGCGTCGACCGGCAGCGAGCACTACATGAAGGCGTCGCTGATCAACGACGACGTGCTGCTCGACCCGACCCAGCCCGAGTCACTCGTCTACACCGTGCAGGGCGACCAGCGCGTGCTGGCCGGAGCCATGTACATCGCCAGCGCCCGGCCGACCGACGATCCCGAACTGGTCGACTGGGCCGGCCCGCTCATGCAGTGGCACAACCACGGCGACCTCTGCTGGGACAGCGTCAACGGCACGTTCCAGGTCGTCGGCGTCGTCGACGACACGACAGGCACCTGCGCCCGTGGAGTGAACGTCGGCGGCGAGAACCCGATGGTCCACGTGTGGATCACGCCGCATCCGTGCGGTGTGTTCGCGGCCCTCGAGGGTGTGGGAGCCGGGCAGGCGACCGTCCCCGACGACCAGCGCGTCGACATGTGCCAGTCGCACGACCACAGCCCGTCCCCGACCGTCGAACCCAGGCCGTACGATCCCACGCAGCCGATCGATCTCAGCGGTGTGCCCGGTGTGACGCCCGAGCAGCAAGCGGCGGCCGAGAACCTCGTCGCGATCACCGTGGTCCGCCTCCCGCAGTGGAGCGACTACCGCGTCGCCGAGGCTGCCGGCTTCCGCAGCATCGGTGACGCCCTCACCGGGCACGAGCACTTCATCCAGTGGGACTGGATCAACGACGACGTCACCCTCGACCCCGATCGGCCCGAGAGCCTCGTGTACGAGCCACAGCCCGACGGCTCGAGGAAGCTCGTCAGCGCGATGTACATGCTGCCCGATTCGGTCGGCCTCGACGAGGTGCCCGACATCGGCGGGGCGCTGATGCAATGGCACATCCACGACAACCTGTGCTTCACCACCGGCGACGCACCGCAGGTGGCCGGTCTGGTGAACGCCACCGGGTCGTGCCCGGAAGGGCTCCAGAAGTTCCGCCCCGCTCCGATGATCCACGTGTGGATCACGCCCCACCCGTGCGGGCCCTTCGCGGCGCTCGAAGGCGTCGGTGCCGGGTCGATCCTGCCGGGCGAGCAGCGCCTCTGCGACCACGCGCACGGATCGGGCTTCTAGAGCTTCGACCTCCATCGTTCGCTCGCCGAGCGACCGGTCGTCACGGGTGGCGTGCGCGCATCGACTTCTCGGCGTCGGAGTCGTGGATGAACCACGCTGCCACGGCCGAGGCGAGCGAGATGACGACCGCTGCTGCGAAGGCGGCGTGGTACCCCCTGAGCGCCTGGTGGACCTCGCTCGCCGACGGCGGAGCGCTGAGCGACATGTACGACGCGAGGATGCTCGCGAGGACGGCGACTCCGATCGAGATGGCGACCTGCCGTTGGGTGGCGAAGATCGACGAGGCACGACCGTTGTCGGCCGGCGCGATCCTCGTGTAGGCAGCGGCCTGCATCGGCACGAACGCGAAGCCCATGCACAACCCACGGAGGAACATCAGCAACCGGATCGACCACAGGCTGGTGTCCTGATCGACGGTGATGAAGGTGGAGATGACGAGCGTCGCTGCCAGCAACCCACCGCTCATCAAGCGCCTCGGGCCAATGCGGGCGTACAACCGGCCGGCGAACTGCGACGAGATGAGCACACCGAACGCCTGCGGGAAGGTGGTGAGGCCGCTGTGCAGGGCGTCCTGCCCGCGCAGCAGCTGCAGGTAGAGCGGCAGCACGAAGAGGAGCCCGAGGAAGCTCATCGTGGACAGGAAGCTGACCAGGTTGCACTGGCGGAACAAGCGGTCACCGAGCAATCTGAGGTCGAGCATCGGGCGTTCGGACGAGAGCTCGACCCGAACCATCGCGATCGCGCACGTCAGGCCGAGCAGGCCGGTGAGGACCACAGCCGGCGAGCGCCATCCGGCGGTCGGGCCTTCGCTGAGGGCGTACACGATGAGCGCGAGCGCGGCACCGGACAGGACGAAGCCGGGCACGTCGAAGCGTCCGGCGGTCGGCTCGCGGTTCTCGCGGAGGTATCTCATCCCGAACGCGAAGCCGGCCAGGCCGATCGGGATGTTGATCATGAAGATCCACCGCCAGCTCGCGTGGGTGACCAGCAAGCCACCGAGGACCGGACCGAGCGCCGGCGCGGCCATGGTAGGAATCATGATGTAGGTGCTGGCCCGGGCGCGCTCGGCAGGGGGGAACGCCCGGAACAGCATCGCCACCCCGACAGGCGTGAGCATGCCGCCGCCCACGCCCTGCAGGACGCGGAACGCGATGAGTTGCTCGATCGACTGTGCGGCGCCGCACAGGGCAGAGCCGATGATGAACGCCGCGAACGCGAACATGAACGTGCGCTTCGTGCCGAACCGATCACCCAGCCATCCCGAGACGGGGATCCAGATGGCCAGGCTGAGCGTGTAGCCGAGGACGATCCACTCGGCGTTCTCCGTCGCGAAGTCCCGCCCGAGGGTGGGGATGGCGACGTTGACGATCGTGAGGTCGAGGACGTCGAGGAACAAGGCGGTCACGTACACCACGGCGACGATGTACTTGTACGGCCACGTCCGGCCGAGGACGACGACGGCGTCGTCGGACGACGCTGCTGCTTCGACGGGGGAGACGGTCACGGCTGCTCGAACGTACCAGCGCGCTGAGCGAGCGGCCCAGGCGTGCTCGGAGACGTGCCCGGAATCGCACCATCGAGCGACAGGCCGACCGCACGACAGGGCGCACTCGCTGCGATCATGCTCCTTGTGGAATCCCCCGCAGGTTCGACACATCCGCCATCAACCGACGTCGCATGGGGCGCGTTCACCTCCCACGGCCCGTGGGTGCTCGATCGCTCGGACATCCGCTGGCTGGCGACGGCGGACCGACTCCGCCGGACCGCCCGCGACGAGGTCCCCGGGCTGACCGCAGCCACCCGGGTTCCTCCCGGAGCGCGTGTCGTGACCGTGGTCCGCCATCTTGGCGGCGCAGTGGTCCCGTGGCTCGTGCGCAAGCGACGCGGCCGCTACGGGTCGCCCGAGGCCAGTCGTGCCGACATCTCGCGCCGGCTGCGCCGGGCGGCCGAGCGCCTCGGCCCCACCTACATCAAGCTCGGACAGATCATCTCGAGCGGCGAGGGCCTGTTCCCGCCCGAGCTCGTCGCCGAGTTCAAGCTCTGCCGCGATCAGGTGCCACCCGAGCCGTTCGAGACGGTACGCACCGTCGTCGAGGCCGACCTGGGTGGCCGCCTGGAGGACCTCTTCTCCTCCTTCGACCGCACGCCCCTGGCAGCCGCCTCGATCGCTCAGGTCCACGCAGCCACGTTGCGCACCGGTGAAGAGGTCGTCGTGAAGGTGCAGCGTCCGAGCGTGTCCACGTTCGTGCGCAAGGACCTGCGCGTGATGGCGTGGCTGGCACCCCACCTCGTCGGTCGCATCCCGATCACTGCGCTCGCCAATCCCCCTGCGCTCGTCGAGCTGTTCGCCGAGACGATCGTGGAGGAGCTCGACTTCCGAATGGAGGCGGCCAACATGATCGACGTCGCCACGATGCTCGCCGACCTCGGTCAGCGCGGCTACGTCGTGCCTCGTCCTCACCCGACCCTGGCGACGCGGCGAGTGCTCGTGATGGAGCGGCTGCGCGGCTTCAACTTCGACGACGTGGTCGGCATGAGGCAGGCGGGGATCGACACCGAGGACGTCGTGCGCACTGCGATGGTCGCGCTGATGGAAGGTGCGATGGTCCACGGCGTGTTCCACGGCGACCTCCATGGCGGCAACCTCTTCGTCATGGCCGACGGGCGCACGGCGCTCCTCGACTTCGGCATCGTCGGTCGCCTCACCGGCGAGCGGCGCCTCGCGTTCTTGCGGATGATGCTCGCGGCGACCACCAACGACGTGCGCGGGCAGATGGCGGCGATGCGCGACCTCGGCGCGCTGCCTGCCGATGTCGACCTCGAAGCCGTCATCCGCGACCTGCGCCTCGACCTGCCACCGATCGACCCGACCACGCTGACCGGCGAGGAGCTCGTCAGCGAGGTGCAGCGCGTCGTGAAGGCGCTGCTCGGGTACGGGGCCCGCATGCCCAAGGAGCTGATGCTGTACGTCAAGAACATGGTGTTCCTCGACGGCGCGATGGCCCGGCTCGCCCCCGACCTCGACCTCATCGGCGAGATCGCCAAGATCTCGATGATGTTCGCCGAGCGCCACGGCGAGCGCCTCGGCCGCGAGCTGGGCATCGACCACCGCACGGTCGAGCTGAACATGGACGGTGTGAAGGCGAGCTTCGGCGTCGACTCGAGCACCGAGAAGCTGACCTATCGCGAGCTGCAGAAGCGCCGGGACCTCATCAGCAAGCGCATGCGCGACCACACCGGCCGATGAGGTTGGTCCTCAGCCGGCAGCCAGTGGGCACTCGTTGGGCCGGCCGGCAGCGATCGGCACCGGAGGAGAGAAGAGATCCCAACGCGTCAGGGGTGTCGAATCCGCGGTGTAGTAGCAGCCGATGATGCTGCCGGTGCCGACGAACCTGGGTGGTGGCTGGGTGCTCCACCTACCCGTCGTCGGTGCACGTGCAACCTCGTCTCCGGCGATCGTCGAGACCACCAATTGGAAGTCCGACGGACCGGCGCCGGTGCCCACCAGACCCGCCACGTACGCCCCGTCCGGCGACATGGTCAACGCCGAGCCCTCGAACTCGTACGGGACGAGGGCGATCTGCTCGCCGTCGATGGAGAAGTAGCCGATGAGCTGGCCGGTGCCGTCGGAGCCCACGACGCTGAACGCGAGGAGCGTCCCATCGCTGGACGCTCCCATCGGGCGCCACAGCCGAAGCGGGTTGCCGTTGCCGGTCGCCTGGCCCATGTCGGGAAGGTCGAACACGACCTGTCCCGTGTCCCAGCTGACGACCTGTGGAGGCTGGTTGTAGCCCTGCCGCACGTACAAAAGCCCGTATGTGGTCGGAAACGCGGTGTAGTCGAAGTAGAAGAACGACGACGTCAGCAACGATCCGTTTCGGTCGAAGACGAACGACCTCTGGAAGCCCGGTGGCTCACGCACATCGTCGTGTCGGAAGTTGACCGTGAAGTAGACGACGCAGTCCGGCGTGATGTAGGCGGCGGGACTCGAGTAGTCGACGAGGGACGGGAGCCCGCCGAGGACGGTCACCTGCCCGCTGCGGAGATCGACCAACTCCGCGGCGGATCCGTTGACCCTGACCACGAGGTCGCAGCTGGGCCCGAACCCCTCTCGGCTGTCGAACAGCCTCGTCGGCGTCAGCGGGACGAACGACGCTGCGCTCTCGATGTAGCCGGAGACATCGACCACGATGTCGACCGCTCGGTTCGCCGTCAAGCACATGCTTCCGTCCTGCGCGAGCTTGACGATCGCCATGTTCGCTGAATTCGCTCCCGGAACGAAGTTGAGGTTCGAGACAAAGGGGACGTCGCCGCCACATGGAAACGCAGCGGCGTAGCCGGAGGCCGACGCATCCGTCGCTGTCAGGTTGACGATCGCCGCTGTCGCGCTCGGGGGTACGCCGAACTGACCGCCGACCTGCACGCGACGGGCAGGCGGATCGACCGGTGCCTGCGGACCCCCGAGACCGATCCTCGTATCGACCAGGCGGTGCGGTCGCTCGAGCGTGGTGAACCCGGCTGCCCCTGCCGGCATGTACGCCGCCAGATCGGCCACGAGGTCGGTCTCGACGTTCGAGAAGAAGCACACGTCACCGTTCGGCCCGACCTGGCTGGTCACGAGGTTGGGGACGTTCCTGCCGGCAGAGAAGTTGAGCGTCGACGTCTCGGGGATCGGTTGTCCGCACGGGAAAACGGTCAGGAATCCGTCCGACACGGGAGCGACCGCCGTCGCGTTGAAGACGACCGTCCCAGCGCTGCCCGGGATCGAGCCGGTCCCTGCGAGGGGCACGTGAAGCACGGAGAGACCCGCCAGGCGGGCGCGGGGCGCGCCGAGACCCTCTCGTGTGTCGAGGAAGCGCTGGGGCGCAGCGAGCGGTACGAGGGCTGAACCGGCCGGGACGTAGCCGGCGAGATCGACCACGACATCGGTCGTGGACATCGTGGCGATGCACACCGCGCCGCGCTCGTCGAGACCGGAGACGACGAAGTTGGGAACAGTCTGACCTGCCACGAAGTTGAGATTCGAAGCGAGCGGGCGATCGCCGCAGGGGAAGACCGTCACGAATCCGTCAGCGGCGGGGTCGGTCACGGTGACGTTCAGACCCACACCGATGGCGTCGTCCGGGACTCCGGACACGCCGGCGACCTGGATCACCTGCCGGATGACGGGCGGAATCGCTCCACCGCTCGGGTAGGCGGACACCGGTACGGCCGATGCCAGCACGGCGAGCCCGCCGAGGACGGCGATGGTGGGGCGACGCATGGCCACCAAGCTAGAACAAGTCCCATCGCCAGCACGCGCATCGAGAAGCGGGCATGTCGGGCCCGACGTGGCCGTGTGCCGCCCGCTTCACACAAGCTCGCTCCGAGAAGCGGGCACGCGGCGGCCCTGTCGGGCGGGCGGTGCCCGCTTCACCCGAACGGCGGTCGGTACGGTGAGGGCGTCATGCGCCTCGTCATCGCTCGCTGCTCGGTCGACTATGCCGGGCGCCTCACCGCCCACCTGCCCGAAGCCACCCGCCTGATCATGGTGAAGAACGACGGATGCGTGGCGATCCACGCCGACGGGGGCGCGTACAAGCCGCTCAACTGGATGAACGCGCCCAACACGCTCGCCGACCACGGCGACCAGTGGGTCGTCACCAACCCCAAGGGCGAGACGCTGACGATCACCCTGCACGAGGTGCTGAGCGACTCGGCGCACGAGCTCGGTGACGACCCGGGCCTGCAGAAGGACGGCGTCGAGGCGCATCTTCAGGAGCTGCTCGCCGCATCACCCCACGCCATCGAGGTCGGGCTCACGCTGGTGCGGCGCGAGTACCCGACGGCCATCGGGCCGATCGACCTGATGTGCCGAGACGAGAGCGGCCAGGTCGTCGCGATCGAGGTGAAGCGCCGGGGCGAGATCGACGGCGTCGAGCAGCTCACCCGCTACATCGAGCGCCTGCACCTCGACTCCTCGCTCGGGACCGTGCGCGGCGTCTTCGTGGCGCAGCAGGTGAAACCGCAGGCCCGCGTGCTCGCCGAGGCCCGCGGCTACCGGGTTGTCGAGGTCGACTACGACGAGCTCCGCGGCCTCCGACCGGACGAGCTCCGACTGTTCTGACGCACGACCTGACAACACTCACCGCGTATTCCGGCACAATGGACGTATGCGGACGGTCCATGGTGTGGTGCAGCACTACGCGTGGGGTGATCCGACGTTCATCCCCCGGCTCCTGCACATCGAACCCGACGGTCGCCCGTTCGCCGAGATCTGGTTCGGCACGCATCAGGGCGGACCGGGCAGCATCGCCCACGGCGGCCCGCTCGAGACCGTGTCGGGCCGGCTCCCCTACCTGCTGAAGGTCCTCGCCGCGGCAGAGCCGCTCTCGCTGCAAACCCACCCGACCCGGCGCCAGGCCGAGGAGGGGTACGCCCGCGAGGAGCGCGACGGACCCACCGTCGATGCCCGCACGCGGATCTACCGCGACCCCTACCCGAAGCCCGAGCTGCTCTGCGCGCTCACGCCGTTCGATGCGCTGTGCGGTTTCCGTCCGTTGGAGGCGACGATGGAGTTGCTCCTCCACCTGGGCGCGCAGCACCTCATCGACGAGATCACCGAGCACGGGCTGTCGGCCACCGTCGAAGGCCTGTACCGGGGCACGATCGATCTCACCCCCACGCTCGAGGCGTGCCGCGGGCGCGACGAGCCCGAGGCCCAGCTCGCCCACGAGATGGCGCTCCACTGGCGAGCCGACCCGAGCGCCGTCGTCACCTTGCTGCTGAACCGCGTGATGCTCGAGCCGGGTGAGGCGATCTTCCTCGGACCCGGCAACCTCCATGCCTACGTGCGCGGTGCCGGCGTCGAGATCATGGGCGCGAGCGACAACGTCGTGCGCGGCGGGATGACGTCCAAGCACGTCGACGTCGACCAGCTGCTGTCCGTGGTGAACATCGAACCGTTGGCCGAGCCACGCCTGCGTGCGGTGCAGATCGACGAGGGCCAGTGGTACTACCCGACGGTCGACACACCGTTCCGGCTGTGGCGGTGGGACGTCGACGGCGGGCTGCGTCACACCGCGTCGGGCCGCGAACTGCTGCTGTGCACCGAGGGAGACCTGAAGGGCTTCCGTCCGGGAGAGGTCATCTACCTGGCGCCGGACGAGGCCGTCGACCTGTTGGGCAAGGGCACGGTCTTCCGTGTCGAGGAGACGGGAACCGGCTGATCACCGCCGGTGCAGGGTGAGCACCCTGGCGCCCACCGCCGGGGCAGGACGGAACGCATCGCGCGGCACCCGGGCACCGACAACCACGTCGTAGGTGCGCCACCACGTCCTCGCTCCGGGCGCCCGTGCACTCGCCCACCGATGCGCGGCGGCGTCCTGCAAGACCAGGTCGGCGCGTGTCAGCCGACTCCCGTGGTGCACGAGCCGCGACAGAACTGCGCTGGTGGCACCAAAGGGTGGGTTGGCGACGACCCGGAACGGGCGGCGGGGCAGGCGGAGGTCGCGTGCGTCGGCGCGCACGACTCGGACGCCGGAGGTGAACCGTTGCCGCAGCACCGCGAGGCGGTCGGGGTGGAGCTCGATCGCGATGACATATGCACCGGCGCGCACCAGCTCGGCGGTCAGCGCGCCCGTACCCGCACCGATGTCGAGCACCAGCTCGCCACGTTGCACCCCGGCGTCGGCGACGATGCGCCGCGCCCACTCAGGGTCGAGCGCGTGCCAGCCCCACTCGCTCCGTGGACCGGCCACGGAGACGCACCGTCATGACGAACATCACCATGCCTCCAGCGTGCCGCACGCCGCGCTCGGGTGACGACCGCTTTTCGAACTTCGGGTCTGCGGGGCGACAATCTCGCCCGTCAGCCCCGAAGTTGGGGACGACGGTCCGGTCAGAGGAGGAGTACGGCGTCGAGGGCGAGGTCGAGCAGGTGGTCGCGGGCGCTCGCCTGCTTCTCCCAGTCGCGGTGGTCCCACTCCGCCGCGCTGACGTCGTCACCCGCGTACAGCAGCTGGGCGTACACGACACCGCGGAACGCGGCTGCGGCGAACATCGCCGAGGCCTCCATCTCGACCGTGATGCACCCTTGTTCACGTCGGCGCGCCACCTTGGCCGGGGTCTCACGGAAGAAGGCGTCGGTCGTCCAGGTGAGCCCACGGTCGTGCGGAACGCCGGCGTCGGTGAGGACCTGATCGATGGCCGCCAGCGCTCGCGGGTGCGGAACCACCGCAACATCGGGCGGTGCGTAGTGGTAGCTCGTCCCCTCGTCACGGATGGCGCCCGTCGGGACGATCACGTGACCGACGTCGAAACCCGGTCGGATGATGCCCGCTCCCCCGCATCCGATGATGTTCGTCGCCCCCAGCGCCACGAGCACCTCGAACGAGGTGACCGCCGCTGGCGCGCCGACACCGGGGCTCACGAGTGCGACCTCGACACCGCGGTGCTCTGTCACGCAGATCGCGTGGTCGCCGTGCTCGAACGGGACGTGGTGCACGGGGACGAGCTCGCACGTGCGGTCGCGGACCACGTTGCCGAACCAGCACATCACCGCTCGGTCGGGGAACCCGAGGCGCGGCCGGTGGATGGACGGGTTGATGACCGCGTCGGGCGAGGGGTCGAACTCGAAGAGCGGATGATCGTGCGGCGTCATGCAGCAATCATGATGACGCAACCGTCTTGCGGATCTCGACGATCTTCTCGGTCGCGTGGTTCGCGTCGGCGCCCTTGTCGTCGAGCAGCTTCGAGCGATCGAGCCGCGCCTCGCGCTCGGCCTTGGCGACATCGGCCCGGGCGATCGCCGCCTCTGTGCCGTGCTCGTGGATGAACTCGGCCCACTCGACCAGCGCGTCGACCATCTCGTCCTCGCTGACGACAGCGACGTTCGTGCCCTTCACGAACAGATGGCCTCGCTTGTTGCCGGCGGCGATGCCGAGGTCGGCCTCGCGCGCCTCGCCCGGGCCGTTGACCACGCACCCCATGACCGCCACCTGCAGCGGCAGCTTGCGATCGCCGAAGGCCTGCATCGCCCGGTTGGCGACGTCGATCACGTCGACCTCGGCACGGCCACAGCTGGGGCAGGCGATGAGGTCGACGTTCTTGCGCTCGCGCAGCCCGAGCGACTCGAGCAACTGCCGACCCGCCTTGGCTTCCTCGACCGGGTCGGCCGTGAGGGAGTAGCGGATGGTGTCGCCGATGCCCTCGAGCAACAGCGTGGCGATGCCGGCGGTCGCCTTCAGCAACCCCTGCGGGAGCGGGCCGGCTTCGGTGACGCCGAGGTGGAGCGGTGCATCGGTGACCTCGCTGAGCTGCCGGTAGGCCTCGACCATGAGCGGCACGCTCGACGCCTTGACGCTGATCTTGTACTGGTCGAAGCCGACCTCGTCGAAGTACGCCATCTCCTGCTGCGCGCTCTCGACCATCGCCTCGGGCCTGATGCCACCCCACTTCTCGTAGAGCGCCGGGTCGAGCGAGCCGCCGTTCACGCCGATTCGGATGGGCACGCCGCGGTCCTTGGCCTCCGCGGCGACGGTCTTGATGTGCTCGGGCCGGCGGATGTTGCCGGGGTTGAGGCGCAGGCCGTGGACGCCGGCCTCCATCGCGGCGAGCGCCATCTTGTACTGGTGGTGGATGTCGGCGATGATCGGCACCGGCGAGCGCGGCACGATCTGGGCGAGGCCCTCGGCTGCTTCGGGCTCGTTGCAGGTGCAGCGAACGATGTCGCACCCCGCCGCGGCGAGCGCGTAGATCTGCTGCAGCGTGCCCTCGACATCGGCGGTCTTGGTGATCGTCATCGACTGCACCGTGATCGGCGCATCGCCACCGACGGCCACCTTGCCGACGTGGATCTGCCGTGTGCGGCGTCGCTCGAAGCTCATTGGATCGGCTTCGCGATGTCGAGGTAGAGACCGGTGAGGAACATGAACGCCAGGACGGCGATCGTGATCGACACCACGGGCATGAGCTTGGCGACATCGGCGAAGTACCGGCGTCCCCGACGCGACCGGATGCGTTCGTACACGGCAACCGCGGCGTGCCCGCCATCGAGTGGGAGCAACGGGAACATGTTGAACACGCCGACCGAGAGGTTGACCATCGCCAGCAACAGCAGCACGCCGCCCCAGCCGTCGAACGTGCCGACGTTGTCGCTGAGCCGCGTCGCTCCGACGAGCGTGGTCGGCCGCGAGGTGGGGTCTTCGTTCGTGCCGAAGAGATGGCCTGCGACGTTCACCGGGTTGATGACCTTCACCACGCCTTCAACGGATTGACCGAGGCCCCGGACCAGGTCGACGCTCCCGATGCCGAACGCCTCTGGCAGCGACTTCTCCACCCGGTCGACCGACTGCGTGCTCACACCCAGGAACCCCCGCGGCGCATCGGTACCGGGGCGTTGCGTCAGCGTCGCCGGCAGCACCATCTCGACACCGTCGCGCACGACGACGACCTCGATGAGCGTCCCTGGGGCGATCGAGCCCAGCAGGTCGCTCATCTGCTCGGCCTTCGTGAGCCGATGCCCGTCGATCTCGACGAGTTGATCGCCGCGCTGGATCCCGGCGATGCCGGCAGGCGTGCCGGAGTCGACCGACTCGGCCACCACCACGCGCCCGCTCTCCTCGAATCGACCGACACCTGCGTACACACCAGTGACGAGCACGATCGCGATCAACATGTGCATGAGCGACCCGGCGCTGATGACCAGCAGCCGCTTCGGGAACGACTGCTGACGGTAGGTGACCGGCTCGTCCTCGGGCGGTACTTCGTCGAGGTTGTTCATGCCGATGATGCGGACGAACGCGCCGAGCGGGATGGCTCGCAGGCCGTACTCGATGCCGTTGCGATGGAAGCTCCAGATGCGCGGACCGAAGCCCATGAAGAACTGCGTCACCTTCATGCCCGACCGCCGAGCGGTCCAGAAGTGGCCGACCTCGTGCAGGAAGACCGAGACGAGGATGCCTCCGACGAAGACGACGAACCAGACGTTGACGGCGGCGAGCACGATGAAGAGCGCGACCCAGGCACCGATGCCCAGGACTGCCGTCATCGGGTCAGGCCGCTCGTCGGGGTCGCGTTCGACCACGGAGCCGCCTGCGGCCATCTCCTGTTTGAACGCCTCCAACTTGCTCACGCTGCGATCTCCTCACGTGCCACGGTACGGGCCGCGGCGTCGGCTGCGACGATGTCGTCGACGGTTGCATCGGCACCTGGTTCGTGGCGCTGGAGGACCCGGTCGCACACCTCGGCGATCTGCGGCCACCGCAGGCGGCCGGCCAGGAAGGCATCGACCGCCACCTCGTTGGCCGCGCTCAGCCATGCCGGAGCGGTGCCACCGACTCGACCGGCCTCGTAGGCGAGGCCGAGGCAGCGGAACGTCGCCCGGTCGGGTTGCTCGAAGTCGAGCCGGCCGAGCGAGGCCCAATCGATGCGGCCGAACGGCGTGCCGATGCGGGCCGGGTACGCCAGCGCGTAGCCGATGGGCAGGCGCATGTCGGGCATGCTGAGCTGCGCCATCGTGCACCCATCCGTGAACTCGACCATCGAGTGCACGACGCTCTGCGGGTGCACGACGACCTCGATGCGGTCGAACGGTGTGCCGAACAGCTCGTGCGCCTCGATCACCTCGAGGCCCTTGTTCATGAGCGTCGACGAGTCGATGGTGATCTTCGGACCCATCGACCACGTGGGATGCGCGAGCGCGTCGTCGACCGACACGTCGGCGAGGCTGGCCGCACTGCGTCCCCGGAACGGCCCGCCGCTCGCGGTGAGCACCAGGCGGGTGACCTCTCGGTCGGCGTTCACCGACGAGCGCAGGCACTGGTGCAGCGCGCAGTGCTCGCTGTCAACCGGCACGAGCTCGGCACCAGGGGTCGCCCGCAGGGGCTGCACGACCGGCCCGGCGGCGATGAGGCTCTCCTTGTTGGCGAGCGCGAGGCGCTTGCCCGCACGCAGCGTGGCGACGGTGACCGGAAGCCCCGCGAAGCCGACGACGGCGTTGACGACCACGTCGGCATCCTCGGCCAGGTCGCTGAGATCGCCCACGACCTGGGCGAACGGCAGTGCGTCGGCCACCCGCTGGTGCTGCGACGTGTCGGCGACGGCCACGACCTTGGGGCGGAACTCGAGCGCCTGCTCGATGAGGACATCGACCGACGACCCGACGCCGAGGCCAACGACCTCGTACTGCTCACGCTCTGCGCGGATGACGTCGAGCGTCTGCGTGCCGATGCTGCCGCTGCAGCCTGCGATCGCGACACGCACCGTGGTCATGGGGCAATTCTGGCAGCAGAACGCCCGCGAACCGCCGCGACGCTCCGGCTACTTCGTCACCCAGGGCTCGAGCAGGATGAGCAGGTAGTAGACCGCGGGCAGCGTGAACAGGAAGCCGTCGAAGCGATCGAGCACCCCGCCGTGGCCGCGCACGATGCTGCCGAAGTCCTTGATGTCGAGGTTGCGCTTGAACATGCTCTCGACCAGATCGCCGAGCGGTGCGGTGCACGCGACGACGAGGCCGAGGATCATCAGGTCGCCGAAGCTGTTCCACGTGTCGCTCTTGTCGGACACGTTGACGACCACCATCGCGATGATCGTCATGGCCGCCCCGCCGATGAACCCTTCGACCGTCTTCGACGGGCTGATCCAGCCGCGCAGCGGGGTGCGCCCTGCCGCGGAGCCGATGAACAGCGCTCCGACGTCGTTGGCCACCACGGCGAGCGCCAGCAGGAACAAGGTGTCGGTGCCGACCGAGTCCGTGGGGCCGACCGCGTTGAGCAACGTCACGTTCGAGGCCGACAGGATGAGCGCGGCGAACGAGCCCATCACGCCGATCCACACGATGCCGAGCGTGGTGATCGCCATGTTGGGCATCGGGCTCGATTCGAGGCTCGACGACGTGACGAAGGTGAGGCACCCGGCGGCGAAGGCGACGACGATGATGAGCGGCAGCGCGACCTCACCGACCCAGTACGTGGCGAGCGGGAGCGCGGTGCAGGCGACGATGCCGGCGACCGTTGCCGGGCGGTAGCCCTTCTCGCTGACCTTGTCGAAGAACTCGACGGCGGCCAGGCCGACGACGGCGACGATGATGACCAGCACCGCCCACGGCTTGATGAGGATCGCGCCGATGAAGGCCGCCGCGATGATCAGCCCGACGGCGACGGCGACGGGCATGTCGCGCGGCGTCGAGGCCTGCACGGTGCGCGGGGAGGGGGTGGCTCCCGGGCGTGCCGGGCGCGGCCGTGTGGGATCGATGCGACCCGACCGGCCACGGTTCTTCGGCATCGGCCTGCCCATCCGATCCTCGGTGGGGTCGGTGCCGATGGTGATGCGTCCCGGGCCCCTCGGCCGGGCGATCCCGGCGGATGTGTCCTCGACGACGTCGTACATCGCCGTCGGCATCGACTCGTCGGCGGTGTGGTCGGATGTCTCGAGCTCACCCGTCGGAGCGGGGTCGTCGCTCCACACCGGTGCGTCGTTCGAGAACGACGACCAGACATCGAGGTCCTCGGTCGAGTCGGTGGGGCCGCTGCCCGCCAGGTTGGACGGCATCTCGCCGGTGGGCGGAGCCGTCCAGTGCGGCAGAGGGCCGGTGTCGGCGGTGCCGAACGACAGCTCGTCGCTCGGGTCCTCGATCTCGCTGGTCAGATCGTCGCCGAAGAGCGGCGGCCCGAAATCGTCGTCGCGTTCGTCGCGCTGGCCTCGCCGCCAGACGTCATCGCTCATGCGGGTCTCCCCCGTTCATCGGTCGCGGTCACGGCCTTCACACCTCGAGCAGTTCCTGTTCCTTGCGTCCGAGGGCTCGGTCGATCTGCTCGACGTGATCGTGGGTCAGCTTCTCGAGCTCCTTCTCGGCACGTTCGAGCTCGTCGGCCGAGATCGCCCCCGCCTTCTCGGACGCCTCGAGCTGCTTGCGCGCATCACGGCGGATGTTCCGCACCGCGATGCGGCCGTCCTCCGACATGTTCTTGACGACCTTCACGTACTCCTTGCGGCGCTGCTCGGTGAGCGCCGGGAAGTTCAACCGGATCACCACGCCGTCGTTCGAGGGGTTGATGCCGAGGTCGCTCTCGCGGATGGCCTTCTCGATCGCGCCGAGCGTGCTGCGGTCGTGCGGCTTGACCACGAGCTGGCGCGCCTCGGGCACCTGGAAGCCCGCCAGCTGCTGGAGCGGGACCGGGGAGCCGTAGTACTCGACGAGCAACTTC
Organism: Ilumatobacteraceae bacterium; assembly: GCA_050248155.1. GTDB lineage: Bacteria > Actinomycetota > Acidimicrobiia > Acidimicrobiales > Ilumatobacteraceae > VFMC01. Next base: position 91,024 of record JBFWSW010000010.1, read on the forward strand.
TCGACGAGCGCGGGCGTCGCCCGCCCGGTGCGGACCGAGGTGAACTGGTTCTGCACGTGCTCGACGGCCTTCTCCATCTTCTCCATGGCGTCGAGGAGCGTTTCTTCGGTCACAGGGACAGCGTAGTGACGCAGCGCACCAGGTGCAGTCATCTGCGCTGGCACGAGCACTGTCGGTGGCACCGCAACCGGCCCGGACCCAGGGCCCCGAGGGGCCGGCCGCTGGACGAGGCTCAGGCAGGTGGATCGTCGTGGCGACGACCGCGGATGGGCGCCTCGCCGCGGCGGATGATCGTCCCCACCTGGTCGCCCGCCAGGATGGCTTGCAACGCCCCTTCGATCGACATGTCGAACACCACGATGGGGATGTCGTTGTCGCGGCAGAAGGCGATCGCCGTGGCGTCCATGACCTTCAGGTCCTTCGTCATCACGTCGAGGTAGTCGATGGACTCGTACTTCACGGCCGCGGGATCGCGCCGCGGGTCGGCGCTGTAGACGCCGTCGACACCCGAATGGGTGCCCTTGATGAGCACGTTGGCCTCGATCTCGGCGGCACGCAGCGCCGCAGCGGTGTCGGTGGTGAAGAACGGGTTGCCGGTGCCCGCAGCGAAGATGACGACGCGACCCTTCTCGAGGTGGCGCATCGCCCTGCGGCGGATGTACGGCTCGGCGATGCGCGGCATCTCGATGGCGCTGAGCACCCGGGTGTCCTGGCCGTTGCGCTCGAGCGAGTCCTGCAGGGCGAGGGCGTTCATGACCGTCCCGAGCATGCCGATGTGGTCGCTCTGCGTGGCATCCATGCCCGACATTGCGCCGGTGCGTCCACGCCAGAAGTTCCCGCCTCCGACGACCACCGTGACGTCGACGCCGAGGTCGCGGACCGCGATGATCTCGCGAGCCGTGTGGTCGAGGGTCGGGCCGTCGAGACCCGAACCCGACGCTCCGGCGAGGGCTTCACCCGATGGCTTGAAGACGATCCGTTGCCACCGGGGCTGGCTCATCTGCTCAGCCGATCTCGACCTGGGCGAACCGGACGATGGTGGCGGAGCCGATGAGCTTGCCCACCGACTGCTTGTCGTCCTTGGCGTAGGGCTGGTCGAGCAGCGCGACGTCCTTGAAGAAGCCGTTCAGGCGGCCCTCGATGATCTTGGGCAGGGCCGCTTCGGGCTTGCCCTCGTTGCGGCTGATCGTCTCGAGCGTCTGACGCTCGTGCTCGAGCACGTCGGCGGGCACGTCGTTGCGGCTGAGGTACTTGGGCCGGGCGAAGGCGATGTGCACGGCGACGTCGTGGGCGAGCTCGTCGCTCGCGCCCGCCATCTCGACGAGCACCGCGTTCACGCCACGGCCGCCCTGGATGTGCAGGTAGCTGCCGATCGTGTTGCCAGATGCAGCTTCGATGCGCACGACCTCGCCGAGCTCGATCTTCTCCTTGAGCGTGATCTTCAGGTCCTCGAGCTGTGACGCCCGCTCGGCGACCGCGGCCTCGCCCTTCCGGGCGACGAGGTGGGCGAGCTCGGTGGCCTCACCCTTGAAGTGCTCGCTGCTGGCGACGAAGTCGGTCTCGCTCTTGAGCTTGACGATGGCGGCGACGTCGTCCTCGACGACGAGCGCGACCACGCCCTGGGTGTTCTCGCGATCGTCACGCTTGGCGCTGGCGGCGAGACCCTTTTCGCGCAGCCACTGCTTGGAGGCCTCCATGTCGCCGTCGTTGGCCTCGAGGGCCTTCTTCGCGTCCATCATCCCGGCGCCGGTCGCCTGACGCAGGGCCTGTACATCCTTGGCGGTGAATGCCATCGCTCAGCTCTCCACGGTTGGAACGGTCTCGGGGGCGGCAGCGTCCGCGGCCGGCTCGGCCTCGGCATCGGTGGCGGCCTCGGCTGTCGTGCGGCTGGCCTCGAGGCGGGCATCGCGCTCGGCCTGGGCCTGGGCGGCCTGGCGCCGGGCCTCGGTCTGAGCTGCTGCGAACGCGGCCTCGTCCTCGGCGGTGCGCTTGGGCGCCGGCGCGGCCTGCGGGTTGCGCTTGTTGGCGACGTAGCGGCCCTCTTCGATCGCCTCGGCGATCACCCGAGCCATCAGTGCGTTCGCGCGGATGGCGTCGTCGTTGCCCGGGATGGGGTACTGCACGACATCGGGATCGACGTTGGTGTCGACCACGGCGATGACGGGGATGCCGAGCTTGTTGGCCTCGGTGACCGCGATGTGCTCCTTCTTGGTGTCGAGCACGAAGACGGCGTCGGGACGCTTGCTCATGCCACGGATGCCACCGAGGTTCTTCTGCAGCTTCTCGAGCTCGCGACCGAGGAGCAGCGCCTCCTTCTTCGGCATCGCGTCGAACTCGCCCGAGACGCGCATGCGCTCGTACTCCTGCATCTTCGAGACCCGCTTGGCGATCGTCTCGTAGTTGGTCAGCATGCCGCCGAGCCAGCGCTCGTTCACGTACGGCATGCCCACCTGGTCGGCGTAGCTGCGCACCGGGTCCTGGGCCTGCTTCTTGGTGCCGATGAACAGCACCGTGCCGCCCCTGGACGACAGGTCACGCACGAAGTTGTAGGCGGTCTCGATGCGCGAGAGCGTCTGCTCGAGATCGATGATGTAGATGCCGTTGCGCTCGCCGAAGATGAAGCGCTTCATCTTGGGGTTCCAGCGGCGGGTCTGGTGCCCGAAGTGGACACCGGCTTCCAACATCTGTCGCATGGTGACGACGGCCATGATGTGCTCCTTCTGCGGTTGGCTGCGCACGGAGCCCAGGCACCCGGCCGGAGCCAGGCGACCGCAGGAAGGGCGGTGCGATGGGATGGGGGCCCGCGGGTCGGCGAGCCGTCGACCGATGCTACCGGGTGGACGTGCCGTTGCGACAGCTCAACGTCCCTGGTCCGGGCCATGGTGCGGGCGTGCCGTCGATCGGGACCAGGCGTGTCGGGAACCGACGGCGGCCGAGCCAGGGAGTGGGATCGACGGGCTCGTCGGATGGCTCGGGCCGGCGCAGCCCGAAGTAGAAGCGGCCGGTCGTGGTGCCGATGCGTGTGCCGGGACGGATGGTGTCGCCGCGGGCGACCGACACGGAGGCGAGGCGTCCATAGGTGGCGCGGAGGCCGTCCGCGTGCTCGATCACCACGTACCTGGTGCCGGCGACCGAGCCTGCGAACGTGACCGTACCGGCGGCCACCCCCACGACCGGCTGACCGGGCCGCGGGCCGTACTCGATGCCCCGGTTGCCCGGGCAGTAGGTGCAGGCCGGTGCCCGATAGGGGTCGACGACAACCGCATCGACGGGAGGCGTCCAACAGGGGGCAGCAATCAGAGCGAATGCGAGCACGAGGAACATGGCGACTCCAGCTTGGGTCAACGGCAGCAGGGCGCATCGCGCCGATGAGGCGGAGCTCGTTGTCGTGCCCGTGCGCCGACACGGTCCCCGTGAGGCGCACAGCAGCTGGGTGCGGCCGGAGGCCGCTCCGATCAACTCGACCGACAGGAGAGAGCGAGCGCCAGCGAGCGAACGATGGAGGTCGAACTACGAAATGCCCGACGCAGCCAGGCGTGCCCGCAGGTGGAGCACGGCCTTGGTGTGGATCTGCGAGACCCGGCTCTCGGTGACCCCGAGGACCGAGCCGATCTCGGCGAGTGTGAGGCCCTCGTCGTAGTACAGCGACATCACGAGCTTCTCGCGCTCGGGGAGCCGGCGGACCTCCTGGCGGACCAGCCGGCGCACCTCGCTCTCCTCGACGATCGCCGAGGGCGAGTCAGGGGTCTCGCCTGCCAGCGATCTGGGTTCGGCACCGGCGACCAGCGCCCGGTCGAGCGGGCCGACCGTGGTGGAGGCGATCGCGACGAGCCACTTCTGGAACTCGGTGGCGCTGATCTTGAGGTGCTTGGCGATCTCGTCGTCGGTGGGCGCCCGACCGAACCTGGCCTCGAGCTCGCTGAAGGCCGACTCGACCTCGCGGGCCCTGCTGCGCACCGACCGCGGCACCCAGTCGAGCGAGCGCAGGCCGTCGAACACGGCACCGCGGATGCGCGGCACGGCGAAGGTCTCGAACTTCACCCCTCGCTCGGGGTCGAACCGCTCGACCGCGTCGATGAGACCGAAGATGCCCGCGCTGACGAGGTCGCCGGGGTCGACGCTGCTCGGCAGGCCGGCGCCGACGCGGCCGGCCACGAACTTCACGAGCGGCGAGTAGTGCTCGATGATGCGATCGCGAGCGAGCGCATCTCGGGACTCGAACCAGCGGTCCCACCAGTGGCTGATGTCGACGGCAATCGTCATGCGCGGGGGTGCACCTCGGCGTAGACCGAGCGCAGCCGCTCGTTGCTGACATGGGTGTATCGCTGCGTCGTGGCGACGTCGGCATGACCGAGGAGCTCTTGCACCACACGCAAGTCTGCCCCACCGTCGAGGAGGTGAGTGGCGCAGCTGTGGCGCAACGCATGTGGGTGCGTCGGGCTGGCGGCGCGGCGATCGATGATGCGTCGCACGTCGCGCGTGCCCAGCCGAAGACCGCGATGGTTCCCGAACAGCGCCGCCCCGCCGTCCGCGGCGATCACCTCCGACCGGATCTCGAGCCACCGCCGGAGCGCGTCGACCGCGACCTCGCTCAATGGCACCTGGCGCTGCTTCCCTCCCTTGCCCCACACGACCGCGGTGCCCCGAGCCAGGTCGAGCTGGTCGAGATCGAGCCCGCACAGCTCGCTCACCCGCAACCCGCTCCCGTACAGGAGCTCGAGCACGGCGTCGTCGCGGCGTCGGCGCCAGACCGGCTCGTCCTCCGGCGCAGGCCCGTCGAGGAGCACGTCGAGCTCGGCGCCCGACAGCACGCGCGGCAACCGGCCCTCGCCCGACGGTGCCCGCAGCGACGAGCTGGGGTCGACCTCGATGAACCCGGCGCGCCGCAACCAGCGGAAGTAGCGACGCAGCGCCGCAACCTTGCGAGCGATCGTGCGCTTGGCGAACCGGCGGGTGGTGAGAAACGCGACGTAGCGCCGGAGGTGGATGCGTTCGACCCCTGCCGGATCGACCGTGCCGGCACGCGCGCACCAGGTGGCGAAGTCGCGCACGTCGCCCTTGTAGGCGGAGGTCGTGTGCGGCGAGGACGCGGTCAACGACGTGACGAACTCCGTGAGCCGCCACGCGTCGTGGTCGACGCCTTCCGGTCCGGGCGCGGAGCGCGCGTCGGGCACGACGTCGTGTGCTGCGCGCCCGCTCGCTGCCGAATTCACGGAGCGAAGAGTATTCGGTCAGCCTCATCGCAGTGGTGACCCCGCCGCCTCGAACCAACCGTCGACCTGGATGAGCCATCCGGCCTGCTCGAGCCGAGCGAGCATCATCGCGACCTCGAGGACGGGGGCATCGAGGCGCTCCGCCACGTCGCCGACAGTGCTCGCGCGGGCCGCGCACACGCGGTACGCGGGCACGTCACCAGGTCGGGGCCGGGCCCGGCGATCGGTGAGCAGACCGAGCGTCTGCCCGTGGTCGAGGTGCAGCGCGACCAGGATGTCGTCGACGTCGAGCGCCGGTGCCGAGCCGTCTCGCAGCAGCGCGTTCACCCCACGGGCTGCCCGGCTGGTGGCATGGCCGGGCACCGCCATCACGGGAATGCCACGTTCGAGCGCGGCTGTCGCCGTGATGAGCGAGCCGCCCCGTTCGCGCGACTCGACCACGACGACGATCTCGGCGAGCCCGGCGATGATGCGATTGCGCAGCGGGAAGCGGTACGCGATCGGCGCCGACCCGGGAGGTGCCTCCGTGAGCAGCAGCCCGGTCTGGCCGGTGCGCTGCCAGAGGGGGCGGTGCTCACGCGGATAGACGACGTCGAGCCCCGACGCGACCACTGCGACGGGCCGCCCGTTCGCCTCCAGCTGGTCGATCGCGTCGAACACCCCGGCGTGGGCATGGCCGTCGACCCCACGAGCGAGTCCCGAGACGACGTGGACGCCCGCTTGCGCGAGGCCGTGGCCGAACTGCCGGGCGACGTGTCGGCCGGCGGCCGTCGCGTTGCGCGTGCCGACGATGGCCACGCGCCGGCCACCGAGCACCGCGCGATCGCCCAGGCTGAACAGCACAGGCGGCGGCAGCGGATCGTCGGCGAGCGCTGCCGGGTGCTCGGGATCACCGATGACCGACACGGCAACGCCCAGCTCGAGACATCGTTCCCACACGAGCTCGGGTGTGAGCCGACTCGCCGAGCCGCGCCACGCGGCACGCACCTCCGCGTCGCTGAGGACGTGCGCGAGCAGGCCGCCAGGAGGTGGCGGCTCGCCGCCGCTCGCGATCGCGAAGGCGTGGTCGGGGGATCGGTGACGCAACAGCGCGAGCAGGCGGTGCACGGTCATCTCGCGGAACCCGGCCAGCGCTGCGGCGTACGCCTGCTGAGGCAAGGCGCTCACGCCGCGTCCCATCGAGCCTGCCGCCGGAGCCGGACGCGCAGCTGGAGCGCGAGCTCGACGTGTTCGCGCTCGACGATCGGCCGCGCCGAATCGTCGAGGTCGGCGATCGTGCGCGCGACCCGCCGCACGCGGTGCAGCCCGCGCCCGGTGAGTCGGCCGGCCTCGAGTTCGTCCCGCAGGCGATCTCGCGCAGCAGCCGAGATCGGGGCGACGTGGTCGAGCAACGACGCCGGGATCGAACCGTTCAGCATGCCGCTGCGGGCCACGGACGCCGCTCGCGCAGCGAGAACCCGCTCGCGGACCACGGCGGTCGCCTCACCCCTGCGCTGGCCGATCAGATCGTCCACCGCTGTCTGCTGGACCCCGACCCGAAGATCGAACCGGTCGAGGAGCGGGCCCGACAGCCGTCGCAGGTATCGCTGCCTGGCCGCTTCGTCGCACTCGCACTCGCCGGGCGCGCCGCCACCGCACGGGCACGGGTTCGTGGCGGCGACGAGCAGGAAGCGGGCCGGCAGCGACGTCGTGAAGTTGGCACGCGAGATGCGCACGACGCCCTCCTCGAGGGGTTGCCGAAGCCCGTCGAGCGCGACGGCCGAGAACTCGCCCAACTCGTCGAGGAACAACGCGCCGCCGTGCGCCAGGCTGACCTCACCGGGTCGCATGGCGTGCGAGCCGCCGCCCACGAGCGACACCAGCGAGCTGGAGTGATGCGGTGCCCGAAACGTGGGACGCCGCACGATGCCCGATCGCGGCAGCCGGGCACCGGCAGCGGAGTGGATCATGGTCGCCTCGAGCGCGATGTCGTGGTCGAGATCGGGCAACAGCCCGGCGATCCGCTGCGCGAGCATCGTCTTGCCCGACCCGGGCGGGCCGACGAGCAGGAGGTGGTGACCGCCGGCAGCCGACAGCTCGAGGGCGAGCCGGGCCCCCAACTGACCCCGCACGTCGGCGAGATCGGCGGTTGGAGCCTCGGCGTCCCACTCGGGCGGCGGGGGCGGGTCGGGCCAGCGGCCGCCCGACAAGGCGTGCACCACCTCTCGCAGCGAGGACACACCGAGGACGTCGTCACCGACGACCGCAGCGGCCTCGTGCCACGACGCGGCTGGGACGACGGCCCGGTGGT
>JBFWSW010000011.1:0-56948 GCA_050248155.1 Ilumatobacteraceae bacterium
GCTGCTCGACGACTACGGCATCGACCCACCCGAACGACCCGACCGCATCGGCGGCTGGCAAGGCGACCACCTCGACATCAACGAATGCCTCCTCGCCGCCGGCTACCACTGACTTCTCCGCGGAGAAATCAGCAGCTGGGCGAGAGGTAGTCGTAGACGTAGGTGTTCAGGCTGGGGGTCTCGAGCGAGATCGTCGTGCGGACGCCGGACTCGTTCTTCGCACCGAGCACGAACTGCTGGCCGCTGAGCTGGCCGTACGCGGCGGGGATCGCGTACTCCACCGGGAACTCCGGCGGGTTTGCTGACGCCTCCGTGGGCGCGACGTACCCGTCGGGCCGGCCTGTGACTCGCAGAGCGATGAGCGCCGCTTGTTTGGCCTCGCGAGCGCCGATGGTGATCGCTTCCTGCCGCAGGTCGCCCGTCGAGAGGAGCGGGATCAGCGCCTGACCCCACGCGCCCATCATCGACTCGAACGCGTGCAGGAAGTTCAAGATGTCACGCTTGGGATCGTCGGTCGGAGGGACCTCGGCCGCGTCCTCCGTCTTCGGTGCGCCCTTGACGAGCTGCATCACTTTGGCGATGACGAACTCGTCGATGCGCGGGTTCGAACACGGCCACACCTCGGCGCCGACCTGGCCGGTGAGATCGTCGAACGTCGAGGCATGCGACTCGTGGTTGTCACGGAAGGTCGATGCCCACGGACGGTCCGATGGATCGAGTAGCTCGGGGTCAGCGATGATCGTGTCGTAGAAGCCGGCGGCCGAGCGCTCGATCGAGGCCGCGGTGCGCAGCAGCACCCCGTCGTTGACGACCGGATCGGGCAGCGGCGTGACGATCGGGGCGTTGCCCACTCGGGCCAGACCGCCGTTCTCGCGGCCACCGCACGCAGCGAGCACCGCTGCGCTGGCCGCGCCGAGCCCGCCGAGCTGCAGGAAGCGTCGCCGGCCGACGCTGGAGGAGCGGATGTCGTCGTGCATGTCGCTCATCCCTCCATCGCGATCGGCTCGGCACCGGTGCTGATGAGCTTGGCGAGGTCGGTCTCGCCTGCGAGGTCGGCCAGCACGAGGGCAAACCGGGCCTCGGCGATGACGATGGACGCGATGAGCTGCGCGCCGTCGGTTCCGTCGATGTCGGCGATCTGACTGGTGTGCGTCGCCACTGCCATGTCCTCGAGCTGGCGAGCCGCCTCGAGGAACGCCGCGTTGCTCCCACCGAAGCCGGCCGAGCTCTCGTCGACCAGCGATGCCAGCGGCTCGCCCGGCGCCTTGCGCCCGAGGAGGGCGTTGAGCGACTGGCCGTAGGACACGTGAGCCTGGTGGATCGTCTGCACGATCTCGGTGGTCCTCTCGCCGAGGGACCCAGACTCGAGCGCCATCTCGTACAGCTCGGCGGCGGCCAGCTCGATCGACTGGGCGAACGACAGCAGCTCGACGTCGCCGGGGGTGGGTCGCTTGGGCGGAGCGGTCGTCGTGGTGGCCTGCGTGCCGTCGGTGGTGCCCGCTGTGGTGCTGTCGCCGGTGGAGGTGTCGGTCGAGGCACCGGCGCTGCCGGCGAGTCGCGGCACGAGCGCGCCTGCGAGGCCGGCGATGCCGGCGCCGATCAGGCGCCGCCGAGCGGTGGATGCCTGTGGCCTGGCCGCGGCGACGGGCGACGCGTCGCCGGTCTGGTCGGGCGATTCCGTGTGCACGAGGGAAGATGTCCTTTCGATCGCTCCCCGCAGCTTTGTTGGCCAGGGGTGAGCGGAGCAATTCTAGGGAGAGACGGAGGACCCGGCCGCGCACCTGCGTCATCGTGTCGATCGCGCCGAGCGCCGAGGCGCACGTCGTCCGCTCGGGGCGACGCGGTGGTTTTGGCGCCATCGGGCCTGGGTAGGCGCCGACCCGTGACACAGCGAACCAAGCTCTCCCTCGCGGTCGTGGCCATCTCTGCCCTCGTGGCAGCAGGATGCAGCGACGACAGCTCGACCGACGACACCACGGAACCGACCGTCGCGACGACGGTCACGGAACCGTCGACGACCACGCCGGCGACCAACAGCCCAGCCAGCAGCAACCCGGCGAGCTCCAGCCCGGCGAGCTCCGGCCCGGGCAGCACGGATCTCGGTGACCTCGCCGGCGACGTGCGCGCCGCCCTCGCCGACGGCGACTTCAGCACCATGCTCGATCTGCTCGACCTGTCGGGCCTGTCCGACGAGGTGGAGGGGCGTGAGATCACGATCCTCGCACCGAGCGAGGACGCGTTCAGGGCGGTGCCGAGCGACGAGCTCACCGGGCTCGTCACCGACCCCGAGCGGGCCAAGGACCTGCTTCGCCGCCACGTCCTCGACGGCGTCTACACCTACGACGAGCTGAGCGCCCGCACCGAGGTCACGACGATCGACGGCGAGAGCCTGCCCGTCGATTCGAGCGGCGACTCGTTGACGATCGCCGGCGCCACCGTCAGCCCGCCCCCGGACGATGCGCTGGCCGGCGAGCAGGGGCAAGAGGTCGCCGTGTTCGAGATCGACGCGGTGCTGCTGCCGTCCGCATGAGCCTGCCCCCACCGACCTCCGGCGCTGCGGTGCCGCCAGCTGCAGGGGCCGACCTCATGATCGAGATGCACGACGTGATGAAGTCCTACGGCGAGCAGCTGGCGCTCGACCACATCGACCTCGAGGTCCCTCGCGGCGTGATCGTCGGGCTGATCGGCCCCAGCGGCTGTGGCAAGACGACGCTGGTGAAGACGCTGACCGGCATCATCGGACCGACCTCGGGCGATGTGCGGGTGTTCGGGACCGACCCGGCCGCGTTCGACACAGCGACCCGGCGGCGATTCGGCTACATGCCCCAGCTTCCCGTCCTCTACCAGAACCTCAGCGTCTGGGGGAACTTGAACTTCATCGCCTCCATCTACGGGATGTCGCTGCGTCACCGGCGGCGCAGGTTGAAGCAGCTCCTCGAGCTCGTCGACCTCGGGCAGCATCGCAGCAAACTGCTCGGCGAGTGCTCCGGTGGCATGCAGCGCCGGCTGACGCTCGCGGCGACGCTCGTGCACGATCCCGAGCTGCTGTTCCTCGACGAGCCGACGGCCGGCGTCGATCCGATCCTGCGCGAGCGGTTCTGGGCGCACTTCCGGTCGCTGCGCGACAACGGCTCGACCATCCTGGTCCCCACTCAGTACGTGGGTGAGGCCGCAGCGTGCGACCTCGTCGCGGTGATGGCGCTCGGCCGCCTGATCACGGTGCTGCCGCCCGGACATCTCGCCCCGTTCGCATACGGCGGGACGCCCTTGGCGGTCGAGTTCCGTCAGGACTGGGTGTCCGGCGAGCAGTTGACACGACTGGAGGAGCAGTCGTTCGTCCGCGAGGTGACGCGCACCGACTGGGGCGTGGTGGTCGTCGTCGACGACTCGCAGGGGGGCGAGCGAGAGGTGCGCAGCCTGCTCGAGTCGGCGAGCGTGTCGGTCGGCGAGATCAGCCCACTCGAACCGTCGCTCGACGAGATCTTCGTGAAGATCGTCGAGGCGCACACGACCGACGCCGAACGGGCGGCAGCGTGAGGCCGAGCAGGTTCCGTCGGCCGCTGCAGGTCGCCACCTTCCTCCGCAAGGAGACCCTCGACGTCGTCCGCCAACCCCGGATGTTGCTCACCATGGTCGCCGGGCCGTTCTTGATCATGGCGATCTTCGGCATCGGCTACCGCGACGAGGCGCAGCCGATGCGCACGTTGTTCGTCGCGCCGGAGGGCAGCCCCTTCGTCGAACGCGTCGAGGGGTACGCGGACGAGATCGGTGCCTACGTCGACTACGAAGGCGTCACGACCGACGCCGCCGCCGCCGAGCAGAAGCTGGCGGACGGCGACGTCGACCTGGTCGTCACCTTTCCGGACGACCCGCTGTCGACCGTCCTCAACGGTGAGCGGGCCCCGATCGTCGTCGAGCACACACGCCTCGACCCGATCGAGCGCACGGCGATCTCCTTCGCCGCTCGTCTCGCCGTCGACCAGATCAACAGCGAGGTCCTCGCCTCGGTGGTCGAGGGCGGCCAGGATGTCGCCCGCCCGACCGACGAGATCTTCGCCGCCGGCAACGCGGCCGCGACGGCCTTGGACGATGCCGTGGGACGCGGTGATCAGGAGGCGGCAGCCGCCGCACTGGAGGAGCTGCAGACCGTCACCGCACAGCTCTCGGCGTCATCTCGCGTCGCGACGTCCTTGACGGAGCGACTCGGCGCCGGCGGCAACCCTGCCGTCGCCGACGACGTCGCGGGCGAGATCGAGTCGTTGCGCGACACCGTCCTGCGGATGGACCCGGCGGCATCGACAGCGACCGTGGCGAGCGAGCTCGGCACGGTCCGGGAGCGTCTGGACTCGATCGAGCAGCACCTCACGCAGATCACCGCGACCGACCCGTCCGTGCTGGTGCGCCCCTTCGAGAGCGACGTCGATCTCGCGGTCGAGGACACCAACCAGGTGACCGATTGGTACGCACCGGCTGCGGTCGTGCTGATGCTGCAGCAGTTCGGCGTCGCGTTCGGCGCGCTGTCCTTCGTGCGTGAACGCCAGCTCGGCATCACCGACGTCTTCCGCGTCGCACCGGTCAACGCGAGCCAGGCGATCGTCGGGAAGTACCTCGCCTACCTGCTCGTCGGGAGCGCCTTGGGTGCGCTCCTCACCGCGCTGGTCGTGACGGTGCTCGACGTCCAGATGGCCGCGGGCATCGGTGACGTCGCGATCGTGATGCTGCTCAGCCTCTTCGCGTCCATCGGGCTCGGCTTCGTGATCTCGCTCGCATCGTCGACGGACGCTCAAGCTGTCCAGTACACGATGATCCTGCTGCTCGCCAGCCTCTTCTTCAGCGGCTTCTTCCTCAGCCTCGGCCAGCTCGACGGGGCGGCGAGGATCGTGGGCTGGCTGCTGCCGGTGACCTACGGCATGCGCCTGCTCCGTGACGTCATGCTGCGCGGCGCCCCGCTCGACCCACTCCTGGTCGCCGGCCTCGGAGGCTTCGGGGTCTGCATGTTCGTGCTGGCGTGGTTCGCGACCAGGCGCCGGCTGACGGGGGCACGATGAGCGATCCGGGGGTGGAGGCACCGATCGCTCGGCGATCGATCTGGTCATTGCGGCTGTCGCGCCGCGCGATCGGCAAGTCGATGATCGGCGTCGGCATCGCCGGGATCGTGACGGCCGTCGTGGGGCTCGTGGTCGGCGAGATCCTCGTGAACCAGGTGACCGGCAGCGTCGACGACAGCCTGCTCCTCACGAGCCAGGCGCTGACCGCGGTCGACGACTCGATCGTCGTCACCGGCGCCATGGTCGACACGGTGCGCACCGGGATGGACAGCGTGCAGGAGACGATGCGCACCGTCGAGACCTCGCTCGACCAGACCGCGACCGCGACTGCCGACGGCGCGGAGTTCGTGGGTGGGGCGTTGCCCGACGCACTGAACGCTGTTGCCGAGGTGCTGCCGACGATCGAGAGCGTCGCCGGCTCGATCGACGACACCCTCGACCTGCTCTCGAGCGTCCCGTTCGGGCCCGACTACCAGCCGGTCAAGCCGTTCGACGAATCCATCGGCGACCTCCGACGGGCCATCGAACCGCTGCCCGATCAGCTGATCACGCTGAGCAACGACTTCGACGATCTCACGGTGGCGAGCCGCGCGATGGCCGACGAGGTCGAGACCCTCGGTCAGGCCGTCGGTGACCTCTCGACGCAGCTCGACGACGTGGCGCTCCTGCTCGACCGCTACACATCGACCACGCAAGAGGCCCAGCGCATCGCCGCCGAGTCGCGCGACGACCTGTCGACCAGCTCGACGCTCGTCCGGTGGCTGCTCGTCGTGGTCGCCGCGGTGTTCGCGGTGGGCCAGATCGTGCCGATCTGGCTGGGCGTCACCCTGCTGCGCGACGAGTCGTCCACCCCCACGCTGGGCGGGCGCGTCTAGAAGTCGAGCGCGGACAGGTCGGGGATCCACTTCGCCGAACGGGACACGGCGTCCTGCCACTGCGCCCGGTCGAGGGGCTGGCCTGGTTCGATCCGGCCCGCCGGACGCCACATCTCGGCGACGTCGTCGAGGGACGACCAGACCCCGGTGGCGAGCCCGGCCAAGTAGCCGGCGCCCATCGTCGTCGCGTCCGACACCGGAGCGACCTCGACCGGGCGTTGCGTCGCGTTCGCCAGCGCCTGGACGAAGGTCTGGTTGCGGCTCATGCCGCCGTCGACCCGGACCGACTCGATCGATCTGCCGGTGTCGGCCTCGGCCGCGTCGACCAGGTCGGCGCCGCGGTGGGCGATCCCCTCGAGGACGGCGCGCACGACATGTGCTCGCGTGCTCCCCCGGGTGAGACCGAAGAGCGCGCCGCGCGCGCCGTAGTCCCACTGCGGAGTGCCGAGCCCGAGCAGTGCCGGCACGTACACCACCCCCTCGGTGGTGTCGCAACCCTGCGCGACGTCGTGGCTCTGCTCGGGGGAGTCGATGAGGCCCATGTCGTCGCAGAGCCACTCGATGTTGGTGCCGGCCGACAGCATGATCCCCTCGACGCCCCACGTCGTGCGCCCGCCCGTCGACCAGGCGACGATGGGGAAGGTCCCGTGCTCGCGGCGCTGGCCGGACGCGGGCGCGTCACCGTCGAGGCACATGTCGAGCATGCCGCCGGTGCCGAAGGTGATCTTCGTCGCCCCTGCTCGTACGCAGCTCTGTCCGACCAGGCTGCCCTGCTGGTCGCCGACGAGCGAAGCGAGCACCGGGGCGCCTTGCAGCGCGGTGGCGGGCGCGATGGCACCGGAGGTGTCGACCATCTCGGGCAGCATCGACCGTGGGATGGAGAACACGTCCAGCACACGATCGGACCAGTCGCGGCAATCGGGCGTCGTCAGGCCGGTGACCGCGGCGTTCGAGCGGTCGGTCACGTGCACCGCACCGTCGGTCAACCGCCAGGCGAGCCACGAGTCGACCGTGCCGAAGCAGAGGTCACGGTCGCGAGCGCCGTCGACCGAGTCGAGCAGCCATGCGAGCTTGGTGGCCGATTGGTTGGGCGCGAGGGCGAGGCCGTGCTCCGACTTCGCGGTGATGCACGCGAGCACCGTGCGCAGGTCCTGCCAGCCGAGTCCCGGGCCGATCGGCGTGCCGGTCGCTCGGTCCCACACCACGGTCGAGGCGCGCTGCGTGGTGACGCCGACCGACGAGACGGACCCGCCGTGCTCGGACAGCGCCCGCTGGGCGAGCTCGATCGACGTGTCGGCGAGCTCGACCGGATCGAACTCCACCAGACCGGGGAACGGCGAGGTGGGCGGCAGGCGTCGGTAGTGGACGTCGGCGAGGGTGCCGTCGGCACGCATGATCGCCGACCGCACCCCGGTCGTCCCGATGTCGATGACGAGCACGCTCATCCGTTGCCTCCTGCTCGATGGCGGGACGAGGATGGCACGGCACCGCTGCGTTGCAGGTACTGGCCGAGCAGCCCCCCGATGACCCCGGCGAACAGCACCGGGCCGAGGTTGAAGAGCGCGCCGAACCAGCGCACGTCGCGCCCGGCGAGCAGTCGGATGGCGATGAAGACCGCCTGCGCGACGACGTAGGTGAGCGACGCGGTCACGAGCCCGTGCACGAGCGGGAACCCCGTCTGCTGGATCCACGCGGCGACGCCGGAGCCGATGACGAACCCGGCGACCGCGCCGAGGGTGAGGAGGACGGCGAGCGTGCTGTCGTCACGGCTGTCGGCTGCCCAACGAGCAGCCAGCGAGAACGGGACGGCGAACACGAGGCAGACGCCGGCGCCGGCACGGACGGCCGGCCAGTCGAGTCGGCCCGCGCTCATGGCCAGTCGACCGGGCCGAACGGCGAGTCGAGTCCCAGCTTGCCCGGGTTGAGGATGCCGCGGGGGTCGAGCGCGGCCTTCACCTTGGCGAGCACCGCCGCAGCCGGGCCCAACGCCTCGTGCACGAACCGGCTGCGGTTCAGCCCGACACCGTGGTGGTGCGAGAGGTTGCCGCCGTTGGCGAGCACGGCGCGTTGACCGGCGTCCCACAGCGCGACGTAGGTGGACTCGACGTCGCCTGGCGGGGGGGTGGCTGCGAAGGTGAAGTAGAGGCACGCGCCGTCGGAGTAGCTGTGGGAGAGGTGGCAGGTCGCGGCGCGTGCATGGGGAACCGACATGAGCGCGGCGCGGACTTCGCCGAACAACGTGACGAGCGCCGACCACGGCGCCGCGATCTCGAGCGTGTCGACGACGAAGCCCTTGCGCGTCAAGGCCTGCAGCGCGCTGGTGTCGTTGCGGTGGTGCTTCCACCGCTCGACTCGCTCGGGTCCGAGGACCTTGGCTCGGAAGCACGCCTCGGCGACGATGGCCATCGTGGCGTCGACGATCGCGGGCTCGCCCTCGTCGAGCACGAGCAGGACGCACTGCGAGCCGTCGCCGTCCTGGCCGCGCTGGCTCTCGGCCGCGTCGTACAGCCGCAGCACGGCGGGAGTCGCGCCGCGACGGAGAATCGACCGACATGCCTCGAGCCCGTCCTCGAACGATGCGAACGCGTACGACTCGGAGCGTTCGACCGGCGGAACGGGGTGCGTGCGCAACCACACGCGGGTGATGACGCCCAGCGTCCCTTCGCTGCCGACGAACAGTTGGGTGAGGTCGGGTCCGACCGCGGCCGCGGGCGCACCACCGGTGCGGACGACGGACCCGTCGGCGAGCACCACCTCGAGCCCGACCACCATGTCCTCGATCTTTCCGTAGCGGGTGCTGTACTGGCCGGCACCGCGACACGCGACCCAGCCGCCCACCGTCGCGAGGTCGAAGCTCTGCGGGAAGTGGCCGACGGAGAGGCCGTGCGTGGCGACGAGCTCGCGTTCGAGGTCGGGCCCGAACGTGCCCGCGAGCACCTCGACGATGCCGGACGCGCCGTCGACCGAGACGACGCCGTCGAGCTCGGTGAGATCGAGCACCACCCCGCCGTGCACCGGCACCGACGCTCCGCACACGCCGCTGCGGCCGCCCGCCGCCGTCACCGGGATCGCCGCGTCGTGGCAGATGCGCAGCACGGCGGCGACCTCGTCACCGGAGCGGGGCGAGCACACGGCGGACGCGAGTTGCGGCACCTGGCCGGCGAGCGCCCAGTGCATCGCGAGCGGCCACCAGTCGCGGCTCGCCTCTGCGCACTCTGCCGTCCGGACGACCGTCGGGCACGAGCTCGCCAGCGACGCGAGCACGGTGTCGGGCACGTCGACCGCTCGACCGAACCGCGGTGCCGTGCCGGTGAGCTCGATCGGCGGCGTGGGCTCCGTCAACGGTCGGCCCCCTGGCCGTGGGCGAAGAGCTCGGCCTCGGTGAGGTTGTTGGCGACGTGCTCGGCCACGACGAGCGAGCAGAACGAGTCGATCTGCTCCTGCAGCTGTGCGTCGTCCCACCCCAGCTCGGGCGCGAGCAGCTGACCGACGCCGGCCGCAGCCGCGACCGCCGCGGCACGATCGAAGAGTCGCGCCCTCGTCCGGCGCGACAGCACGTCGTCGATCGACAGGGCCATCTCGTGACGCACGGCGTACAGCGCCTCGGCGCGCACGTAGGGCAACCCGGCGACGAGCGGCTGGCCGAGCGACGGATCGGCGTCGATCAGGGCCTGCACCTCCGTCGCGAGCGAGCCGTACCGGCTGCGCAGGTGCTCGTCGAGCGTGCCCGGCTCGCCGTCGCGGTGCCCCTCGGCGCCAACCAGCTTCAAGCGCCTCGTGCGGCATCGGTCGCGGCGTCCGAGCCGGTCGACCACCGCGTCCACGGTGTCCTCGGCCATCTCGCGATAGGTCGTGAGCTTGCCGCCCGTGACGGTGATGACGCCGTGCGGGTTGGTCGTGACGGTGTGCCGGCGGGACAGATCGGCCGTCCGCCCCGATGCCGCCCGCTTGACCAGCGGGCGCAGGCCCGCCCACACGCCGGTGATGTCGTCGGTCGTGATCGGCCCGTTCGACTGGTCGATCGACGCGTTCAGCGCGCGGAGCACGTAGGCGATGTCGTCGCTGGTGCACTGCGGATCGTCGAGCGGTCCGTCGTAGTCGGTGTCGGTCGTGCCGACGTAGGTGTGCTCGAACGTGCCGTCGCCCTTGGGACCCCACGGCACCACGAACAGGCTGCGCTTGTCCTTCGGGACCGGGATGACGACGGCGATGTCGTTGCGCACCTTGTGCCACGGCACGGCCAGGTGCACGCCCTTGGCGGGGCGGATGCTGTCGGGGTGCTCGCCCTCGTCGAGGGCGCGCACGTCGTCGCTCCACACCCCGGCGGCGTTGACGACCACCGTCGCCCGCACGTCGACGTCGGCGCCGTCGGCGCGCACGCTCGCGCCGTACACACGACCGGACTCGTCGTGCAGGAAGCCCGTCACGCCGCAGGCGTTGACGACCGTCGCGCCGTGCGCCGCCGCGGTGCGGAGGAGGGTGAGCACCAGCCGCGCGTCGTCGGCGCCGGCGTCGTAGTAGAGGTACGCCGACAGCAGGCGGTCGGCGGGCATGGTGGGCATGTGGGCGAGCGCAGCCTGCTTGCGCAAACGGCGGTGCAGCTTGCCGATCCGCCAGCCACCGGTGAGGTCGTACATCCACATCGCCGAGCCCATGGCCCGCGCGATCTTGCGGCTGACGACGCTCTTGGTGCTGTCGCCGGCCGACGGTCGGCCGAGGATGGGGATGAGGAAGGGCAGCACGCGCACGAGGTGTGGCGCGTTGCGGCGAAGTCGCTGACGCTCGTGCAGCGCCTCGTACACCAGCCGGACCTCTCCCTGTTGCAAGTAGCGCAGCCCGCCGTGGACCATCTTCGAGCTCTTCGACGACGTGCCCGAGGCGAAGTCGTCGCGCTCGACCAGTGCTGTGCGCAGCCCGCGCGACGCCGCGTCGAGCGCCACCCCGGCGCCGGTGATGCCACCGCCGACGACGAGCACGTCGAAGGTCTCCGAGCGCAGCCGGGCGAGCATCTCGCGTCGGTCGAACGAGGGGCTCTGCACAGGCGTCAGCGGCACGTGGTCATCCTAGGAGTCGGCGTGTCCGGCACCGTCGGACCGCAATCTGCACGAATTGCGAACGAGCACCTGCTGCGAATAGAGTGCGGGTCGTGCAGCATCCCGCCGAGCTCACCGCCGCGTTCCGGGCGAGCGGCCTGAAGCTCACCCCGCAGCGGCAGCTGCTGTTCCGACTGCTGCACGGCAACTCCACCCATCCCTCGGCCGAGGCGCTGTACGTCGCCGCGAGCGAGCAGATGCCGGGCATCTCGCTGCGCACCGTCTACCAGACGCTCACCGATCTCGTCGCGATGGGCGAGCTGCACCAGCTCAACCTCGACTCGGGCTCGACGCGCTTCGACCCGAACCTCGACGAGCACCACCACGTGCTGTGCACCGTGTGCGGCGAGCTCCGCGACGTGTACGTCGACGGTGCCGAGTACATGGGCGTCGACGGCCTCGACGGGTTCGAGATCGACTCGACCGACATCATCTTCCGCGGACGCTGCGCGCGCTGCGCCGACGCCGCGACCTGATCCATCCACAACCAGCAACCGCCCACCCGGGCACCGAAGGAGTCATCCGAATGTCCACGCTCGAAGGCACCAAGACCCACGAGAATCTGAAGGAGGCGTTCGCCGGCGAGAGCCAGGCCAACCGTCGCTACCTGTGGTTCGCGCAGAAGGCCGACGTCGAGGGGTACCCCGATGCCGCTGCGCTGTTCCGCTCGGTGGCCGAGGGCGAGACCGGCCATGCGCACGGCCACCTCGAGTTCCTCGCGCAGGTGGGCGACCCGGCGACGGGTGAGCCGATCGGCGAGACCGAGGAGAACTTCAAGGCCTCCATCGCCGGCGAGACCTACGAGTACACCCAGATGTACCCGGGGTTCGCGAAGACCGCCCGCGACGAGGGCTTCACCGAGATCGCCGACTGGTTCGAGACGCTCGCCCGCGCCGAGAAGAGCCACGCCGGCCGCTTCCAGCAGGGCCTCGACGGGCTCTGATCCACGTCCGTCGCGCGCCCGCCGGCGCGGGCCGGCCATCGGAACGGCCGAGCGCCGGCGAGCGCGCGACAATCGATCCGCCATGACGATCACCTACGACCCGAAGCACCCGAACTACCTCGACGAGGCCGACGTCCGCAACGAGCTCACCCGGGTCTACGACCTGTGCCACGGATGCCGGCTGTGCTTCAAGTTCTGCACGTCGTTCCCCACGCTGTTCGAGTACATCGATCGCCACGAGGACCAGGACGCCGGACGGCTGACGCCTGCGCAGCAGGACCAGGTGGTCGACGAGTGCTTCCAGTGCAAGCTCTGCTACATCAACTGCCCGTACATCCCCGAGCTGCACGAGTGGGCGATCGACTTCCCCCGGCTCATGCTGCGCGCCGACGCGATGCGCCACCACCACAACCAGGTGGGCATCCGCGATCGCGCGACGACGTCGTTCATGGGCCGCACCGATCTCATGGGCAAGGTCGCCAGCGCCACCGCCCCCGTCACCAACAAGATCGTCGGAGCGGCGCCGGGCTCGCTCGTGCGCAAGGTCGTCGAGAAGGCAACCGGCGTCTCGAGCGTGCGCCTGCTGCCGCCGTATGCACGTCAGCGGTTCAGCACCTGGTTCAACAAGCGACCGAAGCTCCGCATCAACAAGCGCCAAGGCAGGGTCGCGGTGTTCCCGACGTGCCTCGTCGAGTACCAGAAGCCCGACATCGGCCACGACCTCGTGAAGGTCTACGAGCGCAACGGCATCGAGTGCCACCTCGCAGACGGGGCAGGCTGCTGCGGCGCACCGTTCCTGCACAGCGGTGACATCGACCAGTTCACCAAGGTGGCCGAGAAGAACGTCGCCACGCTCGCCAAGTCGGCCAAGAAGGGGCTCGACATCGTCGTGCCCCAGCCGACGTGTGGCTACGTGCTGAAGAAGGACTACGTCGACTACGTGGGTGGCCCCGACGCCGCGCTCGTCGCCGAGCACACCTACGACGCGGCCGAGTACCTGATGAAGGTGCACAAGGCCGAGGGCACCTCGCTCGACATCGACTTCACCGGCGACGTCCCCGACTCGGTCACCTATCACGTCCCGTGCCACCTGAAGGCGCAGAACATCGGGCTCAAGAGCCGTGACCTCATCAAGCTCACGGGCGCCAAGGTGAAGCTCGTGCAGCAGTGCAGCGGCATCGACGGCATGTGGGGCCTGCGCGCCGAGAACGCCGACATCTCGGTGCCGATCGCACAGAAGCTCGGCAGCGAGATCCAGCGCGCCAACGGTGACGTCGTCGCGGGTGACTGCCACCTCGCCAACACCGCGATCGCCGAGCAGACGGGCGAGTCACCGTTGCACCCGCTGCAGCTCATCGCCCGCGCGTACGGGATCTCGTCCGAGCAGAGCAGGTAGCAGATGTCGACGTCGCGCAAGCTGACGCTCGCCGACATCCTCGACGTGCGCGCCTACGAGCGTGAGCGAGAGCAGTCGCGCGCCCGGGTGCTCGCCCTCAAGCAACGGCGTCGGCTCGCGCTGGGCACGCTCGTCACCATCATGTTCGAGAACCGCGAGACGATGCGCCACCAGATCCACGAGATGGCGCGCGTCGAGCGGCTCACGACCGACGAGGCGATCCAGGACGAGCTCGACACCTACAACCCGATGGTGCCCGAGCCCGGACAGCTGTGCGCCACCGTGTTCCTCGAGCTGACCTCGGACGACCAGATGCGCGACTGGCTCCCCAAACTCGTCGGGATCGAACGAAGCTTCCAGTTCCAGCTCGCCGACGGTTCGATCGTGCCGTCGATCACCGACGAGCAACACCAGTCGCAGTTGACCCGCGAGCACGTCACTGCCGCCGTGCACTACATCCGGTTCGAGCTCACGCCCGCGCAGGTCGAGGCCTTCGTGTCACCTGTCGTGCTGGCGATCGATCACCCCGACTATCGCGAAGCAGTCGAGCTGCTCCCCGAGACAATCGACGAGCTCCGAAAAGACCTCGTCGACGAGTGACCGTGTGGTCGCGCCCCTGGTGAGAGCGGACGAACCCGAAACACGGCCGCAACCGATTCCCGGAAATTGCCCCTTCCCAAGGGCGTCCGCGCGACCCTAGATTGCGGGTTCGTGGGGTGAGTCACCCCATGAATCCGACAACAGGGGAGACAAGGTCGTGTCTGCCAAAGAGATCGTGTGGCGGGAACTGGGTGCTTGCAGGGGGCTCGAGCCAAGCATCTTCTTCCCGGAAGACGACGCGGACGCCGGGGACGCCAAGGCCGTGTGCGCGAGCTGCGGCGTCAGGGTGGCCTGCCTCGAGCATGCGCTCACCATCCGCGAGAAGCAGGGCGTCTGGGGAGGGGCCACCGAGCGCGAGCGACGGCGGATCATCCGCCAGCGTCGCCGAACTGCCTGAGCGATCCGCCCGAACGGGCGCATAGTCTCGCTGCGATGAGTGACCTCGAGGAACACGGTGGCTGGCCCGCGCTCTTGAGCGCCCTGCTCGACCGCACCGATCTGACGGCGTCGCAGGCTCGGGCGGCGATGGCCACCATCCTGGCCGGCGACGCGACCCCCGCCCAGCTCATCGGGTTCGTGGTGGCGCTGCGGGCGAAGGGCGAGACGCCGGAGGAGCTGTCGGGTCTGCTCGACGCCGTGCTCGCGAGCGCCACGTTGGTGCCCCTCGGCGAGGACGTGCGGGCCCGAGCCGTCGACATCGTCGGCACCGGGGGCGACCGCAGCCACTCCATCAACGTCAGCACGATGGCCGCGATCGTGGCTGCCGGCGCCGGGGTCACGATCTGCAAGCACGGGGCGCGCGCGGCGTCGTCGAAGTGCGGCACCGCCGACGTGCTCGAAGCCCTCGGTGTGGTGATCGACCTGCCACCCGAGGGCGTCCAGCGCTGCGTCGAGCGGGCGGGCATCGGGTTCTGCCTCGCAGCCGCGTACCACCCCTCGTTCCGCTTCGCCGCGCCGAGCCGCAAAGAGATCGGCATCGCCACGGTGTTCAACCTGCTCGGGCCGATGGCGAACCCTGGCCGGGTGAAGCGCCAGGTCATCGGGGTCGCCAACCCCGCTGTCGCCGAGCGGATGCTGGCCTCGCTGCGCATCCACGGCTCGGTGAAGGCGTGGGTGGTGCACGGCAACGGTCTCGACGAGCTCACCACCACCGGCCCCTCCACCGTCCTCTCGCTCGAGGACGACTCGGTGCGCACCTTCACCGTCGACCCGCTCGCCCTCGGCCTCGCCCCGGCGATCCCCGACGAGCTCGTCGGCGGCGAGCCGCACGAGAACGCCGAGGCCGTGCGCCGCGTGCTCGGGGGCGAGCACGGGGCCCACCGCAACATCGTGGTCCTCAACGCCGCAGCTGCGCTCGTCGTCGCCGATCGGGCATCGAACCTGGAAGAGGGGCTCATCATGGCGGGGGAGTCGATCGACTCGGGGGCCGCAGCCGACCGGTTGGAGCGCTTCGTCGCCGAGTCGCAGGCCGCAGCCGCCGAACGGACGTGATCGTCAGGGTCCCGGGCTCGTCGGCCAACCTCGGGCCGGGCTTCGACACGCTCGGGATGGCGCTCACGGTGCACCTCGAGGTCGGCGCAGGGGAGCCCCCGGCCGAGGGCCGACCGATCGACGAGCACCATCCAGCCACGATCGCCCATCGTGCCGCCGGCGGGTCGGGACCGCTGTGGGAGCACTGCGCCATCCCGGTCGGGCGGGGCCTCGGCTTCAGCGGAGCGGCCCGGGTGGGTGGTGCACTGCTGGCCCGCGCCCAGCAGGCAGGCGGCGAGCCCGGCGAGGTTGCCCGCGCCGACGTGCTCACCCTGGTGAGCGAGCTCGAGGGCCATGCCGACAACGTCGCGGCCTCGCTGTACGGGGGTGTCGTCGCCACCGCGGCGGGCCGGGTGGCGCGGGTGCCGGTGGCGGTCGACGCGGCCGTGGTCGTCTGGATCCCGTCCGCCGTCACCAAGACCGACGAGTCGCGCCGATCCCTCGGGGCGCCGGTGCCCTTCGACGACGTGGTCTTCAACCTGGGGCGCGTCGCGCTGCTCGTCGCCGCCCTGGCGTCGGGGGACACCGATGCGCTCCGCACGGCCGTCGAGGACCGCGTGCACCAGCCGCTGCGCCTCGACCGCGTCCCCGCCAGCAGGGCGGCGATCGAGGCGGCCTACGGCGCCGGGGCCTGGGCCGCGTGGCTGTCGGGCAGTGGGCCCACGGTCGCCGCGCTCTGCCCGCCCGCGGCCGCTCCCGCCGTCGCCGCCGCACTGCCCGCCGGTGGGCACGCGAAGGTCCTGGCCATCGACCTTCCGGGCGCCCAGATCGGACCCCCGTACACTTCTTGACATGGCCGACGGCGACGAGATCCCCGATCGCGTCGTCGCCAGCGCCCTCGAGTTCGCGGTCGGCATCGCCGCCGCCGGTTCGAAGCTGCGGCCGGCAGTGCCGTATCCCGCCGAGCTGAGGCCGTACCTCAAGTTCACCAAGCTCCCGCCCAAGGCCTTGCACGAGGTGCGGCGAGCGGTCGAGGCCGACGACGTCTTCCGCAAGCGGCTCGCGACGGTGGCAGTGGCCGAGCTCGTCGACGACGCCGGGATGGTGTGGCTGCAGCGACCCGACGGCTGGCAGGACCAGTTGATGGCGCTGGCCGGCGAGCAGGCCGACACAGGACGACTGGACGCAGGGGCCGAGCTGCGCAAGGCCGACCGGCGACGGGCCGCGGCGGAGGAGTCGGCGCACCGTGCGCTGGCCGAGGTGGAATCCCTGCGGATCGAGATCGATCGGCTGCACCAGCTGCACGCCGACACCGAATCCGAGATGGACGAGCTGCGCCGGGAACGCGACGCGCTGCGGGGTGAGGCCGCGGCTCACCAAGCCGAGCTCCGCCGGGCCGTCCAGCGCCTCACCGCTGCGCAGGCCAAGGCCGAAGCCCAGCGCGCCGAAGCGGTGGCCGCGCTCGAGCGCGCCGCCTCGGCCGAGCAGACGCGCGACGAGGTGCTCGCGACGCGCGCCCACGGGATCGCTGCTGCGCCGGCCGAGTCGCCGGCCGAGGTCGTCCTCGCAGGTGCCGCGTCGGTCGCGGCCGAGCTCGCCCAGCAGGTGCAGCAGGCACGCTCGATGGCAGTCGAGCTGGGTCGGCTGGCGGGACGGTTGGAGTCGCTCGAGCTCGCCGCGCCGAGCGTGCCCGAACCCAAGGCGCCTCGTCGCCGCCGACGCAGTGAGCGCCAGCCGATCGCCCTGCCCGGGGGCGTCTACGGATCGTCGAGCGCGGCGACGGAGTTCCTGGTGCGATATCCCGACATGGTCGTCCTGATCGACGGCTACAACGTCGCCAAGCTCGGCTGGCCGCTGCTCGATCTGGAAGCACAGCGCGAGCGTTGCATCGAGAGCTGCGAGGACGTCGCCCGCCGGTACGGATCGCACATCGCGGTGGTGTTCGACGGCAGCACGGTGCCCGGAGCGTCGGCGCCGGTCAGGCGGCTCGTTCGAGTGTCGTACTCGCCGGAGGGCGTGATCGCCGACGATGTCCTCCGCGCCGAGGTCGACACGCTGCCCGACGAGGTGCCCGTGCTGGTGGTCACCAACGACCAGGCCGTGCTGACCGACGTGCGCGCAATGGGCGCGAACACGCTCTCGAGCGACCAGTGGCTCGAGCTCAGCCGCCGCTGACCGGTCCGCCGGCCTTCGTGTCACACCGGTGGCGCACGATGTCGACATGAGCGAGACGCACATCACCATCACCTGCGACAGCTGCGTCATGCGGCACACCGACGCCTGTGACGACTGTGTCGTCACCTTCCTCTACGAGAAGGACGAGTCGCCGCCGACGGCCGTCGTGCTCGACCTCGAGGAGCAGCGTGCGGTGCGCCTGCTGGCAGCCGCCGGTCTGATCCCTAGCCTGAAGCATCGTGAGGCCATCTGATCCGGCGCCCCGAGCCCTCGCGCCCGATCTGGTCGACGAGCTCCGCGAGATCGCCGCGGCGCACGGCATCACCCACACGGGCGTCGCGCCGGCGACGGTCATGACGCGCGCCCGCGCCGCGCTGGTCGAACGGCACGCCGCGGGGCTCGACGACACGATGGCCTTCACCTACAAGAACCCGGAACGGTCCACCGACCCGCGCCGGGCGGTGCGCAACGCGCAGGCGCTCTTCGTCGGTGCGCGGCCCTATCGATCGGTCGAGCCGGATGGGCCGATCGGGGTCGAGATGTCCGGACGAGTGGCCCGCTACTCGTGGGCCGATCACTACGAGCCGCTGCGCGAGGGGTTGCGTGCCGTCGCCGGGCGCCTGCGCCGCGATCGCTGGAAAGCGGTCGCCTTCGCCGACGACAACTCGGTGGTCGACCGTGAAGCCGCGCACCTCGCCGGGCTCGGGTGGTACGGCAAGAACGCCAACCTCCTGCTGCCCGGCGCGGGCAGCTGGTTCGTGCTCGGCAGCGTCGTGACGGATGCGCCCCTGCCGGTCGCGTCCGGCGTCGTCGCCGATGGGTGCGGATCGTGCCGCCGTTGCCTCGACGCGTGCCCGACCGGCGCGATCGTGCAGCCCGGGGTCGTCGATGCGCGGCGGTGCCTGTCGTGGCTGCTGCAGAAGCCCGGGATCTTCGACCGAGCGCTCCGGCAGGCAGTCGGAGACCGCATGTACGGGTGCGACGACTGCCAGGAGGTGTGCCCGCCGAGCGTGCGATCGTCCCGGCACGAGGAGCCGTCGACCCCGGGCGAGCCCGAAACCCACGTCGACGTGCTCGCCCTGCTCGACGCAGACGACGACGACGTGCTGCGTCGGTGGGAGCGCTGGTACATCAGCGATCGCGACCCACGGTGGCTGCGGCGCAACGCGCTGATCGTGATCGGCAACTCGGGCGTGCGCAGTGCCCGCGTCCGTGCCGTGCTCGAGCGCTACCTTGCCGCAGATGACCCGGTGCTGCGCGCCCATGCCGTGTGGGCCGCACGGCGGTGCGACCTGGACGATCTCCTGCCCGAGTCCGATCCGCATCCCGACGTGCGCCTCGAGCTGACCGCGGCCTTGTGAAGCACCTCCTCGTCACCAACGACTTCCCGCCCAAGATCGGCGGGATCCAGTCGCTGCTCTGGGAGTGGTGGCGGCGCCTGCCACCCGAGTCGTTCGCCGTCCTCACGTCGCCCTACCGCGGGGCCGCCGAGTTCGACGCGCAGCAGCCGTTCCACGTCGAGCGCATCCCCGAGCCCGTGCTGCTCCCGCACCCGATCATGGTTCGCCGCATCCACGACATGGCGCGCCGGGTGGGGGCGGAGCTGATCGTCCTCGACCCCGCCGTACCGCTCGGGATCGTCGGCCCCTCGCTGCACCTGCCGTACGACGTCGTGCTGCACGGTGCCGAGGTCACCGTGCCCGGCCGCCTCCCGGGCACGAAGCAGGCCTTGGCGCACGTCCTGCGCAACGCCCGGCACGTCGTCGCCGCGGGCGGATATCCCGCCGCTGAGGCCGAGCGCGCTGCGGGCCGCGCCCTCCCCGTGACGGTCGTACCCCCGGGTGTCGACGTGCAACGGTTCCACCCACTCGACACCGCCGAGCGCGCCGACGCCCGCCGTCACTTCGGCCTGCCGCCCGACGCCGAGCTCGTCGTCGGCATCAGCAGGCTCGTGCCGCGCAAGGGGTTCGACACCGCCATCCGGGCGGTCGCTCGACTGGCCGCGACGCGCCCCGGGCTCGTGCTGGCGATCGCCGGCGCAGGCCGCGACGAGGCGCGGCTGCGGCGGCTCGCGGCAGAGCTGCGTGCACCGGTCCGGTTCCTCGGGCGGGTGTCGAACGCCGACCTGCCTCGCCTGTACGGGTGCGCCGACGTCTTCACGATGCTGTGCCGCAACCGGTGGGGCGGCCTCGAGCAAGAGGGCTTCGGCATCGTGTTCGTCGAGGCTGCCGCCTGCGGCATCCCGCAGGTCGCGGGTGACAGCGGGGGAGCGGCCGAAGCGGTCGCGGACGGGCAGACGGGCATCGTCGTCCGGCGCCCCGACGACGTCGACGAGGCTGCGGCCGCGATCGGGACGATCCTCGACGACGGCGAACTGCGCGCCCGCATGGGCACGGCTGCGCGCCGGCGCGCCGAGCACGAGTTCGCCTACGACGTCCTGGCCCAGCGGTTGGGGCGCTCGCTCGGAGCGCTGGCATGATGAACGCCTCATGAGCGATCGAACCCGCCCGTCGACGGCGCTCGTTCGCGCCGATGTGATCGGCACGGGCCTCTTCGCGTTGGCCGTCGCGGTCGGCATCCCCTTCGACGACGAGCGCGCCGTCCAGGTGACGTTCGGCGTGGTGTCGATGGTGCTGTTCGCCATCGGTGCGGCGGGCTGCCTGTGGGCCTACGTCAGCGCGCTCGACCGGTCGCGCACGGACGAGATCGGCGTCGCCAACCTCTACCTCCTCACCGGTCCGACGGCGCCCAAGCCGGTCAAGTTGACCATGACGCTCGCGCTCGTCGCCCAGGTCGCCCTCGCGTTGCTCGGTGCGATCATCGGTGCGGTCGGACTGTCGGGGAACCAGGTGAACGCACTCGCGTTCGGCATCCTGGTCCCCATGTTCGGGCTCGCCATGAACGGGTTGTGGGCCGTCCGTCACGGCTCGTTCGGTCCCCGCCTCGATCGGTCCGTCCAACCAACCAACCGCAAGATCGGCTAGAACAACAGGCATGGCAGAACAGGCCTCGCAGACCACCACGATCGCAGCCTCCCCCGAGCGCGTGTGGGAGATCGCGGCCGATGTCGAGCGATACCCGGACTGGGTGACCGACGTGAAGGACGTCGTGGTGCGCGCCCGGGACGAGCTCGGCCGGCCGCTCGAGGTCGAGTTCCGCGCGTCGGCCCTCGGCCGCAGCACCCACTACACGCTGGGGTACGACTACGCCTCGGCGCCCGAGGTGATGGCGTGGAAGCTCATCCGCGGCGACATCATGCGCACGCTCGACGGGGCGTACCACTTCTCCGCGACGACCGACGGGGGCACCGAGGTCCGCTACGACCTCACGATCGACCTCGTGGTACCGCTCCCGGGGTTCGTCAAGCGCCGCGCCGAGGTGCGCATCCTGAACACGGTCCGTGAGCTGAAGGCTCGCGCCGAGGCGTGAAGCCCGCCGCGGTCGGCATCGACGTCGGGGGCACGAAGTGCCTCGGGATCGCGATCGACCACGACGGGCGTGTGCTCGACGAGGCGCGCGTCCCGACGCCGACGTCCGACGCCGACGAGCTGATCGCCGCGCTGGCCTCGATCGCACGAGAGCTCCACGCACCCGGCGCCGTCGGCATCGGCGTGCCCGGGCTGGTCAACCGCGACGGCGTCCTGCTGAAGGCGCCGAACGTGACGGCCGGTCTCATGCTGCCGCTGCGCGAGCGGCTCGAGCGCGAGAGCGGGCTTCGGGTCGTGGTCGACAACGACAACACGGTCGCGTGCCTCGCCGAGTGGAGGTTCGGCGCGGGGCGGGGGAGCGACGATCTCGTGCTGGTGGGCATCGGCACCGGCATCGGTGGTGGGTACGTGGCCGGCGGCGCACTGCAGCGTGGCCACCACGGCTTCGCCGGCGAGATCGGGCACATGATCGTCAAGCCCGATGGCTTGCAGTGCCCGTGCGGACAGCGAGGGTGCTGGGAGCGGTACGCGTCGGGCAGCGGTTTGGGGCATCTCGCCCGGAACGCGGCCCGGGCGGGCAAGCTCGCCGGCGTCCTCGCGACGGTCGGCAACGTGGCGTCGATCCGCGGTGAGCACATCACTGCTGCCGCCGAGCAGCACGACCCCGAGGCGCTCGCCGTCGTCGAGACCTTCGCCGGCTGGGTGGCGCTCGGACTCGTGAACCTCACCAACCTGTTCGATCCCGAACGGTTCGTCCTGTCCGGGGGCATCTCCGCCG
The DNA here is from genome assembly GCA_050248155.1 of Ilumatobacteraceae bacterium. Taxonomy (GTDB): domain Bacteria; phylum Actinomycetota; class Acidimicrobiia; order Acidimicrobiales; family Ilumatobacteraceae; genus VFMC01. The sequence goes on from JBFWSW010000011.1 coordinate 21,807, forward strand.
ACGCCGACCTGTTCCTGCCGCCGATCCGGGCGGCGTTCGAGCGCACGTTGTTCGCATCGGGCCTGCGGCCGCGTCCCGAGCTGCGCTTCGCCGACCTCGGCCCGATGGCTGGTGGCATCGGCGCCGCGCTGCTGACGATGTCGTAGCGACAGCGTCAGGCGGTGTGCGTGCGCGCGAAGTTCGCGCGGGCCTCCTCGATCTCACGCCACGCGGCCTCGCGGCCGTCGATGCCGGCGGTCGACGAGTCCTTGCCGGGCTCGAGCGCCTTGTACACCTCGAAGAAGTGCTGGATCTCGGCGACCAGCTGTGGCGTGAGGTCGCCGAGATCGTGCACGTCGTTCCACCGTGGCTCGCGCGGCGGCACGCAGATGATCTTCGCGTCCTCGCCGGCCTCGTCACGCATGTACAGCACGCCGAGCGGCCGGGCATGGACCCAGACGCCGGGGTACACCGGATCCTCGAGCAGGACGAGCGCGTCGAGCGGGTCACCGTCGCCGCCCAGCGTCTCGGGGATGAAGCCGTAGTCGGCCGGATACGTGGTGGCGGTGAAGAGGCGGCGGTCGAGGAACACGCGTCCGGTCTCATGGTCGATCTCGTACTTGTTGCGGCTGCCACGAGGGATCTCGATGACCACGTTGATGCACCCGTCGGGCAGGGGGTTCGCCATCGCCCCATCGTGGCAGACGGGCGGGAGAGGCGTGCCGCGTGGACGATTTGTAAACGCCGGGACGTTCGGCTCGCGAACTCCTAACCTGTGGCCTGTGGATTTCCGCCGCATCAGCAACCTGCCCCCGTACGTCTTCACGATCATCAACAACTTGAAGATCGAGGCACGGCGAGCAGGCGTCGATGTGATCGACCTGGGGTTCGGCAACCCCGACATCCCGTCGCCGCAGATCGCGGTCGACAAGCTGGGCGAAGCCGCGCAGATCGCACGCAACCACCGCTACTCGCTCAGCCGTGGCCTGCCCAAGCTGCGCGAGGCGGTTGCCGCGCTCTACCGACGCAAGTGGAACGTCGAGCTCGACCACGAGCTCGAGATCACCAACACGATCGGGTCGAAAGAGGGCTTCAGCCACCTCATGTGGGTGCTGCTCGACCGTGGTGACGCCGCCATCGTGCCCAGCCCGAGCTACCCGATCCACATCTACGGGCCGCTGTTCGCCGGCGCCGACCTGCGCCAGGTGCCGATGCGTCACCTGGCCGATCCGAGGGTGCAGGGCGACTTCACCGGCGACTTCTTCGACAGCCTCACCACCGCCTACGACGTGGGATGGCCCAAGCCGCGGGTGCTCGTCATCTCGTTCCCGCACAACCCGACCGGCGCGGTGGTCGACCTCGACTTCATGCAGCGCGTCGTCGACTTCTGCCGCGAGCGCGAGATGATCGTCGTCCACGACTTCGCCTACGCCGACATGGGCTTCGACGGCTACGACCCGCCCAGCATCCTGCAGGCCGACGGTGCGAAGGAGTGCGCGGTCGAGCTGTACTCGATGACCAAGAGCTTCTCGATGGCGGGCTGGCGGTGCGCCTTCCTCGTCGGCAACCGCGAGGTCGTCCAGGCGTTGGTCAAGCTGAAGAGCTACCTCGACTACGGCACGTTCCAGCCCGTGCAGATCGCGGCGACGGTCACGATGAACGAGGCCGCCGACTTCCCGAGGGAGGTGTGCGCGATCTACGAGAGCCGCCGCGACGCGCTCATCGACGGGCTCGCCCGGATCGGCTGGGAGGTGCCCAAGCCGAAGGGCTCGATGTTCGTGTGGGCGCCGATCCCCGAGCCCTATGCCGAGCTCGATTCGGTGGAGTTCTGCTCGCTCGTCGTGCGCGAGTGCGAGGTCGCGCTGTCGCCCGGTGTCGGGTTCGGCCCGGGCGGTGAGGGCTTCGCGCGGTTCGCGCTCATCGAGAACGAACGGCGCATCGCGCAGGGCGTGCGCAACCTGAAGAAGGGCCTCACCAAACTGGGCTGAGGACCGGGCCGAACGCTGGGCCCACGCTCGGCTGACAGGCGGTTCACGCGCTCGCAACACGGCGGTCACGCCGGCATGCGAGGGCACCGGTAGCGTCCGAGCGGATGGAGACCTACGTGGTTCGCGTGTGGCTGCCCGACCGTCCGGGAGCGCTCGGCCAGGTGGCGAGCCGCATCGGTGCGCTGCGTGGCGACGTCATCGGCATCGACATCCTCGAGCGCGGTGGCGGGCGAGCAGTCGACGAGCTCGTCGTCGCGCTGCCCGACGGGTCGGTGATCGATCTGCTCGTCACCGAGATCACCCAGGTCGACGGCGTCGCCGTCGAGGACGTCCGCCGGGTTGCGAGCGATCGCCCCGAGTCAGGCCTGATCGCCCTGCAGGTGGCGGCGGTCCTCGCCGAGGCGGCACCGCCCGATCGTCTCGCGACCCTGTGTCAGCGCCTCCTCGACCTGCTCGACGGCGACTGGGTGGTCGCACTCGACGACGCGTCCGAGCGCGCCCTCGTCACGGTCGGGTCGCCACCCGAGTGCGGGTGGATCGCGGCGTTCGCGCAGGGCAGCCGGCACCTGGGCGCCGCAGAGCACGCGGCGGCCGCAGCGGACGACCTCGCGTGGTCGCACCTCGCGGTCGGGCACATGACCGTCGCGGTCGGGCGGAGCGGGCGCCCTTTCCACACGCGGGAGCGACAGCAGATGGTGCTGCTGTGCCGTGTGGCCGACGCACTGCTGGCCTCAGCCGTCGTCGGCCCACCTGCGTGACCGCTCGACGGCCTGCAGCCACTGGCCGTGCAACATGTCGGCGATCACGCGCATGTCGCCGCCCTCCGGTGTGAACTCGGCGTCCAGCTCCCACCGCGCGCCGATCGCGTCGAGCGACGGCCACACGCCCTCGGCGAGGCCGGCGAGGAACGCAGCGCCGAGCGAGGTCGTCTCCTGATCGACGGGCCGCCGGACGGGCACACCCAGCTGCTCTGCCTGCATCTGCATCAAGATGTCCATCACCGATGCGCCGCCGTCGACGCGCAGATCGGAGATGGGGGTGCCGGACGCGGCGACCATCGCGTCGACGACGTCACGGGTCTGGTAGGCCATCGCCTCGACGCAAGCCCGGGCGAGATGCGCGCGGGTGGTGCCGCGGGTGATGCCGAGCACGGTGCCGCGAGCGTGTGGGTCCCACCACGGGCTGCCGAGCCCGGTGAACGCGGGCACGAGGTACACGCCGCCGTTGTCGGGCACGCCGGCAGCAAGTGCACCGATCTCGGCCGACTCACCGATCAACGAGAGTCCGTCGCGCAGCCACTGCACGGCGGCGCCGGTGACGAAGATCGCGCCCTCGAGCGCGTATGCCGTCGAGCCGTCGGCGAGCGTCCACGCGACCGTGGTCAACATGCCCTCGGTCGGTGGCGGGCACGTGGCACCGACGTTCATCAGCACGAAGCTGCCCGTGCCGTAGGTGTTCTTCGCCATGCCCGGTGCGCAACAGGCCTGCCCGAAGAGCGCCGCCTGCTGGTCGCCGGCGATGCCGCTGATCGGGATGCCGGCAGGCACGCCGCATCGGTCGGAGGTGAGGCCGAACCGTCCGCTCGACGGCAGGACGACCGGCAGGGCGTCGACCGGTACGTGCAGCAGGTCGCACAGCTCGGGCGACCAGGCGAGCGAGTGCAGGTCGAACAGCATCGTGCGGCTCGCGTTCGACGGATCGGTGGCATGGACCTCGCCGCCGGTGAGGTTCCAGAGGATCCACGAATCGATGGTGCCGAGCGCGAGGTGCTCGTCGACCGCGATGTCGCGGTTCGCCAGCATCCACTCGAACTTGGTGCCGGTGAAGTATGGGTCGAGCACGAGCCCCGTGCGCTCGCGCACGAGCGGCAACGCTCCGCTCGCAGCCAGCTCGTCGCAGCGCGCCGCGGTCCGGCGGTCCTGCCACACGATCGCGTTGCCGTGCGGCACACCTGTGCGACGGTCCCAGGCGACGGCGGTCTCGCGCTGGTTGGTGATGCCGACGGCGACGACGTCGGCGCCCGCACCGCGGGCCTCGGCGACGACCTCGAGCATCGTCTCGCGCACCCGCTCCCAGATCTCGACGGCGTCGTGCTCGACCCATCCGGGCTGCGGGTAGTGCTGCTCGAACTCGCGGTAGCTCGAGAGCGACGGTGCGTCGACGAACACGGCGCGGCTGCGCACCCCGGTGGTGCCCGCGTCGATCGCGATCACGCAGCGACGATCGTCGGCCATCAGCGCTTGCGCTTCGAGCTCGGCCGATGGCGCGGACCGGTGGAGGTGCGCCGGGTCGGGGCAGGCCTGCTGCGCGCGGTCGATGCCGCCTGCGTGGGCCGTGTCACCCGGGTCTCGCGCTCGGCGCGCAGGTCACGCAGCGTCTTGCGCTGGTAGCCGAACTTCGCCAGCAGCGCGCCGATGCCGACGAACAGCGGCCCGCTGACGAGCAGCCCGCTGACCAACCCAACCGACATCCGGTCACGGAAGACGATCAGGAAGATGAGCAGCATGATGCCCACGTACAGCAACCAGTCGCGAACGAGACGCTGCCACGGCACCGGTCGCGACGAATCCCACGCCATCTCCTGTTCCTAGCACGCGAGTGCCGCGGGCCGGCGCTCCGGCCGGGTGAGCGCGCACGGCCAATACACTCGGGTCACGTGCGCGTCGGCATCTTGACCGGTGGTGGTGACTGTCCGGGCCTCAACGCGGTCATCCGCGCCATCGTCCGCAAGGGCGAGCAGGTCTTCGGCGACGAGCTGATCGGGTTCCTCGACGCGTGGGACGGGGTGATCAACCGGCGAACCATGCACCTCGACGTGTCGTCGCTGCGCGGCATGCTGCCGAAGGGTGGCACCCTGCTCGGCACGCGGCGAGGCAGCCCGTACGACACGTCCGACGGGCCCCGGCGGGTGTGCGACACGTTCCGCGACATGGGGCTCGACGCGCTCATCGTCATCGGTGGCAACGGGTCGCTCAGCGTGGCGTGCCAGCTGCACAGCGACTTCGACCTGCCGATCGTCGGTGTTCCGAAGACGATCGACAACGACGTCGTCGGCACCGATCTGACCTTCGGGTTCACCACCGCGGTGCAGATCGCGACCGACGCCATCGACCGCCTGCACACCACCGCCGAGAGCCACGACCGGGTGATGGTGGTCGAGGTGATGGGCCGGCATGCCGGCTGGATCGCGACGCACGCCGGGATCGCCGGCGGCGCGACCGTCATCCTCATCCCGGAGAAGCCGTTCGACATCGACGAGGTGTGCGCCATCTTGCGCCAACGCCACGACCGCGGTCGCTACGCGTCGATCGTCGTGGTGGCCGAAGGCGCCGAGCCGGTACCCGGCACGTTGCCGGTGGGGGAGAAGGTGTATGACCCGTTCGGCCACGTCCGGTTGGGTGGCGTGGCCGAGACCATCGCCCAGGCGATCGAGGAGCGGACGGGTTTCGAGTCGCGCGTCGTGATGCTCGGGCACATCCAGCGCGGCGGCACTCCCACCGCATACGACCGCGTGCTGGCCACCCGGTACGGGGTCGAGGCGATCGACGCCGTGCACGAGTCGCAGTGGGGCAAGATGACCGCGCTGCAGGGATCGGCGGTGGTGATGGTGCCGCTGAACGAGACCGTCGGGCGGACCCGGCCGGTCGACATCCACCTCTACCGCGACATCGCCTCGGTGTTCTTCGGTTGACGCAGAGCTACTGCTCGCTCGGCACGGCCGGATAGGCGGGTTGCGTGCTGGGCTCGAGGCCCGGGTAGTCGTACACGGTCAACGGGTCGGACTGCAGCTCGCCGCTGCTGGCCGGCCATCGCGTGTCGGCGCCTTCGACCGTGATGACGACCCCGGTGACGCCGCTGACCTCGCTCAGCGAGTACACGATCTGGGCGAGTGCCAAGATCAGCTCGTCGCCGCGCAGCTGGGTGATCGCGTCGTTCAGGTCGAGGGCGAGCACCCCACCCGACCGCCGGGTGATCCCGAGCACTTGCGTGTCGGACGGCAGCCCGCTGCGGAACCGGTCCTCGAACTCGTTGCTGTTCGGTCCGGCGAGCAGCGCGGCCATCACGGCCGCGGGGTCGTCGTCGATGTCGCGAGCGACCGACCGCAGACGTGACGGCTGTCCGGGGACGTCCGGCGCCAGCAGGTAGATCCGTCCCGCACCCGCCGCGGCCTGGCCCACGTCGGAGGGGTCCTGCACGTTCAGGTCGAGGTCCTTGGCGTCGATGTCTCGCGGGCTGTTGTCGGACGCGACCGAGCACGCCGCGAGGAGCGACGCGCCGAGCACGAGCGCTGCGGCCACCCGCCGCATCAGACCCCCACCTCCTCGGCCGGCAGTTCGAGCACGAAGCGGGCGCCCGGTTCTCCATCGGTGCGGTCCTCGACCCACACCCGCCCCCCGTGCAGCCGGATGTGCTCGTCGACCAGCGCGAGACCGAGGCCGGCACCGTCGCTCGAGCTGCGGCGCCCCGCCACGCCGCCGCGAGCGAAGCGCTCGAACACGAGGTCGCGCTCCTCGACGGGGACGCCGGGGCCGTGGTCCTCGACGGCGATCCAGACGTGCCCGATCGGTTCGCCCTCGTTGTCGGGTTCGGAGACGTGCACCTCGGGTTGGCCGCCACCGTGGAGCCGGGCGTTGTCGACGAGGTTGGCGATGACGCGCGCGAGACGCCGCCGGTCGCCCTGCATCACCATCCGCTCGCCTCGGTCGGTGACGTCCACGACGGTCTGGGGCATGCTGCTGACGGCGACGGCCTGGCGGACGAACTCGGCGACGAGGAGGTCCTCGGTGTGCAACCGGATCGCCCCGGCATCGAACCGGGAGATCTCGAGCAGGTCCTCGACCAGGCCCTGGAACCGGGCGACGTCGCTGACGAGCAGATCGAGCGCGGTCTGGGCGCGCTCGGGCATCTCGGCGCGCCGCGCCTGCATCACCTCGACGCTGGCGGCGAGCGTCATGAGGGGCGACCGGAGCTCGTGGCTGACGTCGCTCGCGAACCGGGCGTCGCGCTCGACGCGGGCCTGCAGGGCAGCGGCCATGTCGTTGAACGAGTTGGCGAGCATGCGCAGGTCGACGTCGTCGGTCGCCTCGAGCCGGGTGTCGAGCCGACCGCCTGCGATGAGCTGCGCGGCCTGCGCCGCCTCGGCCAGTGGCCGCACCGCGCGGTTGGCGGCGAACCACCCGATGACCACGCCGAACATCGAGGTGATGACGGCTCCGAACAGCAGCGACAGGCCGACGCTGTCGAGGGTGTCGTTGACCTCGCTGATGCTGACGAACTCGAAGTACGTCGCGCTGACACCGGGCATCGGGATGCCGACGACGATCACCGGCTCGTCGTCGATGATCGTCGTCATCCGCGCCGCGACGCCGTCCTCGAACACTCTCGTGTGGAGCTGCGCCGGTATCTGATCCTGCCCGTAGCGGAGCGGATCGGATGCCTGCCACGTGTCGCGGTAGAAGATCGCGGTGCGATCGATGCCCTGGCTCCGCAGGCGACGGATGGCCCCGTCGGCGTTGACGGGCTGGCCGGCGAGCTCGCTCGCCGCGACCGTCGCGTTGCGGGTGGCCGACGTCACGGCCTGCCGGTCGCGCTGGGCGACCAAGCTGCTGCGGGTGAAGCTGTAGGCGGCCGCCGCGAGGAACACGGCGAGCAGCAGCGCGCCGAGGGAGAACATCAGCAGCACGCGGGTACGGAGCCCGAGGCGCGTCAGCCGCAGCCCGCCCATGCGAGCGGCGAACCGGTTCCATCGGGTCGGCAGAGGATTCGACGCCGATGCATCGACCGCCACGTCGGTCACGGCGCGCTGCTCACCTTCGGCGTGCCGCCTCATCGGGCCGCCTCATCGGGTCATCACGACTGCAGGCGATAGCCGAGGCCCCGCACCGTGACGACGTGTCGCGGGTTGGCGGGATCGGCCTCGACCTTCGTCCGCAGACGGCGCACGTGGACATCGACCAACCGCCCGTCGCCGAAGTAGTCGTACCCCCACACCTTGTCGAGCAAGCTCTCGCGGCTGAACACCCGGCCGGGGTTCTGCGCCAGCTCGCACAGCAGCCGGAACTCGGTCTTGGTGAGGTGCAGCTCGACGCCGTCGCGCAGGACCTTGCCTTCTTCCGGCACGATCTCGAGGTTGCCGAAGGAGAGCTTCGCGTGGCCGGCGACGATCGGTCGGATGCGTCGCAGCAGCGCGCGGATGCGTGCCGACAGCTCCTTCGGGGCGAACGGCTTGGTGAGGTAGTCGTCGGCGCCCGCCTCGAGCCCGGCGACCACGTCGTGGGTGTCGTTCCGGGCGGTCACCATGACGATCGGCACGTCGCTGTGTCGGCGCAGCGTGCGGCAGAGCTCGAACCCGTCGATGCCCGGCAACATGATGTCGATCAGCACGACGTCGGGTGTGGCGCGGCCGAAGAGGTCGATGGCCTCCTCGCCGCTGCCGGCCTCGTCGACCGTCCACCCCTCGTCCTCGAGCGCCAGCTTGACTGCCGAGCGGATGCGCTCGTCGTCCTCGACTGCCAAGATGCGAGTACCCACGGGGCACATGATGGCAGGAAACGATCGCGATCCGCAGCCTTCTCGCGGCCCGCCGCTCCGTCAGGACGCGACAGCGATGAGCTCGACCAGCTGATCGAACAGTGCTGGGGGAGCGACCAGCACCTCCTCGGGTCGCGCGACCCGGCCGGCGAAATCACCCGATCGGCAGCCTGCCTCACGGGCGATGAGCTCGCCCGCGGCCAGGTCCCAGGGCCCCAGGTGCTCCTCGAAGTAGGCGTCCAGCCGACCGGCTGCGACGTAGCAGAGGTCGACCGAGGCCGCACCCATGCGGCGGATGTCACGCACGTGGGGGATGAGCCGGGCGACCCGCTCGGCCTGCACGCTCCGCCGTTCGGGGTGGTAGCTGAAGCCCGTCGCGACGAGCGCCGACCTGATGTCGGTGAGCGCGCTGCACGAGATCGGCCGGCCGTCGAGCGTGGCACCACCGCCGCGGGTGGCCGCGAACATCTCGTCGAGCACCGGCACGTACACCACGCCGACGAACGTGCCGTCGTCGTCCGCGGCGGCGATGGAGATGCCGTACAGAGGCAGGTCGTACAGGAAGTTCGTCGTGCCGTCGATCGGGTCGACGAGCCAGCGGACGCCGGTGGTGCCCTCGCTCGACGTGCCCTCCTCGCCCACGATCGCGTCGTCGGGCCGGGCGCCGCGCAGCTGCTCGACGATCAGCTGCTCGGACGCTCGGTCGAACTCGGTGACCATGTCGGTCACGGTGGACTTGGTCGCGAGCGACTGCACCCCGCCCCGGCGGCCCTCGGCGACGAGCACGCCGGCCTCGCGTGCCAGCCGGGTCGCGAGCGCGAGCAGCTCGGTGGCGAGGTCGGTCATCGCCGGCGGGGGCCTTCGCGGCGCTCGATCTCGCGCCACTCGCCGACGGCTCGCAGCACGAGCACGGCCACGATCGCCATGCCCCCGGCCGCCACCACGGCGCCGGCGAAGGTGCCGAGACCGAGCGGCAGCGCGCAGCTGCCGTCGCACTGCAGGTTCACCAGCGCGTAGCCGATGAGCCCACCGGCGAGCCCGGCGACGAGGATCGCCACGAAGGCGGCGATGCGCGCCGCAGGCGGGGGCAGCGCCGACAGGGGACGCTCGTCGGGCTCGGGCACGAGGTCGGATGCTACCGCCGGGCGTCGCGACCGCTCGGGCCGCCATCAGCCGCACCGGTAGCCTGCTCGCATCATGGCGTCCAGCAGGCGGGTCACGGTGGTGGTGCCCACCTACAACGAGACGGACAACATCGAGACGCTCGTCCGAGCCGTCCGGCACGTGCTGGCGGACGCACGCATCGTCGTCGTGGACGACGGCAGCCCCGACGGCACGGCCGAACACGCGGCGCGCTTGGCCGACGAGCTCGGCAACATCGACGTCGTGCGGCGCGAGCGCAAGGAAGGGCTCGGCGCGGCCTACCGGTTCGGTCTGCGGCGGGCGATCGAAGGTGGCGCCGAGATCTGCGTCCAGATGGACGCCGACCTCTCCCACGACGCCTCCGTGCTGCCGGCCCTCGTCGCCATCGTCGAGCACGGCGCCGACGTCGCCATCGGCAGCAGGTACGTGCCCGGCGGGATCACCCTCAACTGGCCCCGACGTCGGCGCTGGGTGTCGCGATGGGGCAACCGGTACGCGGCCGGCATCCTGGGGCTCGCGATCAACGATGTCACTTCGGGCTACCGGGCCTACCGCGCCGAGGCGCTCGAGCGGATGGAGCTCGACACGGTGACAGCCGAGGGGTACGGCTTCCAGGTCGAGATGACGTATCGCATCGTGCGTCTCGGCGGCAGGGTCGTCGAGTTCCCGATCACGTTCCGCGACCGGATGGAGGGCGAGTCGAAGTTCAGCGGGTCGATCATCCGCGAGGCGTTCGGCCTGGTGGTGCGGCTGTGGATCGCCGATTTCGGGGGCCGTCGGCGGCGGCGTGCGCTCGGTGGTTGAACAGGGGCGGTGTGGCAACATGGGCCGGTGAGGTCGTGGCAGGTCGGCGGCGCGCTCATCCGGCGAGGTGATGGGCTGGTGCTCGTGGCGAACCGGCGTCGCGACGATTCGATCGACTGGACCCCGCCCGGCGGTGTCATCGACCCGGGGGAGTCGGTCACCGAGGGCCTGGTGCGCGAGGTGCGCGAGGAGACCGGGCTCGTGGTCGAGGAGCTCGTCCGCTGCGCCTATCGCGTCGAGGTCGAAGCACCCGGGCTCGAATGGGTGCTGACGGTCGAGGCGTGGGAGGTCGAGGTCTCCGGTGACGTCACGGTCTGTGACCCCGACGGCATCGTGCAGCACTGCCGCTCGGTGCCGGGAGCCGAGGCCCGAACCCTCATGCAGGCGAGCCCGATGTGGATCCACGTCCCGGTCGGGGCATGGCTGGACGGTGCCTGCGGCGCGCATCCAGATCCGGCGGCCGACTTCAGGTTCCGGCTGCACGGCTCGGATCGGCGCAACAACCGCGTCGAGCGATTGATGTGACCGGCGCTCCGCGCAGCATCCTGCACGTCGACATGGACGCCTTCTACGTGGGCGTCGAGCTGCGGCGGCGCCCCGAGCTGCGCGGCAAGCCCGTCGTGGTCGGGGGCACGGGTCGCCGCGGCGTGGTCGCCGCAGCCTCCTACGAAGCCCGCCGGTACGGGGTGTTCTCGGCCATGCCGTCGGTGACCGCCCGGCGCCGGTGCCCGCACGCGGTCTTCCTGCCCGGCGACCACGAGCTGTACGCGCAGGTCAGTCGCGAGGTGCACGAGATCTTCCGGTCGGTGACCCCGCACGTCGAACCGCTGGCGCTCGATGAGGCCTTCCTCGACGTGTCCGGCTCGATCCGGCTGTTCGGGTCGGCGCAGCACATCGCCGAGCTGGTGCGTCGCCGCATCCGCGACGAGCTCGACCTCGCCTGCTCGGTGGGCGGTGCCACGTCCAAGTTCATCGCCAAGCTGGCGTCGAAGGCGGCCAAGCCACGGATCGTCGACGGGACGGTGCAGCCCGGTCGTGGCATCTGGCTCGTGCCGCCCGGGGAGGAGCTCGAGTTCCTGCACCCGCTGCCGGTCACCGCGCTGTGGGGTGTCGGCCCGGCGACGATGGCGCGCATCGAGCGCTTCGGCGTGCGCACCGTCGGTCAGCTCGCCGAGCTCGACCTGGCGACCCTCGTCGCCGCAGTCGGTCCGGCCCACGGCCGCCACCTGCACGACCTCTCGTGGGGACGCGACGATCGAGAGGTCGAGTCCGACCGCGAGGCCAAGTCGATCAGCCACGAGGAGACCTTCGCCCACGACCGCCACGACCACGACGAGCTGCTGCGCGAGGTGGTCCGGCTCGCCGACGCCGTCAGCAGCAGGCTGCGCGCCGCCGGCACGGGGGCTCGCACCATCACCCTCAAGCTGCGCTTCGCCGACTTCGCCACCATCACCCGCTCGCACACCGTCGATGCTCCGATCGTCACCGCGAGGGCGATCTTCGAGGCGGTCGAACCGATGCTGCGGCGCATCGACGTGTCGATCGGTGTGCGCCTGCTCGGCGTCGGCGTCTCGGGCTTCGGCGAGTCGGCCGAGCAGCTCAGCCTCGACGACCTCATGGCTCGGACCGCCGGCGTGCGGACGGTCACGGCCGACTGGGTCACGGCATCGGGCACGATCGACGCGATCCGTGAGCGATTCGGCACGTCCTCGATCGGGCCGGCGAGCTCGGTGTCGGCAGATGCGCTGCGCGTGGTGCGGCCGGGAGCCCAGCAATGGGGCCCGGATCAGGTTGACCAGGATCGGGGTGGCCAGGATCGTGGCAAATAGTCGCTGCGCTCGGTGTACGCGTTGTCACAGCACAAAGAAAATGGAACAATGGCGTCAACGGCCGACGAGGAGACCCCATGCCGCTCTCGGAAGACGAACAGCGCATCCTTCGAGAGATCGAAGAGCAGCTCCATCGTGATCCGAACTTCGCGCGTGACCTGTCGCCGGTTCGCCGGGGATCGCGGAGGTCGCTGCTCGTCTCGGTGGTCGGCGGCGTGCTCGCCGTCGCGCTGTGCGTCCTGCTCCTGACGGTCAGCCCGTTCCTCGCCTTCGCCGCGTTCCTCGGCGCGATGGCGGCGGTCGTGTGGGCCGAGCGGCACGTGCGTGCGCTGGGCGACGAGGCCCTCCGGCAGGTCGCCGCGCTGCGCCGCAACGCGTCCGGCGCTGCCCGGCGCGACCAGTCCGACTGACGCTCGCTACTGCGCCTCCGCCCGGCTGCTCTGGCTCCGAGGTCCGCGGACGCGCTCACCCACCAACCGCTGACGCACGAGTCGGGGGTCGACCCGGGTGAGGATGCGGGTGTACCAGGGCATCCGTTCGCGGCTCGAGTCGTCGAGGTGCGTCCGCAGCACCGCCGCACGCAGCGCTGCAGGCTCGCCCACTCCGTCGGGTGAGTAGATCGCTCGGGTGACGAACCGGGCGAGCTCGAGGATCGACCGGTGGTCGACGCCCAGCTCGCGCTCGACCTCGACGGCGTACTCGACGGGGGTCGCGCCGCCAGGCGGAGGCGCACCCGCGAGCTGCAGCGCGCCGACGGCGCCGTGCCACGCGGTGATCACCCGCTCGCTCGGTGTGGCACCCGTCCGGGTGAAGCGCCGGACGAGCGCCGGCATCGCGACCGCCCATGCCACGACGACGGCGATCGCGAGCAGGATCCACGGGACCGCGCCGTTGCTGCCGCCCGACGCGCGGCCCGACACGACCGCCACCGGCACGCTCGTGCCCGTTCGCGGCTCGGGGTTGCCTTCGAGCGGCCGGATCGTCGTCGGGGTGCCGGGGGCCAAGGTGGTCGGTGTGACGGTGGCGGCCGGTTCGTCGCTGAACTCCGTGGGGGAGTCGTCCTGCGCCTCCGGCACCCCGGTGGCGCTCTCGGCGCCGGGGGCGCCCCGCCCCGGCGTCGGCTCGAAGAGGACCCAGCCGATGCCGTCGAACCAGACCTCGGGCCATGCGTGCGCGTTGCGGCCGTACACGTGGTACACGCCGTCGCTGCCGAGCTCGCCCTTCGTGAAGCCGACCGCGACACGGGCGGGAAGGCCGATCGCCCGCGCCATCACACCGAAGGTGCCGGCGAACTGCTCGCAATAGCCACGACGGATGCGCAGGAAGCTCAGGATCGCGTTGTCGCTGTGGCCGCTCTGCACGTTCAGGTCGTAGGTGAACTCGGTGCGGAACCAGTTCTGCAGGGCGATCGCCTTGTCGTAGGGCGTGGTCGCGTCCGCGGTGACGGCGAAGGCCTGGTCGACCACCTCCGACGGCACGCCGGAGGGCAGCTCGAGGAACTCCGGTCCCGGCGGGGCGGCCACACCGGCCGCGCGCAGCACCTCGGCCGGTGGCACGTACACGTCGGCGGCGATGTTGTAGACGTCGCCGGCCTCCAGGCTCCCCTCGTCGAGCACCAACGTGTCGGTGCTCGGCAACCACAGCAGGTCGGTCTGCGCAGTTCGGATCGGACGGAACGCGGTGGGCACGAGCTCGCCGCCCAGCTTGCCGATCTTGATCTGCTGCTGGACGATCTGCGACTGCGGGAAGGTGGCGTTCAGCTCGCCGTCGGCGGACTGCAGGCTGCTGTCGGGCAGGCTCCACGTCGTGCCGTCGAACTGGGTGAGGCCGCTCGCTCGCCAGTACCGCCCGGCGGACGCCGAGACGGTGAACATCTCGGTGTTCCGGCGGTTGACGAGCTGCGAGCGGATGTCGACGAGCGGGTTGAGCACGCTCGTGACGTCGCTGTCCGATTGCCGGGTGTCGAGCAACGGCTCGGATCCCGCACCGGGCACCAGGGGGCCGAGCACACCAGCGCCGAGCGCCGCGACCAGTGCGCACATGGCCGTGGCGGGCAGGGCTGCCCCCACTGCCCGGCGGCGGCGGCCGAGCCACGACTCCGTGCCCCCGCCGTGCAGGGCCCGCAGGACGGCGACGACCACGAGCGCGGCTGCGAACCACGCCGATGCGACCGTGATCCGGTTGCGCTCGGTGCCGAGCGCCGCGGTGAAGACGAACAGCACGCCGGCGGGCACCACGGCTTCGGCGCGGCCGTAGGCGCGGAACGCGAACGCGTCGGCGAACATCGCCACGAGACCGATGCCGAGCGCGGCGGCGATCAGGAAGCCCCCCTCACTCGGGACCGGTGCGACCGCCGAGGGGAACTGCGACCACACGAGCCGCAGATCGAGGCGCATGAACCGCAGCGTGTCTCCCGACGGCAGCACGACGTGGAGGGTGTCGCGGTAGAAGAGCAGCGCGAGGAGCTCGATCACGACGAGCAGCACGATCGGCATGGCCACGATGCCGGGCACGCGTGCGATGCGCAGCACGATGCTGACCGCGTGGACGCCCACGACCATCACCAGCAGCGAGCGCAGGAACACCCAATCGGCGAACACGCGACACATCGCGATCGCGGTGATCGCGCTGAGCAGCAGCAGCACGACGCTGGCGATGATGTGGTCGGCGTCGGTCGGTCGGGCCCGGCGTGGGCTGCGCGCGCTCGTCATCCGACTGCCTCGTACGCGCTCGGGAGGCGAGGCCCTCCCGCGAGGTTGCCGGTGAGCGCGGCCCACGACTCGGCGAACGCGTCGGGAGTCGACGCGTCGACGACGAACCGGGTGCCACGGACGGCGGCGCCCGACTGGGACGTCACGACGACGAGGGTGTCCTCCGGACCGATCGAGCTGCGCATCTCGGCTGCTCGCGCGCTGGCCGCCGTCGACGTGACGAGCACGACGAGACCCAGGCCCTCTCCGGACTTCAGCGGGGGCATGACGCCGCCCGCGTGGTCGCCCGGTTGCACGGTGGCGAGCCAGCGCAGCGCGATCGGGGCGACGTCGTGGCCGCGCAGGTCGGTGTCGAGCGCGACGAGGCGTGTGTTCAGGCCGGCTGCGGCAGCGCCTGTCACGAGGCTGGCCGCGGCCGACACCGCCCGCTCGAACCCGTCGCTGTCGTACGCGCCGGCATCGGTGTCGAGCACCACCGAGCACCGCTTGACCCCCTCGAGCGCCGTCTCCTTCACGATGAGGTCGTTCGACCGTGCCGATGCCTTCCAGCTGATCCGGCGGAGGTCGTCACCCTGCACGTACTCGCGCAACGAGTGGAACTCGCTGCCCGACTGGCCGTGTGCCTTCAACCGCAGGTGGTCGCCGAGCCGGCCCGACGAACCGCCGAGCGCGAAGCGGACGGGATGGTGCTGCGGCATGACGAGCAGCTCGCTCGAGCCGGGGATGACGAACGTGCGCGACGCGAGACCGAGGACGTCACGGCGGCGGGCCCGCATCGGCCCGACGCGCACGATCCCGCGGCCGGAGGTGGGCAACCGGTACGCCGCGGTCGACCGCTCGCGGGGGCGCAGCGGGGCGAGGTTCATGGTGGCGCCACCGGAGCTGCCGACGGGCTCCCACAGCTGGACGACCGGGCTGCGTCGCGAGCCGGCGTTGGCGATCTGGATGTCGACGCGCGCAGCATCGCCCGCCTGCACGGTGGACGGGTCGATGAGCCGGCGGACGGCGAGACGTGGCGGAGTGCGCGAGAGGGTGACCACCGCGACCAGGATCGCCGCGCCGATCCCGGCGCCCAGGACGAAGAGCTCGACGATCCCGAAGACGCGGCCGATGACGAACGCCGCGATCGCCAGCGCGATCGCGCCCCACCCGCTGCGGGTGAGCACTAGCGCCCCGTGGGCACGGGCACGGAGTCGAGCACCTCGCGGATGGCGTGCTCGGCCGTCAGCCCGCGCGACGCCGCATCGGGCCGGATGACGACGCGGTGGGCCAGCACGGCGATCGCGACCGACTTGACGTCGTCAGGTGTGGCGAACTCGCGGCCGCTGGCGGCGGCGCGGGAGCGGGTGGCGCGGGCGAGCTGCAGGGTCGCGCGCGGCGAGAGGCCGAGCATCAGGCCCTGATGTGCCCGGCTCGTCTCGGCGATGTCGACGAGGTAGGACTTCAGCGCGTCGGCCATGTGGACGGCGCGGACAGCCTCCGACATGGCGATCACCTCGGACGCGCTGACGACCGGCTGCAGGTCGGCCAGTGCGGCAGCGGCGCCGTGGCTGTCGAGGATGCTCAGCTCGGCCTGGCGCCCCGGATAGCCGAGCGACAACCGCATCAGGAAGCGGTCGAGCTGGCTCTCCGGCAGGCGGTAGGTGCCCTCCTGCTCGATCGGGTTCTGCGTCGCGGCGACCATGAACGGCACCGGCAGCTGGTACGTGCGGCCCTCGGCCGACACCTGCCGCTCCTCCATCGCCTCGAGGAGCGCGGACTGGGTCTTCGGCGACGCACGGTTGATCTCGTCGGCGAGGACGATGTTGGCGAACAGCGGGCCGGGTTGGAACACGAAGCTCTCGGACGCGCGCTGCAGCACGCTGACCCCGACGAGGTCGGTGGGCAGCAGGTCGGGCGTGAACTGCACGCGCTTCCACGTGCAGTCGATCGAGCCGGCGAGCGCCTTCGCGAGGCTCGTCTTGCCGACGCCGGGAACGTCCTCGATGAGGAGGTGCCCTTCGGCCAGGAGGCACATGACCGCCAGATCGATCGCCTCGCGCTTGCCGTGCACGACGCTCGCCACGTTGGTGGTGATCGCGTCGAACAGCGAGGCGAAGGTCTTGCGCACCGCGGCCGGACCGGCCGCCGACTGCGGTCCGGGCGCGGGATCGAAGAGGGCCGTCATGACGAGCAGAGTAGACGTCCTGAGGTCGATGCGTGCCGCGGACAGTGGTCGTCGTGGAGCGGATACTGTCGGCAGCGTGCCGGATCTGTACCTCGCGATCGACATCGGCGGCACCAAGCTCACCGCCGGAGTCGTCGACGAGCGGGGCACCGTCGTCATCCGCGACCGGGTCCCCACCCCTCCTCGCGACGTCTGGCCGGCACTCGCGCGACTGGTGAAGCGCGTGGTCGCCGCGTCGCCGGTGCCACCGGTCGCGTGTGGCGTCGGGTGCGGCGGGCCGCTCGTGCCGTCAGAGGGGCTCGTGTCGCCGCTGTACATCCCCTCGTGGCGGGGGTTCGCGCTGCGTGATCTGCTGGTCGAGCTCACCGGGTTGCCGACCGTGGTCGACACCGACGCCAAGGCGATCGCGTCGGGCGAGGCGTGGCACGGGGCCGGCCAAGGCGTCGACGACTTCATCGGTGTCGTGGTCGCGACCGGAGTGGGCGGGGGCATCGTCTCGCGAGGCCGGCTGCTGCAGGGCCGCATGGGCAACGCCGGCCACATCGGCCACATCGTCGTCGAACCCGACGGTCGGCCCTGCGCCTGCGGGGGCTTCGGTTGCCTCGACGCGTACTGCAGCAGACAGGCGATCGAGCTCGAGACAGGTCGCGCCGCGCAACGGGCGCCCCGCGCCATCATCGAGCGCACCGGCACGCTCGTCGGCCGCGCGCTCGTCTCGGTCGGCGCGCTGGTCGATCTGCAGCTCGCCGTCATCGGCGGCACGTTGGCGCTGGGGTACGGCGAGCCGTTCTTCGACGCCGTTCGCCACGAGGTGTCGTCCCGGGCGGGTCTCTCGTACCTGCAGGGCTTCACCGTGGTGCCGGTCTCGCTCGGTCATCACGCACCACTCGTCGGCGCCGCGGCACTGGCCGGCTGGGCGCCGGCCCGGCTGGCCTCGACGCCGCCGGGGACCGCTGCGCACGCTGCGAACGTGCCGGCTACCGCGCGGTAACGTCCCGGCATGCGACCCGTCTACACCGCAGACGCCGAGGCCTACCGCGAGAAGGTGCACGCGTTCCTGGCCGAGCAGCTCCCCAGCACCTGGCGAGGCATCGGTCAGCTGGAGGGCGACGAGCTCACGTCCTTCGTCACCGAGTGGCGAGCGACCCTCTTCACGGCCGGGTACCTGGCCCCGGGATGGCCGGTCGAGTACGGCGGCGCGGGCCTGTCCGCGCTCGAGCAGGTGATCATCGCCGAGGAGTTCGCCAAGGCCGGGGTGCCGACGGGTGGGCCCAACGACGTGTTCGGCATCCAGATGCTCGGCAACACCTTGCTGCAGTGGGGCACCGACGAGCAGAAGCGCCACTACCTGCCGCGCATCTTGTCGGGCGAGGACACCTGGTGCCAGGGCTACTCCGAACCCGATGCCGGGAGCGACCTGTCCAACCTCGCGCTCCGCGGCACGCTCGACGGCGATCAGTGGATCCTCAACGGCCAGAAGATCTGGACGTCCGCCGGTCACCTCGCCGACCACATCTTCACCCTCGTGCGCACCGACCCCGACGCCCCGCGGCACAAGGGCATCTCGTTCATCCTCGTCGACATGCGCCAGCCCGGCATCGAGGTGCGCCCGATCAAGATGATCTCCGGCGAGAGCGAGTTCAACGAGGTCTTCTACACCGATGCGACCGCGCCGCGATCCGAGGTCGTCGGTGGCGTGAACAACGGCTGGGCGGTGGCGATGACGCTGCTCGGCTTCGAGCGTGGCGAGGCCGCGGCGACGATGCCGATCCGCTTCCAGGCCGAGCTCGATCGCTTGCTGCTGCTCGCGAAGGAACGCGGTGTCGCCGACGACCCGCGCATCCGCCAGCGCCTCGCGTCGTGCTACGCGAAGGTGCAGATCATGCGCTACAACGGGATGCGGGTGCTCACCCGGTTCCTCGGTGGGCACCACCCGGGTCCCGACGGCGCGATCTCGAAGCTCTACTGGAGCGAGTACCACAAGGAGGTCACCGAGCTGTCGATCGACATCCTCGGCGCCGACGCGATGGTGCCGTCGGGTCGCAAGCCGTCGTCGGCGTTCCAGGCCGACGACGCCGGCGCCCCGAACAGCTCGTGGAGCTGGGTGGGCACGTTCCTGAACGCCCGCGCCGGCACCATCTACGCAGGCTCGTCGCAGATCCAGCGGAACATCATCGGCGAGATGGTGCTCGGCTTGCCGAAGGAGCCCCGCTGAGCGGGCGAGCCGGTGCGTGGCTGCGCGTCGGTGCAGCCATCGCTCGCCGACCCCGGCTGTGGCCGACCGCGGTCGTGCAGCTCCGGCGCACGGCAGCACCCGGCTGGTGGCGGCATCGCCCGTTCATGCCGCTGCCCGCGCCCGAATATCTGCGGTTCCGGCTGATCACCCAGTACGGTGACGCCGATCATCAGCCCGTGCCCGCCGATGTGCTGAACTACCTGCTGTGGTGCAAACGAGCGGGTTCGTGATAGCCGGCGGTCGAAACGCCGCGTCGGCACGACCAGAGGGTCGCTAGGGTCGCTCCGATGAGCAGCGCGCTGGTCCTGAACGCCACGTACGAGCCGCTGTCCGTCGTGCCCACCCGCCGAGCCGCGTGCCTCGTGCTGGCCGACAAGGCCGACGTCATCGAAGACGACGGGACGGTGATGCGCTCCGAGACGCTCGTGGTCCCGCGCCCACTGGTCATCCGTCTCCGCTACGTCGTCAAGGTGCCGTACCACCGCCGCACGGCGCTGTCGCGCCGGGCGGTGTTCGCCCGTGACGACCACCGGTGCCAGTACTGCGGCAGCGCAGCCGACTCGATCGACCACATCCTCCCGCGCTCGCGCGGTGGCCTGCACGCGTGGGAGAACGTGGCCGCGGCCTGTCGCCCGTGCAACCTCTCGAAGCGCGACCGGACCCCCGACGAGGCAGGGATGCAGCTGGCTCGCACCCCCCACGTCCCCCGCGAGCTGGCATGGGTGACGATCTCCGTCGCGCGGGTGCCGGAGGCCTGGAAGCCCTACCTCGCCAAGGCGAGCTGAGCCACCGCCGTCGTGGCGTCCGACCCGCAGCGCTGGACGATCGAGCACCATCGCGGCTCGGCCCGCGAGTTCCACCTGCGCGAACCGGCGTCGTCGCATCATGACGTCGAGCGAGCGGCGCGACGAGCAGCCTGGTGGCTCGAGGTCGACAGCGCTGCGCTGGTGCTCGGCTCCGCGCAGCCGGACACCACCGTCGATCACGATGCCTGCCGAGCCGCCGGCGTCGAGGTGGTCAGGCGGCGCAGCGGCGGGGGAGCAGTGCTGCTCGTCCCCGGTGAGTGCGTCTGGCTCGACGTGATCGTCCCGCCGGGTGACCGGCTGTGGGACACCGATGTGGGCCACTCGATGTGGTGGCTCGGCGAGGTGTGGGCCGAGGCGCTCGTCGCGCTCGGGTGCGACGACGTGCGGGTCCATCGCGGGCCACTGCAGCACACCGACTGGTCGCGCCTCGTGTGCTTCGACAGCCTCGGTGCCGGCGAGGTGACGGTCGGCGGCCGCAAGGCCGTCGGGATCAGCCAGCGCCGCACGCGCGAGTGGGCGCGGCTGCAGTCGTCGGTGCACCTCGCGACGGGAGACGACCCGTCGGCGCGGTTGGTGGCGCTGCTCGCCCCACCACGCCCCACCGCCGCCCAGCTGCTGCCGCCTGCCCGCATCGACGCGCCGGCCGACGCCGTGCGCGACGCAGTGACGGCCGCCCTCCTCACTCGCTGACCGGCCGGCGAGCCCGGTCCAGGGGCGCGCGCCACGCCGGCGGGCTCCCGGCCGCGCCCGGCCTGCGACAGCCCGCGCGGTGCGCGCGAATCCTGACGGTCTGCGCGCGTGGCGCATCGGGCCTGGTCACGACCCTCGGCTGGGGACATCAGGGCGCGTCGGGGGTGAAAGTGGGGAGAATGGTTGACATGTGGGGGGAAATGGGGGGAGAATGGGGGCCACGTGGGGAGCGGTCAGCCGGCCATTCGGCACCCCAACGAGGCAGGCATGGCAGGCAGGCATGGAGGCAGGTGAGATCGGGTGCTGTTCGTCGGGACGCACGAGCGACAGCTCGACGACAAGGGTCGCCTGGCGCTCCCTGCGTCGTTTCGCGCCCATCTCGGCGAGCACTGCTACCTCGTCTTCGGGGACGACCAGTGCGTGAACGTGGTGCCTGCCGATCAGTTCGAGTCGATGGCCGAGCAGCTGATGAACAAGGTCGATCGCGGCGAGGCCAGCCGGCAACGTCAACGTGCGGTCGCGTCCAGCGCCACCCTCGTCACGGTCGACAAGCAGGGCCGCGTCACGGTGGACGATCGGCTCCGCTCGTATGCCGGCCTGCGCACCGACGACCGAGTCGTCGTCACCGGCAACTTCCGCGTCATCGAGATCTGGGCACCCGAGAAGTTCGCCCAGATCAACGACGAGGGCACCAGCGATCTCGCCGGTGCGAACACATGAGCCGCCAGCGGCGGCCCGAGGCAGAGAAGGGGGCACGAGGACGCACACCGCCGATGGCGATGCCACGGCCATGACCACACCGACGCTCGCAGCGCCCGAACCCGTGGCGCATCTGCAGTTCGCCGGCCGGCAAGATGGACAGCCCCACTCCGCCCGCTTGCCGTCTCGTCGACCGGGGAGACATCCCGGCGGCACCCGCCGGCCGGCGAACTGCAGATGCGCCACGCCACCGGGTGAGCGCGACCGATGACGAGTCCCGAGTTCGGCCACCGGCCCGTGATGGTGCGCGAGATCGTGTCGATCTTCGCCACCGTCCCGCCCGGCTGGGTGCTCGACGCCACGCTCGGTGGTGCCGGGCACGCAGTGGCGCTGCTCGAGGCGCACCCGCACCTCCGGGTGCTGGGCATCGATCGCGACGGCGACGCCATCGCAGCCGCTCAGCAGCGGCTGGCGGCGTTCGGTGATCGTGCCGCCACCGCCCAGCTCCGGTTCGACGACCTCGACGACGCGATGAAGGCCATCTCGATCGATCACCTGAGCGGAGCCCTCTTCGATCTCGGCGTCAGCTCGCCACAGCTCGACCTCGCACCGCGAGGCTTCTCCTACCGTCACGACGCCCCGCTCGACATGCGGATGGATCGCCGTGAACCGTGGACGGCGAGCGACATCGTCAACGGCTACGACGAGATCACCCTCGGCCAGGTCATCCGTCGCCATGGCGACGAGCGCTTCGCGGTGCGGATCGCTCGCGCGATCGTGGCCGCTCGCCCCATCGAGACGACTGCGCAGCTCGCCGAGGTCGTCGTGGCCGCGATTCCCGCGGCGGCGCGGCGCACCGGAGGTCATCCGGCCAAGCGCACGTTCCAAGCCATCCGCATCGAGCTCAACCGCGAGCTCGAGGTGCTGCCGGTCGCGCTGGATCGCGCCATCGAACGCACGGCTGTCGGGGGACGCGTTGCGGTCTTGTCGTATCACTCCGGCGAGGACCGCATCGTGAAGGACCGGATGCGGTACGCGGCGACCGGCGGCTGCGTCTGCCCACCCGAGCTGCCGTGCGTCTGTGATGCCGTGCAGATCGTCCGCATGGTGCGCAACGTGCCGCGCACGCCGTCGCCCGAGGAGCAGGCGTCGAACCCGAGGGCGCGCAGCGCGCGCCTGCGCGTGGTCGAGCGGATCGAACCCGTGTCCCGCAACGACGCGGGTCGTCGCTGACATGGCGATCCCGCTCAGACGGACCGCGCCGGCGCGCCCCAGGCGGCACGCCGAGCCCTCGCCGCGCCCCGGCGTCCGGACGCGCCGGCACGGCGAGGTCGACCGGTCGCCCCGGCCGCTCGTCCGCGCGACGATCGGGATCCAGGCCACCAGCCGGCCAACGCTCACGCTCGTCCCTCGCCGCCGGCGGGCCGCGCACCTCGCGGTGGTGATGAGCGCTGTCGTCGGGCTCGCGATGCTGGCCGCTGCGGCGTTCCAGACCCGCCTGGCGAAGTCGCAGCTCGAGCTCGACCGCCTCGACAGGGAGATCTCGGCTCAGCGCGACACGTACGACTCGCTGCGTCGTGAACGAGCCGAGCTGCGCTCTCCGTCGCGCCTCGCCGACATGGCCGATCGGACCGGCATGGTCACCACCGACGAGGTGAACTTCATCACGATCGACCCCTCGACCTACGCCGCCGTGCAGCAGGCGACCGGCATCCTCGAACACCCCGACTCCGGCGACGACGAGCTGCTCGAGCAGTTCCGTGACGTGAAGTCCGTGACGGACGGTGCGCCGTGAGGGATCGACGCACGCCCCTCGAGCGGCGGGGGCGGCACAGCGACCGCCGCGTGCCGGAACGGCGCCTCGATCGCCCTCGTGAGCTCACCCCGGATCCCCGACGTCGCGCCGGCCGGCCGCCGGTGCATCGCGACCGCGCGCCGGGCCGTGCCCACGCCGCACCGCGGCCGGCCGTTCGTCGGCACACGCCCGCTGCGCGCCCTGCCCGCGCCCTGCAGAAGCGTGTGACGCGCGCGCCTCGCGCCGTCCGCCACTACTTCCGGGCCGGGCAGACCCGGCGCCGGCTGCTCGCCGTCCTGGTGCTGACCGCACTCGTCTTCACGATCGTCATCACCCGCGTCGTCATGTTGCAGACCGCCGATGCCGAGGGCCTGCGCGAGGCCGGCCGCGACCAGCGCACGAGCGAGACGATCCTGCCCGCCACGCGCGGGGTGATCTTCGATCGCAACGGCGACGAGCTCGCGCTCTCGGTGCCGTCGACGACGATCATCGCCAACCCCAAGCACGTCGGCGACCCGGCGAGCACGGTGTCGACGCTCGCCGCAGTGCTCGGTCTGACACCCGAGAAGCAGCAGTCGTTGCTCACCGCGTTCACGACCAGGGACAAGAGCTTCGTCTACGTCGCCCGCCAGGTGAGCGACGAGCAGGCGGCCGTGATCGACGCGCTCGACATCGACGGTGTCGACGGCATCGCCGACGTGAAGCGCATCATGCCGGGCGGCGAGGTGGGCAAGAGCGTGATCGGACGCACCGACGACTTCGGCATCGGTACGGCCGGCATCGAGAAGCAGTACGACGACCTCCTGACGGGCACCGACGGCGAGCTCGTGCGCGAGCACGATCGCGACGGCCGCTCGCTCGCCGGTTCCGAGCAGGTGAGCGTGACACCGGTGCCTGGCGACGACGTCGTCCTCACGCTCGACCGGTCGGTGCAGTACGACCTCGAGCAGTTCATGATCACGCGGGTCGAGACCCTGGGTGCCCGCGGTGGGACCGCGATCATCATGGACACCGACAGTGGTGAGATCTTGGCCATGGTCGGTGTCCGACGCAACGACGAGGGCGTGGTCGAGGTGACCAGCGGGAACATCGCTGTCGTCGACGCGGCCGAGCCCGGCTCGGTGGTGAAGGCGATCACGATCTCCGCAGCGTTGAACGAGGGCACCGTCACCCCCGACACCACGTTCGAGGTGCCGTGGGCGAAGAAGTTCTCGGACACGGTCCTGCACGACGCCGAGCCGCATGCCACCGAGTACTGGCCCGTGTCGCAGATCGTCACCAAGTCGTCCAACATCGGCACGGTCGAGGTGATGCTGACGCTCGCCGACACGATGCGGCACAAGAAGGAGATGCTCGACTCGTACCTGCGTGCGTTCGGACTGGGTGAGACGACCCCGCTCGACTTCCCAGGCGAGTCACGAGGCATCTACAACGACTGGAAGAAGTGGGAGGGCGCCGAGCAGTACACGATGGCCTACGGCCAGGGCGTCGCGTCGACCTCGATCCAGCTCGTCAGCGCGATCAACGTGATCGCGAACGGCGGTGTGTACGTCGCGCCGAAGTTGGTGAAGGCCACGATCGGACCCGATGGCACGATGACCGAGACCGAGCCCTCGGGCACGCATCGGGTCATCCGCCCCGAGGTCGCCGATCAGGTGACCACCATGCTGCGCTCGGTCGTCTGCAACGGCACGGCCAAGCCGGCTCAGGTGGACGGTTGGACGATCGCCGGCAAGACGGGTACCGGCTTGAAGGCCCAGGACAACGGCACGTACGAGGACGAGGACGGCAACCGCAAGTACTACTCGTCCTTCGTCGGGTTCTTCCCGGCCGAGGCTCCGCAGGTGACGGTGCTCGTGTCGATCGACGAGCCGCCCGGCGACGAGGATCAGCAGACCCGCTTCGGTGGCACGGCGGCAGCCCCGGTCTTCGCCCAGATCGCACCCACGATCATCCGCGAGACGAACATGACACCGCCGACGCCCGACGGCGGCTGTCCGAAGGTGTGACGTGCGTTCCGTGCTCGACGTCCTCGCGGACGTGCGCGGCGGGCCCGCGCTGCGCGTGGTGGGTGACACCGGCACAGCGACGACCGCCGAGATCGTCGACCTGACCGTCGACTCCCGCCACGTCCGACCGGGCTGGCTCTTCTGCTGCGTGCGCGGCGAGCGGGCCGACGGCCACGACTTCGCCGCCGAGGCGGTGGCATCCGGCGCATCGGCACTGCTCGTCGAGCGCGAGCTGCCGATCGTCGTTCCACAGATCCTGACGGCCGACTCGCGGTCCGCGACCGGGTGGGTTGCCGCGGCCGTGCACGGTCACCCGAGCGACTCACTGTCGATGGTCGGCGTCACGGGCACCAACGGCAAGACCACCACGTCGCACCTCATCGGCTCGGTGCTGCGCGCCGCGGGCCGATCGGTCGAAGTGCTGGGGACGCTGTCAGGTGTGCACACGACGCCCGAAGCCCCCGAACTGCAGCGTCAGCTCGCTGCGTGGCGCGACGCCGGCGTCGATGCCGTGGCGATGGAGGTGTCGTCGCACGCCCTTGCCCTCGACCGGGTGGCGGGCACGCGCTTCGACGTCGCGGTGTTCACCAACCTCGGCCGCGACCACCTCGACCTGCACGGCACCGTCGAGCGCTACTTCGCCGCGAAGGCGCGGCTCTTCGAGCCGGCGATGGCGGAGATGGGCGTGGTGAACGCCGACGACGTCCACGGTCGGCTGCTGATCGACTCCGTCACGATCCCGGTGATCGGCTTCTCGCTCGACGATGCGAGCGACGTGCGGATCGATGCGTCGTCCCATCGGTACCGCTGGCGCGGCGTCGAGGTCCGGGTCGGCATCGGAGGCGCCTTCAACGTGATGAACAGCCTCGCTGCCGCGACCACGTGCGCGGCGATGGGTGTCGACGAAGCGACGATCGCGTCGGCGTTGGCCGCTGCCCCGCCGGTGCCGGGACGCTTCGAGCCGGTCGACGCCGGCCAGCCCTTCGCAGTGATCGTCGACTACGCGCACACACCCGACGGCCTGCGCGAAGTGTTGCTCGCCGCCCGCCGCGCGGGCGGTGCGGGTCGGGTGATCGTCGTGTTCGGCTGCGGGGGTGACCGCGATCGAGCGAAGCGTCCCGAGATGGGGGCGACGGCAGCCGAGCTCGCCGATCGCGTGGTGATCACCTCGGACAACCCCAGGTCGGAGGACCCCATGGCGATCGTCAATGCCACGGCCGAGGGGGTACCCGAGGACTACCGTACCAACGTTGTGATCGAGCCCGACCGGAGGAGCGCCATCGCTCTTGCGCTGCACATGGCAGTCGAGGGCGACGTCGTGGTGATCGCGGGCAAGGGTCACGAGGCCACGCAGACGATCGGCGACCGGGTGCTGCCGTTCGACGACCGTCTCGTCGCACGAGAGCTGCTCGAGGCATCGTCGTGATCGCAGTCATGATCTCCGGCGCGAGCGCGATGATCGTCGCGCTGTTCGGGACTCGCTTCCTCATCACCTTCTTCCGCGAGCGCGGCAAGGGCCAGCCGATCCTCGGCCGCGAGGACCACGGTCCCGATCACCACATGGCCAAGCAGGGCACACCCACGATGGGCGGGCTCGCGATCATCGCCGCCGCGTTCGTCGGTTGGTTCGTCGCGCACTTCCGGCGCGACCTCGCGTTCTCGCGCCAGTCGATGATCATGTGGTGCGGCATCCTCGTGATGTCGTTCATGGGCCTGCTCGACGACTACATCAAGGTCACCAAGGCGCACAACCGCGGCATCTTCTGGAAGCGCAAGAGCTGGATCACGTTGGGCCTCGCGATCCTCACCGCGTGGTGGCTCGTCGCCGGCACCGGCATCAGCGAGACGCTGTCGGTCACGCGGGCGACATCGCCGGGTTGGACGCTGCACTGGGCGCTCTGGGTCATCTGGGCGGGCCTCATCGTGTGGAGCACGACCAACGCCGTGAACGTCACCGACGGCCTCGACGGCTTGGCCGGTGGATCCGCACTGCTCGGCTTCCTCGCGTTCACGATCATCGCCTACTGGGCCTTCCGCAACCCCGACATCTACGGCGCAGTCGTCAACCCGCTCGACCTCGCCGTGCTCGCAGCGGGCTTCGCCGGCGCCTGCGGCGGCTTCCTGTGGTTCAACGCCGCGCCGGCGCGCATCTTCATGGGGGACGTGGGGGCGCTCGGTGTCGGATCCGCGCTGGCGCTCCTGTCGCTCGGTACCAACACGCAGGTGCTCCTCGTCCTGATCTGCGGCATCAACGTCATCGAGGCCGGATCGGTCGCCGTGCAGATGGGCGTGTTCAAGGCATCGGGGCGCAAGAAGCGCCTGTTCCGCATGTCGCCGATCCACCACCACTTCGAGCTCGTCGGCTGGCCCGAGACCACCGTCATCATCCGCTTCTGGCTCATCGCAGGCATCTGCGTCGCGACCGCGCTCGCGATCTTCATCGGCGACTTCACCCGGCTCGAGAACATGCGATGAGCGGCGAGCGGACCCTCGTGTACGGCATCGGCATCACGGGTGAGGCCATCGCGCGCGCCGTCGCGGCACACGGACACGAGGTGGTGCTCGCCGACGACAGCGCGAACCCCCGGGCGCAGGCGCTGGCAGGCGAGCTCGGCGTCGACCTGGTCGAAGCGCCCGACGATCACGCGATCGCGTCGCTGGTCCGATCCGCGTCGGCGGTGCTCCCGGCGCCGGGCGTGCCCGAGACCCATGCGGTGGTCGTGCAGGCGCAGTCGCGAGGCGTGCCCGTGCGCACCGAGCTCGACGTGGCCTACGAGTGGGAGCAGCAGCGCCCAGGTGGACCACGGCCGATGATCGGCATCACCGGCACCGACGGCAAGACGACCACGACCACGATGGTCGCATCGCTGCTGCAGGCCGGCGGGCTGCGCGCCGCCGCAGTGGGCAACACCGAGGTTCCCCTCGTCGCGGCGCTCGACGGTCCGTTCGACGCCTTCGCCGTCGAGTGCAGCAGCTTTCGCCTCGCGTTCGCCGAGTCGTTCCGCGCCGAGGCGGCGATCTGGCTGAACCTCGCGCCCGATCATCAGAACTGGCATCGCTCGATGGCCTCGTACGAGTCGGCGAAGGCTCGCATCTTCGACCTCCAGCGCCCGACCGACGTCGCCGTCGGCTGGGTCGGTGATCCCCTCGTGACCGCTCACCTCGCAGCGGCGCCGGGGCGTCGGGTGACCTTCGGCCTCGAGGCCGCCGACTACCGCGCGGTGCGGCACGACGACGGATCCGTGTCGCTGTGCGGTCCGGGCGGTGAGATCGCGGCGGCGTCGTCGCTCCCTCGGACCTTCCCGCACGACATCACCAACGCCTTGGCAGCGATCGCTGCGTGCGTCGAGCCGGGCCTCGTCGCACCCGATCGCGTCGACGAGGGTCTCGCCGCGTTCCGTGTGCCGCCGCACCGCATCGAGCCGGTCGGCACGGTGCACGGGGTCGAGTGGTTCAACGATTCGAAGGCGACCTCCCCGCACGCCGCGCTCACGGCGATCCGCTCGTTCGACTCGATCGTGCTGATCGCCGGCGGACGCAACAAGGGACTCGA
This sequence comes from Ilumatobacteraceae bacterium, assembly GCA_050248155.1. Lineage (GTDB taxonomy): Bacteria > Actinomycetota > Acidimicrobiia > Acidimicrobiales > Ilumatobacteraceae > VFMC01. Next base: position 50,747 of record JBFWSW010000011.1, read on the forward strand.
CCTGTCGTCGCTCGCGACCGAGGCCGCACGCATCCGTGCTGTGGTGGCGATCGGTGAGGCGGCCGACGAGGTCGAGCGCGCGTTCGATCACGTCCGGCCCGTCGAACGGGCGACGTCGATGGCCGACGCGGTCGCGGCAGCCGAGCGGCTCGCACGCCCGGGCGACGTCGTGCTGCTGTCGCCGGCGTGCGCCAGCTTCGACTGGTACCCGTCGGGCGGCTACCCGGCACGCGGCGACGACTTCCGCGCTCTCGTCGATCAGCTGCGGATGGCGCGAGAGGTCGGAGGAGCGGCATGAGCTCGACCACGTCCACCATCGGCGACCGTCGACGGCAGGCGGCCGAGCGTGCCGCCGCGCTGCGCCGGCATCCCACGGCGCGCACGCCGGTGCGCGCCGAGCAGCCGCCGCCGACGGCGTTCTACGTGATCGGCCTCATCGTCGCCATCTTCGTGATGCTCGGCCTGGTCATGGTGCTCTCCGCCACCTCGATCCGCGAGTTCCACGACGGCTACTCGCCGTGGCGCGTGTTCAACAAGCAGGCCGTCTGGGCGGTGTTCGGCGCGATCGCGCTGTGGGTCTGTGCCCGTGTGCCCTACGGCTACTGGCGACGGATGGTCGTGCCCGGCCTGCTCGTCGCAGCCGGCGGCATGCTGCTGCCGTTCATCCCGAGCATCAGCGCGCAGGTCAACGACGCCAACGCGTGGGTGGCGCTCGGGTCGCTGAGCTTCCAGCCGTCGGAGTTCCTGAAGCTCGCGGTGCTCGTGTACTGCGCCGATCTGCTCACCAAGCGCGAGGCCGACATGCACGACCTCCGGCGCACGCTCATCCCGACGCTGTGGGTCGCCGCGCTCGCCTCGGGCATGTGCCTGCTGCAGGGCGACCTGGGCTCGGCCATCGTGCTGTGCTGCATCGTGTTCGCGGTGGCGTTCGTCGGGGGCACGCCGCTCGTACCGATGGCGGTGGCGGGCGCGGCCAGCGCGGCGGTCGGCATGATGTTCGTGTTCTCGAGCCAGCGTCGCTTCAGCCGGTTCACCGCGTTCCTCGACATCACGGGCAACCGCGACCACTACAGCTACCAGACCTACCAGGCGATGATCGCCATCGCCAACGGCGGGACGACGGGCGCCGGTCCCGGTCGAGGGCCGACCAAGCTGGGCGACTTCCTACCGCTCGCCCACAGCGACTTCATCTTCGCCGTCATCGCCGAGGAGCTGGGCCTGATCGGTGTCCTCGCGGTCATCGGAGGCTTCCTCGTGCTCACGTACTGCGGCGTGCAGGTCGCGCTGGCCGCGAGGGATCGCTTCGGACAACTGCTCGCCGGTGGCGTCGTGGCGTGGTTCGTCGTGCAGACAGTCATCAACGTCGGTGGTGTCACCGGGCTGATGCCGGTCACGGGGTTGACGCTGCCGTTCTTCTCGGCGGGTGGCAGCTCGCTGTTCGTGTCGATGGCCGCGGCCGGACTGCTGTTGAACGTCGCCCGACACGCGAAGTGAGCTGCTTCGCCGTCGTCACCGGTGGCGGGACGGCCGGGCACGTGTTGCCGGCGATCGCGATCATGGACCGGCTCGTGGCGGCGGGCCACGACGCGGCGTCGCTGCACTACGTCGGGACGGCGCGTGGCGTCGAGAGCCGCATGTTGCCCTCGACCCCGTACGAGCACACGTTGCTCGACGTGGTCGGCTTCCAGCGGTCGCTCTCGCGGCGAAACCTGGCGTTCGTGCCCAAGCTGGTGACGGCCACGTGGACGGCCCGTCGGCTCCTCGGCCGGCTGCGGCCTGCGGTGGTGGTCAACGTCGGCGGGTACGCCAGCATGCCGGCCACCTTCGCGGCGCGACTGCGCCGGATCCCGGTCGTCGTCGTCAGCTACGACCAGCGTCCCGGGCTCGCATCCCGCCTCAGCGCGAGGTTCGCCACCGCGTGCGGCGCTGCGTTCGACGACTCGCCGCTGCCCCGGGCTCGTGCGACCGGCGCCCCGCTGCGCCCCGCGGTCACCTCGGTCGACCGTCGCCGCGACCGGAGCAGCGCCCGTGCCGATCTGGGGTTGCCCGACGACCGGTTCGTGATCACGGTCTTCGGCGGTTCGTTGGGCGCGAAGGCCCTGAACGATGCGGTTGCGGGCCTGGTCGCACGCTGGGCGGACCGCGCTGACATCGCCATCCACCACGTGGCCGGTGACCGGTGGCTCGCCGACATGCCCCCTTCGCGCGAGGGTGCAGCGGGCATCATGTACCGAGTGACGGGCTTCGACGACCGCATGCCGCAGCTCTATGCCGCGAGCGACCTCATGGTCACGCGCGCGGGCGCGAGCACCATCGCCGAGCTGGCGGCCACGGGCACGCCGGCGATCGTCGTGCCGTGGCCGGGCGCTGCCGAGAACCACCAGCTCGACAACGCGCGGACGCTCACCGATCACGGCGCTGCCCTGCTCGTCGTCGAGGACGAGCTGTCGGTCGATCGGCTCGCGGCCGAGATCGAGGCCTTGGTCGAGCACCCGGAGGCGCTCGAATCGCTGGCCGACCGCGCGTTCGCCGCGGGTGCTCGCCATCGTTCCGACGCGCTGATCGAGCTGATCGAGGAGGTGGGGACGCGGTGACTGCCTCGGCTGTGGCACCGGCGCCCGACCGGACGCTCCTCGACCTGTCGTCACGGCGGCGGCTGCACGTCGTCGGTGTGGGCGGCCCGGGGATGAGCGCCATCGCGATCGTGCTCGCCGAGATGGGGCACGCGGTCAGCGGGAGCGACCTGCGCGAGCAACCGATCCTCGATCGCCTCCGCGCGGCCGGTGTGACGGTGCAGGTCGGTCACGACCGGTCCCACGTCGAAGGCTGCGACGCGGTCACGTACAGCACGGCCGTGCCCGAGTCGAACATCGAGCTCGACGCGGCACGGTCGCACCAGATCCCCGTGCTCCGGCGAGCGGGCATGCTCGCCGCGATCTGCTCGCAGGCGCGCTCGCTCGCCGTCGCCGGCACGCACGGCAAGACCACGACCAGCTCGATGCTCATGCTGATCCTGGCCGAGGCGGGCCTGCGTCCGAGCTTCGTCATCGGAGGCGACGTCACCGACACCGGCACCGGCGCGCAATGGACCGGTGGCGACTGGTTGGTGGTCGAGGCCGACGAGAGCGACGGGACCCACCTCGAGCTGCCGATCGAGGGCACCATCCTGTCCAACGTCGAGGTCGACCACCTCGACCACTACGGCACGTTCGACCGCATCGTCGACAGCTTCGACACCTACCTCGGCCGGATCGACGGACCGAAGGTCGTGTGCTCCGACGACACCGTCTGCCAGGCGCTCGCCGCTCGTCACGGCGCGATCACCTACGGCACCGGCGAGGGAGCCGACGTGCGTGCCGTCGAGATCACCGCCGACCACGGCCAGCAGCACTTCGTGGTCGAGCGCGATGGCGAGCGGCTCGGCGAGATCGACCTGCCGCTGCGCGGCCTGCACAACGTCCGCAACGCCACGGGTGCGATCGCGATGGCGATGGCCGTCGGTGTCGAGTTCGATCGGTGCAGAACCGCGCTCGCCACCTTCGGCGGGGTGGCGCGACGCTTCGACGTGCGCGGTCTGTCCTTCGGTGCGACGCTGGTCGACGACTACGCGCACTTGCCGGCCGAGATCGCCGCGGTGCTCGAGGCGGCGCGGACGAGCGGTGACGACTGGCGCCGAGTGGTGGCCGTGTTCCAACCGAACCGCTTCAACCGCATGGCGGTCATGTGGCCCGACTACGCCGACGCGTTCCTGTCGGCCGACGTGGTGGTGCTCACCGACATCTACTCGAGCGGCACCCAGCCGATCCCTGGTGTGACGGGCAAGCTCGTCGTCAACGCGGTGCTCGACGCCCACCCCGACCGCCGTGTCGTGTGGCTGCCGCGGCGGAGCGACCTCGTCGAGTTCCTGTCCGGCGAGCTGCGCGCCGGCGACGTGTGCATCTCGATGGGGTGTGGTGACATCGCGTCGCTGCCGCTCGAGGTGCTGACACGGCGGACCGAGCGCTTCGGCTCGGCGTCGGGTGGGAAGGGTGCGGCGTGATGGCTGTCGAAGCTCCCGAGCGCGGTGGTTCCGATCTGGCCGCCCGCATCGAACGTGCCGTGCGCCTGCTCGGGCCGCTGGCCGAGCGGGACGTGCCGCTCGCGCCGATGACGACCTACCGGGTCGGGGGAGCAGCGGCCGTCTTCGTCCGGCCGAGCACGGTCGACGATCTCGTCGCCGTCGCCACCGCGTGGCGGGACTCCGCCCTGCCGATGCTCGTCGTCGGCCGTGGCTCGAACCTGCTCGTCGCCGACGAAGGGCACCCCGGCATCGCCGTGTCGTTGCTCGGCCTGTCGAACGACATCGCGCTCGGCGAGCCCGATCACGCAGGACGCGTGGTCGTGGAAGCGGGCGGTGCCGTCTCGCTGCCGGTGCTCGCTCGCCGCACCGTGGCGGCCGGCATCACGGGGTTCGAGTGGGCGGTGGGCGTGCCGGGCTCGATCGGCGGCGGCGTCCGGATGAACGCCGGTGGTCACGGCTCGGACATGGCGACCTGCCTCGACGACGTCGACCTGTTCGACCTGTCCCTCGGCGAGCCACGACGCGTCGCCGCGTCAGAGCTCGGGCTGCGCTTCCGTGGCTCGGACCTCCGCGACCACGAGCTCGTGCTGTCGGCGCGCCTCGCGCTGGCGCGTGGCACGCGCGTCGAGTCCGAGCGCGAGCTCGACGAGATCGTCCGGTGGCGTCGCGAGAACCAGCCCGGTGGGCAGAACGCCGGATCGGTGTTCGTCAACCCCGTGCCGGGTGAGGTGACCGCCGGTGAGCTGATCGATCGCGTCGGCCTGCGCGGGTTGCGCATCGGCACCGCCCATGTGAGCGAGAAGCACGCGAACTTCATCCAGGCCGACGACGGTGGCCGCGCCGCCGACGTGCGAGCGGTCATCGAGCTCGTGCGCGAGCGGGTGGCCCGCGAGACCGGCTACCTGATGCGCAGCGAGGTCCGGATGGTCGGGTTCTCGGAGGCCGACCGGTGAGCGAGCCGACTCCGGCCAAGGGCGAAGACGTCCCCGATCACGTCCTCGACGAGCTGAAGCTGGTCTTCGGAGGCGACGACGCGCCCGCGACACCGGCGTCGTCGGCCTCGTCGACCGAGTCGACCGAGTCGACCGAGTCGACGGCGACGACGGCAGCGGGGTCCTCGATGGCGTCCGAGCCGGCCAAGCCGCGGGCCACGATCGTCATCGGTGGCGACGACAGCCTGCCCGACCCCATCTACCTCGACGACCCGAACCTCGAACCGATCGCGCGATCCGACGACGACGACTCCGGCGAGCGGAGCACCATCGTCATCGGCGACGACCTCGATCTGACCGGTGCCTTCGACGCGGTGGCCGTGCCGAGCCGCTCGATGGACCCCCGCGTCCGTGCGCGCCGGGCGGCGGTCAACAAGGCGCGCACCCGGAAGCGGCTCCTGTGGGCCGGGTTGATCGTCCTCGTCGTGCTGCTCGCCGTGGGCGCCCTCGCGGTGTTCTCCTCGTCGCTGTTCGCGGTCGAGCGGATCGACGTGCAGGGAGCCACGTACACCCAGAAGTTCGACGCCGAGCGCCTCCAGGCGGTGATCGACGACATCGAGGGCGAACCCGTGCTGCTGGTCGACACCCGGGGTGCCGAGCAGGCCCTCGAGCAGATCCCGTGGATCGAGCGCGCCTTCGTCACGACCGACTTCCCGCACGGCGTGCTCATCGACGTGCGCGAGCGACGCCCGCTCGCGACGTTCGCGGGCTCGGACGGCCGGTACCGGGTCATCGACCGCGACGGGCGCGTGCTCAGCGTGCTCGACGGCCGCCCGGTCGACTACATGCTGCTCAGCGGCCCTGCTCCCGACTCCGAGGCCGGCGAGCTCGCCGGGCCACCGTTCGCGGCAGCGGCGCAGATGGTCAGCGCGCTGCCGCCCGAGATCCGGTCGCTCACCATCTCGGCCACGGTCGATGCCACCACGGGTGACCTGGGGCTCTCGCTCATGCGCCCGGCGCCCGCCGAGGACGAGACCGGCACCACCGTGCCCGCAGGCGTCGACCAGCCCGGCGCCGACGACCCGATCGAGGTGCGCATCGGGAGCCCGGTCAACCTCGACAGCAAGCTCGCCCGGCTGCTGCAGCAGATCCGCGACGGCATCGACGGCGTCGAGCGGATCGACGTGTCGACCGATCCGATGTCGGTGCG
>JBFWSW010000011.1:57048-97781 GCA_050248155.1 Ilumatobacteraceae bacterium
GATGACGGGGTGGCATGTGCCGATGCGGTCGGCCGTTCGTTACGATCGGCTGGTCATGTTCTCCACAGCCGCCCCGCTCAGCTGCACCATTCGCACCACGATTCGGAGGTCACGCTGATGGCCGGCGCACCACAGAACTATCTCGCGGTCATCAAGGTGATCGGCGTCGGCGGCGGTGGCGTCAACGCCGTCAACCGCATGATCGACGCGGGGCTGAAGGGCGTCGAGTTCATCGCCGTCAACACCGACGCGCAGGCGCTGCTCATGAGCGACGCCGACGTCAAGCTCGACATCGGTCGCGACCTCACCCGCGGTCTCGGAGCCGGCAGCGATCCCGAGGTCGGCCGTGCAGCCGCCGAGGCGCACCGCGACGAGATCGAGGAGATGATCAAGGGTGCCGACATGGTGTTCATCACCGCCGGCGAGGGTGGCGGGACTGGCACCGGTGCAGCGCCGGTCATCGCCGAGCTGTGCCGCAGCATGGGCGCGCTCGCCATCGGCGTGGTGACCCGCCCCTTCAGCTTCGAGGGCCGACGCCGCGCGGTGCAGGCCGACACGGGCGTGCAGAAGCTGAAGGAGAAGGTCGACACCCTCATCGTCATTCCCAACGATCGCCTGCTCACCGTGGCGAACGAGAAGACCAGTGTCCTCAACGCGTTCAAGATGGCCGACGAGGTGCTGCTCCAGGGCGTGTCCGGCATCACGAACCTCATCACCACGCCTGGCCTCATCAACACCGACTTCGCCGACGTGAAGATGATCCTCTCGAGCGCCGGCTCGGCGCTCATGGGCATCGGTCAGGCGAGCGGCGAGAACCGCGCCGTCACCGCTGCCAAGGCGGCCATCTCGAGCCCACTGCTCGAGGCTGCGATCGACGGTGCGCGCGGCATCCTCCTCAACATCACCGGTCCGTCGGGGATGGGTCTGTTCGAGATGAACGCGGCCGCCGAGATCATCCACGGCGTCGCGCACGCCGACGCGAACATCATCTTCGGCACCGTGATCGACGACGAGATGGGTGACGAGGTGCGCGTCACGGTCATCGCCGCCGGCTTCGACCGGTGGGACAGCGCGGCCGGGCAGGGCAGCAAGACCAGCCTGAAGGCGGTCGACACCAAGCCCGTCGCGACGCTGAAGGATCTCTTCAACGAGGATTCGGTCGATCCGCTCGAGGGCGACGACGACTTCGACGTGCCGTCGTTCCTGAAGTGAGGGTGCGCCGCTCGGCGCCGCATCCGTGACGTCTCCGTGATGTCGTCGCTGCCCCTCGTCGCCGAGCGACTCGCGATCGTGCGCGAGCGCATCCGTGCCGCCGGCGGCACCGACGTGCAGGTCGTCGCCGTCACCAAGACCTTCGGCGTCGACGCGGTGCTGGCCGCTGCCGCGGCCGGGTCCGACGGCATCGGCGAGAACTACGCGCAGGAGCTGATCGCCAAGCTCACCGCGCTCGACGACGCGGACCGCCGCTCGATCCCCCCCGTGCACTTCATCGGCCAGCTCCAGACGAACAAGGTGCGGTCGATCGCGCCGTACGTCGACGTGTACGAGACCGTCGACCGCGAGTCGCTCGCGGCCGAGGTCGCGAAGCGCGTCCCCGGCGCCACCGTGCTGGTGCAGGTCCGGCCCGACGGCGAGCCGCACGGCAAGGGCGGCTGCGCGCTCGACGAGGCGCCTCGGCTCGTCGAGCGATGCCGCGAGCTCGGTCTGCACCCGGTCGGGATGATGACCGTCGGACCGACCGAGGGGGGACCGGAGGCGGCGCGGGCGGGCTTTCGGGCGGTGCGCACCCTCGTCGACCGGCTCGGCCTCGCGGTCTGCTCGATGGGCATGACCGCCGACCTCGAGGTGGCCGTGCAGGAGGGCTCGACGCAGGTCAGGGTGGGGAGCGCGCTGTTCGGTCCCCGCGCGAGCTGATGTTCGCGTCCACCCTGGTCGGCGTTCGATGAGCTAGCCTTCGGTCTCCAGGAGGAGCGTGGATGTCGATCTGGAAGAGGGCCATGGACTATCTCGGGCTGGGGCCCGACGATGCCTACGACGACTACGACATGGCTCCAGAACCCGAGCCGCGCCCCGTGCGCTCGCGCCAGCCCCGCTACGACGAGCCGGCGCCCCGCGGCCGAGCGATGGGCGACTACGAGATGGACGCGACGGTGCGCACCGTGCCCGCGCGCCCCAGCTTCCCGAGCCGTGACGTCGAGCCCGTCCGGCGGCCGATGCCCGCGACGGACGATTCGTCCGTGCACCCCCGACCGAGCAACCCCTCACGTTCACCCGTCACGACGCGAGGAGGCTCGTCGATGAGCTCCGATCCACACACGGTGCGACCGCGCCGGTTCGACAGCGCGCAGGAGATCGCCGACAAGTTCAAGGAAGGTCAGCCGGTGATCATGAACCTCGAGGCGACCGAGCGCGACGTGTCCCGCCGGTTGATCGACTTCGCCAGCGGCCTCTGCTACGGACTGAACGGCAGCATGGAGAAGGTCGCGTCCGGCGTGTACCTCCTCAAGCCTGCCGGTTCGCGCTCGAACGGCTACGGCTCCGACGGCCTGGACTGACGGCTTGCCCGCCCCAGCGTGGGGCCTAACATGTCGCGAATGGAACTGAGCCCGCAAGCGGTGGCCGCCGCCACGTTCAAGACCGTCAAGCGCGGGTACGACCCCGACGAGGTGCGCGCGTACCTCGTCGAGGTGTCGGCGAGCCTCGAGTCCTCGCACCAGCAGGCGACGGCGATGGAGGCCCGGGCCCGCGCCGCGATCGCCAAGCTGCAGGACGCGACGCAGCACGCCGGCGTCGCACCGGTCCCCGAGGAGGCCGAGACCATCAGCCGCGTGCTGCTGCTCGCGCAGCGCACCGCCGACACGACGATCGCCGAGGCACGAGCCGAGGCCGCGTCGGTCACCGCCAAGGCCGAGGTCGACGCCGCGGCCGCGCTCGCTCGCGCCGAGGCCGAGGCCACCAACATCACGAGCGTGGCGCGTGCGGAGGCGACGGCGATGGTCGACCAGGCCAACACCGCCGCCGCCCGGCTCATCGAGGAAGCTCGCGCCGAGGCACGACGCACGAAGGACGAGGAGCACCTCCGCCTCGAGCGCGAGGTGCAGTCGTTGCAGGGTCGCCGAGAGGCGCTGCTCGCCGATGTCCACGTGCTCGAGGTGTTCGTCGGCTCCGAGCGTGACCGGTTGCGCGCGGCTGCATCGTCGCTGCGCGAGCTGGCCGACGATCCGACGGGGGGCCTGGGCATCACGGTGCCGCCCGAGCTCGCCGCCCCCGATCTCCCGACGCCGTCGGCCGAGCAGCCCGCGCCCACCGGCGAACCCGAGAAGATGCCGCCGCCCCCCGTTCCCGAGCCGACCATCACCGGGCAGATCCCGATCGTCGGTGCGCAACCGCTCGTGTCGCCGATGCCGGCGTCGAACGAGGAGGCCCGGTCTCGGTGGCACGAGGCCGAGCTCGCCGATGCGGCCGCCGCCGCGAACGACGACACCACGGCCATCGATCCCACCCCGCACTCCGAGTCGTCGGTCGACCTCGACGCGATCGCTGCCGAACTGCAGCTGGACGACGAATCGACGCCTTCCGAGGGCCTGCGGATCGGTGGTGACGAGCTCTAGGTTTCGACCCCCATCGTTCGCTCGCGCCCTTGAAATCGCGCCCAGCGGGCACGATCGCTCACTATCGTGTGAGGTCAACGGCGATGACGAGGCCATCACCTCCGAGCCTTCGGAAGAACAGCCGCCGGCGTGCCGGCGACTCAGTAGAACCGAACGGGTCCAGCCCGTCATCGCTGGCGCAGCTGAGTGGTTCGAGGCCGTGGCCCCGGGCAAGCAGGGTGGTATCGCGGGCAGTGCTCGTCCCTGTGCAACAGGCCGAGGAGTCCGCACATGAGCTACCCGAACGTCGAGCCACAGCCGAGCTTCCCTCGCCTCGAGGGCGAGATCCTCTCGTTCTGGGAGGGTGATCGCACCTTCGAGGCGTCGATCGACGCGCGCGCCGGCGCCGACGACTACGTGTTCTACGACGGTCCTCCGTTCGCCAACGGATTGCCGCACTACGGGCACCTGCTGACGGGCTTCGTGAAGGACGCGGTGCCGCGATATCGCACCATGCGCGGCCAGCGGGTCGAGCGCCGCTTCGGCTGGGACTGTCACGGCCTGCCCGCGGAGGTCGTCGTCGAGAAGGAGCTCGGCATCAGCGGCCACCCCGAGATCACCAAGTTCGGTGTCGAGAGGTTCAACGCCGAGTGTCGCACGAGCGTGCTGCGCTTCACCGACGACTGGCACCGCTACGTCACCCGCCAGGCCCGTTGGGTCGACTTCGAGAACGACTACAAGACCCTCGACCTCTCGTACATGGAGAGCGTCATGTGGGCATTCAAGTCCTTGTGGGACAAGGGCCTCGTGTACGAGGGCTTCCGCGTGCTCGCGTACTGCTGGCGGTGCGAGACCCCGCTCAGCAACACCGAGACGCGCATGGACGACGTGTACCACGAGCGCCAGGACCCCGCACTGACCGTGCAGTTCCAGCTCGACTCGGGCGAGCGGATCCTCGCCTGGACGACCACGCCGTGGACGCTGCCCAGCAACCTGGCCCTCGCCGTCGGCCCCGACATCACCTACGCGGTGATGGAGGAGGACGGCGTGCGCTACATCCTCGCCGAGTCGCGCCTCGCGGCCTACGAGCGCGAGCTCGCGAACGCGAGGCAGGTGGGCACGTTGACCGGTGCCGATCTCGTCGGTCGCCGGTACACGCCGCTCTACCCGTTCTTCGCCGACACACCGAACGCGTTCCACGTCCTCGCCGCCGACTACGTCAGCACCGAGGACGGCACCGGCGTCGTGCACATGGCACCTGGCTTCGGCGAGGAGGACCAGAACGTCTGCAACGCGGTGGGCATCCCGACGGTGTGCCCGATGGACGAGCACGGACGGTTCACGGCGGAGGTCGCGCCGTGGGCCGGTGTGCACGTGTTCGATGCGAACGCCGACGTCATCAAGGACCTGAAGGCGCGAGGCGTGGTGGTCCGCCACGACAGCTACCAGCACTCGTACCCGCACTGCTGGCGGTGCGCCGAGCCCTTGGTGTACCGCGCCATCAGCTCGTGGTTCGTGCAGGTCACCGCGTTCCGCGACCGCATGGTCGAGCTCAACCAGCAGATCACGTGGGTGCCCGAGCACATCAAGGAAGGCAGCTTCGGCAAGTGGCTGGCGAACGCGCGCGACTGGAGCATCAGCCGCAACCGCTTCTGGGGTTCGCCGATCCCGGTGTGGAAGAGCGACGATCCCGCCTTCCCGCGCGTCGACGCGTACGGGTCGATCGCCGATCTCGAGCGCGACTTCGGTGTGACGATCACCGATCTCCATCGCCCGTTCGTGGACGACCTGGTCCGGCCCAACCCCGACGATCCGTCGGGTCGGTCGATGATGCGCCGCGTCCCCGAGGTGCTCGACTGCTGGTTCGAGTCCGGCAGCATGCCCTTCGCCCAGGTGCACTACCCGTTCGAGAACCGCGAGTGGTTCGAGAGCCACTACCCGGGCGACTTCATCGTCGAGTACATCGGCCAGACCCGCGGTTGGTTCTACACGCTGCACGTCCTCGCCACCGCGCTGTTCGATCGGCCGTCGTTCAGCACCTGCGTCAGCCATGGCATCGTGCTCGGCGACGACGGTCTGAAGATGTCGAAGAGCCTGCAGAACTACCCCGACCCGATGATGGTGTTCGACACCTACGGCAGCGATGCGATGCGGTGGTACCTGCTCAGCTCGGCCATCCTGCGGGGCACCGACCTGGCCGTCACCGAGGAGGGCATCCGCGACACGGTGCGCCAGGTGCTCCTCCCGATCTGGAACACGTGGTACTTCCTCACCCTGTACGCCAACGCGGAGGGGACCCAGGGCACCTACCTGCCCGACGTCGCACCCGGTGCCGACGTGCTCGATCGGTACATCCTCGCGAAGACGCACGATCTCGTCGCCGACATGACCGCACAGCTCGACGAGTACGACCTGTTCGCGGCCTGCGCGACCGTGCGAGCGTTCCTCGACGCGCTGACGAACTGGTACGTGCGGCGCAGCCGCGACCGGTTCTGGTCGGGCGAGCAGGCAGCGATCGACACCTTGCACACCGTGCTCTCGGTGCTGTGCCGGGTGGCGGCGCCCTTGCTGCCGCTCACGACCGAGGCCGTCTACCGCGGCCTCACCGGCGAGCGGAGCGTCCACCTCACCGACTGGCCCGACGCGTCGTCGTTGCCGGCCGATCCCGACCTCGTCGCGACCATGGACCTCGCTCGGGACGTGTGCAACGCGACGCTGCGCATCCGCAAGGCGCACCACCGCCGCGTGCGCCTCCCGCTCGCGACGCTCACCGTCGCTGTCGCCGACGCCGATCGGTTGACCGACTTCACCGCGCTCATCGCGGACGAGGTGAACGTCAAGCGGGTCGTGCTCACCGACGACGTCGCGTCCGTCGCGCACCACGAGCTCCAGGTGGTCCCGGCCGCGCTCGGACCACGACTCGCGGGCGGCACGCAGGCGGTCATCAAGGCCGTGAAGGCGGGCGACTGGCACGTGGACGGCGATCAGGTGGTGGCGGGCGGAGTCGAGCTGCACCCGGGGGAGTACCAGCTGAAGCTGGTGGTCGCGGGTGACGGTGCCAGCTCGTCGCTCGGCGGTGGGAAGGGGGTCGTGGTGCTCGACACGCACGTGACCCCGGAGCTCGAGGCCGAGGGCGTCACCCGCGACCTCGTCCGGCTCGTCCAGCAGGCCCGCCGCAACGCCGGCCTGGCCGTGTCCGACCGCATCGACCTCGTGGTCGAGCTCCCCCTCGACGTGCGTCGCCAGGTCGAGGCCTTCCAACCGATGCTCGCCGCCGAGACCCTGGCGGTGACGATCCGCTTCGACGACGCACCGGCGATCGGGACCGAGGAGGCACGGCTCGACGGGCATCCCGTGCGCATCCGCGTCCGCCGCAGCTGACCGGCGTCGCCCCATCGACCGGTCGTACCGGATATCATCCGGCGCTCAGTTCGGTCGACGGAGGTTCACCCGATCATGGCCACCGCCAAGAAGGTACCTGCTCACAAGCACAGCGCCCGCTCAGCGGTCTCCGTCACAGCCGCGACTGCGAAGGGAAAGGCCGCGAAGGTCGCCCCGGCCAAGAAGGCGCCGGCGGCCAAGGCGCCGGCTCGTCCAGCCGCCGCGAAGGGCAAGGCGGCAGCGGCCGCACCCACCAAGAAGCAGGCCCCGGCTCCTGCCAAGAAGCAGGCTCCGGCGCCGGTCAAGAAGCAGCCTGCCGCACCGGCGAAGGCCACGAGCAAGCCGGCCCGGACGGCGGCGCAGCCCGCACGCACGACCGGGTCGAAAGCCACCACGACCAAGCACACGACCACATCCGCCACACCGAGCCGATCGAAGACCCCCCACACGATGCCCAGCACCTCCTCCACCCCCACCAAGTCAGCCAAGCCGGCACCGAAGAAGGCGCCCGCGCCGGCAGCTCCCGCGGCGGCGCTGCCCGCCCCGGTCAAGGGCGAGAAGGACGGCGTGAAGTTCACCAAGGACTTCGACGCGAAGTTCCTCCTCGCTCAGCGCGAGCTCCTCCTCGCCGAGCGCGAGGCGCTCACCGGGCAGGCCATGCGCCTCGAGGACGAGGCCAACTCGCTCATCGAGGAGCAGGAGATGGGCGACGTGCAGTTCGACGACGAGGGCGGCGAGGGTGACACGATGGTGGTCGAGCGCGAGCGCGACCTCGCGCTGTCCGCCCAGGCCCGCCAGATCATCGCCGACATCGACGCGGCGCTCGAACGGCTCGCGCAGGGCACGTACGGGTACTCCCTCGAGTCCGGCCGGCCGATCGGACGCGAGCGGTTGCAGGCCATCCCGTGGGCCACGGTGCTCGTCGAGGAGAAGGTCGGCGGCATCGGCCGTCGCTGAGCCGCTCTCGATGGACGATCCCACCTCTGCGGCGGCGTCCGACCGTCGCGCCGGGCGTCCGTCGATCGCCTCGTCGTGGCAGGCACGCCTCGCGCCGGTCAGCCTCGCCGTCGCCGCGGTCGTCGTCATCCTCGATCAACTCAGCAAGCACTGGGCGGTGAACGCCCTGAGCGACGGTCGCGAGCGACACGTCGTCTGGACCCTCCAGTGGAACCTCGCCTACAACACGGGCATGGCGTTCTCGCGCGGTCGCGGCCTCGGGCCGGTGATCGCGCTGTTCGCATTGCTCGTCGTCATCCTGCTCGTGGTGTCGACGGCGAAGGTCGAGACCAGGCTGGGGCGGATCTCGGCGGGCCTGTTGATCGGTGGTGCGCTCGGCAACCTCGTCGATCGCGTGTTCCGCGGCGACGGGTGGCTCCACGGTGCGGTGATCGACTTCATCGACCTCCAGTGGTGGCCGATCTTCAACGTGGCCGACATGGGGATCTCGTGCGGTGCGGTGCTGTTCGCGCTCAGCTCGCTCACCACACCCGGGCGTCGCCAGTCGTGATCGAGCCGTCGTGATCGAGGAGTCCGTGCCGGCTGCACTGGCGGGCGAGCGGCTCGACCGCATCGTCGCGATCATCACGGGAGCCAGCCGCGCCGATGCGGCGACGCTGGTGACGGCGGGCGGCGTGCGCGTCGACGGCAACGTGGTCACGAGCGGCAAGATCCGCCTCGAGACCGGACAGGGGGTGGCCGTCGATCCCGACCTGTTGCCACGGCCGAGCCTGCCCCAGGCCGATCCGTCGGTCGATGTCGTGGTCGTGCATGCCGACGAGGACGTCATCGTCGTGGACAAGCCCGCCGGCCTGGTCGTCCACCCAGGTGCGGGCAACCCGGACGGGACGCTGGTCAACGGCCTGCTGGCCCGGTTCCCCGAGATCGCGTCCGTGGGGCAGCCGGCCCGGCCCGGCATCGTGCACCGCCTCGACGTCGGCACATCCGGGCTGCTGGTCGTCGCCCGGACCGCCGTCGCGTACGACCTGCTGGTCGCGGCCCTCGCGGCTCGCGACGTCGGCCGGACCTACCGGACGCTCGTGTGGGGCCACCCGGCGAACCCGCACGGCGTCATCGACGCGCCGATCGGTCGCGACCATCGCGACCCGATGCGGATGGCGGTCGTCGTGGACGGACGCCCCGCGCGCACGCACTTCCGGGTCCTGCGCACCTACCGAGAGCGAGTCGACGCAGCCGAGGTCGAATGCCGCCTCGAGACGGGCCGTACGCACCAGATCCGGGTCCACCTCGCGGCGATCGGCCATCCCGTCGTCGGTGACCCGCTGTACGGAGGCGTCCGGACGGGCATCACCGCGCCGCGCCCGGTGCTGCACGCGGCCGAGCTGACGTTCGCGCATCCCGCCACGGGCCGGACGATGCGATTCGAGTCGGCACTTCCCGACGACCTGCGTGCGGTGATCGCGTCGCTCGGGCCTGCCGACCCCTCGACGGAGGCGTGACGTCTCAGACGGGTGAGGTGGCCACCTGGGCGACGACAGCGCTGCGGTCGGGCCACGGAGCCTGCCCCTGCGCGACCTGTGCCACCTGGGCCAGGGTGAAGCCGTCGAGCAGCCGGCGCATGTGATCGCCGGCGAGCTTCCAGATCGCGTACAGCACGCACTGGCCCTCGTGGTCGCACGAGCCGTCCTGGTGGGGCTCGCCGAAGTCGCCGAGCGAGATCGGGCCGTCGACCGCGGCGAGCACCTCGCTCAGGCGGATCTCCTCCGGTGACCGGGCGAGCACGTAGCCGCCGCCGACGCCCCGCTTCGAGCGCACGAGGCCCGCGCCCTTCAGCGCCAGCAGGATCTGCTCGAGATAGGGCTGCGGGATGGCAGTGCGCTCGGCGATGTCGCGCACGCTGGTGGGGCCGGGATCGCGCTGGTGCAGCGTGAGCGAGAGCAACGCCCGGCAGGCGTAATCACCCTTGCTCGACACTCGCATGAGCACATGGTAGGTGCAAAATCGCCGTCCAGGTGGTGGACTGTGCTCACCGTGGCTCCGCTCCCGATCATCCCCCGATACAGCGGCCCGAACGTGCGTGGGCTCGTCCCGGCGTTCCTCGGCCCGCCCGGCACGGCCAAGCCCGAGTGGGTGCCGGCCTGCGCCGCCGCCGCACGCCAGGTGGTGCTGCTCGTCCTCGACGGGCTCGGCTGGGAGCAGCTCGTGGCGCGTCGGCACCTCGCTCCGACGCTCGCGTCGATGGAGGGCGGTCCCATCACCACGGTGGCCCCGACGACGACGGCCACCGCGCTCACCTCGATCGCGACGGGCCTGACGCCGGGCGAGCACGGCCTGATCGGCTATCGCATGGACGTCGGTGGCGACGTCTTGAACGTGCTGCGCTGGCACACCGACCGTGCCGGCGACGCGCGGCGCCTGCACGAGCCGGCGCGGTTGCAGCCGTTCGTGCCGTTCATGGGTGAAGCCGTCCCTGTCATCAGCAAGGCCGAGCTCGAATCGAGCGGCTTCACAGCGGCCCACCTGCGCGGGTCGTTGCCGGTGGGATGGCGTGCCGCGTCGAGCCTCGCGGTCACCGTCGGCGAGCAGCTGCGCGCGGGCCAGCGGTTCGTGTACGCCTACTACGACGGTGTCGACAAGATCGCCCACGAGCGCGGGTTCGGGCCGTACTACGACGCCGAGCTCGCAGCCGCCGACCGCCTCGTCGCGTCGGTCATCGATGCGCTGCCGGCCGGTGCGGCGCTCGTCGTCACCGCCGACCACGGCCAGGTGCACGTGGGAGATCGGACGCTGCCGCCGTCCGGCGACGTGCTGCGCTACACCCACCACTCCTCGGGTGAGGGTCGCTTCCGCTGGTTCCACGCCAAGCCCGGCGCCGCCGACGAGCTGACTGCCGCGGCGAAGGACGCCCACGGAGATCTCGCCTGGGTGGTCACGCGCCAGCAGGTGCTCGACGAGGCGTGGTTCGGCCCCGTCGTCAGCCCTCCGGTGCAGGCGCGGCTCGGCGACGTCGCGCTCGTCGCGTACGAGGACGTCAGCTTCGACGATCCGTCCGATTCGGGTCCGTACCCGCTCGTCTGCCGCCACGGGTCGCTCACCTCGGCCGAGGTGTATGTTCCACTGGTCGCTGCTGCAGCCTGACTTCTGCCCCCACCTGCCCCCTCCCACCTGCCCTCCCACTTGCACGGAAAGGACGCCATGACGTCGTTCCCCGAACCGAACAGCACTCCGCCTCCGAGCAGCCGCACCGGTGTCCCCGATGAAGTCGAGCGGGGCGAGCTCGTCCAGCCGGACGAGCAGCAGGGCGACGAGCCGACCGTCGAGACGGTGTCGGCGCCGGCGAAGGTCATGCGCATCGGCTCGATGGTCAAGCAGCTGCTCGAGGAGGTGCGTGCCCAGCCGCTCGACGACGCGAGCCGCGAGCGCCTCGGCGAGATCTACGAGCGCTCGATCGTCGAGCTCGGCGAGGCGCTGTCGCCCGACCTGCAGCAGGAGCTGCACAACCTCGCGCTCCCGTTCCGCGACGGGGTCGTCCCGTCCGACGCCGAGCTGCGCATCGCCCAGGCCCAGCTCGTGGGCTGGCTCGAGGGTCTGTTCCACGGCATCCAGGCCACGCTGTTCGCGCAGCAGCTGGCGGCACGCCAGCAGCTCGAGCAGATGCGCCAGCTGCCGCCGGGGGCGGGCGGACCGGGCATGCCCGGTCAGGCCGAGCGTCCCGGCACGTATCTCTGACGCCGGGGAACCGCGCCACACCGATCGGCTAGTGTCGAATGACACCCCTGTAGTTCGTGCCCGCGGGCGGCGCGTCGAAAGTCCAAGGAAGGAGGGGGCGGCAGTTGGGCGATTCGTTCACCCACCTCCACGTGCACACCGAGTTCTCGATGCTCGACGGCGCGGCTCGCCTCGACGAACTGGTCGCCAAGGCCGTCGCCGACGGCCAGCCGGCAATCGGCATCACCGACCACGGCAACATGTACGGGGTCCTCGAGTTCTACAAGGAGTGCCGCGAGCAGGGCGTCAAGCCGATCATCGGCACCGAGGCCTACATGGCGTTCGACTCGCGTGCCGAACGGCCTGCGCGGCGGGGCCGGGTCGACGACTCCGGCGGTGACACCGAGGGTGGCAAGAAGCTCTACTACCACCTCACCCTGCTGGCCGAGAGCGACCAGGGCTACCGCAACCTCATCCAGCTCGCCAGCCTCGCCTTCCTCGAGGGCTACTACTACAAGCCCAAGATCGACTGGGAGCTGCTCGAGAAGTACCACGACGGGCTCATCGCCACCACCGGCTGCCTCGGAGGGCACGTCCTCCAGTCGCTGCTGCAGGGCGACGAGGCGGCGGCGACCGCCAAGGCGGCGCGGCTGCAGGACATCTTCGGCAAGGACAACCTGTTCGTCGAGCTGCAGGACCACGGTCTGCCTGCCCAGCGCGAGACGAACCCCAAGCTCATCGAGATCGCCCAGCGCATCGGCGCCCCGCTGCTCGCCACCAACGACTCGCACTACACCCACCGCGAGGACCACGAGGCGCACGACGCGCTGCTGTGCGTGCAGACCAGCGCGCTGCTGACCGACCCCAAGCGGTTCAAGTTCGAAGGTGACGAGCACTACCTCAAAACCGCCGGCGAGATGCGCTACTTGTTCCGCGACGTGCCGACGGCATGCGACAACACGCTGTGGATCGCCGAGCGCGCCGACGTCACGATCGAGTTCGGCAAGCCGCAGCTGCCGAACTTCCCCCTCCCAGCGGGCTTCGCCGACGACGCCGAGTACCTCGACCACCTCACCTGGGAGGGCGCCCGGGCTCGGTGGGGCGACGCGCTGCCCTCCGCCGTCGTCGAGCGGTTGGCCTACGAGCTCCAGGTCATCAAGAACATGGGGTTCGCCAGCTACTTCCTCATCGTGTGGGACCTCATCAAGCACGCGAAGGACGCCGGCATCCGGGTCGGTCCGGGCCGCGGGTCGGCGGCGGGTTGCGCGGTCGCCTACTGCCTGCGCATCACCGATCTCGACCCGATCAAGTACGACCTGCTGTTCGAGCGCTTCCTCAACCCGAGCCGCATTTCGATGCCCGACATCGACATGGACTTCGACTCGCGGTTCCGTGACGAGATGATCCGGTACGCGGCCGAGAAGTACGGGCGCGACCACGTCGCCCAGATCATCACCTTCGGCACCATCAAGGCCCGCAACGCGGTGCGCGACGCGGCTCGGGTCCTCGGCTTCCCCTACGGCGTCGGCGACAAGGTGGCCAAGGCGATGCCACCGCTCGTCATGGGCCGCGACACGCCGCTCAAGTACTGCTTCGAGGAGAACCCCAAGTACGCCGACGGATACAAGGCCGCGTCCGAGCTGCGGGCGATGTACGACACCGATCCCGACGTGAAGCGGGTGGTCGACGTCGCGAAGGGCCTCGAGGGGCTGAAGCGCAGCGACGGCATCCACGCCGCGGCGGTGGTGATCACCAAGGATCCGCTCACGACCTACCTGCCCATCCAACGCAAGCCCGAGGCCGGCCTCCCCGTCGAGGAAGCACCGATCGTCACCCAGTTCGAGATGCACGGCGTCGAGGAGCTGGGCCTGTTGAAGATGGACTTCCTCGGCCTGCGCAACCTCGACGTCATCACCGACACCGTCGAGATGGTGCGGGCCACCAAGGACCCCACCTTCGACATCGACGCCGTCCCGCTCGACGATCCGGGCGTGTTCGAGCTCCTCGGGCGCGGCGACACGATGGGCGTGTTCCAGCTCGAGTCACCGCCCATGCGCGCGCTGCTGCGATCGATGGCTCCCACCAGCTTCGACGACGTCGGCGCGCTCATCGCGCTCTACCGGCCCGGGCCGATGAGCGCCAACATGCACTACGACTACGCCGACCGCAAGAACGGTCGCAAGCCCGTCGAGTACTTCCACGACGACGCAGCCGAGCTGCTCTCCGACACGTACGGCCTGATGATCTACCAAGAGAGCGTCATGCGCGTCGCCCAGAAGTTCGCCGGATACTCACTCTCCGAGGCTGATTCGCTCCGGAAAGCGATGGGCAAGAAGTCGCGGGAGGTGATGGCGAAGGAGCGCAGCAACTTCGAGGACGGATGCGAGCGCACCGGATACGGGCGTGAACTGGGGGTTCAGCTCTTCGACGTCATCGCGCGCTTCGCCGACTACGCGTTCAACAAGAGCCACAGCTACGGGTACGGGCTCGTCACGTACCAGACCGCGTACCTGAAGGTGCACCACCCGGTCGAGTACCTCGCGTGCTTGCTCACCAGCGTCAAGAGCAACCTCGACAAAGCAGCCGTGTACCTGTCCGACGCGCGGGCGATGGGGGTGAAGGTGCTCACCCCCGACATCAACCGCTCGGTGATGGACTTCGCCGCGGTTGCGCCGCACGACGTGCCGCCCGAGGTGCAGCTGCCCCTCGGCAGCCCGGGTGCGATCACCTTCGGCCTGTCGGCGATCCGCAACGTCGGCGAGGGGCTCGTCGATCAGCTGCTCGGCGAGCGCGACGCCAACGGTCCGTTCGAGAGCTTCCACGACTTCGTCGAGCGAGTGCCCGAGCCGGTGCTGAACAAGCGAACGGTCGAATCGCTCGTCAAGGGGGGCGCGTTCGACTGCTTCGGTGTGCCCCGCAAGGGCCTGCTCATGGTCTTCGAGCAGATCATCGACACCACGCTCGTGCGGCGCCGCGAGCGCGACCAGGGCGTGATGAGCCTCTTCGGCGACATGGGCGGCGACGACGGGGGAGGGTTCTCCGAGCGGATCGCGGTGCCCGACGTCGAGTTCGACAAGGCCGACCGGCTGCGCTTCGAGAAGGAGATGCTCGGCCTGTACGTCAGCGACCACCCGCTGCTCGGCGTCGAGGCCGCGTTGCGCCGCAAGGTCGACTGCGGGGTCGCCGAGGCAGCCGATCGCGAGGACGGATCGATGATCGTCCTCGGCGGTGTCATCACGGGTCTCGCCCGCAAGTTCACCAAGCGGGGCGATCAGATGGCGGTGTTCACCCTCGAAGACCTCGACAGCTCGATCGAGGTCACCGTGTTCCCGCGGGTGCTGCTCGAGCAGGGCCACAAGCTCGTCGACGACGCGATCGTCACGGTGAAGGGCCGCATCGACCGCAAGGACGAGGCGCGCCTCGGCTTCATGGCCCAGGACATCACCATCCTGGAGGGGCTCGACACGTCCTCGAACCTGCCGCTGCACCTGCGCATCCCGGCGACCGCGCTGAGCGAGCTCAAGATCCATCAGCTGCGGCGCATCCTGCGCGACCACCCGGGCGACTCGGTGGTGCTGCTGCACATCGGCCAGGGCAAGATCTTGCGCCTCGCCGACGAGTTCTGCGTCGACCTCGACCGGGTGGTGCCCGAGCTCCGCGTGGCCCTCGGCCACGACGCAGTGATGCTCTGAGCGGCCTCGATCGCTCCCGGCTGTGGAGATGGCCGCTCCAAGTGGCAGAATAGGGAGCTCAGACCAGTTGCCCCACTGGTGGGGCTTCGATCGTCAGGAGCTTGAGAGCAATGCCACTCCAGGTGGAAACCAGGGATTGCGCAGCGCTCACCGACGCCGACCTGGATGACATGGCGTCGATGGGGGGTGCGTTCGACATCGGCGTGCTGTCCAAGGCCAAGGAGGATTGGGTGCTCTGCACCACCGCCCGGCTCGAGGACAAGCTGCACGGCTTCATGTTCTCGACGCTCGAGCGCATCGGCGGTACCCCGTGCGTGCTCCTCGGTCTGATCAGCGTGCGCCGGTCGTCCAAGCGCGACCAGGTGCTGAAGGGGCTCATGGGTGAGGCCTTCCACCGCGCGCTCATGGCGTTCCCCGACGAAGACGTCGTGGTCGGGTCCCGTTTCGTGGTCCCCGACGCGCTCGAGGCGTTCAAGCAGCTCGACGAGATCATCCCCCGGCCCAAGCATCGGGCCGTCGGCGAAGAGCGTGCGTGGGGCCGCCGGCTGGCCCGTCGCTTCGGGGTCGACGCCAACTACGACGAGCAGGCCTTCGTGGTGAAGTCGAACGGCCAGAGCGGCTTCGTCGACCATGAGTCGCTGAAGGCCGACAAGATCAGCGCCGACGTCGCCGCGCTGTTCGGAGGTGTGAACCCGTCGAAGGGCGGATCGCTCATCGTCCATGGGTGGACGATGGCCGAAGACCTCGTGAAGCTCGGTCGCCGGTAGCCAGAGTGGCCGATCTCGGCGCCGTCGTGGCACGGCGCCGCATGTGCCGGTCGTTCCTGCCCGACCTGGTGCCCGGAGCATTGCTCGACCGACTGGTGGACCTCGCCGTCCGCTCGCCGAGCGCCGGCAAGGCCCAGGGATGGCACCTCGTCGTGCTCGAGGGCGAGCACACCGACCGCTTCTGGCGGCACACGTTTCCGCCCGCTCGCCGGTCCGGGTTCCGGTGGCCGCACCTGTTCGATGCCCCTGTCATCGCGCTGCCGTTGGCCGACCCGCAGGCCTACGTCGATCGGTACGCCGAGCCCGACAAGGCGTCGACTGGGCTGGGCGCCGGACCGGACGCGTGGCCGACGCCCTACTGGACGGTCGATGCGTCGATGGCGATGATGACGCTGCTGCTCGCCGCCGAGGATGCCGGGCTCGGCGCGCTGCTGTTCGCGGTGTTCGCCGGAGAGGCCGAGGTCAGGGCCGAGCTCGGCATCCCCGACCACCTGCAGCTGCTCGGGGCGATCGCGCTCGGTTGGCCGGCTGGAGGTGATGCGCCGGGTGCGAGCGCCCGGCGGTCCCGGCGCACGCCCGACGAGGTCGTGCACCGGAACGGCTGGTGACGATCAGCTCCCGAGCTCGGGGCAGGTCTCGTCGAAGTACTCGCCGATCGCGTCGAGCGCGGCGGTGACCTCGGGCGTCCCGATCGCTGCGAGCTTCTCCTGGGTCGCCGGGTCGGCCATGGCGGCGGCGAGATCGCCACCGTGCTCATCCAGCACCTCGGCCATCTGGCCGTAGGCATCGGACACGATTTGAGCGTCGTCCTGCAGTTCGCTCGGCAACGTGTCGCCCAGCGCGTCGAAGGCTTCCTCGAACCCGTCGAGGCCCTGGCCGGTCGTGACGCCGCTCATCGCGGAGATGAACCGCTGGTAGAGGTCGCGGCACTCCTCGGTGATCGGCACGTTGTCGGGGATGCTGATGTCGGACATGTCCGGGATGGTCACGTCGTCGAGGTCGGGGATGGTGACGCCGTCGGGCAGCGTGACGCCTCCGGGCAAGGTGACGTCGGCCGCGTCGTTGCCGGTGTCTTCTGCCTGGTCAACGGCCGAGGACAGGTCGTCGTCGCCGCCGCACGCGGCCGCGACCAGGGCGAAGGGGACGAGGAGGGCGAGGATGCCGTGCGGCAGACGGCGTGAGGTCGCTCGGGTCATGGTGTGGGCTCCAGTTCGGTTCGGTCGATGTCGGCGAGCTGCTCGCGGAGCTGCTCGGGGTGTGCGGCGGGGGAGCGGCAGGTGAAGGATCGGCACACGTACGCCAGATCCTGAGCCCGATGTTCCCACAACGGCGAGGCGAACGGTTGTCCCCATGCGACGACGGCCGATGGTCGCCACCGCTCGCGCACGACCGCCAGCAGATCGGGGCGGTGCCCGACCACGGCGACCTCGCTGATGCCGTGCACCTGCAGGTCGACGGCGGCGAGGGCGTGAGAGAACGCGCTCGGCGCGTTCGGCATGACCCGGCCGAGGAGCCGCAGGATCTGATCGGCGTGGTTCGTGTGGCGCCGGTCACCCGTGAGCGCTCCGAGGCGGAGCAGGGCGACCGCCGCCATGGAGTTCGCCGACGGGGTCGCGTTGTCCATGAGGTCCTTCTGCCGCACGACGAGCTCCTCACCGTCGTCGGCCGTGGTGAACAGGCCGCCGTGCACCGGGTCCCAGAAGTGGTCGAGCATCGTGTCCGCGGTGGCCCGCGCCTCGCCGATCCAGCGTGCTTCCCCGGAGGCCTCGGCGAGGCGGGTGAAGGCATCGACCAGCGCGGCGTGATCGGCGGCGAGCGCGTGGTGCCGTGCGCGGGGTGACCCGTCGGCCTGCCACGAGCGCAGCCAACGCCCCTCCGGCGTTCGCAGCTCGCGCACGAGGAACTCGGCGTTGGTGACGGCCGCGTCGAGCCAGTCCGGCCGATCGAACGCCGCCGCCGCTTCGGCGAGGGATGCGAGCATCAGCGCGTTCCACTCGGTGAGCACCTTGTCGTCGAGCCCCGGACGAGCGCGGGTGTCGCGGTGAGCGAGCAGCGCGACTCGCGCCCGTTCGATCTCCGGTGGCCGCAGCAGCTCCTTGCGGTGGAAGAGCCGGGCGGGGATGAACCGGCCCTCGAAGTTGCCGCCGGCGTTCGCCGGATAGGTGAGCTCGTACCAGTCGAGCGCGGCGTCGGCGTCGTCGCCGAGCACGGCTCGCACCTCCTCGATGGTCCAGGTGTGGAACAGGCCTTCGTGCCCGTGGCCGTGCTCGTCGGGCGAGTCGGCGTCCTCTGCCGAGAAGAACCCGCCGTCGGGGTGGCGGAGGTAGCCGAGCACGTAGTCGATCGTCTCGGTGGCGACCTGGCGCCAGACGGGGTCGTCGAGCGCGAGGGCGGCGTGCACGTACACCCGTGACAGCAGTGCCTGGTCGTACAGCATCTTCTCGAAGTGGGGGACCAGCCACCGCTCGTCGACGGAGTAGCGCGCGAACCCGCCACCGAGGTGGTCGTACATGCCTCCCGATGCCATCGCGCCGAGGCAGGTGTCGACGATGGTGCGAGCCATCGGTCGACCCGTGCGGACGTGGTCGCGCAGCACGAGATCGATGCTCATCGTGGAGGGGAACTTGGGCGCGCGACCGAAGCCGCCCCACTCGGGGTCGAACGAGGCATCGAGCTGCCGCAGTGCCTCGGCGATCAACTGAGCGCCGGGAGGTGCCCCCGCGGGTTGGATCGCGCTCGTACGCCCGATCGCCTCGACGAGCGCGCCGACGTTCTGGAGGACGTCGGCCGGCTTGTTGCGCCACACGTCGTCGATGGCCGCCATCAGTTGCAGGAACTGCGCCCGAGGGAAGTAGGTGCCGCCGTAGAATGGCTCGCCTCGGGGCGTCATGAACACCGTCATCGGCCACCCGCCGCGACCGGTCATCGCCTGCACCGCATCCATGTAGATCGCGTCGACGTCGGGGCGCTCCTCGCGGTCGACCTTGACGTTGACGAAGAGGCGGTTCATCACCGCCGCGACCTCGGCGTCCTCGAAGCACTCGTGGGCCATGACGTGGCACCAATGGCAGGCCGAGTACCCGACCGACAGCAGGATCGGCACGTTGCGCCGTGTCGCCTCGTCGAAGGCCTCGGCGCCCCACGGATGCCAGTCGACCGGGTTGTGCCGGTGCTGGCGCAGGTACGGGCTGGTCTCGTGCGCGAGCCGGTTCGAGGTCATGGTCGAACGGTATCGCTGCCGTCGTGCAGATGCCCGGTAGCTGGATCTTGCTATAATAGCATCCATGTCGTCGCAGGATGCCGCCGCCCGGAACCCGTTCCGGCCTGGCGACGCCCCGCTGGTGCTGGCCGGGCGGCAGGCGATCCGGACCGAGATCGAGGACATGGTGCGCGCGATCGGGATCGGATGGCGACCGGTGATCCTCGAGGGGCCACGCGGGGTCGGCAAGACGTCGCTGATCGACTGGGCCGGCGAGCCGATCTCGGCCGGGGGGCTGCTCCACGTGCAGCTCGAGGCGCGGCGGGGTGCCTCGCTGTTCGACCTGCTGACCCGGTGGCGCGTGGCCAACCGGTCGACGCTGGCCGAGCTCGGCCTCGCCGCGTCCGCCGGCGCCACGACCGAGGTCGAGCTCGCAGCCGGCCCGGTGAAGGTGCGCCGGTCGAGCCCACCGCCGGTCGGCCCGGGTGCGACGACCGACATCGAGCTGGTCGTCGAGCTGATCGATGCGCTCGCGGCCCGTCGCTCCGGACTCGTGATCTCGGTCGACGAGGCGCAGGTCGGGGGGACCCGCCTCGTGCACGACATCAGCTCGATGCTCACGTCGGCCCGCAACGGGCAGTGGTCGCTGAACTTCCTCATCGCCGGCCTCCACTCGATGCGCAAGCTGATCGCGCCGAACCGGCGCAACGTGGGCAGCCTCGGCCAGCTGGAGCGGGCGTCGTGGCTCCCCGTCTCGCCACGACTCGATCACGACGACACGGTGTTCGCCGTCGTGAAGGCGCTCGAGCTCACCGGGCCGGGGTGGGCGCTCGAGACCTCCGCCGCGAGGCGGATCACCGAGCTCACCGCCGGCTACCCGTATGCGGTCCAGCTGCTCGGCTCGGAGCTCTGGGACGCCGACCCCTCACCGCGTGCCATCCGCGTCGAGGACGTCGACGCGGTCGCCCCCGCGTACTCGGATCAGCTCGCTCGTTCGTTGTTCGCCTCACGCTGGCGGCAGATGCCGCCCGAGGAGCGACGCTACGTGCACGCGCTGGCGACGCTGCTCGCCGACCACGACGACGTGACGAACGCGCAGGTCGCCGAGCACCTCGGCAAGCGACCCAACGAGACGACCTACCTGCGCGAGCGGTTGCTCGACTCGGGGGTCATCGTCGTCGGCGATCGACCGCGGACGGCCGAGTTCATCACTCCGCTCCTCGCCGCGTACGTGCTCGAGCACAGCGACGAGACGGACGACGCCTGACGGCGATCGTCACGGACACTGGGCGCCGGCACAGGTGCGAGCCGCGGCGAGCTGCTGGGCGAGCTGGTTCAGCTCGGCCGGAGGCGGGTCGTTCGCCGTGGTGCCGTCGCGCAGGACGTTGGTCAACTCGCCCGGGTCGGTCTGAAGCCGGTAGTACTCGCGGAACGCGACGTTGCCGTTGGTGTCGTAGGTCTCGATGTACTTCCTCACACCGTTCGACAGCGAGGCCCAGCTCGGTGTCGGCCCGTTGGCGTCGTTGTCGTACCAGTACTCGGCGAAGGTGTCGGTCCGGGTGTTGGGCGCCAGGAGCGACTTGCCGTCGAGCGGCTTGCGCACGGTGATGCCGGTCGCCTGCAGGATGGTCGGCAGGATGTCGATGGTCTCCGTGCGCCGCTGGTCGGTCCCGGGGGTCAGGTGACCGTCCCACCGGACTCGCAGGGGCACCCGCACGGACGGCTCGTAGGGGATGAACTTCTCCCACCGGTCGTGGTCGCCCCACAGGAACCCGTTGTCACTCGTGACGATCACGATCGTGTTGGCCAGCTCGCCGTCGGCGACGAGCTGCGTGAACATCGCGTCGATCTGGTCGTCGATGCTCATCAGCGTGCGTGCCTGGCTCTCGCACACTGCCCGGACGTACGTCGGATCGGGTTTCACCCAGCTCATGTACGGCGGCTTGTCGCTCTTGTCCGGTTCACCCGGCTGGACGCAGTTGCCGACCGCAGCGTTCGCGTACTTGGCCTCGGGCACCGCCAGGGTCTTCCAGCCGCCGACGATGTGCGGCGCCTGCGGCGCGAAGTAGCCGAACCACGGCGTGTTGTCGTTGGCCTCGAAGCCGTGCAGGTAGCCGCGCAGCGACGACCCGAGGAAGGTGGTCGAGTACTCGGCCACCGTGCGGGCGACGCCGTCGACGCGTGCGCTGTAGTTCGTGTAGCCGCCCTTGATGACGGTGTGCCGGTCGAAGTTGGGTGGTGCGGTCGAGTCGGGCCACGACAGCAGGTACTTGCCGGCCATCGCCGTCTGGTAGCCGGCAGTGTCGAGGTAGTTGGCGAGGGTGTAGTCGCGGTCGAGCAGCAACGCGTCGCCTTGGCGCAGGATGCCGTTGTTGTGCGAGTACCGGCCGGTGAAGAGCGTCGAGCGGCTGGGGCAGCACGACGGGATGGTGACGTAGCTGTTCGGGTAGTTGACGCCCGCCGACATCCACTGCGTCGTCTTCGGCATGTAGTTCAAGGCATCGAACCGGGCGTCGTCCATGTTCACGATGAGGATGTTGGGACGGCCCGACGGGGGTGGGGGAGCGGTGGTCGTCGTGGTCGAGCTCGTGGTCGTCGACGAGCTCGTGGTCGTGGAACCGGACGTCGTCGTGGTGGGCCCAGTCGTGGTCGGCACGGTGCCGGTGGTGATGACCAGCTGAGGGCGGTTGGCCGTCTCGCGCGACGCCAGGCGCAGCACGGTCGTGCTCGACGTCGTGAGGGCATAGGCGCCCGTGCCGATCGAGGAGAGCGGGATGTCGACGTACCCGGTGCGGCTCGCGGCAGCGGAGGTCCCGAGTGTGGTGCCGAGCGCGGGCGCGTTCGACCACGTGATCGACGACTCGCTCCAGGTGTTGGGCACCGAGCGGGCGGTGATCACCGGGACCGGGGTGGTCGTCGCGTAGACGCGCAACACGACGCTCGTCACGGGTCCGGGGAGGTTCGAGATGTCGAACTTCACGTAGCCGCGCTTGGTCGGCGCGCCCGAGAGCGCGCACGAGGTGCACACGGCGATCTTCTGCTCGGTCCCGTAGTTGGTACGGGCAGCAGCGGAGTTCACCTGAGCGTCTCCGGTGGCGGTTCGTGTGGTCGTCGCGGCCGACGCGGTCGGCGTCGAGGCCGACGAGGCGACGGCGATCAGCGCCGGTACCGCGAGGAACATCGCGACCCAGACGGCCCTGCGGCGGTGGCCGGCCTGCGAACGGTCGTCGGGCCGGCGGACCCGATGTGCACCCATGGCGATCCCCTTCCGTGGTGAGCCGGTGGCCGATCCTCACTGTCCGCGTTGCCGCCCCCCGTCAGCCAGAGCACAAAGTCACATGGGACTCACTCCGGAGTCAAGGACGACGTGCGCTCACGCGCCGACGGCGTGGTAGCCGCCGTCGACGTGGACCATCGACCCCGTCGTTGCCGGAAACCAGTCGCTGAGGAGGGCGACGCACGCCATCGCGACGGCCGACGAGTCGTTGATGTCCCAGCCGAGGGGCGCGCGCTCGTCCCAGACGTCCTCGAACTTCTTGAAGCCGGGGATGCTCTTGGCTGCCATCGTGCGGATGGGTCCGGCGGCGACCAGGTTCGATCGGATGCCCTGCGGGCCGAGCTCTTTCGCGAGGTAGCGGTTGACGCTCTCGAGCGCCGACTTGGCGACGCCCATCCAGTTGTAGGCGGGCCACGCGACGGTGTTGTCGAAGGTGAGCCCGACGAACGCGCTCCCACGGCCCATGAGCGGCAAGAAGGCGTCGGCGAGCGCCTTGTACGAGTAGGCAGAGATGTTCACCGCGACGGACACGTCGGTCCACGTGGCGGCGAGGAAGTCGTCGCCGAGGCACACCTCCGGCGCGAAGCCGATGGAGTGCAGCACGCCGTCGACCTTGCCGCCGAAGTGCTCGTCGGCGCGCTCGCGCGCCGAGACGAGGTGCTCGGGCACGGTGACGTCGAGCTCGTGCACGGGCGCCGGGCGGGGGAGCTTGCGTGCGGTCCGCTCGGTGAGGCTGAGCGCGCGACCCGCTCCGGTGAGCATGATCTCGGCGCCCTCCTGCTGCGCCAGCGATGCGACGCCGAACGCCAGCGACGCGTCGGTCAGCACGCCGGTGATGACGATGTTCTTCCCCTCGAGCAGGCCCATGTGCCGCACGCTAGTTGCCGGCATCTCGGCTGGGGTGCTCTCGGGACTCGCCAAGGTGATGTGAGGGGGTGATGTGCAAGGCTACGGCGATGCGCATCGGGATCTTGGGTGGAACGGGGCCTGCCGGCACGGCGCTGGCAGCCCGGCTGGCGTCGATCGGGTACGAAGCCGTGATCGGCTCGCGGTCGAAGTACCGGGCGATGGAAGCCCGCGACAGCCTCGTCCAGAAGTGGCCCGAGCTCGACACGCTGCTGACCTACGGCGACAACCACGCGGCGTCCGACTGTGACGTCGTGGTCATCGCCACCCCCTGGGACTCGGCTGCCACCACCGCGCAGGAGAACGCCGAGGCGTTGGCCGGCAAGGTCGTCGTCAGCATGGCCAACGCGCTGGTCCGGGTGGGTCACGAGTTCCAGCCACTCGTGCCGCCGCGGGGCAGCGTGGCGGCGCACGTGCAGGCTGCGGTGCCCCGTTGCCGCGTGGTCGCCGCGTTCCACCACCTGCCGGCGACCGAGCTCGGCCACCTCGGCGAGCCGATCGACTCCGACGTGCTCATCTGTGGAGACGATCCTGCCGCCGTCTGCGCGATCAGCGAGATCGTGGCCAAGATCCCCGGCTGCCGACCGCTCGACGCCGGCGAGCTCTCCAACGCCACCGCGATCGAGGCGTTCACCGCGGTGCTGCTGCAGCTCAACGTGCGCTACAAGACGCGCGTGGCACCGAAGCTGACGGGAATCAAGCGCGACCCGAGAGCGTTGCACGCCTGACCATGAGGTTGTACGACACCGCCCGGCGTGCCGTCGTGCCGTTCGAGCCCGGTCCGCAGGTCCTCATGTACACGTGCGGCATCACGCCGTACGACGCCACGCACCTCGGCCACGCGAACACCTTCATCGCCTACGACGTGTTGCAGCGGCGGCTCATCGACCACGGGCACACCGTGAAGTGCGTGCGCAACGTCACCGACGTCGACGACCCGCTCTTCGAGCGGGCACGCCAGCTCGGTGTCCACTACCTCGACCTCGCCGCCGGTGAGGAGGCGCGCTTCGAGCGTGACATGGCCGCGCTGAACGCGCTGCCCGTGTGGAGCACGCCGCGAGCATCGTCGGCCATCCCCGACATCCGCGGCTTCATCGGGATGGTGCTCGACCGTGGCTTCGCCTACGAGGCGGGCGGCAGCGTGTACTTCGACGTCACGAGGTACCCCGAGTTCGGGTCGGTCAGCGGGTACAGCGACGAGCAGATGCTCGATCTCGCCCGCGAGCGCGGCGGCCACGTCGACGATCCGCACAAGCGCCACCCGCTCGACTTCGTGCTCTGGCAGCCGTCGCTGCCCGACGAGCCGAGCTGGGACACCCTGTGGGGACCGGGCCGGCCGGGCTGGCACATCGAGTGCAGCGCGCTCGCGCTGCGCGAGCTCGGCACCACGATCGACCTGCACGGCGGCGGCTCCGATCTGATCTTCCCGCACCACGAGTGCGAGCGCGCCCAGAGCGAGGCGGCGACGGGCGAGCCCTTCGTCAGGCACTGGATGCACTGCGCGATGGTGTACATGGACGGCCACAAGATGTCGAAGAGCCGTGGCAACCTCGTCTTCGTCGACAAGCTGCGCACCGAGTGGGACCCACGCGCGATCCGGCTCGGCCTCATCGAGCACCACTACCGGGCCGACTGGGAGTGGGACGACGGGCTGATGCGGCGCAACACCGACCGACTGGCTGCGTGGCACGCTGCGGCGGGTGACGACCATGGTCTCCTCGACGACGTGCGCGCGGCCCTCGACGACGACCTCGACACGCCCGCCGCCGTGGCGATGATCGACACGGCGGCCGCCTCGGGCCGCGGCGTGCACGCCGCTGCGTCGCTGCTCGGCGTCCAGCTCTGACGCGTCCGCCACGCCTGCGCCCGTGGCGTACGCTCTGCGCGCGTGGACGCTCAGGGGGCTGGGAAGCTGCAGGCACGCTTCCGGCGCGTCGCTCGTCCCGTGTCGCGGCGGCTGTGGCGGTTCCACCTCGACGGGTTCGAGCGGCTGCCTGCGGAGGGCCCGGCGATCCTGTGCCCCAACCACGTGAGCTTCCTCGACAGCGCGTTCTTGATGTTGCACGTGCCGCGCAACATCAGCTTCGTCGGCAAGGCCGAGTACATGGACTCGTGGAAGACCAAGTACCTGTTCCCCGCGTTGGGCATGATCCCGATCGATCGGTCGGGTGGCGACAGGAGCCAGGCCGCGCTCGACACCGCCGAACGGGTGCTGCGCCGCGGCGAGCTGTTCGGGATCTTCCCCGAGGGGACCCGCAGCCGCGACGGCCTGTTGTACAAGGGGCGCACCGGTGCTGCCCGGCTGGCGCTGAAGGTCGGCTGCCCCATCTTCCCGGTCGGCGTCGTCGGCACCCGCGAGATCCAGCCTCCCGACGCGAAGTTGCCCAAGCTGCGCCTCGAGTGCACGATCCGCATCGGCCGGCCCATCAGGGTCGAGCGCTACCTCGACCGCGCCGACGACCATCGGGTGCTGCGCGAGATCACCGACGAGCTGATGTTCGAGATCCGCGAGCTGACCGGCCAGGAGTACCGCAACGTGTACGCGGGCAAGACGGCCGAGACCGAGCCGACACCCGTCGCCGCCGTCGTCGCGCACGTGAACGACGAAACCGAGCCGGCTCGCGAGCTGGCGACCTCCGGATAAGGCTGCCGCCCGGCCGGGACGGTCACTCGTAGACTTTCCCGTGCTATGGCACAGATCACGATCACACTCCCGGACGGTTCGCAACGCTCGTACGACGAGGGTGCGACCACCGCGGACGTCGCGTCGTCGATCGGATCTCGCCTGGCCAAGGCGGCGGTGGCGGCCAAGGTCGACGGCGAGGAGTGGGATCTGGGCCGCCCGCTGCCCGATGGTGCCGACGTGGCCATCGTCACGGCCGACACCGAGGAAGGCCGCCACGTCCTCCGCCACTCGACGGCGCACGTCCTCGCGCAAGCGGTGACGCAGCTGTTCCCCGGCGCCAAGTACTCGATCGGGCCGGCCATCGAGGACGGCTTCTACTACGACTTCGACCTTCCCGATGGCCGCACGTTCACCGAGGCAGACCTCGAGGCCATCGAGGCGCGCATGCGCGAGATCGTGAAGGCCGATCAACCCTTCGTCCGCGACGAGGTGCCTTCCGGTGCTGCGCTCGACTTGTTCGCCGACCAGCCCTACAAGCGCGAGATCATCGAGCGCGTCTCGGGCGGGGGAGCCGACACCTCCGACGCGGGCGAGGTCGGCAGCGGCGACACGATCAGCGTCTATCGCAACACGCCCGAGTTCGTCGACCTGTGTCGCGGCCCGCACGTGCCATCGACGGGCCGGCTCGGCCACTTCAAGCTCATGAAGGTGGCCGGTGCGTACTGGAGGGGCAACGAGAAGGGGCCGATGCTCCAGCGCATCTACGGCACGGCGTGGGAGAGCAAGGCCGCACTCGACGAGCACCTGCACCGACTCGAGGAGGCCGAGAAGCGCGACCACCGCAAGCTCGCCGTCGAGCTCGACCTCTTGTCGTTCCCGTCCGAGTTGGGCGGCGGGCTCGCCGTCTGGCACCCGAAGGGTGCCACCGTGCGCCGGTTGATGGAGGACTACAGCCGCGACCGCCACGCCAACGGCGGGTACCAGTTCGCGTTCACGCCGCACCTCACGAACGGCACGCTCTTCCAGACATCGGGTCACCTCGACTGGTACGCCGACGGCATGTACCCGCCCATGGAGATGGACAACGGCACGTACTACATGAAGCCGATGAACTGCCCGATGCACTGCCTGGTGTACCGGTCGCGTCAGCGCAGCTATCGCGAGCTGCCGCTGCGCCTGTACGAGCTCGGCACCGTCTACCGCTACGAGCGCGCCGGCACGTTGCACGGACTCATGCGCATCCGCGGCTTCACGCAGGACGACAGCCACATCTTCTGCACGCCCGAGCAGGCACCGGAAGAGATCGCGTCGTTGCTCGACTTCGTGCTCAGCGTGCTGCGCGCGTTCGGCTTCGAGGACTTCGAGGCGATGCTGTCGACGCGCGACCCCGACAAGTCGGTCGGCACCGACGAGGGCTGGGCCACGGCGACGATGGAGCTCGAGAAGGCGCTCATCCGCCACGGCCTGTCGTACTCGGTCGACGAGGGCGGTGCGGCGTTCTACGGGCCGAAGATCGACATCAAGGTGCGCGACGCCATCGGGCGCAAGTGGCAGCTGAGCACCATCCAGTACGACTTCAACATGAACGAGCGGTTCGAGCTCGAGTACGTCGGTGCCGACAACGCGCGGCACCGCCCGATCATGTTGCACCGCGCCCTGTTCGGTTCGGTCGAGCGGTTCTTCGGCGTGCTGCTCGAGCACTACGCCGGCGCGTTCCCCACCTGGATGGCGCCGCTGCAGGCACGAGTGCTGCCCGTCGCCGCGGCGCACGAGGACTACGCGCGCTCGGTCGAGGCACGGCTGCGCGACGCCGGCTTTCGCGTCGACGTGGTCGACGCGACCGATCAGCTCGGCAAGCGCATCCGTGCCGCCAAGCTCGACAAGATCCCCTACGTGCTGGTCGTCGGCGACACCGACGTGGCTGCCTCGACGCTCGGCGTCAACCCGCGCGGGGGCGACGTCGAGCGCGACGTGCCGCTCGACGAGTTCGTTGCTCGGTTGCACGCCGAGGTCGACGCGCAGCTCGCCGTGCGCTGAGCCTCAGCCGGTGTGGCCCGGCACCGATCTCAGCAGGTCGGTGGTCAGCTGGTCGGCGTCCGCGTCGTCCACACCGCGTGCGGCGAACCACGAGCAGATGTTGCGGCAGTCGCGGCGGAGGTAGTCGAAGCCGTTCGGGTTCCCGACCAGATCGACGGCCTGCGGGACGTCGATCATGACGAGCCGGCCTTCGTGGACGAGGACGTTGTACGGCGACAGGTCACCGTGCGCGTACCCGGCGTCGACCAGGTGGCCGAGCGCGTCGACCATCTGCGCGTACAGGTCACGAGCCTCGCGCCGGTCGGGGCGCATCTGCGCGAGGCGCGGCGCAGCCACACCGTCGTCGGTGCCGATGAACTCCATCATGAGCTCGGTGCCGATCAGCTGGACCGGATAGGGGACCGCGGCCCCGGCGCGCCACAGCCGGGACAGCACGTCCATCTCGGCGACCGCCCACTGCGCGGAGATGAGTTGCCGGCCGTAGTGCGTGCGGGTCTCGATCGCACGCATCTCGCGGCTCTCCTTCACGCGGCGGCCTTCCAGGTAGCCGGCGTCTCGGTGGAACATGCGGTGCTCGGCGCTGCGATACCGCTTGACCGCGAGCAGGCAGTGGTGGGTCGGCTCGCCGCTGACGTCGACTCGTCGTTCGAGCAACGAGACGTCGGCCTCCTTGCCGGTCTTCAGGACGCCGCGATCGAGGTCGACGGCGCGCGGGTCCGTCACGACCCATGAGGGGACGGGTGTCGGCCCCTGCTGCGCGTCGCGGTAGGTGGACCAGCAGGGTTCAGGTGCTTCCTCGTCGTCGAGATCGGCGGGTCGGGCAGTGAGCGTGATCGTGGTGGGGGGCTCCCACCCGTCGTCGTCGAAGCGGCGACGTGAGCTGCGTCGTGCAGCCATGGTTGCGTTCTCCTCGGTGCGATGGGAGGCACCGGCGGAGTCGCAGCGGTGCCTACGGGCGTGCGGGGACGCGGCAGGAGGGCGTGCTCATCATGTTCGGCCCTCCTTCCTGCTCGCTGGTTCGGTCACTCGCTCGGCGCACGGTGCGCATCGCATCTACCAGTGGTGACGATAGTGCTCCCGACGCGCCGGCCTGCGTACATTTTCGCGGTGACACCGCTCGAGCTCCTGTGGAACGGATGGCGCGCGACCTACGTGCAGGGGAGCGGCGAGCGGCAGGAGCGTCGAGCAGCCGACGACGTCAGTGTGTTCACCGCCATCCTCCGTTCGGGTCTTCCCGACACCGAGACGCACATCGTCCATCGCGGCCGGCAGGTCTTCGTCATCCTCAACAGGTTCCCGTACTCGGTCGGGCACCTCCTGGTGCTGCCGATCCGCGAGATCGGCGAGCTCGAGGCGCTCACACCCGAGGAGTCCACCGAGCTGTGGGCGACGGTCACCGACGCGGTGCGCGCCCTCAAGACGGCGATGAACCCGGGCGGCATCAACGTCGGGCTCAACCTCGGCCAGCCGGCCGGTGGCAGCATCAGCGAGCACCTGCACGTCCACGTCGTACCGCGCTGGGTGGGCGACGGCAACTTCATGACCGCCACCGCCAACACGCGGACGTTGCCCGAGGCCCTACCGGACACTGCCGCCAAGCTGCGCGATGCGTGGCCCCGCTCGTAGCCTGGGAGCCGCATGAGCGAGCAGCACACGCCCGCAGGGGTCGAGGGCGACGACGAGGTCCGCGACCACCTGCCCGACGACCTCAACGCGTCGGAGTACGTCGGTCCCTACCAGTTCCCCGACAACAGCCGGCGACGCCGCCCTGCGATCATCTACCTCGTCGTCGCGGTCGTGTGCCTGGTCACGTGGCTGGTGCGCGGCGACGGCCACGTCCTGGTGAACGAGGGCTGGCTCTGGGCGGCCATCCTGTTCGCAGCAGTCGGGGCGTTCTCGTTGACGTCGGGGTGGCGGATGCACGTGGACGAGAAGGAGGCCCTGGTGGCCGCGCAGCGCGCCGTCGGGTTCGCGGTGGGCCATGCGAGCGCCCAGCAGGTGTGGCGCGGCCTTCGCAGCCGCCCGACGTGGCGCGTCCTCGTCTATTCGGCCGAGAACCCGCCCCGCCAGCGCGGCCTCGTGCTGATCGACGCCGTCGACGGCCGCGTGGTCGAGCACCTCACCGAAGCGAACCCCGAATCCGACTGGAGCGAGTAGCCCCGCACGGCCAGCCGGCACGACTGGCCCGCGCCGGTCAGTCGTCGGGGTGACCGTTGTGCGCGGCGATCTGACGGAGCGCGGCGCCGAGATCGAAGGCGATCGCCCGGATCTGGTCGAGCGCTGTCTGATCCCATTCGTCGGCCGGGACTGATTCGATCGCGTGGGCGATGGCGGCGGCGTCGGGCGTCGTGTGCAACACGGCAGCCGCCTTGGCGAGCAGGCCGTCGATGACCGAGTCGCCGTGGGGTCCGCTGTCGCCCTGTGCCTCACGGAGCCGTCGCGGGATGCCGCGATAGGCGATCGCCAAGTCGTAGGGAGCGGTCTTGTCGAGCATGAGGACATCGTGGCAGGTGGCAGCCTTCCGGGCCAAGGGTCGGGTAGCCTCATGGCATGTTCGACGGAAAGTTTCGAGCATCGGTCGACCGTGCGGTCAAGCCGGTCGGCACCGGTCTCGAACGCACCGGCATGTCGCCCGACCACCTCACGGTGATCGGCCTTGTCGTGGCGATGGGTGCTGCGGTCGCGATCGGCGCCGGATACCCGCGCATCGGCCTCCTGCTCGTGGTGCTCGCCGCGCTGCCCGACCTGTTCGACGGCGCCTTGGCGAAGGCCTCCGACACCTCCAGCCAGCGAGGTGCGTTCTTCGACTCGGTCATCGACCGGGTCACCGACGCGCTCCTGTTCGGCGGCGTCGCGTGGTACCTGGCGTCCGAGGAGGGTGCGCACATGGCCGTGCTGCCCTTCGCCGTCATGGCGCTCAGCTCGGTCATCTCGTACCAGCGGGCCAAGGCCGAGTCGCTCGGTCTCGAAGCCAAGGGTGGCCTCATGGAGCGGGCCGAGCGCATCATCGCGCTCTGCCTCGGCCTGCTGTTCCCGGTGCTCCTCATCCCGGTCCTCTGGCTCACACTGGCGCTCACGCTCGTCACGGCCGTGCAGCGGTTCGTGAAGGTGTGGAAGCAGGCCGATGTGGCGCCGCGCACCGCGGCCAAGATCGAGATGCGGCGCAGCCGCCGGCAGAGCCGCCGCGTCGTGCGCACCGAACGGCGCCGCACACGCATCACACGACCGGGACGCATCGGGCGTCCGGGTCGCGACGCCTGAGCGGCCCGCGTTGGAACCATCCGGCGTCGCCGACGCGCGCCGTCGACTCACCGATGCGGCCGCTGTCAACGGCTTCAAGCTCGGCGCCCTCGCTGCCCGGTTCATGCCATGGCCGGTGACGGCCGGCGCAGCGGCTTCGTTGGGCTTCGGGGCCAGCCTGTCGTCACCGGCCAAGCGCGAGATCTTCCAGCGACACCTCCGACGCATCGACCCGACGATGACCCGCACTGCGATGCGCCTCGCGACGCAGCGCGCCTTCGACAGCTACGCCCGCTACTACGCCGAGAGCTTCCGCCTGCCGACGCTGTCGCGGCGTGCTGTCGAGCGAGGGTTCGAGGTCGAGGGCTACGACCGCGTCACTGCGGCGTTGGAACACGGCAACGGGGTCATCCTCGCCCTCCCGCATCTCGGGGGCTGGGAGTGGGCCGGACGTTGGATGACCGATCGCGGGCACCGGATGACGGTCGTCGTCGAGCCGCTGCAACCGCCCGAGCTGTTCGAGTGGTTCGCCGACCTCCGCAAGCAGCTCGGCATGACCGTCGTGCCCCTCGGAAGCGGCGCGGCCTCGGCCGTGCTGAAGGCGCTGCGCGACAACGAAGTGGTGTGCCTGCTGTGCGATCGGGATCTCGAGCGCAACGGCGTCGAGGTCGAGTTCTTCGGCGAGCGCACCACGCTGCCCGCCGGGCCCGCCGCGCTGTCACTGCGCAGCGGCGCACCGGTGCTGCCGACGGCCGTGTACTTCACCCCGCGCTACAACGGCCACCTCGGCGTCGTGCGCCCGCCGCTGCCGTCGAACCGCACCGACGACGGCCTGCGCGCCGACGTGTCGCGGGTGTCGCAGGTCCTCGCGCACGAGCTCGAGGTCCTCATCCGCAGGGCCCCCGAGCAATGGCACATGTTCCAGCCCAACTGGCCGAGCGACCCGGGCTACTGACGGCTACGCCGGCGCGGGTGGGGCGGCGAGGGTGATGATCCGGTTCGTGCCGGTGATGTCGAACAGCCGGGCGATCTTCGGCGGTGGGTTGCGCGTCGTCATGGTCCCGCCGAGCGGCGCGATGCGGCGCCACGTGTCGAGCAGCGTGCGCAGCGCGGTCGAGTCGATGAAGGTCACTCCGGAGAGTTCCAGCACGACGTGCACGGACACGCTGACGGCTTGATCGAGCGACGCAGCGAGGGCGACCGCGCAAGCCGCGTCGAGCTCACCGCTCAGGTGCAGCACCCCGTCCCCGAAGGCGATCGTGGCGGCGAACGGGGTCGGCAGCGCCCCGGCGTCGATCTCCATGTTCTGTCATCGGCACCAGGCCGACGTGAATGAGACCTTTGTCGGCCTCACTGGTCCCGTTCCCTCTTCTGGGTCACCTCGGCCCGGGTTTGGGCACCTCGGCCCAGACCTCCTTGTGGGCGATGCCGACGGTCGTACCCCACGTGGCGAGCGCGTCCACCACCCGCAGGCCCCGTCCACCGACCGGCTCGAGCGGTGACGGGTGGCGCAGCGTCGGCAGCTGATCCGGCTCGAGGTCGCGGACTGCGATGCGCGCACGATCGGCGTGCTCGTCACGGCACACCGTCAGATGCACCGGACCGGACGTGTGCACGATCGCGTTGGTCACGAGCTCGCTGGTGACGAGGATCGCGTCGTTCAGGTCGTCGTCGTCGAGGACGTCGTCGACGGTGGTGCGAACGACCGCCCGCGCGACCGGAGCGGCGAGCACACCTCCGAGCTCACGCTCGGCGACCACCGTCCAGCTGGGCACGACTCCGTCTCGCCGCCGGATGTCGGTCCGCAACCACGACGTGCCGGCTGAGTCGAGCGCCACGATGGAGCCCACCTCGCGCAGGTGGTCGAGCATCGGGAGCACGTCGTGGCAGTGATCGACGGCGTTCATCGCGATGGCGCGAGTGAGGAACTCCGAGGTCGTGAAGGGCTCGTGGGACATCGCACGGGCCACATCGTGTGCATTCTGGAGGCAGAGCTCCGGATGTCGCGCGTTGCGCATGCCCGGGCCTGCCCATCGCCTCTGGTTCTCAAACCCGGCGCGCGTCAAGGATCCATGAAGGCATTGCCACTCGTGCTGGAGGACGCGCTCAGAAGCCGGGCTTATCCCGGACGCTGACGGTGTAGACGCCATCGAGTGACTCGAGGGTCTGTGTGAGCTCGGAAGCCGAGCCGCGACCCGTGATCTGCAAGGACACGTGGACGTGGCCGTCTCCGCTGCTCGCCTTGCCGATGTCGACGTCGGACACCGCGAAGCCGGAGTCGGTGACGTGCGAGAGCACCTCGCGCAGGACGCCCTTCCGGTCGGCGTACGTGAAGGTGAGCTTCGACGGCGTCCACCGTGTGCGGGGGAGGAAGCGTTCGAGCATGGGGAAGATCACGGCGACGATGAGGTGCGCGATCGTGGCGACGGTGGCGAGGAGGTACATCCCGGCGCCCGCCGCCAATCCGACCATCGCCGACAGCCACACGACAGCGGCGGTCGTCAGCCCCTTCACGTTGGACTCACGCACGAAGATGAGCCCGGCGCCGATGAAGCCGACACCCGACACGACGAGCGAGGCGATGCGAGACGGGTCGACCGAGATGCCGTCGCTCGACAACGTGTCGGCAAAGCCGTACTTGCTGATCATCATCGCGACGGCAGCGCCGACGCCCACGAGGGTGTGCGTGCGGAGACCGGCGCTCTTTTGGCGGACCTCGCGCTCGAACCCGATCACGGTGCACAGACCCAGTGCCAGAGCAACCCGCAGGACCAGCTCGGGGTTCGTCATGACAGCCTCCACCTCCGGTGGAGGTCGAGCGTAGTTCGGACGCGACCAGGGCCGACGCGGGTTCGGGCGACCACCAAAAGTGTTGCTCGCCCACGAATCGTGAGATTTTCGTTGACATCGCCGGGCCGCGTGCCGGACAATGGTTCCCAGCGGGCGGCGCGACCTCGGTCCTGCCGCGCGGCGGAACGGCGTGAGGTTGAACATGAGATTCGGGCGGGTGTTGGGTGTCGCGACCACGGTGGCGACGCTGATCGGTGGTGTGGCGTGGACCGCGCCGGGTGTGTCGGCGGCTGGCCCCCTCGGTCAGTTGCCGACCGAGAACCCGGCGAACTTCACGCCCAACGTGAACAACGGTGAGGTCGACTCGATCTGGCAGATCGGCAGCCGCGTCGTCATCGGCGGCACCTTCACCCAGGTGGCGAACTCGTCGTCCAACGGTGGGGCGACCTACACCCGCAACCGCATCGCGTCGTTCAACGCGAGCACCGGCGTCGTCGACACCGCGTTCGCCCCGGTGTTCAACGGCAACGTCACGACCGTGATCCCTGCCGCCGACGGCTCATCCGTCTACGTCGCGGGCAACTTCACCACCGTCAACGGTGTCAGCCGCAGTCGGGTCGCGCGCGTCAACCTGTCCAACGGTTCGCTCGTCACGTCGTTCAACGCCGGCACGATCAGCGGCAACGTCCGCGACATGCGGCTCGTCGGCGGGCAGCTGTACATCGGCGGCGCGTTCACATCGGTCGGTGGGCAGTCGCGACAGCGGCTCGCGAGCCTCAACCCCGACACCGGTGCGGTGACGACGAAGGTGAACATCAGCTTCGCGGGCACGCAGAACGGCGGGACGACGCAGGTCTTCAAGATGGAGGCGACGCCTGCGGGCGACCGGCTGCTCGTCATCGGCAACTTCGCGCAGGTCGGCGGTCAGGATCGGCGCCAGATCGCGATGATCGATCTCTCGACGACGCCCGCGACGGTGAGCGGTTGGCAGACCAACTTCTACACATCCACGTGTGCGTCGGCGTTCGACGCGTACATCCGCGATCTCGACATCGCCGACGACGGCTCCTTCGCGATCGTGTCGACGACGGGCGCGTACCGCGCCAACACGTCGTGCGACACGATCGCCCGGTTCCCCGTCTACACGACCCAGTCCGGGCTGCAGCCGACGTGGATCGATTACACCGGTGGCGACACGAGCTACGCGGTGCAGGTGCGTGCCGGCGTCGTGTTCGTCGGCGGTCACCAGCGTTGGTTCAACAATCCGTACGCGGGTGATCGCGCCGGCCCCGGCGCCGTGCCTCGCGAAGGCATCGCCGCGCTCGACGTCGTCAACGGTCTGCCGTTCTCGTGGAACCCTGGCCGCGACCGCGGCGTGGGCGTGTTCGACTTCCACGTCACCGATGCGGGACTGTGGGCGGGCAGCGACACCGATCGGTGGGCGGGCGAGCAACGACGCAAGCTCGCGTTCTTCCCGTGGAGCGGTGGCGTCACCATCCCCGAGAACCTCATCGCGTCGCTGCCGGGCGAGGTGTGGCTGCTCGGCCGCACATCCGGTACGACGACGCAACAGGACGAGGTGCGCCACCGCACCTACACGGGCACGGGTGCGCCCGGCGCGACGACCACCACGGCGGGCACCGAGCAGTGGCGCGACGTGCGCGCCTCGTTCATGGTGAACGACACGCTCTACACGTTGATGTCGAACGGCACGTTCCAGCGGCGCACGTTCAACGGGTCGTTCCCGTCGCCGACGGCGGTGAACATCTACTCGAACAACATCATCTCGGACGCGCCGAACATCAGCGGCATGTTCTTCGAGCCGCAGGACTCGCGCATCTACTACACGATGAGCGGCAACAACAGCTTGTTCTACCGGTACTTCACGCCCGAGAGCCACGTGATCGGGGCGACCCGGTTCACCGCCTCCGCAGGCTCGCTGTCACCCAACCGCGTGCGCGGCATGTTCCTGTCGGGCGGCAACATCTGGTTCGCCGACAACAACTCCGGCAACCTGCTCCGCATCGGGTTCGCGAGCGGCGCCGTCACCGGCTCGGCCACCACGGTCGACACCACGGTCGACTGGCGGGCACGCGCGATGTTCCTCGACGGCGACCCGGTCGCGCCACCCACGAACGAGCCGCCGATCGCGAACTTCACGTCGAGCTGCAACGTGCTCGCGTGCACGTTCACATCCACATCCACCGACACCGACGGCCAGATCGTGAGCGCGGTGTGGAACTTCGGTGACGGGAGCCCGACCAGCTCGAGCGGTTCACACACCTACGCCGCAGGGGGGACGTACAACGTCACGCTGACGGTCACCGACGACGACGGAGCGTCGACCCCGATCACCAAGCCGGTCGTCGTGAGCGGTCCGGGGAATGTGGCGCCGGTGGCGTCGTTCACGTCGTCGTGCAGTCAGTTGGTGTGTTCGTTCACGTCGACGTCGACTGATTCGGATGGTCAGGTCGTGAGTGCGGTGTGGAACTTCGGTGATGGGCCGGGTTCGAGCTCGTCGGGTGCGCACACGTATGCGGCGCCGGGGACCTATGACGTGACGTTGACGGTGACCGATGATGATGGTGCGGTCGATGATGTGGTGGTGCCGGTGACGGTGTCGTCGGTGGTGTCGACGGTCGGGTTCCGTGCTGGGGCGTCGAGCAATGGTTCGGGTTCGAATGCGTCGGTGGTGGTGCCGGCGGCTGTGCAGTCGGGTGATCAGTTGTTGTTGTTCGTGACGAGCAACATCGAGACGACGGCGTCGACGCCGGCTGGTTGGACGTTGCTGGGGACGGAGTCGGACGGGAGTCCGGACATGCGTTCGTGGGTGTTCACGCGGACGGCGGATGGGTCGACGGGTGGGTCGTCGGTGACGTCGGTGCTCGGGACCGGTGCGGCCAAGTCGAGTCGGATGGTGGTTGCGTATTCGGGTGCTGGGGTGCCGTCGGTGATCGTGTCGTCGGTGCGTGGTCCGTCGTCGACGTCGTTGGCGTCGCCGTCGGTGGCTGTCGGGTCGAATGGTTCGCTGGTGGTGAGTGCATGGGCGGACAAGACGTCGTCGGGTACTGGTTGGTCGTTGCCGGGTTCGGTGGCGTCGCGGGCGACCGATGTCGGCAGTGGTGGTGGTCGGATCACGGCGGTGGTGGGTGACAGTGCGGCCTCTGCGGGCACGTGGCCCGGGGCGACCGCGACGTCCTCGGTCGCCGGCTCCAAAGCCATCGCCTGGAGTATCGTCGTGCCGCCGACCGGTGGCGGTGGTGGTCCGGGGAATGTGGCGCCGGTGGCGTCGTTCACGTCGTCGTGCAGTCAGTTGGTGTGTTCGTTCACGTCGACGTCGACTGATTCGGATGGTCAGGTCGTGAGTGCGGTGTGGAACTTCGGTGATGGGCCGGGTTCGAGCTCGTCGGGTGCGCACACGTATGCGGCGCCGGGGACCTATGACGTGACGTTGACGGTGACCGATGATGATGGTGCGGTCGATGATGTGGTGGTGCCGGTGACGGTGTCGTCGGTGGTGTCGACGGTCGGGTTCCGTGCTGGGGCGTCGAGCAATGGTTC
The DNA here is from genome assembly GCA_050248155.1 of Ilumatobacteraceae bacterium. GTDB lineage: Bacteria > Actinomycetota > Acidimicrobiia > Acidimicrobiales > Ilumatobacteraceae > VFMC01. Next base: position 94,780 of record JBFWSW010000011.1, read on the forward strand.
GGGTTCGAATGCGTCGGTGGTGGTGCCGGCGGCTGTGCAGTCGGGTGATCAGTTGTTGTTGTTCGTGACGAGCAACATCGAGACGACGGCGTCGACGCCGGCTGGTTGGACGTTGCTGGGGACGGAGTCGGACGGGAGTCCGGACATGCGTTCGTGGGTGTTCACGCGGACGGCGGATGGGTCGACGGGTGGGTCGTCGGTGACGTCGGTGCTCGGGACCGGTGCGGCCAAGTCGAGTCGGATGGTGGTTGCGTATTCGGGTGCTGGGGTGCCGTCGGTGATCGTGTCGTCGGTGCGTGGTCCGTCGTCGACGTCGTTGGCGTCGCCGTCGGTGGCTGTCGGGTCGAATGGTTCGCTGGTGGTGAGTGCATGGGCGGACAAGACGTCGTCGGGTACTGGTTGGTCGTTGCCGGGTTCGGTGGCGTCGCGGGCGACCGATGTCGGCAGTGGTGGTGGTCGGATCACGGCGGTGGTGGGTGACAGTGCGGCCTCTGCGGGCACGTGGCCCGGGGCGACCGCGACGTCCTCGGTCGCCGGCTCCAAAGCCATCGCCTGGAGCATCGTCGTTGCACCTGCCTGACCTCGTCCCTCGGGGCGCGCAGCCCGAGTCAATGGGTCGATCGACCCGGTGTCGTCCGTCATCTGCCGCCCCAGTGATCAGCTGGTCACGCTCCGTGATCCGGGTTCACGAAAAGTCACATTTCTTGAATGGAAACGGTCCTCAGCGACCCTGACAATGCACGTGCCCACCAACTCTTCGCATGTCACCGGAAAGGTGCAGCCCATGTCCCCCCGACGTTCGATCGCCGCCACGTTGACCGTCGCACTCGTCGCCCTCGGCATCACCGCCGTCGCGCCGAGCGCACCCGCCTCCGCCGCAGGCGAGACCGCGCAGCTGCCGACCGACAACCCCGCCAACTTCACGCCCAACGTGCTGAACGGCGAGGTCGACTCGATCTGGCAGGTCGGCAACACCGTGATCATCGGTGGCACCTTCACCCAGGTCGCCAACGCGACGCAGAACGGCGGCCAGGTCTACAACCGCACCTACCTCGCCGCGTTCAACGCGACGACAGGCGTCGTCGACCCCAACTTCGCACCGGTGCTCAGCGCCGCGGTCACGACCGTCATCCCGGCGGGCGACGGCACGTCGATCTACGTCGCCGGCAACTTCAACACCGTCAACGGCGTCAACCGTCGCAAGGTGGCGCGCATCAACCTGTCGAACGGCTCGCTCGTCACGACGTTCAACGCTCAAGGCCCGAACGGCGTCATCAAGGATCTTCGCCTCGTCGGCAGCACCCTCTACGTCGGCGGCAGCTTCACCACGATCAACAACCAGGCGCGCGGCGGGCTCGCCAGCCTGAATGCGACGACCGGTGCGCTGACGACCAAGCTCAACCTCGCCCTCGCCGGTCAGCACAACGGTGGCACGACCGGTGCGTACAAGTTCGACGTCACCCCGACCGGCGACAAGATGGTCGTGATCGGCAACTTCCTCACCATCGCCGGTCAGGATCGGCGCCAGATGGCTGTGATCGACCTGGCGACCGATCCGGCCACGGTCAGCGGGTGGCAGACCTCGTTCTACACGACCACCTGTTCGAACTCGTTCGAGTCGTACATGCGTGACGTCGACATCGCCGAGGACGGCACGTACGCCGTCGTCACCACGACCGGTGCCTACAAGGCCAACGGCCCGTGCGACACCGACGCCCGCCTCGAGATCACCGGCACCTCTGCCGGCGTGAACCCCACCTGGGTCAACTACACCGGTGGCGACACGAGCTACGCGGTGGAGATCCACAACGGCGTTGCGTACATCGGCGGTCACATGCGCTGGGCCAACAACCCGAACGCAGGTGACCAGGCCGGGCAGGGCGCGGTGCCGCGCTCGGGCATGATGGCGCTCGACGTCAACACCGGCCTGCCGTTCAGCTGGAACCCGGGTCGCGAGCGTGGCGTCGGCCTGTTCGACTACCACATCACCGATGCCGGTGTGTGGGCCGGCAGCGACACCGACCGGTGGAACGACGAGATGCGCCAACGCCTCGCCTTCTTCCCGTGGAGCGGCGGCTCGCTGGTTCCGGCGAACACCATCGGCTCGCTCCCGAACAACGTCTTCCAGCTCGGTCGCACGGCCGGCACCACGGGCACCGACCCCTCGGTGCTGTTCCGGGTGAACGCGGGCGGACCGACCCTCGCATCGGTCGACGACGGTCCCGACTGGTCGTCCGACAGCGGTACCACGTCGACGTATCGCAACAGCGGGTCGAGCGTGTCGAGCTACACGTTGACGGCCGGGACCACCGACGCGACGGTGCCGAGGGCCGACTTCGATCGCCCGAACGCCGACATCTTCAAGACCGAGCGGTACGACCCGTCGACCGGCTCGGAGATGCAGTGGAACTTCAACGTCACCGCCGGCATCCCGGTGCAGGTGCGCCTGTACATGGCGAACAAGTCGACCAGCACCGACGAGGTCGGCCAGCGCGTGTTCGACGTCGATCTCGACGGCGTCAACGTCATCAACGACCTCGACCTCACGCAGAGCATCGGCCACAACATCGGCACGATGAAGTCGTTCAACATCACGAGCGACGGCCAGATCAACATCCTGTTCCGTCACGGGGTGAACAACCCGCTCATCAACGCGATCGAGATCGTCCGCACCGACGTCTCGCCGAACGGCACGCTCGGCCAGCAGGACGAGGTGCAGTACCGCAACTACGACGGCGTCAACGCCCCGAGCGCCGTCACCGTCGCGGCCGGCACGGCTCCGTGGCGCACGGTGCGCGGCGCGTTCATGGTGAACGACACGCTCTTCACGCTGCACAACGACGGCTCGATCGTCCGGCGCACGTTCAACGGCACGACCTTCGGAGCCGGCACGGCGATGCAGAACTACGCCAACGGCATCATGGCCGAGATCCCGAACCTGGGCGGCATCTTCTTCGATCCGGCGACGAGCCGCATCTACTACACGCTCACCAACAGCTCGA
>JBFWSW010000012.1:0-95774 GCA_050248155.1 Ilumatobacteraceae bacterium
CGGGCACTTCGTCGTCGTCGAGCTCGACCACGGGTTGTCGCTCGACTTCGACGACGTGGACGGTGAGGTCACACCGCAGCACTACGCGTTCCTCATCGACGAAGCGACCTTCGACGGCGTGTACGAGCGGGTGATGGCGCGAGGCCTGACGATCTGGCCGAACCCGTGGCGCGGCAACGAAGGGCAGATCAACCACAACGACGGCGGCCGCGGGTTCTACTTCCAGGACCCGAGCGGCCACTTCCTCGAGGTGTTGACGCGGCCCTACGGCAGCGGCGGCTGAGCTCTGCCCCGTCCGGGCCAGGTGGCTCCTGAGCTTGACCCTCACGATTCGGCGGCCTGCGTGAGCGCACAAACACGCGGAGTCCGTGGACGGTCACGCGAATCTCGGAGCGATGACCTGTGTGAGCCGACGTGGCCGCGGAGCATTTGTGCGCGGGGAGGGGCCGCGGGCACCGGGTCGCGTGGCGAACGGGCGGTTCAGGCGGCGCCCGAGAGCGACCAGCGGATGAGCTGGGTGAGCCCCTGGCCGGCCGGCCGGACCAGCACGGCTTCGCTGACGGGCAGCAGCGGCAGGCGGAGCGGCCACCGGCTCCATGCCGGGAGGAGCGCCACGGCGGCCGCCGCGAGCACGGTGTAGGGCGCCCGCGCGGCCAGCGGGAGCGGCGGTTCGAACAGGAGGAACCGGGCCGCGCGACGTGCCTCGGGTGTGCCCCGGAGCTCGGGGCGGAAGTCGGCGAGCTCGGCGCGCAGGTCGGCCGTGGAGGTGGGCGGCTCGTTCACGCCGAGCGCGCGAGCGACGACTGCGGTCTGGGCGACGTATTCGTCCGCGTCGTCCGGCGTCAGCGCACCCGACCCGTACCGGCGATACGCGGCGAGGAAGCTGTCGACCTCGCAGACGTGCACCCATCGCAGGAGATGCGGGTCGTTGGCCGAGTACGGACGGCCGTCGGGCGCGACGCCGTTCACGTGGTCGTGCACGGCACGCACCTTCGCGACCGCACGTTCGGCCGCCGCGGCGGGTCCGTAGGTCGTGGTGGCCAGGAAGTCGGCCGTGCGCTGCAGTCGGCCCCAGGGGTCGTGGCGGTAGTCGCTGTGCTGCGCCACCCCGGCCATCGCGAGGGGGTGCAACGACTGGAGCAGCAGGGCGCGCAGGCCGCCGACGAACATCGAGGCGTCGGCGTGGACCCGGCGGATCGGCGTACCCTCGGCGAACCAGCGTGGGCCCGCCGCGTCGACGACGGCAGCGTGTGCTGCCGCGTGGTCGGGCCCGACGACGCGCGACCTGATCTGGCCGGCGAGCCACTGCCTGGCAGGCAGCACCACGTCGATCGGCCCTGCCGACATCAGCCCATCCGCGGGGCGACGGCGAAGGCGATGGCTGCCAGGTGCAATCCCGCGCCCCCGATCGTGCAGGCGTGGAAGACCTCGTGGAACCCGAAGACCCGCGGCCACGGATCGGGCCGCTTGGTCGCGTACACGACGGCACCGAGCGTGTAGAGCAGCCCGCCGCCGAGGAGCAGCCCGAATCCGACCCCTCCGAGCCCGTGGAACAGCTGGGGGAGCGCGAGCGCAGCCGACCACCCCACGACGACGTAGACGGATGTGGACAGGACCCGAGGCACGCGCACCGGCAGCCACTGCAGAAGCAGGCCGATCGCGGTGCCGCCCCACGCGCTGCCGAGCACGGCCGGGCGGTGCCACCCGGCGAGCGCGACCACGGCCGTCGGTGTGTACGCGCCGGCGATGGCGAAGAAGATGGTCGAGTGGTCGAGCCGGCGCATGAGCTCGTGAGCGCGTGGACGCCATCTGATCCGGTGGTAGAGCGACGACACGCCGAACATCGCAAGCGTGCCCGCGACGTACACGAGGAGCCAGCGGCGACGGTGCATCGACGTCTCGGTGACGCTGACGAGGACGGTGCCGAGGGCAGCGATGGTCAGAAAGCCGGCGACGTGCGACCACCCTCGCATCAGGGGCTTCGCCGGTGACCCGGTGGGGTGGACGACGGCTGGAACCATGGCTCGGACCGTATCGTCCATTCGGCTCATCGAGTCATCGGGGGGTTTCTTTTCGTGACGGAGAGTGGGATGATGCCACTGATCGTGATGCCGAGCGGGCGGAGGATTCGGATGGAACGCATGGGCGCAGCCCGACGAAGGTTGACCGCGCGTGCGGTCGCGGTGGCGGCGGTCACCCTCGTCGGCTCGTTGGCCTGGGTCGCTCCCGTCGCCGTCGCGGCCGGCTCGACACCGCTGTCCACGGGTCTCAACGCAGATGGCCAGCTGGGAACCGGCAACACCACGAATCGCACGACGCCGGGCGCGGTGAACGTCAGCAACATCGTCCAGATCGCGAGCGGCCGCGAGCACGCCTACGCGCTCGACGACCAGGGCAGGGTCTGGGCCTGGGGCGACAACTCCAAGGGTGCGGTCGGAGACGGCACGAGCACCGACCGGCGCACGCCGGCGATCGTGCTCACCGGTGTCGCACAGATCGAGGCCGGCCATTACCACGGCATCGCCCGCAAGACGAACGGCACGGTGTGGACGTGGGGGTACGGCGCGCTCGGTCAGCTGGGTCTCGGGTCGACCGCGAACCGGAACGCGCCGGTGCAGATCTCGGGCATCACCGACGCGATCTCCGTCGCGGCAGGCCGAGACATGAGCTACATCGTGCGAGCCAACGGCACGGTGCTCGGCTTCGGTGGCAACAGCTTCGGTGAGGTCGGCGACGGTACGACGACGCGGCGCACCACGCCGGTGGCCGTGAGCGGGCTGACCAACGTGATCGAGGTGGTCGGCGGGCGTAACCACGGGCTGGCACTGCGTTCGGATCACACGTTGTGGGCGTGGGGCGCCAACGAGTACGGCCAACTCGGCGACGGCAGCACCACGCAGCGGCGTACGCCCGTGCAGATCATCGGCAACGTCCGCTCCTTCGACGCCGGTGCCGAGCACACACTGGCCGTGCTCACCGACGGCACCGTCCGCAGCTGGGGCCGCGGCTACCGCGGCGCGCTCGGACTCGGCAGCACCTCGCAGCGAACCAGCCCCACCGTCGTACCCGGCCTCTCGGGCATCGTCGACGTGGGCGACGGCCGCGACCAGTCGTTCGCGATGAACGCGGCCGGCGAGGTGTGGGCGTGGGGCTTCAACGACAGCGGGCAACTCGGGCTCGGCAACACGACGCAGCGGAACTCGCCGGTCAAGATCAGTGGCCTGACCGGCATCGTCGCCGCGCAAGGCGGGCGGGGCATGACGATCTTCCTGCCAGGCACGCCGACAGCGCCCGACCCCGATGTCACACCGCCGAGCGCACCGGGTCAGCCGAGCGGTACCAGCACGGTGGCCGGCCGGGCGGACCTCACCTGGGCCCGTGCCACCGACGACCGTGCGACGTCGCTCACCTACACCGTGTTCCGTGACGGCGGATCGACCCCCGTCGGGCAGGTGACCTCGTCGGCGGCCACCGTGTCGTTCAGCGAGACCGGACTCGCTCCGGGCTCACAGCACACGTGGCAGGTGCAGGCTTCCGACGGTGTGAACACGGGGCCGCTCAGCCCGGCCTCGGCTCCGATGACGATCGCCGAAGGCACGCCTCCTCCGCCGCCGCCGTCCGAGCTCGTCTCGGTCGACTTCAGTGCGGGCCTCGTCGGATTCACCGGGGTGACCCGCCTCTCGATCGACAACTCGATGGGATCACCGACCGATGCGCCGCCGAGTGCGCGAGTCGCCGTCAGCAACCAGTCGGGCACGGGTCAGATCGCGCTCAGCTCCACCGCGACCCAGGCGTGCGCGGCCGTCGACGTCCGTGTGTCATCGATCAGCGGCTCCGCTCGGTACGCGCTGCTGAAGCTGCGCAACTCCGCCGGAGCGTCGATCGGTCGCGTCCAGGTCGACTCGTCCCGACGTCTGTCGGTGCGCGCCGACGTGTCCGGGTCCACCTTGAGCACGCAAGCCACGCTCACCTTGAACACGTGGAGCCGGCTCACGCTGTGCGTGTCGGTCGGCAGCGGCACGACAGGTCAGCTGCAACTGCGGGTGAACGGTACGACCGTGGGCACGTGGAACACCAACACCGGCACGTCTCCGGTCGCCCGCATCCAGGTCGGCGACAACGACCCGCGCACCGCGACGGTCAACTGGGACGACTTGGTGGTGACGCCCGGCCTCGCCTGACGCCGTCAATCGTCGATGGCGTGGGCGCGCAGGTCGGCGAGCGAGCAGTATTCGAGCGCTGACACGTGGGTCGCGGCCAGCCGCACCATCGGCGCGCTGCCTGCCTCGAACGCTTCCTGCCACCGAGACGCGCACAGGCACCACTGATCACCGTCTTTCAAGCCGGCGAACCCGTACTGCGGCATGGGGGTGCTGAGGTCGTTGCCGGCGCCCTTGCTGAACGCCAGGAAGTCGTCGGTCATCACCGCACACACGACGTGCAGGCCGGGGTCGTCGCCCCGGTTCTCGCAGCACCCGGTCCGGTAGTAGCCCGTGAGCGGATCGTAGGAGCACGGTTCGAGGTCGCTGCCGAGGACGTTGCGTTGGCTCACGGCCACATCTCATCACGGATGGCGCCGGCGCGCGCGATCAGGTCGGCGACGAGGGGACGCGCTCAGGACGCGTCGACACCGAGCAGCTTGCCGACGGTGTACGTGACCACGCATGCACCGAGCATGATGAGCACCTGCCGGACTGCCGCGACGGCGGGTCGGCGCTCGGCGAAGTGCCCGATCGTCCAACCCAGCCCGACGGCAGCGACCGCACTGATCGCGAGGCTGGCGACGGTGGCCGACCCTCCCGAGCCGCCGAACCACGGGATCACCGGGAGCAGCGCACCCACGATGAAGCAGAGGAGAGACAAGCCCGACGCCCGCCACGGGGAGGGCAGGTCGTCCGGGTCGACCCCGAGCTCCTCACGGGCGTGCACGCTGAGGGCGCGACGCTGATCGCGCATGACGTCGGCTGCCGCCTTCGCCGCGGTCGTCGGTTCCATGCCGTGGCTTTCGTACATCGAGGCGAGCTCGGCCTGCTCGGCGCTCGTGTTCGCTTTCAGCTCACGACGCTCGACGTCGACCTCGCGCTGCACCAGCTCGTTCTGGGCCGACACGCTGATCCACTCGCCGGCGGCCATGCTGACCGCACCGGCGAGCGCACCTGCGAGGCCGGCGAGGCGCACCACGCTGGCGTTGACCCCGCTGCCTGCGAAGCCGATCACCAGCAACACGTTCGACGTGAGCCCGTCGCTCATGCCGAACACGGCGGCGCGGGCGAGTCCACCCTGAACCTGCCGGTGTCCTGGGTGCGCTTCGGCACGATGGATGATGTGACGGCCCACATCCGCACGTTACCGGTCACCGCCGCGGACGGCCCGCGGTGCAGAAGTGTGCAAACGTTGGAGGATCCGCCAATGACGTCGGAGGACAACTCGAAGATGGCACCTACCAACCCGGTCGGTCGCGTGAGCGACGAGTGGGTCACTGCGACGCGCGCGGCGCTCGGCCCCGAAGGGTCCGTGCTCGATCAGCTGCTGCCCGTGCTCCCCGCTGGATACGACGAGCTGAACTGGCCGGCAACGGCTGCGCTCGACCTCCCTCTGGTCGCTCGTCTGGCGTCGAACGGCGACGTGATCTCCACCGCGATGATGCACTTCGAGGAGGCCCCGCCGCTCGAGTGGCGCTTCCGCGTCTACGTCCACGGACGTTCCATCCCGCTCGCCGATCTCTTGCCCCTGCTCGATCACCTCGGCCTCCGTGCGCTCGACGAGCGAGAGTTCCGGTTCGCACTCGACGTCGATCGAGTGGTCCACCTCCACGACGTCGGCGTGCGGCTCCCCGACGGTGTGGAGTGGGACGATGCCGCTCGCGTCCGGCTGCGCGATGCCTTCGAGGCGCAGTATCGAGGAAGCGTCGAAGCCGACGGGTTCAACCGGCTCGTGCTCGCCGCCGGCTTGACGGCACGGCAGGTCGAGGTCGTGCGCGCGTATGCGCGGTACCTCCGCCAGATCGGCTTCCCCTTCAGCCAGCCCTACATCGAGTCGACCGTCGTCCGGCACGGATCCATCGTCGCGGAGATCGTTCGACTGTTCGACCGGCGGTTCGACCCCTCCGATGCACGACGCGATCCGGCCGGCGACGAAGAGTTGCGCGAGTCGATCGCTACTGCTCTCGACGCGGTACCGAGCCTCGACGACGACCGCACGCTCCGCGCGCTGCTCGCGATGGTGGACGCGACGGTCCGGACCAACGTCTTCCGGCCGGGTGCAGAGCCCGGCTCGCATCGTCCGGTGATGGCGTTCAAGCTCGATCCCACCAAGGTGCCCGACATCCCGCTCCCGCGACCGATGTTCGAGATCTGGGTGTGCTCGCCACGCGTCGAAGGGGTGCACCTGCGCGGCGGCCCCATCGCTCGGGGCGGCATCCGCTGGAGCGATCGGCGTGAGGACTTCCGCACCGAGATCCTCGGTCTCGTCAAGGCGCAGATGGTGAAGAACGCCGTCATCGTGCCGACCGGCGCGAAAGGCGGGTTCTTCGCCAAGCGTCCGACGTCCACACCCGACGAGATGCGAGCCGAAGGTGTCGCCTGCTACCGCGAGTTCATCTCGGGCCTGCTCGACCTCACCGACAACCTCGTCGGCGGCGAGGTCGTGCCTCCGACCGACACGGTCCGCTACGACGGCGACGACCCGTACCTCGTCGTGGCGGCCGACAAGGGCACGGCGACGTTCAGCGACATCGCCAACGAGATCTCCGACGAGTACGGCTTCTGGTTGGGCGACGCGTTCGCGTCGGGGGGCAGCGCCGGCTACGACCACAAGGCGATGGGCATCACCGCGCGTGGTGCCTGGGAGAGCGTCCGCCGTCACGCCCGTGCCATCGGCAAGGACGCCGACCGCGACCCGATCACCGTGGTTGGCATTGGTGACATGTCGGGCGACGTCTTCGGCAACGGCATGCTCCGGTCGCCCCACCTGAAGCTGGTCGCTGCCTTCGACCACCGACACGTGTTCATCGATCCCGACCCCGATCCAGCAGTCGCGTTCATGGAGCGGAGTCGGCTGTTCCACCTGCCGCGCAGCAGCTGGGCCGACTACGACACGACCCTCATCTCGGCCGGAGGCGGCGTCTACCCGCGGACGTTGAAGCACATCGAGATCTCGCCGGAGGCTCAGCGCGTGCTGGGCACGGACGGTCGGAGCTTCACCCCTGCCGAGCTGCTGTCGACGATCCTGCGCGCGCCGGTCGACGTGCTGTGGAACGGCGGCATCGGCACGTACGTGAAGGCGGCGAGCGAGACGAACGCAGAGGTCGGAGATCGCGCCAACGACTCGATCCGGGTGAACGGCAGCGACCTGCGGTGCAAGCTCGTCGGCGAGGGCGGGAACCTCGGCTTCACGCAGCGCGGGCGCATCGAGTACGCCCTCGCCGGTGGGCTGATCTACACCGATGCCATCGACAACTCGGCGGGGGTCGACTGCAGCGATCACGAGGTGAACATCAAGATCCTGCTGCGCGACGCGATGGAGAGCAGCGGCATGACGATCGAGGAGCGTGACGAGCTGCTCGCGTCGATGACCGACGAGGTGGCCGACCTGGTCCTCGCCGACAACCGCGCCCAGACCCTCGCGCTCGCGATCGCCCGGCGGCAGGCGCTCACGATGGTCAACGTGCACTCGCGGTACCTGACGACGCTCGAGTCCGAGGGCTGGTTGAACCGGGCGCTCGAGTTCCTGCCCACCGACAAGCAGATCGCCGAACGGCAAGCGGCCGGAACCGGGTTGACCACACCCGAGTTCGCCGTCCTGCTCGCCTACACCAAGACCACGAACATCGACCTCATGGTCGACAGCACCGTTCCCGACGACCCGTACTTCGAGCCCGAGCTCGTGGCCTACTTCCCCCAACCGCTGCAGCGCCGCTTCCCCGAGCAGATCGCACGACATCGGCTCCGCCGCGAGATCGTCGCGACGCAGCTCGGGAACCAGATGGTCAACATCTCGGGCATCTCGTTCGATCATCGGATGACCGAGGACACCGGCGTCGGTGTCGTCGAGACCACGCGCGCGTGGGTCGCTGCGCGCGACGTGTTCGACATCGTCACCGTCTGGGACCAGATCGAGGCGATCGGCACCGACGTGCGCCTCGACGTGCAACTCGAGCTCTTCCTCGAAGCCCGGCGCATGGTCGAGCGTGGCGTGCTCTGGATCCTGCGGCACCGCCGTCCCCCGGTCGACATCGCCGCTGTCGTGGCCGAGTTCGCGAAGCCGGTGCAACGTCTGGCGTCGGGGCTCGACGACGTGCTGTGCGGACGCATGCGCGAGAACATGTTCGCGGTCGAGGCGAGCCGCCTCGCCTCGGGCGTGCCCGAGCGCCTGGCGCAGCGGTCGGCGTTGTGGCCGTTGCTGCACACCTCGTTCGATGTCGTCGAGCTCGGCCAGCGCCGGCACGCCGATGCCGCCTCGGTCGCATGCGTCTACTGGCAGGTGTTCGAAGCGGTGGACATCGGGTGGCTATGGGACGCGATCGGCGCGCTGCCGCGCAGTGATCGTTGGCAGACACAGGCCAGGTCGGCCCTGCGCGACGACCTGCTCGCCGTGCTGGCCGATCTCACCGACGAGTGCCTGCTGCTCGGATCGGTCGACGAGTGGTTGGCGACCAACGAGCGGGTCGTGGCGCGCACGATGGCGATGTTCACCGAGATCCGTCGCGCCGACACCTTCGACATCACCACCCTGACCGTGGCCCTGCGTCAGCTCCGCAACCTCGCGCTCACCGCGCAGCGCGTCGACTGACCCCTCAGCGTCGCGTGGCCCGTGCCGCTTGGCGACGGGCCGGTAGCGTGAGTCCGACCATGGACGCCCCACGTTTCCGCATCGCGCCGTCGCCGACGGGCTTCTTCCACGTCGGTGGGGCGCGGACGGCGCTCTACAACTGGGCGCTCGCGAAGCAGATGGGCGGCACGTTCGTCCTGCGCATCGAGGACACCGACGAGGCCCGAAATCGCCCCGAGTGGACCGACGGGATCATCGACGCGCTCGCGTGGATCGGCATCAGCAGCAAGGACCCCACGTTCGAGGGGCCGTACTTCCAGAGCGACTACGCAGCACAGCACGTGGGGGCTGCCGAGCGGTTGTTCGCGTCGGGCCACGCGTACTACTGCGACCTCACGACCGAGCAGATCCAAGAGCGCTCGAAGGTGAGCGGCAAGCCGGGCTACGACGGGTACTCGCGCGACCGCGGGCTCGGACCGGGGCCCGGGCGAGTGCTGCGGTTCCGCGTGCCCGACGGCACCACTGTGGTGCACGACGCCGTGCGTGGTGAGGTGAGCTTCGAGAACGAGTCGATCGAGGACTTCGTGCTGCTGCGCAGCAACGGCTCGCCGGTCTTCATCCTCGCCAACGTCGTCGACGACATCGAGATGCGCATCAGCCATGTCCTGCGCGCCGAGGAGCACCTTCCCAACACCCCGAAGCAGCAGCTGCTCTGGCACGCCCTCGGCCACGAACCGCCCGTGTGGGCGCACGTCCCGGTGGTGGTGAACGAGCAGCGCAAGAAGCTGTCGAAGCGGCGCGACAAGGTGGCCCTCGAGGGATATCGCGACGAGGGCTTCGTCGCCGACGCGATGGTCAACTACCTCATGACGCTCGGATGGGCGCCGAAGGGCGACACCGAGATCGTCCCGTGGAGCCGGATCGAGGCGGAGTTCCGGCTCGAGGACGTCACCCATTCCCCGGCGTTCTTCGACATCAAGAAGCTGACGGCGTTCAACGGCGAGTACATCCGTGCGATGCCGGTCGAGCAGTTCGTCGTCGAGTGCGAGCCGTGGTTGGCTCGCTGGCGTGACGAGCACCCGACCGTCGCGTGGCGACAGGACGTGTGGGAGACGATGGCGCCGCACGTGCAGACGCGCATCAGGCTCCTGTCCGAGGCTCCTGCGTACATCGACTTCATCCTGCTCCCCGAGCCCGAGATGGACGAGGCGAGCGTCGCCAAGGCGCTGAAGGCGCCGGCCGCTCGTGAGGTGCTCGCCGAGGTGATCGAGGCCTACGAGACCGTCGACTGGCACCGTGACGCGATGAAGTCGGCGTTCGACCGCATTGCGGCCGCGCGGGACATCAACCCCGGCAAGGCGCAAGCCCCTATGCGTGTCGCGATCACCGGTCGCAGTGTCGGCCCGCCCTTGTACGAGTCGCTTGAGCTCTTGGGCCGTGACGAGACGCTGAGCCGCATGCGCGTGTTCCTGGACGGTCCGCTCGCACCGTGACCGAGCCGTGGCCGGACACCGCGACCAGTGCGCTCCCGGTCGACGACGGCGCCGATCCAGTGGCCGATCCGACGCCTGTCGGCGGGACGCCGATCGTCGTGCCTGCGACGCGCTGGCGACGACGGCTGCTGTGGTCGTTGGCCGGCCTGCTCGCAGCAGCGCTCGTCTACTACGCGATCACGCTGTACCAGGTGCACGCGACCGGCCGCAGCGACGAGGCGGGTCCGGCCGACGCGATCGTCGTGATGGGTGCGGCCCAGTACGACGGCCGGCCGTCGCCGTTGCTGCAAGCCCGGCTCGATCACGCCGTCGAGTTGTGGCAGCGCGACCTCGCGCCGCTCATGGTGGTGACCGGCGGCAAGCAACCGGGTGACCGCTTCACCGAAGCCGAGGCCTCGATGATCTACCTCGTCGAGCACGGTGTGCCGGTCGACGCGATCCTCGAGGAGTCGGTGGCGCACAGCTCGTACGCGTCGCTCGAGGTGGTCGCTCAGATGATGCGCGACCGTGGCTTGTCGCGCGTGGTGCTGGTGAGCGACCCCTTCCATTCGTTGCGCATCAAGCTGACCGCCGAGGAGCTCGGGCTCGACGCAGCGGTGTCACCGACGCGCACGAGTCCGGTGCGTGGCGGCGAAGCGTTCCGGCGGGAGATGAAGGAAGCTGCCGGCGTGGCGCTGGGTCGGATCATCGGGTTCCGGCGCCTGCTCGACCTCACCGGTTGAGCATCGATGCCGCGTCGCTCGGCTGCAGATCCATCGCCTCGGCGACCAGTCGGTACGACTCGAGGCGCTCGTCGGGCGAGTGGATCATCGTCGTGATCATCAGCTCGTCGGCGCCCGTCTCGGCAGCAAGCCCGAGCAGGCCGGCGCGCACGGTCTCGGGTGACCCGACGATGTGGGCGCTCGTCCAACCGCGCACGATCTCGCGCTCCATCGGCGTGTACTCGTGCGCCGCTGCCTCCTCGGGTGTCGGGTAGACGTCGGGGCGGCCCTGGCGCAGGCGCACGATGGCGAGCGCTCCCGAGCCGGCGAGCCATTGGGCGTGCTCGTCATCGGCCGCGCACACGACGTTCACGCCCAACGACAGGTACGGACGCTCGAGGACACGCGACGGTCGGAACGCGGCTCGGTAGACGCGGACGGCGGCCATCGTGTTGCCGGCGGCGAAGTGGTGGGCGAACGAGAACGGCAGCCCGAGCTCGCCGGCGAGATGGGCGCTGAAGTCGCTGCTGCCGAGCAGCCAGATGTCCGGTGAGTAGCCGCGAGCCGGTGTTGCGTGGATGCTGCCGAACGGATGCACCTCGCGGAACGAGGTGCCGTCGAAGTAGCCGACGAGCTCGGCCAGCTGGCGAGGGAAGTCGTCGTCACCGTCCATCGTCCGGCCGCGCCGGAGGGCTGCCGCGGCGAGGCCGTCGGTCCCGGGCGCTCGACCGAGCCCGAGGTCGATGCGGCCGGGATGCAATGCCTCGAGCATGCCGAACTGCTCGGCGACGGCGAGTGGCGAGTGGTTGGGCAACATCACACCGCCCGAACCGAGTCGGAGCGTGGTCGTGTTGGCTGCGAGGTGGGCGATGAGCACTGGTGGTGACGAGCTGGCGATGCCCGGCATGTTGTGGTGCTCGGCGACCCAGAGCCGGTGGTAGCCCAGACGTTCCGCCTCCTGCGCGAGGCGCACCGATGCGGCGAGCGCCTCGGCCGGTGTGTACCCGCGGCCGACGGGGGCGAGGTCGAGGACGGAGAGCACGGGAGGTTCGGGCGACGTCACTCGACCAGTCAACCGGATCGAGTTGCCGGGTGTTCCCACCGGCACAAGTGGGTGGGCGCGTTGGGGGGTCGTTGCTAGACTTCGCGCTTCCACGAGGGAACTCGATGGGGAATGGTGTAATTGGCAACACAGCAGGTTCTGGTCCTGTTATTCAGGGTTCGAGTCCTTGTTCCCCAGCACAGCAGCGCAGAGAGGCCGGCCACAGGGCCGGCCTCTCGCCGTTGGCGGGGAGGTCGGACGGTTGGCCCCCTCCGACCTGGTTGGTAGTGTGCTGGGGCTACTCGGCCCCATCGTCTAGTGGCCTAGGACACCACCCTCTCAAGGTGGCGGCACGGGTTCGAATCCCGTTGGGGCTGCCAAGAACCGATCACATTCCCGTCGGCGTGCGTGACCTGGAGTTCGCCGCCTTTGGCTGCGACCAGCTGTCCGCTATGTCGGTCCAGACGCTAGTCGCAGGGAAACGCTCGTGGTAGCGCGTCGGCAGCCACCGCCTGGCGGCGGCGCTTGTCGCGACTCGTCGAGGCTTTCGCGCTGCGCCTTCGGATGGTCAACTGTCACGGGCTCGGCGACACGCGCACGTTGTGGACGCGTCGGCTGGGGGGTGCATGGGGGGTGCCGCCGTTATCGTCCGAAGGAGTCCCTCGACCCCGAGCCGAATTGCGTCCAACGAATTTCGTGGCTCGTTCCCCATAGGGAGCGGGCTTGCGAGTGCATGATTGCGCGGCGACCGCGAGACCTGTTCTTGACTGCTACACCTACCGCGTCCCAGCTCGGACAAGTCGAGCGTCGATGCGGGTCACCACGCAGCGCCGAGATCGCCAACGCGCATCGACGTGACCAGGGACCACGGGCGCCACTGCGCACGCCATAGAAATTCCTGTCGGCCATGGCGACCCCGTGCCATCATCATTGTTGGTAGGAGCGCAGGCCGAGCCAGGCGCCCCAGATCGTGAGGGTGTGCTAGCGGCCGACAGGCCCCATGCCCTTCTTCATCCAGCCCTGAGTTGGCGTCGCGCCGTCGTCTGCGCGGTTGTGCACGTCCCACCGCCCATGACCCGAAAGGAATCCATGTCCGTGACACCTCATTTGTCGACACAAGTTGTGTGCACCTCCCCGCGGCAGGATGTCTCGTGAGTTCCCCTGCGCTGTCGAAGCGATCGGCTGCGCTTCTGGCACGCGCGTACGGCTGGGAGAGCTACGAGTCGACGTTCAAGGCCCTGACGGGCCTGTTGGGGGGCATGCACCGCGCTGGGTGGACGTTCGAGCAGGCGTTGGGAGCACTGCTCGAAACCCAGCACGCCGCATCACGACTGCTCCACGAGAGGTACCGCGGCTCGCTGGTCTCACAGGTTCGCAGCAAGTGGCACGCCGTCGAGCGAGCACATCGCGAGCACGCCGACCTGTGCGATCGGCTGTCGGCGGACGCGTTCTTAAACTGGCCGCGCGGGGCGCAAGATCGTTCGGCGCTGCGCGTGCTGCTCGGTTTGATCGACCTCGCACGTGACGCAGGCTCGCTTTGCTTTACTGCGTCGCTACGTTCGATCGCCGTGGCGTCTGGCGTTGGCTGGGTGAACGACAGCTGCGCCGACACACGTACCGTGCGGCGCGCGCTGCGGCGTCTCGTGGCCCTAGGTGTCACTGACCGTCCTGAACGTGATGCAGCCTCAACTGGCGGCGACATCCTCCACAACGCGTTGACGCGTTACACGCTGCCGTCGCTCGAACAGCTCCGTCAGCGCTTCGAGCAGATGTCGGGTAACGGTGACCCCACTAAGGGGCTTCGCCCCAGAGCGTGGATTAGTGGGGTCTCGGTTTCCCACGTCGACCCGCTCCACGAGGTGTGGGAGCACAAGGGCCTCGGGATGACCGCGTGTCGTGTGTTCGCTCAGCTGAGCGCCACCCGAGGGAGCGCACTGGCGGACGTGGCATCGCGGCTCGGACTGAGCCGCAAGACGGTGCGGAACGCACTCTCACGACTTAGCGAGAGCCGATTGGCGGATCGAGCCGACGACGACACGTGGACGCTTACTCCTCGCCACCTCGACGACGTAGCAGACGAACTCGGCGTGGACATGCGCCGCACGAAGCGCTCGCACGCGTTCGCAGCACAACGCAAGCTGCGAGCAACAGCCCTGAAAGAAGCGAGCATCGCCTGGCGTCGACACGAGTCCGCCGAAACAGCGAACTTCGGCACCGTCATCGACTTCGCGACAGGCGAGATTGTCAGCTCAGGCCGACCCGATCTGAGCGAAGCGGCGTAGACCGCTTCGCCTCACGCCACGTACGTGGCGACTCACCAACAAACCAGAAGGGCTGAACCTTGGAAGCAACGAACCGACGACAAACCATCCACATCGAGATCATCGACGTCGATCCGATCGTCTCGTCTCACGAGATCGAGCAGCGCGGATCGTCCGTAGCCGAAGCGCCCCGTTCTGCGCCTCGTCCTCGGCGCAAGGGCGCACGGCTCTGGCTGGCGCTCGAACAGTACGCCGCTGAAGGAGGGGACGACCCAGAAGTTCTCGGGTGGCTGTCCAAGCACCGTCGGGGTAAGCATCTGACCAACGTCGAGTCAGGCAACGCTGGCTGGTGGCTTCAACAGCGCGACGCGACTGCGAAGGGAGCGGCATGAAGCCTGTGCAGTGATTCTGAGTCTCGCAGGTCACAACTAGGCTCAGCGTCGAGGGGGCGTGATGGGCGTGATGGGCGAAGAGACATGGCAGGCAGCGCGGTTGATCCCGACGAGCGGGATCAACGGCGCCGAGGAGGCGGAGCGTCGAGCGACGTCGGCTCTGCTGGCGGTGGCCTCGGTTGTTCGTGAGTTCGGCGTGGCGCTGGTGAAGCCGCTCGGCGCTCCGTCCTCGGCGTTGGAGACATTCATCGAAGTGCCGTTCGAGGTAAATGAGCGAAGGGTGTATCCCGACGGGATCGTGCGGGCCCGTCGGGGTGCCAAGTCGTGGACCGCGCTGGTCGAGGTCAAGACGGGAACGTCACAGCTGGAGCGCGCACAGATCGAGGACTACCTCGACGTCGCCCGAGAACAGGGTTTCGATGCGGTCCTGACGGTCTCAAATGAGATTCCCCATGCGCCTGGCGTTCACCCGACGCTCGTCGACAAGCGGCGATTGAAGAAGGTGGCGCTGCATCACTACTCGTGGTCCGAGATACTCACGCTCGCGGTTCAACATCGTGTGTATCGCGGCGTGTCCGACCCCGAGCAAGCGTGGATCCTTGGGGAGCTGATCCGCTACTTAGAGCATCCTAAGAGTGGTGCGCTCGACTTCAGCGACATGGGAGAAATGTGGACAGCCGTGCGCGATGGGGTCGCGCTCGGCACCGTTCGACCGAACGACAAGGGTCTCACCGATGTCGTGCTTCGGTGGGAGCAGCTGCTCCAGTTCGCCGCTCTCAGAATGGGCCGCGAGTTGGGCGCGGACGTCGAGGTCGTGCTCAGCCGCAAAGAGCAAGCAGACCCCAGCCTGCGCGTAGCGGCGCAAGTCGTCGAAGTCGTCGAGCGAGGGCGCCTGACGGGCGCGATTCGTGTCCCGCAGGCGATCGGTGAGCTGTCGATCGTTGCTGACCTGAGAGCGAGCCGCGTCCATGTCTCTGTCGATGTAGACGCGCCATCCGAGGGTCGGCAGATTACGAAGGTCAACTGGCTAGTTCGGCAGCTGAAGGACGCGCCAGCGCAACTTCGCATCGACTCGTGGTCTCACATGTCGCGCCATTCGCGAAGCGAGCTGCTCTCGACGGCACGTGAGACGCCAGATCGACTGGTCGAGGATCCGAAGAAGAACGTTCGTACGTTCCGTGTCACGGCTACGTCGACGCTTGGAACGAAACGTGGAGCGGGTCGTGGTGGCTTCATCGACTCGGTCCTGTCGGCGCTCGCAGGTTTCTACGAGGCCGTGGTGCAGGATCTGCGACCGTGGGTCGCAAAGGCCCCGCAGCTGCCACCGAGTGGCCGCACGGCGGCAGAAACCGCAGGCATCGACATCAGTCCACCACCGCTCGACATGAAGGAATCTGACGGCGACGAGCCCGAACGGGGTGAGTCCGCCGACCTCGCACCACTTCTTCCGACTGGCATTGACGAGGCCATTCGGGACGCTGCAGCGCACGCCGAGACGTTCTTGGATTCGGTGGCTGATGACTCCGATGCTGATGGTCCGCTGCTGTCGTGGGAGAGCGTCGCCGAGAGAGAAGCGGAGCAACGCGACACGCACTCCGAGGAGGCGCTCATTACGGAGAACGAGAACGCGACTGGCGGGCTCGGCACCGTTTGATCGACACGCTGGGCGATGATGAGACAGTGAGCCTTCAAGCTCGAGAGGCTGCTGATGCTGGCTAACTTTCTGCCTGGGCTTCGGGAGGTGCGTACCCCGCTGACGGTCGGCTACGTCTGGCTCATCGGACTCTGGATCGTGGCTGGCGACCGACTCCCAGCGAGTCGGCCTGCTGGAGACGGCCTGGTCCCGCGTACATTCGATCTGTTCGACTTCACTGGCACGGCGACTCTCGTTGCTCTTGCGTCGCTGGCGGCGTACTTGATCGGCGTTCTCTTGACCGCTTCTGCGGACTCACGAGCACTGCTGGCGCTGCTGTCGCTGTGGAGACGTCAAGCCTTCACGCCAAAGGACTCCGTTACCAACGAATACGAAGGCTTCGTAACGAAGCACGTCGACGGTATCTACAAGGCCGACCACCGCCTGGGCGCGACAGCTGGCTCCCTTGACCTGCAAGAGCTAGCACGAGCGGCCAATGCGAGCAACGTCGACCTCCGAACGCGACTGCTGGTTGCGAACAGCGAGGTCTTCGGCGAACACGACAGACTTCGGGCTGAGGCCGAGTTCCGATTGAACCTCGCGCTGCCCCTCGCGTTCGTTGCTGGAGCTAGCGAGGTGCGGCTTTCAGGCCCATGGTACCTGTGGCCTCTAGTCATTGCAGCACTAGTGCTTCTCATGTATCGGGGCCTCGATTGCCTTGCGCGCTCCGAGATCGTTCTTCGGCGCGCGGTACTGGCGGGCGTGGTTCAGCATCCCATTGAGGCGCTCGAACGGAGACACAAAGAACTTGAACTAGCGACGACGGAGCAGGCGCGTGGTTTGGTCGTCGCTGGGGCGCCTCGAATCGCATTCGGCGACAGCAGGTGGGAAGCATCGTGGGCGGTCACCTTCACAAACTTGAACGTTGATGCACCGCTGACCCTGACGGGGCACCAGGAGGTCTTTCGGATTATCCGTCTGAACAGGTTTGGAGATGACCCGTCCGACGTCCTGCTCGCGCACAAGGGGCCGTTCGAGGCCACGTGGCTTCGGCTCGATCTACAAGATCCGAGCAAGAGGGCTGACCTGCCGCTCAAGTTGGGACCAGGAGAGTCTGTGACCTTCGTCGGCTCGGGTGAGGGCCGCTGGACCGAACCTCAGATGGGCGACGCGGTCGCGGGCGCGGAATGCACGTTTATCGACGGTCGGGGTCTTCACTGGCGTCGCAGCTTTGAAGGCGAGCTGATCCGAATCGCGACTTCGGGGTGGAGAGACTGAAGAAGCCCCGACGGTCGCGGCCGACGGGTCCATAGTCGGTAGTTCCGCGATATGTGGAACCCGACGAGGGCCCAGTCTCGCGTGATGGCTCGCGTTGCGAGGAACGCTTTGCATGTTCAGCCAACCCTGCGGCGTCGCGACGGATCCTCAGGACTGAAGATCCGATCCAGCGGGACAGCGTGGTGCGCGGGCATAATTGCTGCATGGACGTTGAGCGCGCGCAGGCGAAGGTCTCGGAGCTGCAGGCTCTTCTTGACGAGAGTCGGCGGCTCTACGAGCTAAGTCATGAAAATTATTGGCGGTCCGAGTCTTGGGAATCATTGAATCGCTCAATTCTCAAATTGTTGCCGCTAATCAGAACAATATCTGCGGAGATCGCGCCTGACCTCCCGTCCCGCTTGGTCGAAGTGAACCAGATGTATAGCTGGCCGTGGGATACCTGCTTCGACGCATGCATAGAGTTGGAAGGCACACTCTCCAGTTTGGAGGAGTTGGCCGAAATTCTGGGCCCGCGGGGCCCACAGCTGGCCGCCGCAAGCCTCCATCCCTGGGTGTGGAACTCGGCATTGGATCTTTGGTCAGTCGGCAAGTACCGTCCAGCGGTCCTAGATAGTTACACAAAGGTTGAGGCAATGACGCAGGCAAAGCTTTCTCTTATCGACCTGAGCGGTAGGAAGCTGTGGGGTGAGGCGTTCAGCATGAGTCAGCCGAGGCAAGGCCGTGCGCGGCTTCGCTTTGGCGAACTGCCCGAAAGGTCGGAGCGGCGAAGTGCTGCACAGGAGGGTGCGATGCACTTCGCCATCGGGTGTGCTCAGGGAATTCGGAACTGGGCCGCTCATACCAATGAGTCAGCGACGGAGCACGTAGCGCTGGAGTACTTGGCGTCACTGAGCGTGCTTGCTCGATGGGTCGACGAATGCGTGGTCGAACTTGCACCGTCTCCATAGTCGAGCCGCACCCAATCAGACTGCCGAACAGACCTGATGCGCCGAACTAAGCGCTAGGGATTCTGCGAAACTCGTCGATGGCCAACTCCCCCGAGACGGCGCTCGTGTATCGAGCGACCATCGCTCCGCTCGACCAACCCGCAGCGGCCCTCACAGAGGCTTCTGAGACTCCATTGCGCAACGCGTGGACCGCCCAGCCGCGTCGCCAAGCGTGCGGCGTTGGCGCGCCAAGTCGACGAAGCAAGAGCTGGATCGCGTGCGACGACATTCCGAGCAGTGAACCTGTCGTCCTCGCGTTGATCTGGCGACGACACGCACGAAGAGCAGCATCCGTGAGCGGCACCACACGCGGACGACCTGTCTTGGTTCGGGGAACGCTGATGTAGCCACCTCGCACGTCGACGTGTTCGACCCTTACGCGCGCCAACTCCGAGACCCGCATTCCCGTCGACCAGAGCAGTTCAATCACGCACCGATCGCGCAGCTGAGATGCAGAGGCGACAGCCGCCCGATATTCGTCCAGCGAGACTGTCGGTTGCGGCTTCGCTGGCGTCGCTTGAAGCGGCACGGACGCCCACCACGTCCACTGTGGCCCCTCGTGCGTCAGGGCCCATCGGCCGAAGGCGCGCACGGCCCTGGCACGGTAACGAGCGGTCTCTGCCGAGACCGACTCGGCAAGCCAGACCTTGACCCCAGCGAGCGTCACCTCCTTCGCGTCCGATGTCGTCGCCACCAGTGTTCGCACACTGTGGCAGTAATTGGCCGCCGTGGCCGCGGAGCGTCCCGCCAGCCGCCAATCCGCGGTGAATTCCTCCAAGTACACCTCAATGTCCATTCCGCGCTCCTTGCTGTTGGGGGTCGCAGGGAAGGGCTCGATTGCTCCGTGTCGCCTCGCCTACCGATGGGTCAGTGGATCGTCACCCCAGCTCAGGGGCGGGAAAGCAACCTGTCTGTGGCCGAAGGCCAAGGACACCACCCTCTCAAGGTGGCGGCACGGGTTCGAATCCCGTTGGGGCTGCCAGGCGGCGAGCGGTCGCCGCTTTCCGAACCCTCGTTCGGATTGTCAGGGGATCGTCAAGGATTTCGACACCGAAGTGTCTCGATTACTACGGTCCGCGCGAATACCGTGATGTCGATGGGGATCGCTGATGGGTCACCGCCTCGGCTTCCGGCCGAGTTCACCCACCTCGTCAACGTGGACGGCGAGTTGCTCCGGGCCCACGTGCTGGTTCGATCGGTCATCCGCACGCTGAGCGTTACACCGGATCGCAGGTTCGTCGTCGAAGACTTCGACGCGGCACCGAGGTTCGCCGACCAGCGCGAGATCGACGAGGCCGTCGCCGCGCTCGATCAGGTCGGCATCGAGATCGAGCGCCTGTTCGGACCGAGCGACGAGCCCGACCTCTTCGACGAGGAGCGCGTCCTCGGCGGGTACAGAGTGCCGTGTCGGGTCGTCCTGCGAGCTCCCGACCGCGAGCTGGTGATCAGCGTCGATCGACACGTGTACTCCGTCCGCGCCGACGGGAGCCACGCCGAGGTGCCGTGCACCGAGATGCGCCAGCTGGTCGATGCCATGCCCGAGCTCCGACCGGTCATGGAGGAGATCGCGAGGCATCGCAGGCGTCACTGACGGCTGCGCACCCCATCTGTCGACTCCGTCGCGCTGTTGCGTTCGACCAGCGCCTCACCGAGACGGCGGAGCTCGTCGCGCAGCTCGGCGGGCTCGAGCACCTCGTAGTCGAGCGACGAGCCAGCGAGGTATCGAGCGATCCAATCGTGGTCGCCGCCGATCTCGACGATCGTCGACCGTCGATTCCTCGGAGCTCGGCGGACCACGCCGATGGTGGGAGGCACATGGCGCGCCACCACCTCGGGCGGCGCAGCGAACCGGATCAGGGCCCGTGATTCGTAGGAGTTGACCGCGATGCCCCGCGACACGAACTCGGCCGCATCGGGCGGGTCGGTGTGCACGAAGCGCGCGCCGGTCGTCCGGACACGGCTGACGCGATCGAGTCGGAACGTGCGCCAGTCGGCTCGATCGACGTCGAAGGCGACCAGGTACCACCTGTGTCCGACCGACACCAGCCGGAACGGCTCGACGTGGCGCATCGACTCGACGCCCTCACCGGAGCGGTAGTCGAAGCGTGTGCGTTCGCTGCGCGCACAGGCGAGGCCGATGGCCATGACGACGTCGACGTCGGCAGGCCCCTCTCCGTGCGGATCGGGTGAGCCGCCGAGGCCGACGACCACATCGCTGAGCGCCGACACGCGCTCACGCAACGACGCCGGCATGACCTGACCGAGCTTCGTGAGCGCGCTCAACGCCGACTGCGCCACGGCCTCGTTCGATCGGCGCGCGATGTCGTGCAGCGCGACAGCGATCGAGACTGCCTCGTCGTCGTCGAGCAGCAGCGGCGGAAGCCGGCCCCCTGCCGCGAGCGAGTAGCCGCCGTGCACGCCCGTGACCGAGTCGACCGGGTAGCCGAGCTCGCGCAGTCGAGTGATGTCGCGACCGATCGAGCGCTCGGTGACCTCAAGCCGCTCGGCGAGCTCTGCGGCCCGCCACGATCCCCGTGACGACAGCATCGCCAACAACCTCAGCAGCCGAACCGGTGTGTCCATCGGTCACAGCGTAGATCCAGATTGCGGACCTGTTCTGTCCGCAAGCGGTCGTATGTTCGAAGCATCCTCTCGAGTGCAGGAGCACGTCATGCAGATCCCCACCGACATCGCCTGGCAGCGCACCATCGACCGCCGGACCCGGCTCGTCCGCGAAGCCAGGTGGTACCGGCTGCAGGTGCGAGCGGGAGCCACGCACCCCGCCCACCTCATCCGCGGCCGACGATGATCCGAAGCCCGCACCGCCGCGCGGTGGGCCATTCGGATCACACCGCCACCTTGCCCGTTTGAGGCATGCCATGACGGGTAGGGTGCGTCCGGCGGGTAGTCGAGGACGGAGCGATGGAGTCGAGCGTGTCGCACGGATGGATGATGCGTCTGTGTTCCGCGATGGTCCTGCTCTCCGGCACGGTCGTCGTGGCGAACCAGGTCGCACCGGCGCGCGCCGAGGCTGCTCCTTCGTCGGCGTCGGTCTTCACGGCCATGGCGCCACAGCGTCTCGTCGACACCCGCATCGGGCTCGGCGCGCCGCAACAACGATTGCAGGCCGCGACGTCGATGGACGTGCAAGTGACCGGCCAGCTGGGCATCCCGGCCGACGCCGTCGCCGTGGTCGCCAACGTGACCGCGGTCGACGCCGCGGGCCCCGGCTACCTCCAGGTGTTTCCAACGGGACGAGCCGAACCCGGTTCGTCCTCGACGATCAACGTCGACGAGGCCGGGCAGATCATCCCCAACGCCGCCTTTGCCCCACTCGGTGACGGCGGGAAGCTGACGATCTACTCCATCTTCGACACCGATGTCGTGATCGACGTGTCGGGATACTTCACGCCCGCTTCCTCCTCCGCTGCGGGACGACTCGTGCCGCTGACGCCCGAGCGCGTCCTCGACACCCGCATCGGCCTCGGATGGACGCCGCCCTCGACCGCAGGTCGGGTGCGGACGCAGACGGTGGACGCCGCGACCACGATCACCCTCCAGGTCGCCGGACGTGGCGGAGTGCCGATCGACGGGGTGTCGGCAGTGGTGATGAACGTCGCTGCGGTCGATCCTCTCGGCCCCGGTTTCGTGCAGGTCGCACCGACCCCGGTGGTGCCAGGTGCCTCGTCGAACCTCAACACGACCGCCGGTCGAACGATCGCGAACCTCGTCGTGGTCCCCCTCTCTCCAGCAGGGACCGTCGATCTCTATCTCACCACCCCGTCGGACCTGATCGCCGATGTCACCGGCTACTTCACCGACGCGAGCGCTCCGAACAACGGCGTCGGGTTGTTCGTGCCCATCTCGCCAGATCGTCGGCTCGACACCCGTGCTGCCCCGTCCGGGTCGGTACGTCCCGGTGGTTCGGTCACCCAGATCGACGTCGGGGGCATCTCGTCCACGGCGATCGCGATCGCCGGCAACCTCACCGCGACCGAGGGCACCCAGCCCGGGTACCTCCAGCTCGCTGCGACCCCGGTCTCGCCCGGGACGTCGTCGAGCCTCAACGTCGCCTATCCCGGCCAGATCATCGCGAGCGCCGTCGTCTCACCCGTCGCTGCCGGCAAGGCCGACCTGTTCAACCAGAACCCGACGCACGAGATCCTCGACGTCACCGGCTGGTTCACCTCGAACCTCAGCGAGAGCGGGCCGCCGGTGCCCACCGACCCGCCACCTGTCCACTCGGGTGACGGGCGGATCGCCTTCGTGCGCGACGGCCACATCTTCACGATCGGGTACGACGGAGCCGACGAACTGCAACTCACGTCCGTCGGTGCCGACTCGACCCCGCGCTGGTCGCCCGACGGCCGGCAACTCGTGTTCGTGCGCGAGGCCGCTCCATCGACGCACGAGATCTGGATGATGAACGCTGACGGGAGCGACCAGCACCTGGTCGCCGAGACCGGATGGTTCGCCGGAGGGGCCGCCTGGTCTCCCGACGGGCAACGGCTCGCCTTCCAGCCCGCGACCGGCCCAGCGGTGATCATGACGGTCTCGACCGGTGCGCTCGAACCGCTGTCTGGTGCGGAAGCGCCGGAGGATGACCCGGAGGACGTGGTGTTCGCCGGCACCCCGGTGTGGTCACCCGCTGGCGATGCGATCGCGTTCGTGAGCCCACACGCCGTCTACGACTCGGTCGTGTACGACTTCGACCTCGCGACGCACCTGCTGCGCATCGTGCGGTACTTCTACCACGGTGGCTGCAGTTCGGTGCACACCTTCGGCGACCCGTCCATCTCTCCCGACTCCTCGCGGATCGGCTTCGCCTTCGTCGACACCAGTCCGGGGGTGCCGACGTGCCCGGCGCCGTCGAGGCTCGTGGTCGACGCGTACCACGGGTTGGCGTCGCAGACGTTCGCGACCGAGGACGGCGACGAGGGTCTCGACTTCTCCCCGTCCGGAACCCGCACCGTCATCGCCAACTCGGTGTCGGGCACAGCGCAGCTCGTCGTGGCCGACGCGACGGGCGGCGACCGGACGTCCCTGGTCGACGGTGCACAGCCCGACTGGCAACCGATCGACTGACGACTCGGGCGGTCCACCTCCACCACCCTCGGCAAGTTTCTTGAGACTTCGACCGCAGAGCGCGCGTAGAATGGGGTCCGGAGCGGGCGTCGGGCAGTTCAACTGGTCCCGCGGCGTTCGGGTCTGCTCCAGGCGGAGGGCGAACATGAGGCGTGGAACTGTTGCCGGTGCGGCCGTGCTGTCGGCCGTGCTCAGCGGGTGTGGCGGCCTGCACAACGACGAGTTCACAGTGGACGTGACGCTGCCGCCGCGGCCCACGGCGACGCCGACCGACACGACGGAGGTCGCTTCCGACACGACCACCCCGACGGGCACCACCGAGCTCGTCGAGGCCATGGCGCCCGCCGAGGTCGTCGTCACCACCGGAGCGACATCGACCGCAGCACCGTCGTCCAGCGCCGACGAGTCGACGACCACGGCCGGCAAGCCGCGGTCGCGATCGGCCACGACGACGACCGTGCCGCGCCGCAAGCCCGGATCGGTGCCCCCGATCTCGGTCGCATCGGAGCCGCCGCTCTCGACCGATCCGCCTCAGGAGAACGGCGGCATCATCCCGATCGGCACGGTGACCCCGACCTCGACCGACGCTCCGACGACCACGTTCGCACCGAAGCCCACGCGCACCACCACGACCACGACGCCGCCGACGACCACCACCACCAAGCCGCCGACGACCACGACGCGACCACCGACCACGACCATCCGGCCCACGACCACGACGGCGGCTCCCACGACGACGGTCGCGCCGACCACGACCGCTGCGCCGACCACGACGACCACGACGGCCGCGACGACCACGACGGCCGCGACGACCACGACCGCTGCGCCGACGACCACGGCCGCGCCGACCACGACCGCCGCGCCGACCACGACCGCCGCGCCGACCACGACCGCCGCGGCGACGACGACTGCAGCCGCCGCACCGACCACGACCGCGGCCGTGACCACGACGTCGCCGCCTCCGACGACCAGCCCGCCGATCGACCCCAACTGCGGCCTGCCGTGGCCCTGGTCGCTGCTGTGTCCTTGGATGTGACCTCGGCACGCTGCGACGATTGGTGACTTGCACTATTCACCTAGTTGAATAAGATGATCGAGTGATCATCTTCCACCTCGACGTCCGCTCGGGCGTCTCGACCTACCTGCAGCTGGTCCAACAGGTCCGCCGGGCCATGCAGCTCGGCCAGCTCGTCGAGGGCGATCAGCTCCCGACGGTGAAGGAGGTCGCTGCTCAGCTCGCGATCAACCCGAACACCGTGCTGAAGGCGTACCGAGAGCTCGAGCACGAAGGGCTCGCCGCAGGGCGGCCCGGCCAAGGGACCTTCGTGACGCGCACCTTGTCGGCTCCGTCACCACTGCAACAGACGAAGGTCCGGCGCGAGCTGTCGAAGTGGGTGGAGCGGGCACGAGCCGCCGGCTTCGACGACGAGATGATGCTGGCCACGTTGCGCGAAGTGGTCGTCGACCCCGACGAGACCGGGGAGGGTGTCGCGTGACCATCGCCCGGCTCGACGCGGTCGGCAAGCGCTTCGGCCGACGCTGGGCGCTGCGTCACGTCGACCTCTCGCTGCCGTCCGGTGCCGTGCTCGGGCTCGTCGGGCCGAACGGCGCGGGCAAGACGACGCTGCTGCACCTGCTGGTCGGGTTGGCCAGCCCGGACGAGGGCGCGGTCGAGGTGTTCGACAGCCGCCCGGGCACGGTCGAGGTGCTGGCGGACATCGCGTTCGTCGCGCAGGATGCACCGTTGCCGCGCCGGGCCCGGGTGCTCGATGTGATGCGCGCCTGCCGGTCGCTGAACCAGCAATGGGACGACTCGGTGGTGCCTGCCCGTCTCGAGGAGCTGCAGGTCGATCCCGGGCGACGCATCGGCACGTTGTCGGGTGGCCAACGTGCGCAGGTCGCGCTCGCACTCGCACTCGCCAAGCGGCCGCGCCTGCTGGTGCTCGACGAGCCCGTCGCCAGCCTCGATCCGTTGGCGCGACGAGGGTTCCTCGGATCGCTGATGAGCGCGGTCGCGGAGGGCGGGTTGACGGTCGTGTACTCGACTCACCTCCTCGAGGACCTCGAACGCGCGTGTGACCACCTCGCGGTGCTGGCAGGAGGCGAGCTCCGCCTCGACGACCCGATCGAGGACGTGCTCCGACGGCATGTGGTGATCGCCGGACCGAGCGGACGAGGGCTGCCGCCCGGCACCGTGGCCGTCACGTCGACGATCGCGGGTTCGCACGCCCAGCACCTCGTCGCGGTGACCGGCACGGTGCACGACCCCACCTGGGACGTGCGCCCGGCCACGCTCGAGGAGATCGTCTTCGCCCACCTCGCTGATCGACGTGCGACGCCGAGCGACCGGCTGGAGCTGGTCTCGTGATCGCCTGGTCGTTCCGCCGGCTGCGCACCGAGGTGGTCGCCGTGGCTGCGGCACTGACCGGCGTCGGGTTGCTCGCGCTCATCACCGGCCGCACGATGCACCACTTGTACACGTCGTCGGGTCTGTCCGCCTGCCTCAGCGCTCGAGGGGCCGGCTCCGACTGCTCGTCACTGGTCGATCAGTTCGAAGCTCGCTTCAGTGGGATGCAGATCCTGATCATCCCGCTGGTGCTGCTCCCGGTGGTGTTCGGCGCGTTCGTCGGCGGCCCCCTCGTGGCCCGTGAGGTCGAAGCGGGCACTCACCGCTTCTTCTGGACGCAGGGCATCACCCGGCGGCGATGGCTGGCGATGTCATCGGGCGCCGCCCTCGTGGTCGCCGGAGCTGCCGGTGCCGTGTACTCGCTCATCGCCCTCGCCTGGCTCGACGTCACCAACCGCGTCACCAACGAGCGGTTCGCGAGCCTGTACGACTTCCAGGGTCTCATGCCGATCGCGTCCACCTTGCTGGCGACGGCGCTCGGCATCCTCGCGGGTGCGACCCTGCGGCGCACGGTTCCGGCGATGGCTGCGACCTTCGTCGCGTTCATCGCCGTCCGACTGCCGTTGGCAGTGCTCGGACGTCCGCACTTCGCATCACCGCTCGTGACCTCGGTGCCGTTCGGGCAAGACGATGCGCTCGAACGCTCGGGTGCGTGGATCCTCTCGAACGAGACGATCGATGCGACCGGACGAGTCCTCGGCCGAGATGGATCCTTGAACCTGTCGCCGTTGGCCGGTCGGTGCGACGCCCTGTCGGCCGCGACGACGAACCGCCTGCCTCCTCGTGAGTCCATCGATGCGTGCCTCGAGCAGCTCGGGGTGCGCTCGGTGCTCACCTACCACCCCGGCGGCCGCTTCTGGACCTTCCAGATCATCGAGTCCGGCATCCTCGTCGGCATCGCCGGGATCGCCCTCGCCCTGGCGTTCGTTGCCGTCCGCCGGCGGATCAGCTGACCTCGGACCGATCCGTCAGGCGGTGGGGCGGGGCAGGTCGAACAGCATGTGGCGGCTGAGGTCGCCATACAGGTCCCCGAACATGCGACGGCGCCGGAAGCGCCACTGGCCGGCGTCGTGCTCGAACTCGTCGTGGTAGCGACCCGAGATCACGGCCTGCAGCGGGAGCTCGTCGTCGACGGCCTGCAGGACGGTGAAGTACGAGCGGCACGTCGCGGTCGGGTGTGCACCGTCGTCGAGATCGACGTCGATGATCAGGTTGGTCGTCACGTGCTTGGTGCGCGGCGTGCCGTCCGGGTACAGGCGCACGGCGGCTCGATACATCGCGATCACCTCGTCCCGGCCGCGGCGGACCGGCGCGTCGGGACGACTGATGATCTCGCCGTGCGCGAACAGTTCGCCGACGCCATCGAGATCACCGAGGTCCAGCAGCTCCGCGTAGGACATGACGAGGTTCGAGATCGCGGCGCGCGCCTCGGCCACCGCGAGCGAACGAGCAACGTCGTCGGACAGCATCGCCGGACTGTAGCCAGCCGTTGGCCGAGAGCCCTCCCGGCAGGGCTCTCGGCTCTCGGATCGTTCCGCGAATCGAGCTGCTGGTACCAGGGCCATAGGTCCCGAAAGTCGATCAAGATTCCGGCAAGGCGGACCGATAACCCCGGGGTATGGACACACGTGCGCGTGGCGCGCTCCGGCGACTGAGCCTCTACGCAGGCACGACGCTGGTCCCGGTGCTCGCGCTCGGTGTCACCCTGAGCAGCCGGTACGCGCACGAGATCGACCATGCCGCGATCGCGGACGGTGGCGCGCTGGCTCAAGCGATCGGCAACTCGGGCGTCGAACCCTTCCTCGAGGGTCACCCCCTCGACGAGGGGCTGAACGCCCGCGAGCGGTACTCGTTGATGATGTCGACCGGCAACCTCTTGTCCGAGGGAACGGCGCTGCGCTTGCGGGTGCGCGACACGATGGGCACGGTGATCTTCGACGCAGCGAACCCGACGGCCCCGCCGGGCGAGCCGACGATCGACGACGAGGTGCGCGAGGTCGCGGCGGGGAGCCAGGTCGTCGAGCTGACGACGCTCGACAGCGACCAGGTGGATGGCTCGAGCGATCACGGCGTCGCCGCGATCGAGTCCTACGTCGCGCTGTGGTCGCCGGCGAACCCCGCCGAGCCGGTCGGCGTGCTCGAGGTGTACCTGCCGTTCGGACCGATCGAGGCCGTGCGCGCGGCGTCGTTGCGACGCATGCAGCTGACGCTCGCAGCCGGCTTGTCGCTGCTGTGGATCGCGCTCGCGGTGCTGGTGTGGCAGGTGACGCGCACGGTGCACCGTCAGAGCCGGCGTCACGAGCACCTTGCGCTGCACGACAGCCTGACAGGGCTTCCCAACCGTGTGCTCTACAACGACCGGGTCCAGACCGCGCTCGCCGCAGCACGCCGCGGCGGCCACGACGTCGGCCTCGCGATCGTCGACCTCGATCGGTTCAAGGACGTCAACGACTCGCTCGGGCACCAGAACGGTGACACGTTCCTGCGGTCGGTTGCCGAGCGGATGTCTGCCGCGATCCGACCCGGCGACACGCTGGCCCGGCTGGGGGGCGACGAGTTCGGGCTCGTGCTGCCCGGCGCGACCGAGGACGGGATGGACGACATCCTTCGTCGCATCCAGGACGCGCTCGGCGAGGAGATCGACCTTGCCGGTGTGCCGGTGTCGGCGGAAGCCAGCATCGGATACGCGATGTGGCCGAGCGACGCGGACGACGCGGAGACGCTGAAGCAGCGCGCCGATCTCGCGCTCTACACCGCCAAGGAGGCACGGGCTGCGATCGTCCGCTACCACGCGGGCATCGACGAGTTCGATCCGCAACGGCTCGGCCTGGTCGCCGAGCTGAAGCGGGCGATCGTCAACGACGACCTCGTGCTCCACTACCAGCCGAAGATCGACATGCAGACCGGACGGGTGGTCGCGTTCGAGGCGCTCGTCCGCTGGCAGCACCCGACGCGGGGGATGATCCCTCCCGTCGACTTCATCCCGATCGCGGAATCGACCGGTCTGATCACACCGCTCACCAAATGGGTCGTCGACGCAGCGCTCGACCAGCTGTCGACCTGGTCTGCGGCGTCGCCCGTCGGGTCCGCTGTTCCCGACCTTGCCATCGCCGTCAACGTGTCGGCGCGCAACCTCCGCGAGGAGCATCTCGCCACGTGGGTGTTCGAACGGCTCGACCACTACGGCGTCGCACCGCATCGACTGGTGCTCGAGGTGACCGAGACGTCGTTCGCGACCGATCCGGTTCGTGCGACGCACGTCCTCGAGCAGCTCTCCGCGGGTGGGGTGCGTGTCAGCCTCGACGACTTCGGGCAGGGCTACACGTCGCTCGGCTCGCTCGGGCGGCTGCCCGTGAGCGAGCTGAAGATCGACCGGGGGTTCATCTGGGCGATGCAGGCAAGCGCGGAGGACCGGGCGATCGTGGCATCGGTGATCCAGCTCGGACACCAGCTCGGGCTCAGCGTCGTCGCCGAGGGTGTCGAGACCGAGGCCATGCTGGACGACCTCCGGCACCTCGGCTGCGACACGGTGCAGGGCTTCCTGTTCTCACCGCCCGTCCCGGCCAGCAAGGCGCTGGGCCTGATGGGCTCGCCTGCTCCGGTCTGACCCACATCGCCGCGCGGTCCGCGCCATCGGCTTGAATGGCGGCCGTGCCGACACAGCGCATCACAGGTGAGATCGTGGTCATCGGAGGCGGATCGGGTGGCGCCGCGGTCGCGGGCACGCTCGCCGCGTCGCAGCGCGACGTCGTGCTCGTCGAGGCAGGCCCCGACTACGGCCCGTTCGGTGACCCACGCTGGCCGTTCGAGCTCGTCGACGCGCGCAAGCTCGCGATCACCCACGACTGGGGCTACGCGACGCCGCCGTGGACCTTCGAGCGCGCGCGTGTGATCGGCGGGTGCTCGGCGCACAACGGTGCCATCGCGGCGGTCGGCCATCGATCCGACTACGACTCGTGGGGGTTGCCCGGGTGGACGGGCGACGACGTGGAACCGGTCTTCCGTCGCGTGGTCGAGATGATGCGCGTGCGCACGTACGGTCGCGACGAGGCGGTGCCGTACCACGAGGAGTGCCTGCGCGCGGCCGAGGCTTTGGGGTGGCGCATGGCGTCCGACCTCTGCGATCTCGATGCGAACGACTCCTTCGGTCTCGAGACGGTCAACGTCGTCGGCACGACGCGGTGGAACACCTCGTTCGCCTATCTCGACCCGGTTCGCGATGGGGGCCGCCTGCGCATCGTCGACCGGACGTGCGTCGACCACCTCGAACCGGCGGCCGACGGCGTGCGCCTCGTGTGCCACCGGCTCGGGGACACCGTCGAGATCGTCGCCGCCACCGTGGTGCTCGCGGCGGGTGTGTACGGCACACCGGCGATCCTGCAGCGTTCGGGCATCGGCGATCCCGATCACCTCCGGTCGGTGGGCGTCTCGCCGCGGATCGACCTGCCAGGCGTCGGCGCCAACCTCCACGACCACTCGCTCATCCACGCCGACCGAGCGATCGGCGAGCGTCTGCAGGGGTTCCTCGACCGGACCGCGGCGACAGGCTTCCTGCCCGAGGAACAGACGCTGGGCAAGGCGTTGTCGTCGCTCGCAGTCGACGGGTTGTTCGACCTGCACCTGTTCCCGGTGTGCGGCTCGGATCAGACGAGCATGCTGGCCGGCAGAGTGGCGGTCGAGGTCGCGTGCATGACGCCGCAGAGCCGCGGCTGGGTGCGCATCGCGAGCCCCGATCCCGACCAGGCGCCGCTCATCGATCACCGCTACATCAACGATCCCGAGGGGCACGACCTGGCCGTGCTCCGCGACGGGCTGGTGCTCGCCAACCAGATCCTCGACCACCCCGAGCTGGACGGTCTGCTCGGACCGCCGGTCACCGACACCTCCACCGACGACGGCATCCGCGCCAACGTGGCGCACTACTACCACCCGGTCGGCACCTGCGCGATGGGCACGGGGGCCGACTCTGTCTGCGACTCCCGCGGTCGGGTGCGCGGCATCGACCACGTGGTCGTCGCCGACGCATCGCTGATCCCCACGATCCCTCGCGCAAACACGAACCTCCCCACCGTGATGATCGGCGAGCTCATCGCGGCAACGTTGTGAACGCGGCCTACGCTCAGCGGCGATGCAGGTGACGTTGGCGGCGGCGCGATGACCTTCCTCGACAAGCTCGACCTGGGCCAGCGGCTCGATCGAGAGCAGTACGACAAGCGACTGGCCGACGAGCAGCGACGATTGCTGCAGCTACGGCTCCACCTCGGTGGCCAGATGGGCCCCGGTGGGCGCGGGCCCGGCCTGCTCGTGTTGTTCGAGGGGCCCGATGCGGCCGGGAAGGGTGGTGCGATCAAGGCGGTCGTCGGGCACCTCGATCCTCGGCACTACCGGGTCACGAACTACGCCGCACCCTCGCGCTCGGAGAAGGAGCACCACTTCCTGTGGCGCTTCTGGAAGGAGATCCCCGGGCACGGTCAGATGGCCGTCTTCGACCGCAGCTGGTACGGCCGCGTCCTCGTCGAGCGCATCGAGGGGTTCGCCACACCGGCCGAGTGGCGGCGGGCGTACCGGGCGATCGTCGACTTCGAACGTTCGCTCGTGACCGAGGGCATCATCGTCGTCAAGTTCTGGCTGCACATCAGCGACGAGGAGCAGCACGCTCGCTTCGTCGCCCGCGCCGGCGATCCGCTCAAACGCTGGAAGCTCACCGACGAGGACTGGCGCAACCGCGAGCGGAACCGGCTGTACGACCGCGCTGCGGAGGACATGTTCCGGCGCACGAGCCACGACCTCGCCCCATGGGACGTGATCCCGGCCGAGCAGAAGAGGTTCGGCCGCATCGCCGTGCTCGAGGCGCTGAACCGTCGCGTCGAGGAGGGCATGGCGCGCGCTGGGATGGAGGTTCCCGCGCTGTCCGACCTCGACGAGGCCGACGACTGACCCCGGATAGCGTGGCTCCGTGACCACCCCACGGCGCATCGTCCCTCCCGGCTACCGCGAGCAGCTCGATCTCGGCTACGTCTTCGGCAGCGTGCTCACCTTCGGGCAACGTCCGCTCGTCACCGAGCCCGGCCAGCTCGCCGAGTGGCAACCCGACGTCGCGGTGCTGGGCGCTCCGTTCGATCTCGGCACCACGAACCGTCCGGGCGCGCGCTTCGGTCCGCGGGGCGTGCGGACCCGTGCCTACGAGCCCGGCACCTATCACCTCGACCTCGGGCTCGAGATCTTCGAGTGGCTCGAGGTCGTCGACGTCGGTGACGCGTTCTGCCCGCACGGCATGGTCGAGCAGAGCCTCGACAACATCAAGGCCAAGGTCGCCTCCGTCGTCGAGCACGGCATCGTGCCGGTCACCATCGGCGGCGACCACACGGTCACGTGGCCGGCCGCGACCGCCGTGGCCGACCACTACGGCTTCGGCAAGGTCGGCATGGTGCACTTCGACGCGCATGCCGACACGGCCGACACCATCGACGGCAACCTCGCCAGCCACGGCACCCCGATGCGTCGGCTGATCGAGAGCGGTGCGATCCCCGGCTCGAACTTCGTCCAGATCGGCCTGCGTGGCTACTGGCCGGGCGAGGACGTGTGGCAGTGGATGGCCGAGCAGGGCATGAAGTGGTTCATGATGGACGAGGTCCACCGGCGCGGGCTCGACGCGGTGCTCACCGATGCGATCGCCATCGCGATGGACGGCGTCGATCACCTGTACGTCAGTGTCGACATCGACAGCCTCGACCCCGCCTATGCGCCCGGGACCGGTACGCCCGAGCCCGGTGGTCTGTCCTCGGTGGACATGCTGCGCGCGATGCGCCGGCTGGCCATGGAGACGCCGCTCGTCGCCTTCGACGTGATGGAGGTCGCACCCGTGTACGACCACGCCGACTGCACGGTCAACGTCGCGCACCGGCTGATCCTCGAGATCCTGGCCGGCCTCGCCTGGAAGAACCGGCAGACGGGCGCAGCGGTGACGCCCCAATGACCGACGTCTCGCCGGCTGCCGCGCGCGTGCTCGACGTGCTGGACGAGACGCATGCCTCGGCCACAGCAGCGCTCGCCGAGCTCGTGGCGATCCCCAGCGTCGGCGGCACCGACGCCGAGAACGATGCGGTGCACCACATGGCCGGCTGGATGGGCGCCCTCGGGCTCGACGTCGATCACTGGCGGGTGCCGTTGGACGATCTGCTCGAGCGCCCCGACTTCCCAGGTGTCGAGGTGCCGCGGTCCGAGGCATGGGGCGTCGTCGGGCGACTCCCTGGTGCGGGTGGTGACGGCGCACGGAGCCTCATGCTGAACGGCCACGTCGATGTCGTCCCGCCGGGCGACGTTCATCAGTGGACCACCGGGGCGTTCGACGCCGTCGTGCGCGACGGGCACCTGTTGGGGCGCGGGTCGTGCGATATGAAGGCCGGGGTGGTGGCGGCGATGTGGGCCGTCGACGCCATCCGCCAAGCGGGCGTGCGACTGCGCGGCGACCTGTTGGTCGCCGCGGTGCTGGGCGAGGAGGACGGAGGGCTCGGCACCTACGCGACGCTCGACCGCGGCTGGCGCGCCGATGCCTGTGTCATCCCCGAGCCGACGGGGCTCGACCTCGTCCCCTCGAACGCGGGCGCGCTCACCTTCCGGCTCACGGTGCACGGTCTCGCGACGCACGCGTCCCGACGCACCGAGGGTGTGTCGGCGATCGAGCGGTTCGTGCCCGTGCTCCAGGCGATCGAGCAGCTGGAGCGGTCGCGCAACCGGGACGCCACGCCACAAGGTTCACCGTTCGCGCTCATCGCTCCCATCTCGATCGGCACCGTCTCCGCCGGCGACTGGGCGTCGTCCGTGCCCGACCTGCTCGTCGCCGAAGGCCGATGCGGGGTGCTGCCCGGTGAGCCGGTGGAAGGTGCTCGGGCAGCCTTCGAGGATGCCGTCGCTGCGGTCTGTGATGCCGATCCATGGCTGCGTGACCATCCCGTCGACGTCGAGTGGTGGGGCGGCCAGTTCGCGTCGGGCTCGATCCCGGACGGCGCCGACCTCGTCGAGCGCGTCGCTGCCGCGCATCGGACGGTCGGCGGCGGATCGCAGCGGACCTGGACCGCACCGTACGGGAGCGATCTGCGGCTGCTCACGGGTGTCGGCGGCATCCCGACGCTGCAGTACGGACCCGGCGACTCGGCCGCCGCGCACGGTCCCGACGAGTCGGTGTCGCTCGACGAGATGCACACCACCGCACGAGCGTTGGCCGTGCTCGCGCTCGACCTGTGCAATCCGCTCTGATCTCATGCCGTGACCGTGCGCCGAGACGGTTTCCCTGAGGCGCACAGCACTAAGCCGGTGAGCCGAACTGGCGATCGCCGGCGTCGCCCAGGCCGGGGACGATGAAGGCCGTCTCGTTCAGGTGGTCGTCGACGGCTGCCGTGTAGATCGCGAGATCGAGACCAGCGGCTTCGAGCACGGCCAGGCCTTCGGGCGCCGCCAGCACGCACACGACGATGATCGTCCCGGTTGCCCCGCGCTCGAGGAGCAGCTGGCACGCGTGCGCGAGCGAGCCGCCCGTCGCGAGCATCGGATCGAGCACGATGCACTGACGCCCGGCGAGCGATTCGGGCAGCTTGTTGACGTACGGCTTCGGCTGGAACGTCTCCTCGTCGCGGCTGATGCCGATGAAGCCGATGTCGGCGTTCGGCATGAGCTGCTGCGCGGCGTGGACGAAGCCGAGCCCAGCCCGCAGGACGGGCACCACGATCGGCTGCGATGCGAGCACCTTCCCGCCGGTCTCGGTGAGCGGTGTCATGACGCGCACGTCGACCGTGGGCAGGCCACGCGTCGCCTCGGCCAGCAGCAACGACCCGATGCGCTCGAGCTCTTCACGGAACAGGGCGTTCGGCGTGTTGACGTCACGCACGCGCACGAGCGCGTCGGCGATCAGCGGATGGTCGACATGGTGGACGGCGACGGGCATGACGTGAGTGTGCCAGACGCGTCCGTCCCCCCGAACTTTGGCAGTCCGCGGTCGCTGATCGACACGAGACTGCCTAGGTTGCGGCCGTGGCTCGAACTCTGGCAGCGCGACGCCGCTGAGCGACGTGGGACTGCCGAAGTTCGGGCTGGGCCGGGTCAGAGGGCGCCGAGGGTGGCGTCGGCGCGCATGAGCGCGTACCGCGGCTTGACGACGCCGTTGATGATGCGGAGCCGTTCGGGGAACGACGCGAACGCGCTCTTCATCGCGTTGACCGTGAGCCACTCGAAGTCGTCGAGGCCCCACCCGAACGCGTCGGCGAGCTCGACGAACTCGTTCGTCATGCTGGTCTTGCTCATCAGCCGGTTGTCGGTGTTGACCGTGACGCGGAACCGGAGCCGGCGCAGCATGCCGATCGGATGATCGGCGACCGACGCGCACACACCGGTGCCGACGTTCGACGTGGGGCACAGCTCGAGCGGGATGCGCCGGTCGCGGATGAACGCGGCGAGCCGGCCGAGCTGCTCCTCACCGGGCGGGCCGGTGATGTCGTCGACGATGCGCACGCCGTGGCCGAGCCGTTCCGCGCCACAGAACTGCACCGCCTCCCAGATGCTCGGCAGCCCGAACGCCTCGCCCGCGTGGATGGTGGTGTGGAAGTTCTCGTGCTGCACGTACTGGAACGCGTCGAGGTGGCGGGTGGGCGGGAAGCCCGCCTCGGCTCCGGCGATGTCGAAGCCGACGACGCCGTCGTCGCGCCAGCGCACCGCCAGCTCGGCGATCTCGAGGCTGCGCGCGGCGGTGCGCATGGCCGAGCAGATCGCGTAGATGGTGAGGTCGGTGCCCGCCGAACCCGCGCGAAAGCCGTCGAGCACGGCCTGCAGCACCTCGTCGAGCGTGAGCCCTGCCTCCATGTGCTGTTCCGGCGCGAAGCGCACCTCGGCGTAGACGACGCCGTCGTCGGCGAGGTCGCGGGCGCACTCGAACGCCACTCGTTCGATCGCATCACGGTGCTGCATGACCCCGACGGTGTGGGCGAAGGTCTCGAGGTACAGCTCGAGGTCGTTGCGCTTGGCGCCACGGTTGAACCAGGCGCCGAGTTCGTCGGCGTCGGTCGTGGGGAGCGCGGTGTAGCCGAACTCGCGGGCGAGCTCGACGACGGTCGAGGGTCGCAGGCCGCCGTCGAGGTGATCGTGGAGCAGGACCTTGGGTGCGGTGGCGAGGAGGTCGTGGTTCACACCGTCACCTGCTGGAGGCTGCGCAGCGGCAGGTCGTCGGTGCGCTGCAGCCAGTTCCACGCCGGGTACTCGGCGTCGGCGGCGATGCAGTGCACCGAGTAGGCGTGACGGCTGGTGGCCGAGCGGTTGACGTCGCTCCAGTGGGGGAGGAGCCCGTGCAGCAGCACGAGGGTTCCGGCGCGCACCTCGAGCGGCACCAGGTCGGCGGGATCGGGGAGGGGAGCGGGGTCGAGGATCTCGAAGAGGGTGCCGTCGTCGTCGGTGACGCCCGCCCGCTTGAAGATCTTGCGCAGCGTCGTCCGATGCCCGCCGGGCGAGGCCCACAGGCATCCGTTCTCGAGGGTCGCGTCCTCGATCGCGAACCAGAAGCCGGTGACCGTCATCGGGTCGGTGT
Source organism: Ilumatobacteraceae bacterium (assembly GCA_050248155.1). Taxonomy (GTDB): domain Bacteria; phylum Actinomycetota; class Acidimicrobiia; order Acidimicrobiales; family Ilumatobacteraceae; genus VFMC01. Next base: position 36,618 of record JBFWSW010000012.1, read on the forward strand.
ACAGGAACGTGGCGTCCTGGTGGCAGCCGACCTCGCCGCCGATGTGCGGTTGCTTGAAGATGTACATGCTCTGCAGGGCGAGGGCGTCGGTCAGGCCGATGTCGGACGCCACGCCGGCGAGCTCGGGCGTGTACGTGAAGCGCTCGAACTCGGGATCGAGATCGTGCATCGCGTGCCCGATCTTGTTGATGCTGAGCCGCTTGTCCTGTCGCAGCCCGCCGTGCTCGTCGAAGGCCTCCTCCTCGAAGAAGCACCAGGTGCGGGTGCCGGACGAGAGGAAGTCCGCGTTGCTGACGCGCTCTTGCTCGTTGGTCGTGAAGACCGTGCGGCGCTCGGTGGGAACGAAGTCGTCGACGATCGCCAGCGCTGCGTCGCGCAGCCGTCTGCAGGCATCGGGGTCGGCGAAGTCGGGCACCACCAGGAACCCGTCGCGGTGGTACTGCTCGACCTGCTGGTCGCTGAGCACGGCTGCCATCGCGCCAGCGTAGGCCTTGCCGGCGCACGCCCCTACCCTGGTGCCATGGACGCCCGCGAGCCCGATGTCACTGGCCTCACGGTGCTCGGTGCCACGGTCAGGCACGCCATCGAGCACGTCGAGGTGTTCCCCGCCCCGGCCGGAGTGACGTCGGTGCGCTTCACCAACGACGAGCTCAACTCGATGTGCCCCGTCACCGAGCAGCCCGACCTGTCACAGGTCGTGATCGAGTACCGCCCGGACCGGTGGTGCATCGAGTCGAAGAGCTTGAAGCTGTACCTGTGGGGGTTCCGCGACCGCGCCGTGTTCGCCGAAGCGCTGGCGGCCGAGATCGCCGGTGAGGTGATGTCCACGGCCGAGCCGCACGAGGTGACCGTCACCCTCACCCAGCGCCCCCGCGGCGGCATCGAAGTACGAGCCGTCAGCCACCTCACCCGCTGAGCCGCCCAGTCGAGGGTGGTCCGACCCAGTCGAGCGTGAGCGATGCCTCGACGATTTCGGTGAGCGCACAAAGACGCGGAGCGCTCAGGCGCTCACGCAGGTTCCGGCGACCCGGTCTGCGTGAGCGCACAGGAGCGCGGATCGTTTGTGCGCTGGGGTGGATCGAGCAGGTGCGTTGAGCCGGGGGGCTGAGCCCCGGGTCGACGGGGGGCGCCGTGTGGAGGGCTCGCGGCCGAGACCGGAGGACGACGTGGCTAGGTTTGCTGGCCCTTGAAGTACGGGATGCCCTCTGCTGCCGGTGGTCGCAGGCTCTGGTTGCGCACCGACACCACGACGAGCACGACGACGTACGGGAAGATGTAGACGAACTGGTTGTTCGGCTCCTTGAACACGATGTACGCCCAGATCCCGAGGACGCCGAGGGCGGCCACGACGATGGCGGGCGTCCAGCGACGGGTGGCGACGGACCACGCCACGCCGATGATCATCGCGATCGCGGCGACGAGGATGATCGTCCGGACGAGCCCGGCGTTGTCGTTGCGCAGCGTGATCCCTTGCGCGTACCCGAACAGGCCGGCGCCGGCGAGCAGGCCACCCGGACGCCAGTTCCCGAGGATGAGCGAGGCGAGGCCGAGGAAGCCGCGGCCACCGGTCTGGCCCTCCTGGTACCGGTTCGAGAAGAGGACGAGCACGGCGCCACCGAAGCCGGCCATCGCCCCCGACAGCGCCATCGCCTGGTATCGGATGAGCGCGACGGACACACCGAGCGAATCGGTCGCGCTCGGCTTCTCGCCGGCCGACCGCAGCCGCAGGCCGAACGGCGTGCGCCACAGGACGTACCAGGCGAGCACGATGAGACCGAGCGCGATGATGACGTCGATCGTCAGGTTCGCCGTCAGGCCGCGCAGCAGCCCGGCGATGTCGGAGATCGCGAACCAGTGGCGCTTCTCGAGCCAGCCGAGCGGATCGGGTGACTTCCAGCCGAACAGGTCGCCGCCCGACGTGAGCGGCATCGTGAACCGGCCGATGTCGCCCTTGTTGCCCGGCGAGTTCGTGATCGACCCTCCCGGCTCCTGGCTGAACAGCTCGTTGCCCATGAAGCGGGCGACCCCGGGTGCCAGGATGTTGATCGCGAAGCCGCTGACGATGTGGTTCACACCGAATGTGACCGTCGCGAGTGCGTGGAGCAGCCCGCCGAGCATGCCCCCGATCAGCCCGCCGAGCAGTGCCATCCACGGTCCGAAGTACCACCCCCACCAACCGGCGAAGATCGTGCCCATCACCATCATGCCCTCGAGGCCGATGTTGACGGTGCCGCTTCGTTCGGCGTACAGGCCGGCGAGCCCGGCCATCGCGATGGGGATCGCGGTGCGCAGGGCGACGCCGAACATGCCCGACGACGTCAGGTCGTCCTCGCCGCTGATCTCGCGTGCGAGCGCCATGACCGCGACTCCGATGACGACCATGACCAACGTGCTGTGCGCGCGGCCGTACGCGATGACCGACGCGCCAGGCATCGTCGAGCCCGACGTCGGGGATGCAACCGTCGCCGCCATCAGACCGCTCCGACCGGCGGGCGTTCGAGGCCGGGTCCAGATGGTGGCGCGTGCACCATGCGTGCAGCCTCGCGGGCAGCTTGCGCGTTGTTTCGGCGCCGGATGACCTCGTAGACGATGACGGCGGCGAGCAGGAAGGAGCCCTGCAGGATGGTGCCGATCTCCTGCGGGATGCCGATGAGTGACAGTCGCTGCGTCGCGCGCTCGATGGTCGCCCACACGAGAGCCGCGGCGGCGATGCCGCCCGGGTGGTTGCGGCCGAGGAGCGCCAGTGACAGCCCGGTGAACCCGAGCGACTTCGGGAACTGGTCGCCGTACTTGTGGTACTGCGGGTCGGCGAGCAACCGGCTCATGCCGACGAGGCCCGCGACCGCGCCCGACAGCACGATCGTCTTCAGGATCATCGCCTTGGGCTTGACGCCGGCCGTGGTCGCGGCGAACGGGTTGAGGCCGCTGAGGCGGAGCTCGAAGCCGGCCCGGCTGCGATACAGGAACAGGTAGTAGCCGATGCCGAGTGCGATGGCGAACGGCAGGAAGCCCTGCAACAGGACGCCGTCGCCGAGGTGGAACCCGAACGCTTCGACGACGCGGTTGAGCGAGGGGAGGTGAGCGGACTCGGGCAGCCGCTTCGTCTCGGCCACCAGGTTGACGTCCTTGTTGCGGAAGTACTGGGTCAGCATGAACGCGCTCACGCCCGTGGCGATGTAGTTGAGCATGATCGTGGAGATGACCTCGTTCACGTTCCGGGTCACCTTCAGGACGCCGGCGATGCCTGCCCACACCCCGCCCACGACGACAGCGACGAGCATGATGAACGCGATGTGGATCGGTGCCGGCAGCGCGACCGCAGCACCGGCGGCGGCGGCGAAGAGCGCGGCCAGCTGGTACTGACCGTTGGCGCCGATGTTGAACAGGTTCATCTGGAACCCGATCGCGACCGCGACGCCGGCGACGTAGTAGGGCACCCCCGTGTTGATGATGATGACGACGCTCGCCGTCGAGTCGATCGTCTGCCACATCTCGCGGAACGCGGTCACTGGGCTGTTGCCGCTGATGATGAGCGCGATCGACGACACCACGATCGCGACCGCCGCCGCCAGCAGCGGAGCGGTGAGCCCGTTCAGGATGCGCCGCACCATCAGTGCGCCTCGCTCTCGCCGGGTCCGGCGGCCGGGGCGTCGTCTGCCATCGATGTCACTCCAGTCATGTACGAGCCGAGGTCGGTCGGCGTCACGGTCGGCGGGAGCTCGGCGACCACGCGACCGCGCAGCATGACGAGCAGGCGGTCGGACAGGCCGATGAGCTCTTCGAGGTCGGCCGAGACCAGCAGCACGGCCAGACCGCTGGCTCGCGCGTCCCGGAGGATGTCCCAGATGATGGCCTGGGCGCCGACGTCGACGCCGCGAGTCGGGTGGGCAGCGACCAGTACCTTCGGCTCGGACATCATCTCCCGGCCGACGACGAGCTTCTGCTGGTTGCCGCCCGACAGCGTGAACGCGGGCACCGAATGGCCCGGCGTGCGCACGTCGAACTCCTTGATGATCTCGTCGGTGCGGCGCTGCGCGCCCGCCCGATCGATCCACGGTCCCTTCGAGTACGGCGCCTGCGTCTGGTGGCCGAGCATCGCGTTCTCCCACAGGCTGAACGGCAATGTGAGCCCGTCTTTGTGGCGATCCTCCGGGATGTACCCGATGCCCTCCTCGCGGCGGCCACGGGTGGACAGTCGGGTGATGTCGCGACCGGCGAGCTCGATCCGGCCCGCCGACGGCCGCAGCCCCATGATCGCCTCGATCAGCTCGTGCTGGCCGTTGCCCTCGACGCCCGCGATGCCGAGGATCTCGCCGCGGTGGATGTCGAAGGAGATGTCGGCGAGCGCCGGGAGCGGCGGGTCGCCGACCGTGAGGTCGCGCACCGACAGCGCGACCTCGTCGGTCACGGTGCTCTCTCGGGTCTCGGGTGTCGGGAGCTCGCTGCCCACCATCATCTCGGCGAGGCTGTGAGCGGTGACCGAGCGCGGATCGTCGAGCTCGGCCACCGTCTTGCCCGCGCGGATCACCGTGATCGCGTCGGCGAACTTCAACACCTCGTCGAGCTTGTGCGAGATGAAGATCGCCGTCGCACCCTCACTGGTGAGCGACCGGAGCGAGACGAACAGCTCGTCGACCTCTTGCGGCACGAGGACGGCGGTGGGCTCGTCGAGGATGAGGATCTGCGCGCCGCGGTAGAGGACCTTCAGGATCTCGACCCGCTGCTTCTGCCCGACCCCGAGCTCGGACACCAACCGGTCGGGGTCGACGTCGAGGCCGTACTGCGCGGACAGCTCCTCGATGCGCTTGCGCGCACCGGAGATGTCGAGCCGGAACGAGTTGCCAGGCTCGTCGCCGAGCACCACGTTCTCCCAGACCGTCAGGTTGTCGGCGAGCATGAAGTGCTGGAACACCATGCCGATGCCGTGCGCGATGGCGTCACGCGGGCTCTTGAAGTGCTGCTCGACGCCCGCCACCCTGACGGTTCCCTCGTCGGGCTGGTGAGCCCCGTACAAGGTCTTCATCAGCGTGCTCTTGCCCGAGCCGTTCTCGCCGACGATGGCGTGGATCGTGCCCTTCCGGACCGTGAGGTTCACGCCGTCGTTGGCGACCACCCCAGGGAACCTCTTGACGATGTCGCGCAGTTCGATGACGGTCGTCCCCGCCCCGATCGTGTCGAGCATGTCGAGTGTCTAGCTCATCCGAGCAGCCCCGTCGTACATCGCCGTGGCCCCGAAAAGCAGCAGTGCCGCCCGGCTGAACCGGGCGGCACTGCACATCGGACCGGAGCCCGAGTCAGATCAGGAAGTCGCGGACGGGACCGTGATGGTGCCGTCGATGATCTGCTGCGCGAACTCGTCGATCTGATCGGCGATGTCGTCGACGAAGCCACCCGACTTCGAGTAGCCGACGCCGTCGCTCTCGAGGTTGAACACCTGCACGCCGGCGGTGAACGTTCCCTCGCTGAAGGCCTTGATCGTCTCGTACACCGCGACGTCGACCTTCTTCAGCATCGAGGTCAGGATGTAGGGCTGCAGGTCGGGCTCGACCAGGTTGTACTGGTCGCTGTCGACGCCGATCGCCCACACTTCACCGGGTGCGCCGGCGTCCTTCGCTGCCTCGAACGCACCGAGACCCGAACCGCCTGCGGCCGAGTAGACCACGTCGGCACCGTCGGCGTACATCGCCGCGGCGATCTCCTTGCCCTTGGTGGGGTCGTTGAAGCCCGAGAAGTCCGGCGGCTGCGAGATGTACTGGACCGTCACCTCGGCATCGGGGTTCGCGGCCTGCACACCGGCGGTGAACCCGACCTCGAAGTTCTTGATGAGGTCGTTCTCGACACCACCGATGAAGCCGACCTTGTTGCTCTGGGTCTTGAGCCCGGCTGCGACGCCGACGAGGAACGAGCCCTCGTTCTCGGCGAACACCAACGACGCCACGTTCGGCGCGTCGATGACGGAGTCGATGATGGCGAAGTTCGTGTCGGGGTTCTCGGCGGCGCCCGCGGTGAGCGCGTCGCCCCACAGGAAGCCGACGCCGATCACGAGCTCGTTGCCGTCGTCGATGACGAGGTTCATCCGCTCGGCACGGTCGCCGTCGCCGGTGGGCGTCGATTCGGTCGGCTTGACGCCGAACTCGGCCACGGCCTTCTCGAGCCCCGCTGCAGCGGCGTCGTTGAAGGACTTGTCGCCGCGGCCGGTGACGTCGTAGAGCAGGGCGACAGGAGCGCCCTCGGCCGGGGCCTCGCCCGTGGTGCCGGGAGCCTCGGACGTGCCGGGAGCTCCCGTGGTCGCCGGAGCCTCCGTCGTGGCCGGAGCCTCGGTGGTGGCCGGAGCGGCCGTGGTCGCCGGCGCCTCGGTCGTTGCCGCGCTGTCGTCGTCGTCGTCGCCACCACAGGCGGCCACGAACAACAAGGACGCGGCGATGGCCAACGCGCCGAAGCGCTTGGTGCTACGCATGCATCTCCCCCTTGGAGTGTGATGTGTTTGTGGGATTGATATCCGGGGTGTCGATGCTAGCCGGTAGATCGGTGTCCCCCGCCGCGTGTTCATCTGCCCGTAGCATTGTTGCGATCCACGATGTCCAGGTCCGATCCACCCCGGCGACCCGCACCGCCTCGCACGACGCCCCCTCGCCGGCGGGTGAGCCGGGAGCGCTACATGATGCGGCGCATCGGCGCCCTCGTGCTGCTGGTCGCGCTCGGCGGCCTGATCGCCAAGGTCGGAGGTGCCCTGTTCGGTGCCGACGACACAGAGGCCGGTGGCGTCGACCCCGCTGAGACGACGGTGGGCTCGTCGCCGATCGAGCTCCTCGACGACGCCGGGACCACGATCGCAGGCGGCAGCGTCGAGCCGGGTGACACCGCCGGCACGCAGGTACCGGGCGACACGACCCCGGCCACCGTCGACACCTCTCCCCATGTGCCAACAGCGGCAGAGCCGGCGGTGGTGCTGATCGCCGGCGACAGCGACGCCGGGACGTTCGGCCCGTACCTCGACACGCTGCTCGACGACACCGGTGTCGTGCAGACCACCCTCGACTACAAGGTGTCCACCGGCCTGGCTCGTCCCGACCAGGTCGACTGGCCCGCTCGGTTCCGCCAGATCATCCCCGAGATCGATCCCGACATCGTCGTCGTCACCTTCGGCGGCAACGACGCGCAGGGCCTGTCCGAGGTCGGCGGCAACTTCGTCGTCATGCAACCGACCGGCGAACCGGGGGGCGATCAGGAGTGGCGTGCCGAGTACGGCAAGCGGGTCGGCGAGGTCATGGACTACCTGTCGTCGGAAGGCCGCACGCTCGTCTGGGTCGGCATCCCGAACGACGACAACCCCGACGTCACGGCGCGGATGAAGGTGCAGGACGAGGTCGTGCGCGCGGAGGTGGCCAAGCGGCCGCAGGTGATGTTCGTCGACACGTGGAAGCGCTTCTCCGGGCGCGACGGCAACTGGGCCGAGTACGTGATCGATCCCCGCGACGGCCAGGGCAAGGACGTCCGGGCCGACGACGGCTTCCACCTCAACGTCGCCGGCGCCGAGATCCTCGCGCTCGACATCGCCGAGATCGTTCGTCAAGAGCTCGTCAACCGCGGCGCAGCCATCTGATCGACGGTTGATCGAGCGGCGGGAAGCCCCTGCTCGGTAGGCCGTTCGGCCCAATGCGCGGCGAGAAGCCACACCACCCCTCGTGGTCGGCGTACCGTTGGGCCGTGGCAGTGCGAGCAGCGGCATCCACCATGCTGACGGGTTCGACGGTCCTGAAGCGGGCAATGGTGGTCGCCGCGCTCGCACTGCCCATCGTCATCGCCCCCCGTGTCGCCGGTGCGGCACCCGTTCCCGCCGTGACGTGCGCGTCGGAGGAATGGGTGTGGGCGGGCACAGCGTCGCTCGAGGCGACGGCAGCGGAGTTCGACACGGGCCTGATCGTCCCCGTCGTCATCGGGACGACGCTCACCGTGACCGGCGTGTCGGCCGACGGCCTCGACAGCACCGGGCACGCTCGGCCGATGACCGTGCTGGTCGGAGGCACCGCCGCGACCTCCGGCGCGACGGTCCCGGGCGGACGCGTCGTGGTCGCCGGCGACGGACGAGCGGCCCAGCTGACCGGGGTGACAGTCGTGCTCGATCGGTGCGCGGAGGTCCAGTCCGCCGCGCCCGACGAGTCCGGCGCCGGGGCGCCGGACCTTCCCAACACCGGTGCCCGGCCCGATGCCACCTCGCTCGTCGGCGTCGCTGCCATCGCCGTGGGCACGGCGCTGATCGTCGCCGGGCGCCGCCGCCCCGCGGCCTGACGAACCTCGAATCAGGGCACCCGGCGCCCGACACGGCCGTGTGCTGACCTGATTCGGGCGAGGCACCGCCGAATGCGGGCAGGAGAGGCCCGACGTGCGCCCGTGGCGCCCGCTTCTGCCCGGAGCGGGCGCCGACCGCGACCCGCTACTGCTGCCGCCCGCGCGCCTGGATGGCGGCTCGCCGCTCGGCGACCTTGGACGGGTCGAACATCTCGGTGAACCAGCGGCGCGCGTCGCGGGCCTCGATCGCCCACCCGTCGCTCTCGGCGGTGATCTCGGCATACGTCCGCCGTATCTGGCGCACGCCGGCCTGATCGTTGCCGATGATGTCGAGCGCCAGCCGGCGCGTGAACGGCATCAGCTCGTCGTGGGCGACGACGTGGTTGACGAGCCCCCACTCGAGCGCCTCCGTCGCGCTGAGGAAGTTGCCGGTGAAGCTCATCTCGCGGGCCCGGCGGACACCGATCGCCTGTGGCAGCAACACGGTGAGGCCCCAGCCGGGCATGACCCCGACGCGGCTGTGCGTGTCGCCGAACTTGGCCTCGGTCGACGCCACGAGGAAGTCGCAGTTGAGCGCGAGCTCGAACCCGCCCGTGATCGCGACCCCGTTGATCGCTCCGATGACCGGCTTGGACATGAACGGGAACGGGCCGCGATCGCGCTCGGCGCCGGCATCAGGTCCGACCTCGCCGCGGACGAGGCGATCCTGGCGCGATCCGAGCTCTTTCAAGTCGAGCCCGGCGCAGAACGCGGGATCTGCGCCGGTGAGGATGATGACGTCGACGTCGTCGCGCTCGTCGGCCTCGCGCATCAGCTCGGGCAGCAGGGCGCGGAGCTCGGTCGACATCGCGTTGCGCGCCTCGGGACGGTTGAGCGTGACGGTGGCGATGCGATCGCTCACCTCGAGCAGGACGACGGACATGCCCGCGATGCTCGCGCACCGGGTCGACCACGGGTGCAGCCGGCGGCCCGGTCCTCTCAGTCGCCGGTGTCCTCAGCGGGCAGGAAGCCCAACTTCAGGTCGCCCAGCTTGACGAGGGTCGCCGCGATCCAACCTCCGAGCGCGCCGAAGTGCTCGTCGAGCAACGTGCTGGCCCCGTCGGCGAGGGTCTGCTCGGCCAGCTCGTACAGGCCCTCGTATGTGACCTCGAGCGCGTACGCGGCGGCCGCCGCCTCACCTCCGGCACCTGCGTCGGCGCTGTCGGCATAGGTGATCTCGACCGTCGTGCCGGCCCGCTCGAGCCGCCCGTCCCCGATGAGCGGACTCGTCTCGGTGGCGATGTCGGCGACGATCCCGGGAGCGGGTTGCTGATCGAGGCGCTGGACCCGGAACACGATCTCGATCTCGATCGCCGGCAGTTGATCGAGCACCTCGTCGACGTACCACCGGCGGTACGACGTCTGGCTCCACGTCGGCCAGTCGAACGTGACGTGCGCGACGACTCGAGGCGGCTGGCCCTCGCCGGGCAATCCGTAGCTCGTCTCCCAGCTGAGATCGCCCAGCAGCACGTCGACCTGGAAGTGCTCGTCGAAGGCCTGCCGCTCGAGGAACGCGGACTCGAAGGCGTCGCGGAGCGCGCCGATGGCGTCGGTGAACACGTGGTCGAGCACGGCTCGACGCTAGTCGTCATGCGGAACGAGCCAGCCGACGATGTCAGAATCGAGACATGCCCCTCGTGCTCACCGAGATCACCCCGACTGCCGACGGCGCGGGCGCCGTGGCGACCCTCACCCTCAACAACCCCGACGAGCGCAACACGCTGACCGCGCCGATGGTCACCGAGATCGTCGCGGCCATGGACGCGATCGAGGCCGACGAACGGGTCGGCGCGGTCATCGTCACCGGTGCACCGCCCGCGTTCTGCGCTGGCGCCAACCTCGGCAACCTCGCGACGTCGAGCTCGGACAGCCTCGGCTCGATCTACGAGGGGTTCCTGCGCATCGCCCGGAGCCCGCTCCCCACGCTCGCCGCCGTCAACGGTGCAGCGGTGGGCGCAGGGATGAACCTCGCGCTCGGTTGCGACGTCCGCCTTGCCGGTCGCCGGGCGAAGTTCGACACCCGGTTCTTGCAGATCGGCATCCACCCGGGCGGCGGCCACACCTGGATGCTGCGGCGCATCGTCGGGCCGCAGGCGACCTTCGCCGGCGTCGTGTTCGGTGAGGTCATGGACGGTGCCGAGGCCGAGCGCGTCGGCCTGGTCCACCGGTGCGTCGACGACGACTCCCTGCTCGCCGCCGCGCACGAGATGGCCGCCCGGGCGGCCGCCGCGCCACGCGAGCTGGTGATCGAGGTGAAGAAGACGATCCAGGCGATGGCCGACGTCGACACGCATCCGGACGCCGTGGCGCGCGAGCTCGATCCGCAGCTGTGGAGCACACGCCAGCCGTGGTTCGCCGAGCGCATCGCCGCGCTCCAGGCGAAGATCTCGTCGAAGTCCCGCTGACGTCGGCCCTGGTCAGCGCCGAGTGGTCGACGAAGCGCGCAGAAAAGTTACGAAAGACACCTACCGGAGGGCTGCCGCCTGCGCGTAGCGTTTGCTCACGGGAAGCTCACACAGCCCGTACGTACCGAGAATCGAACATCGTTCACATCGGAGGTACCAGATGAGCCAGCGCCATCGCAGCGTCGAGGCGGCACCGCCGCCGAAGATGGATCTGCGGGCACACGCCCACAACGAGCGGCACCGCATCAACAGCGAGCTGCAAGCCGTTGCCAGCCAGGTGAGCGCCGGGTTCGAACCCGACGACTGCCACGAGCCAGGTCGGGCGTGGGTGCCGATGCACCACCACGACAGCGAACGGGCGAAGTCGCAGGCCGCGAAGTCCGGCAAGCGACACTGGAAGATGAAGATGTGGAAGCGCCGGACCACGCTGCGGCGTGCTCGGGCGCAGGCGATGCGACTCGCCGGAGAATGATCAGCTGATCCAGGCCGACGTCAGGTCGTGGCGGCGCTGCTGCCACTCCTCGGTCGTGATCGCGAATCGCATGTGGTCCTCCCATGCGCCGTTGATCTCGAGGTAGCGCAGCGCCACCCCTTCCTCACGGAGCTCGAGCTTCTCCATCACGCGCCGGCTGTTGGTGTTGCGCGGCACGATGCAGATCTCGAGGCGGTGCAGGTGCAGCTCGTCGAAGGCGAACCGGCACAAGACGACGACGCCCTCGGCGATGTAGCCGTTGCCGGCACGGGCGCGGTCGATCCAGTACCCGACCGTGCCGGATTGCAGCGCGCCCCGGATGACGTTGTTGAGGTTGATCTCACCGGCGAACGCCTGATCGACGAACACACCGAACCCGAACGCCGTCCCCGCCTGTCGTTCGCGGTCGCGTGCGGCACAGCGCGACGCGAACGCGTCGCGTGACCGGGTGGGGTCGGCTGCTCGAGCGGCTCGCGTCGGCTCCCACGGCACCAGCCACCGCTCGTTGCGGACCCGCACCTCGCTGAACGCGTCGAAGTCGCCGACCGCGAGCGGGCGCATCATGACCCGCTTGCCGTACAGGCGCAGCCCGCTGAGCGATGGCATCGACGGATGGCCGAACGGCGACGACGAGCTCACGGCATCACCATCACCGAGTCGAGCTGCAACCGTCGCATCACCGCCACCATCGCGCAGCTGCCGGCGACGACCGACGCGACGAGATCGGTCGGCAAGCCGGGATTGCGAGCCCGCTCGGCTCGCGTCTCGGTGGCCAGTGTGCGGAAGACGTCCTCGGCGGCGTCGCGAGAGAGCATGAACGGCAGCGGGGCCTCGCCCCCCACTTCGACTGCGGCGATCGCGCGCGCATCGGCCCCCGCGACCTCGACGCCTGCGCCGACGATCGCGGGGGCGAGCCGGACGACGTCGTCCAGTTCGTCGGCCACCGCGGCGATCGCGTTCGTGAGCTCTTCGGGGCGTGGCGGATCGGTGCGCAGCTCGCGCTCGAGCAGCGTGTCGATCCCGATGGGCAGCACGAACGACTCGGCGCCGACGACGACGGCCATCTCGCTCGGGCCGAAGGAGATGCGCACGGCCGTCACGGTGCACCACCGGGGTGAGCGGGCAGGTGAGCGGGAAGATGGGCGGCGACCCATGCGCCCACCGGATCGTCGCCCCCGGCCAGGTACCAGGCGTAGTGCGCGTGGAGGCACTTCACGCCCGTCCGGGTGCCGGCGACGCCTCCTTCGGGTCGAGGACCCGTGTGTGCCTTTTCGATGTCGGCGTCTCGTTCGGCGGCGTAGCGGCGGTGCGCGTCGGCGACCGCGACGGGGTCGATGGCGGCTTCGGCCTGTCGCACCCCGCCGGAGGATTCGAGACGGCTGACCGCCGCGACCTCGGTTCGGCCGACCAGCCAGTAGCGGGTGGGCATCGGCGTGCCGTCGTCGAGGAACGGCGCGTTGCGCAGCACCACCGGGTCGCCGTGGCGGTCTCGGACGACCACCTCGTAGGCGCCTTGCGGGCGCCGGCCGAGCAGGGCGTGGACGCGGTCGTCGTCACGCATCGGTGACCACGCGGTCGGGACCGGTCGGCGCCCGACGCTCAGCGACGGCGGAAGCGCCGCAGGACGAGCAGCAGCAGGACGAGCCCGCCGACCGCCGGGAGCAGGCGCTTCAGGACGGCCGTCCCAGCCAGGCCGGACAGCTCGACTGGCTCGGCGGCGGGCCCTTCGATCTTGCGGACCGTCGGCGCCGACGCGCCGTCACTCGCCGCCGGCTCGGCCGCCGGAGCGGTCGTGGGTGCGGATTCGGCTGCGGGCTCGGCGCTGTCGCCGGCCTGCTGGTCGGGGCTCGCCTGGTCGTCACCCTCTTGGTCGAGCATCGTGTTCAGGTTGGTGGCGAACTGGGCCATCAGCTTCTTGCTGACGTCGGCCATGATGCCCCGCCCGAACTGGGCGACCTTGCCCGTGATGCGCAGATCGGTCTCGACCACGCATCGGGTCTGCGACTCGGAGATCGACTCGAGCTTGGCGGTGATCATCGCGTCGGCATTGCCCTTGCCGCCGGTGTCGCGACCCTCACCGTGCAGCACAGCTCGATGCTGCTCGTCGTCGCGCTCGACGAACTTGGCCTGGCCCTTGAACGCCGTCGAGATCGCGCCGAGCTTCACCTTCACCACACCGCGGTAGACGTCACCCTCGACCTCCTCGAGCTGCGCGCCGGGGAGGCAGGGGGCGATGCGCTCGACGTGGGTGAGCACGGCCCAGGTCTGGTCGATCGGCCGATGGACCACGAAGTCGTTCACGAGCTTGTCCATCGGTGCAGATCCTCCAGGGTGTCGATGTCGGCCGCTGATCCCGGGCAGGGGACTTCGTGGACGAGGTGATGATGTTCGCGCAGCAACTCACGAGCGCCGTCATCGCCGTCGAGCGGCACCTCCGACCACAGCGATCGGTGGAGCCGGACGGGATGCGGACCTCGGCGACCATCATACGAGGCCACGACGATCCGGTGCTCGGGCGATGCGCCCGCGACGAGGCGCCACGCCTCCGCGGGGATGAAGGGTTGGTCGCCGAGGGCGAGCACCGCCTCGTCGGCGCCGAGCGCTGTCGCGGCGTCGAGTGCGGCGACGAGTGAGGTGGCCTGGCCGAGATGCCACCGCTCGTTCACCACGAGTGAGACCGACCTCTCGTCGAGACCGAGGTCGACGGCTCCGGCGACCACGACGACCGGACCGATCCCGCTGTCCACCGCGTGGTGCACCGCGTGGTCGACGACCCGCCGGCCGGACAGGGGAGTGAGGAGCTTGTGCACCGTTCCCGCGAATCGGCTGCCTCCCCCAGCAGCGAGGACGACGGCCACCGTGCGCACGCCACGAGGCTAGGAGTTGCAGGCGCACACGCCATCAGTCACATGACGAATCCGTGACGCCCGACTTGAAGATTGCGGTTTCGTGACGATATGTTCGGTTTCGTTACGGCGGAAGCGATGACCGGTCCCGGTCATCGGGCGGCGTGGCTCAGCGGACGGGCGCTCTCGTACGGCGGTCCGGCTGCGTCCGAAGACGGTGTCTCGTGGTGCTTCGCGCCTCGTGCCCTTCGGAGGGCAGCAACACATGTCGGCACGCCGAGCCGGCATGGTGACCAAGGAGTACCAGGCGCTTCATGTCGTCTCAGCACACACGCCGCACGGTTCGCCTGCGGCGGCTCATCGTGGCCGGAGCACTCGCGACCGCCACCATCTCCACGCTCGCACTCCCGGTGACGGGCGCGCAGGCGGCGCCCGCGTCGGCGCCGGCCAAGCGGAAGGCCCAGGTCGATCCGGTCGCCGCCGAGGCCGTGCAGGCCATCGGCTCGTTCCAGCGCTCGCAGATCACGCGCGACGGGGCAGCCATGACCGCGTTCGAGCAGGGCCGCGATCACATCGCCGCCGAGATGGCGCTCCGACTCGAGATCGACCCGGAGGTCATGCAGGACGCATGGCGCCGCGCCGACCGCGAGCACCAGCTCGCCATCTTGGCCGCGCTCACGCAGCTCGGCGTGCCGTACCGGCACAACGCCAGCAAGCCCGGGGTCGGGTTCGACTGCTCCGGCCTCACGTCGTACGCCTGGGGGCAGGTCGGCTACGTGATCAAGCGGCAGAGCACGGCACAGATCCGCGAGGCCGCGCCGCGCGACGAGCACACGGCGCAGGCCGGCGACCTCGTGCAGTACCCGGGTCACGTCATGATCTGGCTCGGCGTCGACCGGGCGATGGTCCACGCGCCCTACAGCGGCCGCAACGTCGAGGTCGACACCTTCTCGGCACGCCGCAAGGTGAAGTTCGGCGACCCCACCGGCTGACCCGCTGCCAGATCGTTGCGCGGACTCTGCGCTGCGAACCAGAGTGTCCGGATGCAGACACGCACCGAAGAGATCACCACGCCGAGCGGGCCGATGGGGGTGCACGTCGTGCGACCCGACGGCGACGGGCCGTTCCCGGTCATCGTGTTCTTCCACCACGGGCCCGGCCTCGACGACGGCGCGAAGCAGACGATGGCCCGCATCGCCGAGTGGGGCTACTACGTGGTGAGCCACGATCGCTACCACCGCGCCGAGCCGTGGTACACGATGCAGAGCCGAAGCGACGACGAGGTCAAGAAGATGTTCGGGTTGGTGCTCGGCACGACCGAGGACCAGGTCGCCGAGGATCGCGACGCCCTGCTCGCCTGGCTGCCGTCGGATCCTGCCGCCCGAGGCGGCGCCATGGGGTGCATCGGCTACTGCATCGGTGCTCGTTCGGTCCTGCGCGCGATCCGTGATCGGGGCGATGAGTTCCGGGCCGCCGTCGGTCTGCACCCGTCGTTCTGCACCACCGACGACGCCGACTCACCCCACCTGGCCGTGCCGTCCTACACCGGCTCGTTGTACATCGCGTTCGGTACGGCCGACACGATGCAGCCGGCATCTGCCAACACCCCGCTCATCGACGCGACCAACGCCCTGGCCAAGGGTGAGGCCGAGATCCACGAGGGTGCCGACCACGGCTTCGGCGTGTACGGCGGCGCATATCACGACGCCGCGGCGAGCCGGTCCTACGAGCGCGCGCGGGTGATGTTCGAACGCGAGCTCATGGGCTGACCGCCGACGCGCGCAGCGGCGGGAACCGAGTGGGGAGCCCGGCGCATCCGATCTGGAACAGCGGCACGGCTTCGGGCAGCCCTCTCAGCCGATGGTCGCCGAGCGAGCGGAAACGTACGCCCGACGGGCGGGACCCCGTCGTCGCCGTCTTCGTGTCGCCCGAGACGACGATCTGTCCGCCGTGACCGGCTGCGCAGATGCGCGCCGCCGTGTGCACCGCGAGACCGACGTAGTTCGGCTTCGCCTTGGTCGGATAGCCGCTGTGGATGCCGATGCGGACGCGGACGTCGACGCCGTCGTCCCACGACCGTGCGCGCAGCGTCCGCTGGATGGCGATCGCGGCCTCGATCGCTGCGTGCGGCGGCTCGAAGACCGCGAAGAACTCGTCGGCTCGGGCCTCGACGACGAAGCCACCTGCTTGCACCACCGCGTCGGACATGACCTGGCGCACTCCGTCGAGCAACGCGCCGTACCGGTCGCCGAGTCGGTGCACCAGCGACGTCGAGCCCTCGATGTCGGTCATCAGCATCGTGACGAAGCCGGTCGGCAACTCGGCCTCGCCATTCGTCCGCAACTGGCTGGTGATGAACCCGACCGGGACGATGCCGTGTCGCTTCGCCGCGTTCAGCAACCGCTTCAGGGCACGTTGGCGGTCTGCCTCGTCGTCGAAGGTCACCTGGCTGAAGCGGGCGAGTGCGTTGCGAACGTGGGGCTCGTCGTGGATCGGCAGGCGACGCCGTCCACGAGCGTCGACGTGGGCGAACGCACTGTTCGGGAGCGCCGCACGGGCCGCCGAGTCGAGCAAGGCCACCGTCGAAGTGTAACGACGGCGTCCACCGTCGGCGGCGCTCAGTCGGGCTTGGGGTTCAGCCCCGAATCGCGCGTGGGTTCGGGTTCGCCTCGCTTCTGATCGAGGAACCGGTCGACATCTGCGAGATCGAGCCCGGCAGTTGCCAGGCTCTCGTCGAGCCATGGCAGAGGTGGACGCGGGACCTCGAGGAGCTGGCGCTGGCGTGTCGGCGCGATCTCCAGCCACCACGCGGTGAGCTTGTCTTCGAGGTCGTCGGGTTCCATGTCGTGAGGCTACGCAGCCGATCCGGCGGCGAAACCCCGCACTGGCGAGAGCCGGGTGATCGCCGACGCCTGCACCCCGTCGGTCAGCTGCGGCGGAGCCAGGTCCAGGCGACGGCCATCACCCACAGTTCGTACCCGAGCGAGCTCAACGCGAGCACCGGGAACAGCGCTCCCGACACGAGCGTGGCACTGCCGACGACCGACAGGGGCACGAGCACGAGCCCGAGGCGCTGCAGCCGTGGCGCGGTCCCGGCGAGTCGCAGTCCCACCACCACCGAGCCGATGAAGAAGACCCGGACGAGAGCCGAGAGGGCCAGCGAGAACGGCGCGACGGAGTCCCACCCAGCGAGGATGCGAGGGTCGGCACCGCTGTGTGCTGCATCGAGGGCGACGTCGTGGAGCGCGGCTCCGAGGGGCCAGATCAGGGCGAGCAACGACCCTGACGCCACGGCGATCGTGGGAAGCACACCCGTGCGGTCGGCGCTGCGCAGCCGAAGGTGGACCGCACCGAGGAACCCGAGCAGCAGGACGCCGGAAGCCATGAAGACGAAGTTCCCGACGCGATAGGCAGTGGCCGCCTCGAGCACCTTTCGGCCTCGTTCGAGCGCAGGATCGTCGGGCCGGCCACCTTTGGGGAGGACGAAGATCGACATGGCCACCAAGACGGCGATCTGGCAGGCGCCGAACGCCACGCCGAACCACGTGCTGATGCGGGTGACGGACGACTCGACCCCGAGGCCGTCGGGCGCGCCGCTGAGATGGTGATCGGCGGCGAAGGGATGTTGCGTGCGTGGGGTGAGGTAGCTGGTGGTCATCTGATCGCTCCTGTTCGGTGTTCGGTCGTGCTCGGTCGAGCCCGGACATGTTCGAACGGAAGAGCGGCCGGCGCATCGACCCGCGAGCGGGTCGTGGGCCAGCCCGGGGGAGGGTCGTCGATCAGCCCCTGGGATGATGCGAGTGACCCGGCACCGTCCCGTACTGTGCGCCCGTGGGTCTGGTGGAGCGGATGCGGACGACCCACCTCGACGCGGGTCTCGCCGTCGTGTTCACCGTCGCCGGTCTGGTCCAGGTCGTGGTCGCTCCGATCGCGCACGTTGCCGTCGGTGCCCTGTTCGTGGTCGGGTCCACCGTGCCCCTGGCATGGCGGCGCACGTTCCCGGTCGAGGCGGCGCTCGTCGCTGCCGCGTTCTGGGTGATCCCACTCGACGGTTTCCCGTACGCGGGCTTCGTCGTCGTCATCCTCCAGTTCTTCTCCTTGGGGCAGCTCGGTGAGCCGGGGCGTGCCGTCATCCTCACGGCCCTCGCCGCGTGCATCGCGGCGGCGGCGGGCACGCTGCTCGGGCCGGAAGAGCCCATCGCCGTGGTGACTGCGGTGCTGATGGTCGCCGCTCCAGTCGTCGCGGGGCGCATCGTCCGGCGGGAGCAACGCCAGAAGCAGGCTCTCGTCGGCCTGGCCCAGGAGCTCGCCGCAGAGCGTCGCCGCGGCGAGGAGGCGGCGATCGGTGCCGAGCGGGCTCGCATCGCCCAGGAGCTCCACGACGTGGTCGGCCACGAGGTGACGCTGATGGCGATCCAGGCCGAGGCGGCGGCAGCCGCGCTCGCGGTCGCACCGGAACGCGCTGTCGCCCCGATCGACGCGATCCGATCCACCGCCCACCGCACGCTCCGGGAGATGCGGGGTGTGCTGGGTGTGCTGGCACCGGCAGGGCAGTCCGCCTCGCCGAGCGATGAGGGCATCGACGACATCGTGAGGCGGGCCCGCGAGGCGGGCATCGCGTGCGACGTCACGATCGTCGGTGCGCCGACCCCGGAGCAGACCTCGGTCTCGCTCGCGGTCAATCGGATCGTGCGGGAGTGCCTCACCAACGCAGCGCGCCATGGCGTCGGGCAACCCGTGAGGCTGGACGTGCGCTGGTGCCCCGATGGTGTCCACGCGTCCTGTGTCAACGACACCCACGGGTTGCTCTCCGCTGCGCCAGGGCGAGGTCTGATCGGAATGCGGCACCGGGCCGAGCTGCTCGGCGGCACGTTCGAAGCCGTCGCAGTCGACGGGAGGTTCGAAGTGCAGGTCAGCATCCCCACGAGGCCGACATCGTGATCCGGGTGCTGGTGGTCGACGACCAGGACCTCGTACGTCAGGGTCTGCGCACGATCCTCGAGCTGGGAGCTGTCGAGGTCGTCGGCGAGGCCGCCAACGGGGCAGCTGCGGTAGCTGCGGCGCAGGAGCTGCAGCCCGATGTCGTGTTGATGGATCTGCGCATGCCCGTGATGGACGGCGTGGAGGCGACTCGCCGGATCACCACGGCGACTCGCTCGAAGGTCCTCGCGCTCACGACGTTCGACGCGGACGAGCAGGTCGCCGCGGTCATCGCCGCCGGCGCTGTGGGTTACCTGCTGAAAGACGTGACCTCCGACGGTCTCCTCGATGCCGTCCGTCGGGTCGCGTCGGGCGAACCGGTGATGGCGCCGTCGGTGCTCACCCGTCTGATGGAGCACTTCTCGGCGAAGCCTCCGGCCCCGCGCCAGATGCCACCGGGCTTGGGCGACCTGAGCGAGCGTGAGCGCGACGTCCTGCGCCTCATCGGTCAGGGACGATCGAACACCGAGATCGCCGCGGAGCTCTTCATCAGCATGGCGACCGTGAAGACCCACGTGCGCCATGTCTTCGCCAAGATGAACCTCCGTGACCGGGCCCAGGCAGTCGTCGCCGCCCACGACGCCGATCTGGTGCTGCCGACCGACGTCCGTCAGCCGAAGTCCTGAGCGGCGACGAGGAGCGCAGCGAGCGGTTCGAGCGCGTCCATCAGTTCGTTCAGCTCGTCCGGCGTGAGGATCTCGTACGGCCTGGCCGCAAGTTGATCGGTGAGCAACTCGACCCGTTGCTTGACGGCGCGCCCCTGTTCGCTCAGCCATCCGTCGTCCCCGATCAGCCCGCGATCTCGCATTCCGCCGATGACGGCGGCGAGTTGTGATGCGGGGAGATGGTGGATGCGCCCGAACCGCTCCGCCGGCATGTTCATGTCGAGCGCGAAGAGCACGTGCGCTTCGAGACCACCGATGCCTTCCACCATCAACGCCGCGATGTGACCATCGCTGCGGTGCTCGCGGAGCAACGAGGCCGCATGGAACATGCGAGCCACGACCTCGTCGGGGACCGCCAGCGCGCGCAGCGCGGCGTACATGGGTCGTCCTTCGACCGGGGCGCTGATCGCGGCCTTCGTCAAGAGCTCGGTGGCGCGGGCGAAGGCGGGGGTCCCGACGTGGTCGCCGAGGATGGTGCGCAGCGCGTGCACGCAGCCTGCCTGCCGAGCGGCGATCGCCGCCTGCGGCGTGGTGGTGTCCCAGACCTTCGGGATGTGGCGAGCCACTTCGCCCGGAGCGAAGTTGTAGAAGAGGGCGTCCACCACCTCCGCTGGGACGATGCCGAGCGGCGCGGCGCGTCCGGCGAAGTAGGTGTCCCAGTAGTTGGTGAACCCCAGGGCGAACATCGAGTCGTTGGGTTCGTCGGACGAGTACGGGATGACACCGATCGGCTCGACGAGCTCGAACATCCGGCGCGCTGTCGACGCGTTCACGAGACCGACCCCAGGATCAGCGAGTGCATGGGCACCATCCTTCCGCGATGGACGAACCCCGTCTGTGCGGTCCGTCCACAGGAAGACGTTGCCGCCGTCGAGAGTTCATCGTCGAGAGCATATTGACAGTTGTACTCTCAATATGAGAGTGTTGCTGCCAATAACGCGATCGAAGGGAGATGAGTCATGAAGACGATGACCTGCAGGCAGCTCGGGGGAGCGTGTGATCTCGCGCTCGCTGGCGAGGATGCGAACGAGATCATCCACGCCCAGGATCGGCACCTGCGCGACGCGGTCGCCGCCGGGAGCAGCGACCACGAACCGGCGCTTCGCGACATGAAGGGTCGCTGGCGTCGCCCGGTCTCGGGCATGAAGTGGTACCGACAGGTCCAGCGCGACTTCGCCGCGCTGCCGAGCGATACGGTCAGGCACTGACATGGCGAGCACCGATTGGCGGCACGAGACGTTGGATCGGGTCCGCGGGCTCATCGAAGCCGCCGACCCCGAGGTCACCGAGGAGGCGAAGTGGGTCAAGCCGTCGAACCCGGCAGGTGTGCCCACGTGGTCGCACGACGGCATCATCTGCACCGGTGAGATCTACAAGGACAAGGTGAAGCTCACGTTCATGAACGGAGCCGCACTCGACGATCCCGAGGGCCTGTTCAACGCCAGCCTCGATGCGGGCACGAGGCGGGCGATCGACGTCGTCGAGGGCTCGAACCTCGACGGCTCGGCGTTCATGGCCCTCATCAGAGCAGCTGTCGACCTCAACGTGGCTCGAGCGGCTGCCAAGCGCCGCAGATAGGTCGATCCGCTCGATGGCCGCGGACACGTCGCGAGCACCACAGGCCCGGACGAGGTTGGCGCGCCATGCCGTGCTCGATGCTGCCCGCACCCTCTTTCTCGAGCGTGGCTACGGCGCGACGACCATCGAGGGGATCAGCATGGCTTCCGAGATCCCGCAAGCGACGGTCTACCGGCTGTTCTCGTCGAAGAAGGGAATCCTGAAGGCCCTCCTCGACACCTCGATCGCCGGCGACGACGAGCCGGTTCCGGTTGCCCGACGAAGCACCGTTCGGTCCGTGTTGGACTCGACCCGGCCACGGGAGGCGCTGGCCCGCCTCGCCGCGATCAGCGTCGACATCAACAACAGGACCGCGCCGATCTACCGCATCCTGGTCAGCGCGGCCAGCTCCGACACGGATGCCGCGGCCATCCTCGACGAGCTGACACGTCAACGCCAGGAGGGACAGGGACGCGTCGCCACAGCGCTCGCGAGATCAAAGGCGCTGCGCTCCGGCCTGCGCGCACAGGACGCGGGAGACCTCATCCACGCCCTCGCCTCTCCCGAGCTGTATCACCTGCTCGTCGTCGATCGGGGATGGGCCCCATCTCGGTACGAGGCATGGCTCGCCGAGGCACTCGCCGGTCAACTGCTCCCGTAGCCGGCGAGCTCGTCCGGGGTGACGGTGCGCCTGCCCTATGCTCGCTCACCTCGAGGCATTCCTGACAGGGGGGTCCGATGTCTGAGCGTCTGCGGTTCGGCATATTCATGGCGCCGTTCCATCCGGCCGGCGAGAACCCGACGTTGGCGCTCGAGCGCGACCTCGAGCTCATCCAGCACCTCGACCGCCTCGGTTGGGACGAGGCATGGATCGGTGAGCACCACTCGGCGGGCTCCGAGATCATCGCGTCGCCCGAGATCTTCATCGCCGTCGCCGCCGAGCGGACGCGACACATCAAGCTCGGCACCGGCGTGATCAGCGTCAGCTACCACAACCCGTTGTGGGTTGCCGAGCGGGCCGTCCTCCTCGACCATCTCACGCGTGGTCGGTTCATGCTGGGCCTCGGCCCGGGCTCGCTGCCCACCGACGCGGCCATGGTCGCACTCGACCAGAGCCAGACCCGGGAGCTGCTCGCGGACGGCACCGACATCATCATGCGCCTCCTGCGCAGCGACGAACCGGTCACGTTCAGGAACGACCGGTGGGACCTCCGGGATGCGCGGCTGCACCTCCGCCCGTACTCCAACCCGCTCTTCGACGTGGCGGTCGCCGCGGTTGCGTCGCCCGCCGGGCCGCAGCTCGCCGGCAGACACGGCATCGGGCTGCTCTCGGTCGGAGCCACCCAGGCTGCAGGGTTCGACGCGCTGGCACTCCACTGGGGCGTCGTCGAAGAGCGGGCGGCGACGTTCGGGACCGAGGTCGACCGCGGCGCGTGGCGTCTTGTCGGGCTGATGCACATCGCCGAGACCCGCGAGCAGGCCTACCGCGACGTCGAGTTCGGCATCGAGCAGTGGTTCCACTACTTCCAGTCGGTCGCCGCCTTCCCCCAGATGGCGGTGGGCGGCAGCAACATCCGCGAGATGATCGACTTCGTCAACGAGACAGGGCTCGGTTCGATCGGCACCGCGGAGGATGCGGTGGCTCAGATCGATCGGTTGATGCAGCAGTCGAACGGTGGATTCGGGTGCTATCTGCTGCTCGCGCACGAGTGGGCCAACCCGGCAGCTACGCATCGGAGCTTCGAGCTGATCGCGCAGCACGTGTTCCCGCAGTTCCAGGGTCAGGCGTACAGCACCAACGCGGCGAAGGCGCGTGCCGAGGCGTCGAGGCCGGAGATGGCGGAGGCCCACATGCAAGCCGTCGAGGCCGTCGCGGCGAAGTACCAGACCGAGCTGGCCTCCAGAGGCTGAGCGTCATCATCGTCAGTCGATCAGCAGGGAGGCGAGTCATGAGCGGAACCAGGAGATCGATGACGCGGACGCGATGGGCCGCGATCGGCGCTGCGATAGCGGTCGCGGTCGGCTCGGGCGGGCTGATGGCAGCATCGGCCGAGGTCAGTTCCGGCGAGAAGCCCGTCTTCGTGTCGATCACGCCGTGCCGCGTCGCCGACACGCGTCCGACCGAGACGGTCGGGCCACGCAACACCCCCCTCGGCTCCGACGAGACGTACACGTTGGAGATCCATGGGAGCCACGGGAACTGCGCGATCCCTGCCGATGCTGTCGGCATCGCGGTGAACGTGACAGCGGTCTTCCCGACCGGCGCCTCGTTCTTCACGCTGTTCCCCGCTGACGCACCGAGCAGGCCGCTGTCGGCGAACCTCAACTTCGTCGGCGGGCAGGATCCGGTGTCGAACTCGGCGAGCATTCGTCTGTCGGCCGACGGCCGGGTGTCGATCTACAACCTCGCCGGCTCGGTCCACTTCACGCTCGACATCACGGGCTACTACGCGAGCCACAACCACAACGACCTGTACTTCACGAAGGCCGAGGTCGACGCTTTGACGCCGGTGGCGGTGATCCACGTGCTCGCCGACGGGACCCTCGAGTCGGAGGTGCACCGCGCGCCGATCCACAGTCTCCCGTCGGTCGTGAAAGCGTCGACCGGTAGGTACGACGTGACCTTCCCGGGGATGGTGTTCTTCAACGCCGTCGATGCGGCGACGTGCACATCGGCCGAACCGGCCTTGCGTTTCGTGTCGGTCACCAGCCTCAGCGGCGCGCTTCGTGTCTTGGTGTTCGACGAGACCGGCGCCGCCGTGGACAGCGGGGTCTACTGCTCGGTGTACGACCTCGATTAGCGCGACGCGCAGGGTGTGGTTCAACCATGGCGCTCATCAACGCGTGCTCGCTCACGTGCGGTGATGTCGTTCGGGCGGGTCGGCAGGCAGTTGGTGCTGGGTTTTCTCGGACTTGCAGTCATGCCGATGGTCGCGGCTGTCGTCCCGCCATCACCCCTCGCCGCAGCTGCCCAGGCCGACATCGATCCGACGTGGCACGGTGGTGCGCCGTTCCGGCTGGGCACCCAGCAGTACATCGTGCCGGTTGCGCAGGTCGTCGATCCTGACGGCTCGACCTACCTCGTCGGTCGCGGAGAGGCGCCCGGGTTCTTCGGTGGTCTCGTGACCAAGCTCGACCCCACCGGCAACCTCGACGCGACGTTCGGAGGAACCCGGGCGCTCCACGACTCGAACCTCGACCGCTACCTGGACGAGGTCGGCGGCGCCGCCCTCCAAGGCGACGGCCTGATCATCGTCGGCCAGACGCAGACCGAGTGGGCCGCGATCAAGGTCGACCAGTCCGGCGGGCTCGATCCGTCGTTCGGGGAGTCCGGGCGGGTGGTGGTTCCACCGCCCGCCGGCGTGTCCTATGCCCCTGGTGCTCCACCGACGGTGGCGATGCGGCCAGACGGCTCGATCGTGCTCGCCGGCTATGCCATCAGCCCGACGCTCGGTGTGCGCCTGGTCGTGGGGCTCCTCGATGCGCGGGGTGCTGTCGATCAGACCTTCGGCATCGAAGGAGTTGCATTCGCGCCCGTGCCCCGGGCTCAGCACGAGATGAACCCGCCAAAGGTCAGAGTCGCCGTCGACTCCGCGGGCCGAGTCGTCGTGGCCTTCGACGAGTCGCCCGGCCGGCCACTGCTGGCCCGACTGACGGCGACGGGTGCGCCGGACGGATCGTTCGGCGCCGGTGGCGTGGTCGAACGTCCGTCCCGCCCCTGGCTCGCGGTCTTCTGCAGCACGGACTTCGTGATCGACTCGCTGGATCGGATCATCGTCGCATGCGCGAACGATTCGTCGGACGCGAACGCGGGGATCAGCCGCTACCGAGCCGATGGCAGCCTCGACACATCGTTCGGTGACAACGGAACCGCGTACGTCCCGCCCGCCGCATCGGGCGTCGGGGTGACCGCGGGCGACGCCGTCGCGCTCGACGGAGACCGCATCGTCCTCGCGGGCCGGATCGGAGACATCCGGATCACGCCTGACGGCACGGCGGCCCCGACCGACTACGCCGTGTGGCGGTTCATGCCGACCGGCCGGCTCGATCGCAGCTTCGGGTCGGGCGGCGGCACGATCCGCTCGGACGACTCCATGCTCGAGAGCGTCGGGCAGATCGACGTGTTGCCCGACGGTCGGTTGACTGCGCTCGTCGACACCGACGGCATCGGCGGCTACTACGACCCCGACTCGTTCATCGTGCGACTGCACCCTGCGACATCGCCCGCCACGCCGTCGATGACGCTGCTCGACGCGCCCCGACGGGTGCTCGACACCCGAATCGGGCTGCCCGAGGGAGCCGGCAAGATCGCGGCCGGTGGTGTGCTGACGCTGCCGCTCGCCGGTCGCCCCGGCGTTCCCACCGACGCCGTCGCTGTCGCCGTCAACATGACGGTCACCGAACCCCTGCGCGACGGGTTCCTGACGGTCTTCCCGTGCGGGCAACCTCGACCGGTCGCTTCGAACGTCAACTACGAGGCCGGCCAGACGATCCCCAACCTCGTGATCGCGAGCCTGGGCACCGACGGAGCGCTGTGCATCTTCAGCTCGCAGACGACCCACGTGGTCGCCGACGTCACTGCGTCGTACGGGCCGAGCACAGGTCTCCATCCGCTGCCGGCACCGATTCGGGTGATCGACACGCGGATCGCGCTCGGCTGGCCGGGCGCCGAGAAGATCGGCGGCACCCCGACGAAGGTGCCCCTGCTCCGTCGCTCGGAGATCCCGAACTCGACATGGGTCGGCGAAGTCATCGTCAACGTCACGATCACCGAACCCGACGCAGCCGGCTACCTGACGGCCTACCAATGCGGCACACCCGTGCCGGCCACTTCCAACCTCAACTTCGTCGCCGGTCAGACGATCTCGAACTTGGTCGCCGTCCGGCTGTCGCCGTTCGTCGCGATCTTCGGACGGCATGGTGTGTGCTTCGCGTCGAACGTCCCGACGCATCTCGTCGTCGACCTCGAAGCAACCGTCGACATCGGTGCAGTGCACGTGGCGCTCCCGCAATCCACCCGGCTGCTGGACACCCGCGTCGACAACGGTGCTGCGAAGATCGACGGCGGCACCCCGTTCGAGCTCCAGATCGCCGGCCGAGCGAACGTGCAGCCCGACGCAACGGCCGTGGGCCTGAACATCACCGTCACCGAACCGGACTCGGCCGGCTACCTGACGGTGTACCCGTGCGGCCAACCGACGCCGCTGGCATCGAACCTCAACTTCGTCGCGGGGCAGACGATCCCGAACTACGTCATCACCGCGCTCGGCGCGAACGGGGCGATCTGCATCTTCTCGAACGTGTCGACGCATGTGATCGCCGATGTCGTGGAGGCGTCGTACTCAGTCTCCTGAGCTCCGCTCGACGGCGATGGTGCTCAGCAGCTGCGTGCCTCAAGCGGTGACTGGCGCGGGTCGGTACCGCACGGCCACCGATCCCGAGCGAAATTCATGGCGATCCACGAGCTCGAGCTGGATGCGCTCACGCAGACCGGCCAGCAGGGTCGGTCCGTGTCCGGCGAGGACCGGTTGCACGACGAACTCGTACTCGTCGATCAGGCCCAGATCTGCCAACGCAAGGGGGAGCGTCACGCCGCCCACGAACAGGCCCTCGCCCGGCTCCTGCTTGAGCCGCTGGACCGCGCGCTCCAGGTCGCCTCGCAGCAGCTCGGCGTTCCAATCGACGTCGCTCAGCGTGCTCGACACGACGTACTTCTTCGCCCGGTCGATGGTCTCGGCGAACGGAATGTCCCACTGGCCCATCCAGTCAGGCCATGTGCCCGTGGCAGGCCGCCGCCACGCCGACTCCATCATCTCGTAGGTCACCCGGCCGAACAGCACGGCATCGGCTCGCTCCATCGCGGCGGTCCAGTAGCGCATCGACTCCTCGTCCGGAGGGAGCCCTGCCTCGTGATGGCAGCATCCGTCGAGGGTGACGTTGATCGAGTATCGAAGCGGTCTCATCCGGTTGCTCCTCCCACGGCGCTCGCCATGTGTCACCGGACCGTAGTCAGGCGACGTGCCGAGCTGGGCGACGCTCGTGATGGCGGGTGGCTGTCGGGTGCGCGCGATCGGTCGCGCCGCGCTGGTTCACTGTGGCAGTGCCAGCTGATGTCTTCGCAGGAGAGATCTGCGGGGTCGGTTCGATGCTCGGGGTACGTGTCGTCATCGGGCGTTGGCCGGTGTCACCGTTCGGGGCCGTGGCCGACGCGATGGTGGAGGATCCAGCTGGCCGCCGGGTGCTCATCGCCCAAGACGAAGCACTCGCGGCCTATGTCGGCTCGATCTACTCCTTCGACGACGTGATCGTTGGACCGGTCGCCTGTGAGCGCAGCGCGGATCGGCTCCGGTTTCGCGGCGGTCCGTTGCGCCTGGACGTCGCACTGGGCCGTCGCGATGTGTTGGGCTGGGCGTTGCACATGGTGCCGCGCCGAGTGGCCACGGACGACAGGTGGGTCGCGTTCACAGACGTCATCGCGCGTGGGTTTCTGCGCGGTGTCCGGACCCGCGGGACAACGCCGGGCGGCACCGAGCGCTACGCAGCCACCGATCGCCATCGGGTGCGCGCGATCAGCGGAACATGGCACGACGCTGACCTGGGTGAGCTGCGCGACGTCGACCCGCCGGTTCGGTTCGGTTTCAGCTCAGCACCGCGGCAACCGTCGATCGTCGGGATCACCACCACCGTGCATCGCACCGGCAGGTAGTCGCACGCGACGCTTGGTGGTCAGCCCGGAACCAGCGCGCGGATCTCAGCTGCGGAGAGCGCGCTGTTGTAGATGCGGACGTCGTCCAACCGGCCGTCCCAGAACGCCTCGAGCAGACCCTGGGCGGGGTAGTTCTTCGCACCGATCGCGAGTGGGTTGTTGTTGTTGCAGGTCCGCCCCGTCACCGCCAGGCTGCCGGCCTGCGTGCCGTTGATCCACACGGTCAACGTCGATCCGTTGTACCTGGCGGCGACATGAGTCCAGGTATCGGTCGGCACGATGGTGGTGCTGTCGAGGTACTTCCACGACGCGCTCGTGCAACTGCCGAAGAAGCCGCCGACGCGAACATGCCCGTCGGTGCGGATGTTGATCCAGTACGCGTCGGCCTTCTCGAGGACCTCCCACCGGCCGTTGGTCTGGTCGTTCTGGACGCCCGTGTAGTTCACCAAGGCGGCCAGCGTGAACGTGTTGACGTCGAGAGCGTTCGCCTCGGGTACTGCGATGTACTGGTGCTGGGCTCCCACCAGCCTGATCGCCGTGCCCCGGCCTGCCACACTGGGAGTGCCGGCCGCCTGGGTCGTCGTGTTCACCAGCGTGCCGTTCAGCTTGCTGGGCGAGGAGTCCAGCACCGTGACGCCCGCTGCGTCGTTGTCGAACGAGTACTGCAGGACCGGAACCAGCACCACCGGTGGCGCCGTTGAAGTCGTCGTCGTCGAGGTCGTCGAGGTCGTCGTCGTTGAGGTCGTCGAGGTCGTCGTCGTTGAGGTCGTCGTCGTCGAGGTCGTCGTCGGCTGTGTTGGTGCGGGTGTCGTGGGTGGCTGGGTCAGCGGCGGCTGAGTTGTCGGCGGCTGGGTGGTGGGAACGGGTGGACCGCTCGCGACCGCGGAGGTGAACCAGCCCGTGACGTCCAAGATCTCGTGGGTGGGGTTCTGGTTGAAGATCTGGGCGAGACCGTCGGTGGTGGGCGAGACGATGGCGTTGGCGACCGTCTGGCCGATGTACGCGACGTTGAGGTTCGATGATGCCCCGAGTGACATCGGCGGGGCCGCGATCTGGAGGTAGCCGACCTGGGTGGGCTCGGTGGCGGTGAGGTTGCCGGCGATCGCGATCGCATCGCCCGAGATGTCGTTCACGTCGATCGTCGTGACGGTGCCGGCGGGCAGCGGGCTCGCCGCACCCGGTCGGGAGTCGAACTGCCGATTCGGGTCGATCGGGACGAAGAGGCCGACGTCGACGGCCGGTGCGCTGCTGTCGGTGAAGTAGCCGACGACGTCGGCGACGAGATCTGATGGGGTCGTGACGTACAGGTCGACGGTGCCGGTGGGGCCGAGCGGGACCACGACGAGGTTGGCGGTCGTGCGTCCCGCCGCGGTGTTGAGGTTCGACGATGCGCCCGCCACGACGGGCGTGGGGGCGACTTGTACGAACCCGGGGCCGAACGGGTCGACGGCTGTGACGTTCAACACGACGGCAGCAGCACCCGACGTCGGCACCCCGCCGCGACCGGCCACCTCGAGGGTGATGACCGTTGCCGCGGCGACGGACTGGGTGTGGACGTTGCTGGAGGTCGGGGGTGTCCAGCCCAGGGAGATGCGAGTGTCGAGAATGCGTTCGGGGTCGACGGGCACGAGGCGACCTGCCGACGATGTCGTTGCCGGCGTGAAGTAGCCGAAGATGTCGATCACGACATCGGTCGTGAAGATCGCGTACACCGTGAGACGGCCCCCGTCACCGATCGGCGCGAACGTCGCGTTCGGGATCGTCTGGCCGACGCGGTCGACGTTCAACGTCGACGACGACCCGAACGCCGCCCGCCCCGTCGGGAGCACCTGCAAGAAGCCAGGGCCCGAGGCGTCGACCGCGGTGATGTTCGCCACGACCGCAGTCGCGGAGTCGGGTACGCCGAGCCGGCCGGTCACCTGAACGTCCATCGATGTGGCTGCCTGCAGACGCTGCTGCGGCGCGCCGAGGCCGATCCGAGTGTCGACAAGACGCTGCGGTGTGATCGCGGTGAACGCCGACGCGTTCGACACGATCGCGGCCTGGGCCGGCTCTGAGTGATCACCGACCCATGCGACCATCGACGCGAGGACACAAGCGAGTGCCCCGAGACGAATGCCGAACGCGGCCCGCGTCATCACCATCATCGTCCGCTCACCGGGGTTGCGATGCAACGGGACCTCTGTCACGCGCTCTCAACGTGCGCCGCACGTTCAGCGGTACCCGGAGCGTCGCAGTCCGTCAGGCGTGGATGGGGCCCTCGCTGTCGCGGAGAGAGGGGGCCGCTCGGCCGGTGCGGCGGGCGATGATCTCGGCACAGATCGAGATCGCCGTCTCCTCGGGGGTACGTGCGCCGATGTTCAGGCCGATCGGCGACATCAGCCGGGACAGCTGCTCGTCGGTGATCCCCACCTCGCGCAGGCGCTCGACGCGCTTGCTGTGCGTCCTACGGCTACCCATCACGCCGATGTAGCCGACCCTTGTGTCGAGGGCGCCTTGTACGGCCGGCACGTCGAACTTCGGGTCGTGCGTCAGGATGCACACCGCGTCGCGCGCGCGGAGCTGCGCACCGCGCTGCTCGAACAGCGGGCCGGGCCACGACACGACCACCTCGTCGGCCGCCGGGAAGCGCCGACGCGTGGCGAAGATCTCGCGTGCATCGCACACGATGACTCGGTACCCGAGCACCTTCGCCACCCGTGACAGCGCGGCGGTGAAGTCGACGGCGCCGAAGATCCACATCTGCGGCGCCGGTGCCCAGCTCTCGACGAAGACCGAGACCGTCGTTGCGTTCTCGAGATCCTCGGGCGTCGTCTGCCCCTCGGGGCCGTAGTGGCGGATGCCCGAGCGCCCGGCCTCGAGCTCGGCGAGGGTGTCGCGAGCGACGATGCGGTCGAGCTCGGGATGGCCGAGCGAGCCCATCGTCGCCTCATCGGGCATGACGAGCAGCTTGGCGCCCGGCAGCGGTCCGTCGACCACCGTCGCCAGCGCTGTCGGCTGCTGCGTGCGCAGACGATCGCGGAGCGTGTCGAAGATGCTCACGACGTCACCAGTCGAGCGCTTCGATGAACAACCGGATCGTGCCACCGCACGTGAGCCCGACCGCGAAGGCCTCGTCGTCGCTGTAGCCGAACGTCACGATGCCCGGTCCGCGCTCGCCGGCCAACACGCCGAGCGCCTCGGTGACGACCGCGCCCTCGACGCAGCCGCCGCTGACGCTGCCGGCGACCTCGCCCGCCTCGTTCACGGCCATCGCCGCGCCGGGCTCTCGCGGGCCCGATCCTTCGATGTCCACCACGCGGGCGATGGCGACTCGCTTGCCGTCGCCCCGCCACCGGTCGATGTCGTCGAGCAGCTCACGCATGCGCGTTCTCGCTTTCTGCCGGGCGCGGCACGACCGCGCGAGAGGGACGATCTCGGGCTGAGCCCGCGTGGCGCGGCTCGGTGCGCAGCGCGCTGATGGTGGCGGCGAGCTCCTCCATCGCTGCGACCGAGTGGCCCTCCACGAACGAATCGACGAACGGCAGCGCCGCCGCCATGCCGCGCGCCAGCGGTGCATAGCCGGGCGTGACCTTCAGCGGGTTCACCCACACGGTGCGGAACGCGATGCGATCGAGTCGGGCCATCTGCTCGGCCAGCACGTCCGGATCGCCGCGATCCCAACCGTCGGACAGGATGACGACGATCGCTCCGCGCGCCATCCCGCGCACACCCCACTCGTCGTTGAACCTCGTGAGGCACTCGCCGAGACGTGTGCCACCGCTCCAGTCGAGCACCCGGGCGCTCGCCTCCCGCAACGCACGGTCGGGATCGCGGCTCGAGAGCTCGCGCGTGATGCGCGTGAGTCGGGTCCCCATCGCGAAGGCCTCGACGCGTTGGCGGCCGGCGACCGCAGCGTGCACGAATCGCAACATGCCCCGCGCATAGGGCTCCATCGACCCGCTGACATCGAGGAGGAGGACCAACCGTCGCAGCCGGTCGCCCGGCTCGCGCCAGTGGCGGCGGATCGGCTCGCCGCCGGCGCGCAATGAGCTGCGCACCGTGCGGCGCAGATCGTGCTCGTGCCCGTGCGCCGACGCGCGTGAGCGGAAGCTGCGCCGGGGCGGGCCGGCGAAGCGGAGGCTGCTCATCAGATCCTGCGCGAGGACGAGCTCGTCGTCGTCGTAGGCGGCGAAGTCCTTGTGTCGCAGGGTCTCGATCGCCGAGAACCGCAGTTGCAGCGTGGGGTCGTCGTTTGCCTCGGCCTCGCCCTGGTCGGCGTCGTCGCGATCGTCGTCATCGTCGTCGATCGCCAGTGTGATCCGGGTGATCTCGTCCTCGTCGTCCTCGCCACCGAGCCCGCGGCGCTGATCCCAGAACACGGCGAAGGCACGATCGAAGAGGGGAAGGTCCTCGGGACGCCGCACCAGCGTGCTGCGACCCGCCCAGTACACGGCCTCGCGGCGGTCGATGCCGAGCAGGCCGAGCGACTCGCTGAAGTCGATCACGCTGTGGATCGGCACCCGCAGTCCGAGGCCACGCAGCACGCGAGCGAACGCGACGGCGAGCCGGTCGCCGCCCGAAGCAGGTCGCGCTCCCACGACGTCGCTCACCCCCGGAACGCGCCCCGCTCGGCTGCTTGCTTCACGATGTCGGCGAGCCCGCCGTGCTGCCGCACGCGCTCTTGGTCCTCCCGATACTTGAGCACGGCGCCGAGGGTGACGTCGACGGTCGACTCGTCGAGCTCGCTGACGCCGAGCGCAGCGAGCGCTGCGGCCCAGTCGATCGTCTCGGCCACGCCCGGCGGCTTGTACAGGTTCTTGGTGCGCATCGCCTCGACCGCGCCGGCGACCTGACGGGCGAGCGGCTCGATGACATGAGGCACGCGCATGCGGACGATCTTGACTTCGCGCTCGAACGAGGGGTGCTCGACCCAGTGGTACAGGCAGCGGCGCTTCAGCGCGTCGTGCACGTCGCGCGTGCGGTTCGACGTGAGGATGACGACCGGCGGTCGATCGGTGGAGAACACGCCGAGCTCGGGGATCGTGATCTGGTAGTCGGACAGCACCTCGAGCAGGTACGCCTCGAACTCGTCGTCGGCCCGGTCGACCTCGTCGATCAGCAGGACAGGAGGCGTTTGCGACCGGTGGGCGATGGCCTGCAGGAGCGCCCGCTTGAGGAGGAACCGCTCGTGGTACAGCTCGCCCTCCAGCGCATCGGCAGATCGGCCCCTGGCCTCACCACTCGCCTCCGCTGCCCGCAGGTGCAGGAGCTGGCGCGAGTAGTCCCAGTCATACACCGCCTGTGCGGCATCGATCCCCTCGTAGCACTGCAGGCGGATGAGCTCGCCACCGGTCCAGCGGCTGAGCACCTTGGCGACCTCGGTCTTGCCGACCCCTGCCTCCCCCTCCAGCAGCAGCGGCCGCTTCAGCGACAGGGCGAGGAAGATGGCGGTGGCCAGCCCCTCGTCGGGCAGGTAGCCGTGCTGGCTGAGCGCGTTCGCGACTTCGCTGGGCATCGAGGAGCTGGGCATCGGTTCCAGGCTAGAGGAGGGAGTGCGAGGATCTTGATGCCAAGCTGGTGCGTCGTGGACCTCAACGCCCCCCGCACGCAGACCGTGTCGATCCACGCGCCCGCCGTCCGGATCATGACCGCCGTCGTCGAATCGCCGCAGACAGGGAACGAGCGGCACGAGGTCATGTCGCGTCGGGGTGAGCGCTGGGAGGTCACATTCACGGCGCACCCCGGCGACCGGTACTGGCTCGTCGCGGACGGCATCGGGCCACTCGTCGATCCGTCAGCCGACACGGTGGTCATGACCGAGCGCGGTCCCGTCGGCGTCGTGCGCGCCTCGTCCTGGCCCAGCGCGCCAGCACTCGAGCGGCAGCCCGTCGATCCGGTCATCTACGAGTTGCACGTGCGCGGCTTCGCCGAGACCTTCAAGGGCGTCGGCGAGCGGATGCCGTACCTGCGCGACCTCGGCGTCGACGTCATCGAGCTGATGCCGGTGTACCCCTTCGACAACACCGACAACTACTGGGGTTACATGCCCATCGTGTGGGGCGCGGTCCACCAGCCCTTCGCGGACGGAGAGGACGCCGCTGCCGAGCTCGCATCACTGTGCCGGACCGCGCACGACCACGGGATCGCGGTGTGGCTCGACGTCGTCGTCAACCACACGGGCGAAGGGGAAGCCTCGAAGCCGACGTGGAGCCTGCGCGGCTTCGACGACCGGCACTCGTATCGACACCACGCCGACGGGACGTACACCGACGACAGCGGGTGCGGCAACGACATCGATCCGTCCGCCGCCGAGATCCGGCGTCTCGTCCTCGAGTCGTTGCAACGATTCGCCGACCTCGGTGTCGACGGCTTCCGGTTCGACCTGGCGTCGCTGCTCACCCGCGACGGCGGGGCGCTCGTGCGTGCGATCGGAGACTGGGCTGCGACGGCCGGCCGGATGCTGGTGGCCGAACCCTGGGACCTCGCCAGCTATCAGGTCGGGCACGCGTTCCCTGATGCTCGCTGGTTGCAGTGGAACGACCGGTTCCGCGACGACGTGCGTGGCTTCCTCCGCGGGGAGGCGTCGCTCGTACCGGCGATGATCGAGCGCGTGACGGGCAGCCGAGACCTGTTCGGTGAGCGGCCGTGGCGCACCGTCAACTTCCTCACCGCGCACGACGGTCTGACGTTGCACGACCTCACCGCCGTCACGAACGACCGGCATCGTTCGTGGGATTGCGGCCCCGAGCTGCGCCCGCAGCAGCTCGCCAACGCGTTCGCCCTGCTGCTGCTCTCGGCGGGCTCGGCGATGTTCGTGATGGGTGACGAGGCCGGGCGGACGCAGCACGGTCACGACAACCCGTACGACGTCGACTCCGAGCTCACGTGGTTCGACTGGGAACGCGCAGCCGAGTGGGCAGGGCTGCACGACACCGTCCGGCGCCTGATCGAGCTGCGCCGACGAGCCGACTTCACCGACGTCGAGTGCTTCGGCGCTGCCGGAGCGCCCGACACGAGCCCCGAGTCGCGCTCACTCGGATGGCGGGCCGGCGACGTCACGGTGCTCGCGAACATGTGGTGGGAGCGGGTCGAGTTCGATCTGCGTCCGGTGCTGGCCCCAGGTGAGTGCTGGCAGGTTGCGCTCTGCACGGCCGGCGACGCCGAGTTCCGCGACGGCAGCTGCCGGGTACCTCCCCGCACGATGGTGGTGCTCGAACGACGCGGTGAGGAGCATTCGTGATCTACGACATCCAGCTCAGCCCCGCCGCCGAGCCCTGGACCGCGGTGCGCGACGGCGTGCTCGCAGCCGAGGAGAACGGCAACTTCGACACGGCCTGGGCGTTCGACCACTTCCTCGGGTCGGTTCTGAACGGCTCGACGATGATCGAGTGCTTCACGCTGTTGGGTGCCCTGGCGGCGCAGACGACGCGGATCAGGCTCGGCAGCCTGGTCGTGAACATCGCCAACCGCAATGCCGGTGTCACTGCGCTCAGCGCAGCGTCGGTTCAGATGATCAGCGGTGGGCGCTTCGTGTTCGGGTTGGGCGCGGGAGCCGCGCCGGGCAGCCGGTGGTCGGTCGAGCACGAGATCCTGGGCATCGACCTCGCGCCGACCGTCGAGGGTCGTCACGCCAGGCTCGAGCACGCGCTCGACGAGATCGATCGCCTGTGGGCGCCCGACCGGCCGGCCGACCTCGCATCGTTCCCGTCGGCAGTGCCCCGACCTCCGGTCATCCTCGGGGTCAACAGCGAGTCGCTCGCGGCACTCGCCGGCCGCCGATGCGACGGGTTGAACGTCCGCGGCCACCACCCCCGGGCGCTCGACTTCGTCGCGGCGGCTCGCCGTGCCCGCGACGACCGTCCCGATCCGCCTGATCGCCCGTTCGACGTGTCGGTCTGGACCTACTGGGACGAGGCGCTGGCCGATCCGCAGCACCCACAGCGCCTCGTGTGGGAAGCGCACGGCGTGAACCGCATCGTGCTCGTGTGCTTCGAGCCGCACGACCCGGAAGCGGTGGCGCGCTTCGGTCGCTGAGCCTCAGGAGTCGAAGCCGAGACCGAACCGATCGAGTGAGCGCAGCCACCAGTTCCGCTTCCCGGTCGAGTCCTCGCGGTCGAGCGACCAGCGAGTCGCCTGGATGCCGATGAACCGGAACGGCTCGGGCGGGAAGGGCAGCGGCTTCTCCTGGACGAACTTGGTCTGGGTGGCGATCGAGCGGCGCCCGTCGAGCAGGTCGAGCATCACCTCGCCGCCGAATCGGGCGGACGCGACGCCGAGTCCGGTGTAGCCGAGCGCGTAGGCGACTCGTCCCTGCCAGGCTCGGCCCCAGAACACACAGAACCGGCTGCAGGTGTCGATGACGCCGCCCCAGGTGTGCGTGAACTTCAAGCCCTCGAGTTGCGGGAAGGTGTCGAAGAACTGCCGGCTCAGCTTTGCCCACGTCGCCGGCCGGCTCTCGAGCTCGGTGTTCACGCGTCCACGCCAGAAGTAGATCGCGTCGTACCCGCCCCACAGGATCCGGTTGTCCTCGGTGAGTCGGTAGTAGTGGAACTGGTTGGCGATGTCGGACAGACCCTGCCGGTTCGTCCAGCCGAGCTCGGCGAGCTGTGCGGGGGTGAGGGGTTCGGTCACCATGCAGTAGTCGTAGACCGGCGCGATGTAGTGGCTGATCCTGTTGAGCAACGGTTTGAACGCGTTCGTCGCGAGCGCGACCTTGCCGGCGCGGACTCGACCGAGCGGTGTGTCGACGAGCACGCCGACGCCGTCCTTCTCGATCCTGGTCGCTTTCGTGTCCTCGTAGATGCGCACCCCGAGCGACGTGGCAGCGGCCTTCAGGCCCCACACGAGCCGTGCCGGGTCGACGATCGCGGCTCGGTCCTTGCGCCACAGCCCGCCCGTGTAGGTGGGCGAGCACACCTGACGCTGCATTGCCTCGCGGTCGAGCCACTCCACCTTCTGGCCGAGGTTGCGCAGCTGCTGGAAGTCGTCGCGCAGCTCGTCGAGGTACGACGGCGCATGGAACGTCGTGGCCACGTCGATGACGCCCGTGCGTTCGTAGTCGCAGTCGATCTCGTAGCGCTTGATCGCAGCCTCGATCTCGTTGAGGTTCTGCAGACCGAGCTCCTCGAGGAGTGGCACCTCGTCGGGGAACCGCTCCTGCCCGTTGGCGACGCCATGCGTGAGGCTCGATTCCATGAACCCGCCGTTGCGCCCGCTGGCCGCCGAGCCGATCTCGTGGGCGTCGATCAGCACGATGTCGCGTGACGGATCACGCTCCTTCGCGATGATCGCCGTCCACAGACCCGTGTAGCCCCCGCCCACGATGCACAGGTCGCACGTCTCGGTGCGGACCAGCGTGGGGTTGCTGTCGGGCTCGTCGGCGTCCTCGTACCAGTACGGATAGGGGTCGGCGTCGGCGATGGCGTCGAGGTGGAACTCCTCGATGCCCTCGTCACGGTGTTCGAACGCCATGGAGTATCACCAGCTCGTCGCGTCTGAGTTCAGACGAGGCTACCCGGCCGTGGGCACCCGTTCAGGCGAGTGGGACGCGCATCGTGACGTGGGTGCGCTGCCCGGCCGCGTTCTCGCAGACGAAGGAGACCTCGATGAGCTCGTCGGTCACCGTCGCCGCGGCGGCCCCGGCCTGCTCTGTCCAGTAGAACCACGACGTCTCGCTGTCGCCGCCGTCGAGGACGACGTGGTGCGCGCCGGGGTCGAGCGACTCGATGTACTCGACGAGTGGGTAGGTGCCCGGCCCGTCGAAGTCGGTGATGGCGAACCCGGCTGCGGAGAGCTCGCCACCCGACACTGGAGCGGCGTCGACCGGTTCCATGAGGACCAGGAGCGTGCGTTGCTCGTCGTCGGGGGTGAGCTCGACGGCGACGTCGATGACCCGACCGGAGACATCACCGGAGAGCTCGATCGACGAACCGGCGAGCACCGATGCGGCGCGTCGGGCACGGGCCCCGTCGAGTGACTCCTGCTCGCTGCGGCGGCGGTTCTCGTCCTGGCGATCCATGAGCCGGCCGAGCGAAGGGAACGCGGTCGTCAGCACCGCTCCACCGAACTGGTCCTTCATCTCCCGCTCGAGGTGCACCTGCTGCCCCTCCGCCGTCTCGCGTGTGCGGCGATCTGCGGTGGTCGTCTCGGTGACCTTGCTGTCCAGCCACTTCTTGGCCGTGCCCGCGAGATCTTTCCAGCTGTACTTCGATGCCATGACGCCGAGCCTAGGTGGGGTAGGTCGTCGCCGCTCGGTGCCGTGTACGGTGCCGACGATGGATCTGGGATTGCAGGGCCGCCGTGCCGCGGTCGCCGCAGCGAGCGCCGGCCTGGGCTTCGCGTCGGCATCGGCGCTCGCGGCGGAGGGCGTGCGCGTCGTCATCTGTGGCCGCGACCGGGCGCGCATCGACGACGCCGCGGCGCGCATCGGGAACGGGTGCATCGGCCTCGTCCAGGACGTCGCCGACGCCACCGGCGGTGCGTCGTTCGTGGCCGCGGCGACCGAAGCGCTCGGAGGGCTCGACATCGTCGTCGCCAACGCAGGTGGCCCACCCGCCGGCACCTTCGCGACCACTCCGATGGATGCCTACCAGCCCGCCATCGACCTCAACCTGCTCAGCGTCGTCGGCATGGCCAAGGAGTCGATCCCGGGGATGCAGGCACAAGGCTGGGGCCGCTTCGTCGCGATCACCTCCATCGCCGTGCGTCAGCCGATGGGCAACCTCATCCTGTCGAACACGGCTCGATCGGGTGCGACCGCCTTCCTGAAGACCGTGGCTCGCGAGGTGGCGGGCGACGGCGTCACGGTGAACACGGTGCAGCCCGGCCTGCACGCGACCGATCGAGTCCAGGTGCTGTACGGCGAGCAACTGCCCTCGATGGGCAGGCTCGGCGACCCGGGCGACTTCGGCGCGATCGTCGCCTTCCTGTGCAGCGAGCAGGCGAAGTTCGTGACAGGGCTCGGCTTGCACGTCGACGGAGGATCCTTCGGAGGTCTGCAGTGATCACGCACGTGGTGTTGTTCCGATGGAAGCCCGGCATCCCGGTGGGGCAGGTGGACGCGATCGCCGCCGCGCTCGACACCTTGCCGCTCGCGATCCCCTCCATCACCTCGTACCGGCACGGGCCGAGCGTCGGCCTGTCGTCGGGAGCGTTCGACTACGGCATCGTCGCCACCTTCGACGACGCCGACGGGTGGCGCCGCTACGACACCGACGCGACACACGAGGCCGTGCGGGCCGACACCATCCGCCCCTGGATCGCCGAGCGCGCCTCGACCCAGTTCGAGACCTGACCCCCGGTCACTCGGGCTGGCTCAGTCGGGCCGGCATTCGACGACCACGTCGATGGTGTCGAAGAACGGCTCGAGCGTGGCGATGCGATCGATGCGCTCCCGCCGCATCACCACGAGCGTCAGCGCCACGTCGGGTTCGTAGCCGTCGCCGAGGCGCGACGCCTGCCGGCGGAACTGCCCGGCGACGTGGATGGCCTCCACCGGCGCGAGCAGATCGGCGTGAGCGGGACGATCGAGGGCGACGAGGTGGTCGTGTCGAGCCCGCAGCCGGTGCTCGTGCCGCTCGTAGCCGTTCACCAGCCGCTCGTAGCACTGCCGAACGACCGGATGAGCATCGTGCTCGCGCGCGACGAGCGCTTCGAGGAACGATCGGTCGAGCAGGACCGTGGGCGGTGTCATGCGGTGGCGGCCAGCGCCTGGCGGGCGCGAGCGGCGCGGCGCACGCGCTGACGGGTCTCGAACCAGTCCCAGAACGCGAACGACGCACCGACCAGCGCCCATCCGACCAGACCGTCGATGATCCAGTGCTCGGCGAAGTACACGAGCGAGGCGAGCATGAGGACCGGGAACACGAGCACGACGGCTTTCAACCAGACCGGCTTGATGAGGGGGAGGAAGAAGGCCGGCACGAACAGGGCGAAGCCGGCGTGCAGCGAGGGCATCGCCGCGACCGCATTGCCCCAGTCGAGCGCGGACTGCCAGTCGTTGACGAAGCTCGTGAAGCCGAGGTCCCAGAAGCCGCGACCGGTCGGGCGGGCGAGCTGTGGCAGCACCCGGAGCTTCGCGAAGCGAGGGTCCGGGCTACCGGCCATCCACGGCGGCACGGTGGGCAGCAGGACGAACATCAGGCACCCGACGCCGAGGACGGTGGCGAACCGCTTCATGAACCGGACCCACTGCACCCGGCTCACGGCCCACAGCACGGCCAGGGCGACCACCGGCACGATGAAGTGGCTGTAGTAGACGATCGAGCCGAGGTTGTCGTACCAGCGCACGTCGTTCGGATGGTAGAAGTGCCGCTGCGCCCACACGTTCGGGTCGTAGCCGAGGAACAGCGCGCGGTCGATCTGTCGCACGGCGTTCAGCTGCAGCGGCATGCCCAGGCGGTCGGCCGCACCTCGGGTCATCTCGTAGCTGAACCACATCGCCGAGTAGAGCAGCGCGTCGATGACGAGGACGCCCCATCGACGCCACGGCTTGCCGACGAACGCGCAGAGCAGGAACAGGCCGACCGAGATCGCGACGGAGATGCGATCGACGATCAACCCGTCGGTGCGCGTCCGCCAGATGTACATGAGCGCGTAGAACGTGATGGCCGAGACCCGGACCGCGTAGAACGGATCGTGGGGCACGAGCGCGGCGACGGCGCGCCGTTGCGGGGTCGGCTGCTCGGGCGGCTGGGACGCGTCAGCCTCGAGCAACATGCATCGAACGTTACCCAGTGCCCACGTTCGAACGCTGGCAGCGCGCACGCGCCACCGGCATGCGGATCAGGCGCTGGCTGCTTCGAGCGCCCGACGCACCAGCACCTTGGCCAGGTGCACGCGGTACTCGGGGCTGGCGTTCAGGTCGCTCTGCGGCTCGGCCTCGGCAGCGGCTTGCTCGGCCGCGTCCGCGATCGATGCGCCGGAGGCGAGTGCCGACGAGACGCTGGTCGCGAGGATGGGCGTCGAGCCCATGTTCACCAGGCCGACGCCGCTCTGGCCGTTGTTGCGCCAGGCGGCGACGCCGACGATCGCCCAGTCCTGCGCGCGCCGGTTGAACTTCTGGAAGCTCCAGCCGGCGCCGCCCATCTTGGGCACGCGGATCTCGGTGAGCATCTCGTCGGGCGCGAGCGACGTCGTGAGGAAGCCCTCGAAGAAGTCGGTCGCGGCGATCTCGCGGGTGCCGCTCGGGCCCTGGGCCACGTAGGTGGCGCCGAGCGCGAGCGTGGTGGCGGGAAGATCGCTCGCCGGGTCGGCATGGGCGATCGAGCCGCCGATGGTGCCGCGGTGGCGGACCTGCGGGTCGCCCACGTGGTGTGCAGCGTGCGCAAGGAGGGGGACGTGCTCGGCCAGCACCGAGCTCGTCTCGATGTCCATGTGG
Source organism: Ilumatobacteraceae bacterium (assembly GCA_050248155.1). Lineage (GTDB taxonomy): Bacteria > Actinomycetota > Acidimicrobiia > Acidimicrobiales > Ilumatobacteraceae > VFMC01. The sequence goes on from JBFWSW010000012.1 coordinate 77,937, forward strand.
CGCGTGAGCGCGCCGATCGCGATGTGGTCCCCGGCGTCGCGGATGTAGGAGAGGTCGGAGATGCGGCCGATGTCGACGAGGACACTCGGTTGTGCGAGGCGCAGCTTCATGAGCGGCAGCAGGCTGTGGCCGCCGGCGATGAACTTCGCGTCGTCGCCGTGCTGACCGATGAGGCTGACGGCTTCGGCGGCCGAACCGGCCCGGACGTAATCGAACGCTGCGGGGATCACGACGCACCTCCGGCGGCGGCGAGGACGGCCTTGACGATGTTGTGGTAGCCGGTGCAGCGGCAGAGGTTGCCCTCGAGGCCGATCCGGACCTCCTCCTCGCTGGGGTGGGGGTTCTCCTTCAGCAGGCTGGAGGCGGCCATCACCATGCCCGGCGTGCAGAACCCGCACTGCAGTGCGTGGTTCTCCATGAACGCCTTCTGCATCGGGTGCATCTCGCCGTTGGTCGCGAGGCCCTCGATCGTGGTGAGCTCGGCCCCGTCGGCCTGCACCGCGAGCACCGTGCAGCTCTTCACCGCCTCGCCGTTGAAGTGCAAGCTGCACGCACCGCACGACGACGTGTCGCAGCCGATGTTGGTGCCGGTGAGACCGAGCACCTCACGCACGTAGTGCACGAGCAACGTCCTCGGCTCGACATCGCTCTCGTGAACCGTCCCATTGACGGTGACCCGGATCTGCATGTGGATGGTTCCCCTCTGACGTGATGGCGATGAGATGGCGGCTCGCCGCGTCGCCCCCAGGTGATTCGGTCGGCCGATTGCCGCCGCACATCATGCACCATTTCGAGCGGCGGCGCATCACCGGTCCGTGAAGGTGAGATCCGTGTGACGAAGGTCCCGAATGTTCAGAAGAGTTCTTCAGGTTGTCACACGAAGGAGTAGCATCGGCGCTGGTGACAGACATCGACGACATCGCTCTCCATCGCCTCCGCAAGGACGGCCAGCGCTTCACGACGGGGCGGCAGCTCATCTTGAAGACCCTCCAGGACGTCGGTGCGCCGATCACGATCCCTGGCATCCTCCGGCGCCAACCGACGCTCGCACAGAGCTCGGTGTACCGCAACCTGGCCGTGCTCGAGCACGCCGGTCTCGTCAGCAAGATCTCGATGGGCGACGAGCACGCCCACTACGAGCTCGGTGAAGAGATCACCAACAACCACCACCACCACTTGGTGTGCACGTCGTGTGGCACGGTCAGCGACGTCACGCTGTCGGCGAGCGCCGAGCGATCGCTCGACAAGGCGCTCCACGAGGCGGCGGCCGGTGCGAACTTCGAGCTCCACCAGCATCGCGTCGACCTCCTCGGTCACTGCGCCAACTGCGCGACAGCCTGATTCTCCTCCGGGGCGCGGCGGCCGCGTCCCTATGCTGGTCCCGTGACGACGCAGCAGTTGGACCGGGAGGCGGGTGAGCGGCTGACGAGCATCCTCACCGTCGACGACCCGACCGACGCGCTGTGGATCGCCCACGAGGACGGGTTCTTCGACGAGTCCGTCCCCGAGATCTCGGCGCTGGCGATGGAGCAGGATCCCGTCCACCGCCACAAGGACGTGCTCACGCACACCTTCATCGTCACCGCCAACACCTCGCCGCGGCTGCTGGTGCGCCTCGCTGCGCTCTTCCACGACATCGGCAAGCCGCGCACGCGGCGGTTCGTCGGTGGCAAGGTCACCTTCCACCACCACGAGCAGGTCGGTGCGCGCATGACGACCCAGCGACTTGCTGCGCTCGGGTACGAGCCGGCGATGACCAGCGATGTCGCCCGCCTCGTCGAGCTGAGCGGCCGGTTCCACGGCTATCAGCAGGGTTGGGAGGACTCGGCGGTGCGCCGGTACGCGCGCGACGCCGGTCCGCTCCTCGGCGATCTGAACGAGCTTGTCCGCTGCGACTGCACCACGCGCAAGCCCGAGAAGGTGCGCGGGCTGCAACGCCGCATGGACGAGCTCGAGGATCGCATCCGGCGGCTGGCGATCGAGGAGGCGGTGAAGGCCGAGCGGCCCGAGCTCGACGGCACCGAGATCATGGAGATCCTCGGCATCCCGCCCGGTCGAGAGGTCGGCGAGGCGCGCCGCATGCTGCTCGAGCACGCCCGCGCGCACGGCGCGCCCGACCACGACGAGGCCGTGCGGCTGTTGCTCGACTGGTGGGCTGCCCGAAATTGAGCGTCACCCGGTCGGGTGCTCGGGTGGTGGCTCGCGGCTCCACCGGTCGGTGTTCACCAGCACGAACAGCAGACCGAGCGCCGGCACAGCAGTGACGGCTGCGATGGCGAACACGACGATCAGCCCGATCAGGGTCGGCCTGGCTCCCGCGACGTCGTCGATCGTCGCGTGGTCGACCAGCAGCTCGGGGTACTGGGCGACTCCCCAGCCGATGACCACTGCAGCGACGGCGACGACCGCGCCGAGGCGCGCTCGCTGGTAGCGCCCACGCCGCAGATCGAGCAACGACAACGCTCCGGCGAGCGCCGAGACGACGATGAGCGGCGCCGCTTTCCCGTGCAGGCCGTCGGCGAGGTGCGGCGCGTCGCGCTCGATGGGCACGATCGCGCCCAGCGCGACGGCGCCCGCCAGCGCGCCGCTGACGAGGGCGCGACGAGCGCACCGGTCGGCGAGCAAGGGGTTGCCGGCACGCGTCGAATCGGCGGCGAGGAAGGTCGCCGCGAGGAACGAGCACGTGAGCACGGCGAGCGCACCACCGAGCCACGAGGTCGGCCCGGTCCAACTCGTCCAGAGATCACCGCCCTCCATCGGCACCCGGCCGCTCGCGATCGCGCCGGCGATGGTGCCGAGGAAGAACGGTGTGATGAGCGAGGACGCAGCGAAGGTCGCGCCGAACATGCGCGCCTGGCCGACGGTCTCGGCGTACTTCCGGAAGGCAAAGCCCGCGCCGCGCAGGACGATGCCCACGCCGACGAGCATCCACGGCACCGCGAGCGTGGTGATCATCGACGCGAACGCCGTCGGGAATGCGGTCCACATGAACACCAGCACGTAGATGAGCCAGACGTGGTTGGCCTCCCACACCGGTCCGATGCTGTGGTCGATCTGCGACCTCAGCTCGCCGCCCTCGTCGGCCCCTCCGGCCAAGAGGTCCCACACGCCACTGCCGAAGTCGGCGCCGCCGAAGACCGCGTAGGCGACGACCCCGACGAACATGAGTGCGGCGGCGGTCGCGGCGAGGCTCATCGGCGCACCACGTGTCGCGGGGGACCGTACGGCGTCGGCAGATCGACATCGCCCTGTCGCCAGCGCCGGCTCATCGAGCGCAGCACGACGACCGCTGCGCCGGCCATCGCCACGTAGACGACGACGATCACGGCCAAGCTCACCCAGACAGCGCCGTTCGGCGTGACGGCGTCTCGGACGCGCATGACCTCGTGCACGATCCAGGGCTGCCGACCGACTTCCGTCACCGTCCAGCCCGCCTCGAGCGCGATCACCGAGGCCGGTCCCGAGAGGACGACCAGCCACAGGAGCCGGCGCGAATCGGTGAGCTCGCGACCTCGTCGCTTCCACGCTCGGCGCAGGACGGCGGCCCCGACGCCGAGGACCGCGAGGCCGGTTCCGATCGCCACCATCACCTGGAACGCGACGTGGACGACGTTGACCGGAGGCTCGTCATCGTCCGGGATCCGATCGAGGCCGATCACCTCGCGATCGACCGAGCCCCGTGCGAGCCACGATCCGATGTTCGGGATCTCGATGCCGTAGCGCACCTCGCCGTCGATGAGCAGACCACCGAGCACGATCGGCGCGTGATCCTCGGTCTCGGTCGCCAGCTCCATCGCGGCGAGCTTGGCGGGCTGCTGGGTGCCGAGCCGCATGCCGGCGACGTGGCCGATGAAGGGTTGGACGACGGCACCGACCGTGGCGAAGGTGAGCGCGAGCGTGAGGCCCAGTCGGTGCAGCCGGTCGCGCCGGCCGCGCAGCAACCCACTCGCGTACACGGCCGCGACGACGAAGCCGACCACCATGTAGGCGGCGACCCACATGTGCAGGAACTGTGGCCACAGCGCGTCGTTGAACATCGCCGCCAGCGGATCGACGTCGACCACCTCGCCGTTCTCGATGCGGAACCCGCTCGGCGCGTTCATCCACGCGTTCACCGCGAGCACGCAGAACGTGCCGAACACGCCCGTCGCCATCATCGGCAGCAGCATCATGATGTGCAGCCGCGGCGGCAGGCGATCCCAGCCGTAGAGGTAGATCCCCAGGAAGATCGCTTCGAGGAAGAAGGCGATGCCCTCCAGCGCGAAGGGCAGCCCGAGCACGTCACCGAAGCGCGACATGAGGCCGGGCCAGAGCAGACCCATCTCGAAGCTCAGCACCGTGCCCGAGACGGCACCGACCGCGAACAGCACCGCCGACACCTTCGACCACCGTCGGGCGAGCACCATCGCGTCGGCATCGCCGCGGAGGCCGCGCCGATGAGCGATGAAGATGAGCGCTGGGAACGCCACACCGAAGCAGGACAGCACGATGTGGAAGCCCAGCGAGAGCGCCATCTGATAGCGGGCTGCCATCAGGTCACCGGCGGTGGCGATCATCGCGACCTCCTCGGCGCGACAGTACCGCTCACGGTCCGATCGAAACCCGCTGGGTCAGGTGACGCCGAACACGCCCCGCACGCCGTCGGCCGCGTCGGCGAGCAGCGCGCGGACGTCGTCCAGCGAGGCCTCGGCCTTCACGGCCGACTCGACGGCTGCGAGCGAGTCGAGCAGCGACGACCGCGTGGAGGTGGCGATCCACGGCGCGTCGTCGAGGTCGGCGATGAGCGAGACGCGCAGCTCGTCGAGCGGCTCGACGACGCCGCTCGTTGCGGTGTCGGTGCCGGCGAGCACCTGTTCGTACTCGATGTCGAGCCGTTCGATGCCGGTGGCGATCTCGGCGGCCTTGTCGCGCACGTCACCGACCCGGTCGTCGATGGACGGCACCTGCTGGCGACCGACGAGCAGCCCCGCACCGAAGGCCACGAGCGCGGCGACGGCGACGGCGACGATCGCCCGGCGGCGACGCGTGGCGAGCGAGACGTAGAGGGCCATCAACGGCTCCTTCCGACGAGGTACGTGATGCCGGTGCGCCCGGCGAAGTCGTCGATCGCCGTGCCCGGTGAGGACAGCTCGATCAGACGCCGGCCGTCGATGATCCAGACCGACGGACGCAGGAGGACGGGACCACGGTGGCGGGTGAGCCGCTCGATGTCACGGGCGAGCTCGCTCTCGCTCGACACGACTCCGTCGACGGCTGCGACCGGATCGCCGTACCGGTCGAGCACACGGATGTGCGCGCCATCGACCGTGAGCCAGAAGAGCCCCAGGTGCTCGACCTGGGCTCCGGGGGCTGCTTCGGCGACGATCAGCGTCTCGTCAGCTTCTGCGCGTCCTGGCAGCGCACCGGATGAGAGGGCGATCGCCCCGGTCGCGACCGCGCGCACCGTGCTGCGTTCGGGTTCCTCCTCGAGGCGGACCTCGACGCTCGACGGGCTGGCGCCGGCCGCGACCACCTCGTCCTCGACGTCGGCCATGAGCTGTTCGATCGTGCGCGCGTCGGCCTGGCCGACGGTGCGCTCGCGCTCGGCGCGGAGCAACGACAGGGCGTCGCCGATCGACGAGATGATCTCCGCGTGCTCGGGCACGACCAGCGGCCACCCGAGCATCGACGCCACGTGGCGGGCGAGGCCACCTGCGCCGCCCCCGACGCCGACGAGGGTCGGCTGTTCGAGCTTCGAGGTGCGCGCGACGGTGAGCGCGAGCTCGCACACGGCCTCACCCGACGCCGCCAACATCTGCGTCGCGATCGTGTGCGCGTCGGACCGCATCGATCGGGCCAGGGCCTCGAAAGCCGCGAGCGCCGCTGTCGGCTCGGCGTGGCAGTAGTCGCCCGGTCGGGTCACGCCGAGCGCGTTGGCCGCGCAGGTGTTCGTGACGGCGACCCGACTGCCGTCGCGGCATCGGAGCACTGCGGTGTCACTGGGATCGCCGGGGCGCGCGGCAACGACCTCGAGCTCGGCGCCCGCGAGCCGCTCGGGGTCGACGAAGCATGAGTACTCGAGCCCGGCGATGTGCGCCGAGCGAGGGCCGACCCCGTGCACACGGCCCCGCCTGACCCGCAGCATCGAACCACCGGCCACCCCGACGACCCGCACGTCGACCGAGCGCAACGCGGTGGCGTGCGACGCTACCCGGACGTAGGACAGGGCCGGATGCCCGTGGCGGACGGCTGCGATGTTGGACGAGGTGCCCCCCACCTCGATGACGATCGCGTCGGTCACGCCCGTGTAGCGCAGTGCGCCGGCCACCGACGCGGACGGTCCGCTGTAGAGCGTGCGGACCGGCGCCGACGCGAAGCCGGCCAGGTCGGTGGCACCGCCGTCACTGCGCATCACCATCACCGGTGCGTGGATGCCGGCGGCCTTCACGCCGTCAGCCACGAACTGAGCGGTCGACATCGCGATCGGCACGATCGACGCGTTCAACGCCGCCGTGACGGTGCGCAGCTCGAGCCCGTACAGCCCGCTCAGCTCGGTGGACGTGCACGCCGGCAACCCGGCTTCGCGGGCCAGTGCCGCGACGGCGTCCTCGTTGGTGGTGTCGTCGGGCGAGAACGCCTCGGCCACGCACACGGCCGAGACGTCGTCGTCGGCGAAGCGCCGGAGGGTACCCTCGATCTGCTGTGCAGGCAGCCCGTCGGTGACGTCGAAGAACGCGTGCCGCACGCGCAGGACCTTCCCGGCGGCCACCTCGACGTCGTGGATGCGCGTGCGCTTCTCGATCCGAGACAGGTCGGGGCGGCGGCCCATGCCGATGACGCCGACCAGTCCGACGTCGCCCTCGAGCAGCGCGTTCACCGCCTGCGTCGTCGAGTGGGTGACGAGCTCGATCTCGTCGGCACCGACCTGGTGGGCGAGGTCGACGACGGCTGCGACGACCCCCTCGGCGACGCCACCGGGTGCCGAGTGGGTCGTGGGCACGATGCTCGACGCGACCATGCGGCCCGCGGCCAGGTCGAACGCGACCGCCTTGGTGAAGGTGCCCCCGACGTCGACGCCGACGCGCACGCTCACGACGGGTGCGGCACGAGCCCGGTGGTCGGCGCTGGCCGGCGCGCGCGGCGCGGCTTCACCACGAACGCGTACACCGCTCCGAGGAGGTAGATGGCGGCCAGCGCCGCCTGGGCGACGAGCGACGGCACCGTCGGCCAGATGCCGGTCGCCTCGGCCAGGAAGATCGGCAGACGTGGTCCGCTCGTGCGCCGGTAGGCGATCACGTCTGCCGCCTGCAGCGTGTTCATGGCGTTGCCGAGGAAGGCGACCGAGGTGGCCATCACCATCGCGACAGCGGTGTTCATGAACGTGCGCACCGGCAGCTTGCGCCCGACCTTGAACACCAGCCAGGCGACGGCGGTGAGCGCCACGAGGGCGAGGCCCACACCGAGCAGGATGTACCGGCCCATGCCCTCGCCGAAGCTGAGGAGCGATTGATAGAAGAGGGCCGTCTCGAAGCCCTCGCGATAGACCGCGGTGAAGCCGACCGCCACCAGCGAGCCCGTCGAACCGACCGAGATCGCGCTCCACAGGCGGGCGCGCACGAACTCCATCCAGCGCTTGTGCTCGAGTCGCGCGATCAGCCAGAACGAGACGTAGAACAGCACGGCGACGGCCGCGAGCGCAGTGATCGCCTCGAGCACCTCTCGCCCGACTGGCAGGAGCGAGAACAGCGTCGGCATCAGCAGCACGGTGATGACCGTCGCCACCGCGGCGAGTCCGACCCCGGCCAGGATCGGCTTGATGTAGTGGGGCGTCCGCGCGGCTTCGAGGTACCCGAGCAGCACCGAGAGCAGCAGCACGATCTCGAAGCCTTCGCGGAAGAGGATGAGGAATCCCTGTGTGGCCATCAGCGTGGGGCCGCCGACGCCGGCATCGGTCAGCTTGCGCTCCGCCTGGTCGAGCAGGTCGCGCAATGTGATGATCTCGTCGCGGATCTGGTCGAGCGGCGCACCGTCCTTGATCGACTGGCGGACGTAGGAGAACTGCGACTCGGCCCTGATCGTGAGCTCGTTGTCGGCGATGCGCAAGGGGATCTCGACGAGCTCGAAGTGCGCGAGGTAGCCGTCTCTCGCGGCGGCGAGGGCTTCGTCGGCGCGACCGGACTTGATGAGTGCCAGCGTCTCGTCGACCGACGCCCTGGTCTCGTCGAGAAGCTCGATCGCCTCGGAACGTGACACGCCATCGGCTGCCGACGCGGTGGAGGTGGGCGCAGCGACCGACAGCCCGATCGTGACGATCACGACGGCGATCAGCGCGCGCATGTCGGCTCAGCCGGGGTGTGCAGCCAGGTACTGGGCCGCGGTGTCGCCGAAGTCGGTGATCGCGCTCTGCATGCCCACCGCGTCGCCGCTCTCGGCGCCTTTCTTGAACACGCCGAGCGCATCCTCGAACGCGAGGTACATCTCGGGCTCGTTCTCTTTGATCGTGCCCTCGTAGCTGCCCCACAGCTCGTAGAGGTCGAGCACGGCCGCGTCGGTCGCCGTCTCGGGTGCGGCGGCGAGCGCGGTCATCTCCGCTGTCGTGCCGCCGAGACCCTTCGCCACCTCTTGGTCGGACACGATCTCGTACTCGCCCTCCAGCTCGACAGAGCTGGCCGGTGTGCCGGTGTCGTCGTCACCTCCGCACGCGGCGAGCGGGACGATCACGACGAGCAGGCCGGCGAGAGCACCGGCGACGCGAGGACGCATGCGGACAGCGTACCGCCCACTGTTAGGAGCGCCTAAGCGGCGACGGGTGAATCTCGGGGGCTCGATTGGGGTGCGCGGTCGTCCGGAGGAGGTCGCGGCGGATGGGGTGCCTCGTATCCGTCGCAAGGTGACGACGACGCGCGTCACCGGCGCGCGTCGGCGATCGCCCTCCAGACCCGCTCGGGTGTGGCCGGCATGTCGATGTGCCGGACACCCAGATGGCTCACCGCGTCCACGACGGCGGATTGCACCGCAGGCGTCGACCCGATCGTGCCGCTCTCGCCGATGCCCTTCGCGCCGAGCGGGTTCACGAACGTCGGCGTCTCCATGTGCACCACTTCGACGCTCGGCAGCTCGGCCGCCGAGATGAAGGCGTAGTCGGCGAGGTTCGAGGTGACGGGGTTGCCGTCCTCGTCGTAGCGGACCTCCTCGAGCAGCGCCTGCGCAGCGCCCTGGGCCACGCCGCCGTGGATCTGCCCCTCGAGCAGCATCGGGTTGAGCACCCTCCCGGCGTCGTCGCACGCGACGTGGCGCAGGTGACGCACCTGACCCGTCTCGGTGTCGACCTCGACGACGGCCACGTGCGCCCCGAAGGGGAACGTCGCGCCCGAGGCCTGGAAGAACGTCGCCCGGGCCAGGCCCTCGGGGAGCTCGTCGTCGGCCTGCGCGGCGAGGGCCAGCTCGGCCCACGTGCGGGCCATGGCCGGCGTGCCGGCCACGTGGAACGCGCCCGCGTCCTTGTCGAGCACGACGTCGGCCTCGTCGGCCTCGAGCAGCTTGGCTGCCAGCCTGCGGGCCGTGTCGACGAGCTCGCCGGCCGCGTTCCACACCGCCGCGCCGCCCTGCTGCAGCGAGCGCGAGCCCATCGTGCCCGTTCCCTGCGGCACCAGATCGGTGTCGCCCCAGATGACCTCGATGCGTTCCATCGGGATGCCGGTCTGCTCGTGCGTGAGCATGCTCCACGACGTGACGTGGCCCTGACCGTGCGGCGAGGTACCCGTGTAGACCTTCGCCGAGCCGTCGTCCAGCACCTCGATGCGGGCGTGCTCGCCGAACGGTGGAACACCGCCCGTGATCTCGACGTACGCGCTGACCCCGATGCCCAGCTGCTTGGCGTCGCCGCGGGCGCGACGCTCGGCCTGCTCGGCTCGCAGCGCGTCGTACCCTGCGACCTCGAGCGCCTTGTCGAGCGCGGTCTCGTAGTCGCCCACGTCGTAGGCCTGCCCCACCGCAGTGGTGTGCGGCTCGCTGAACGCGCCGATGAGGTTCTTGCGGCGGACCTCGACCGGATCCATCCCGATGGCGGTGGCGAACAGGTCCATGGCCCGCTCGGCCGCAGCCGTCGCCTCGGGTCGACCCGCACCGCGATACGCGGTGGTGAGCGTGGTGTTGGTGACGACGCTGGTCGTGCGGCATTCGATGTTGGCGATGTCGTACACAGCGCTCGCCATCGGCCTTGTCATGAACGGCGCGAGCACCGTGCCCATCTCGGCGAACGAGCCACAGTCCTGGATGACGTGCATCTGGTAGTGGGTGACGCGGCCATCACGGCTCCCGCCGATCGTGACGTGCTGCACCTGGGCACGGCCGTGACCGAGCGACATCATGCTCTCGCTGCGCGTCTCGCGCCACCGCACCGGCCGGCTGAGGCGGCGGGCGATGACACCCAGGAGCGCTTCCTCCGGATAGCACGAGATCTTGGCGCCGAAGCCCCCGCCCACGTCCGGGGTGATGACCTTCACCTCCGTCGCCTCCACCCCGTTCGCGGCGACGATGGTGTCCTTCGCCCCCTGAGCCCCCTGCGTGCTCAGCCACTGGTGCAGCCGGCCGTCGATCCACGCCGCGGCCGACCCGCGCACCTCGAGTGGGCACGGCGCGACACGCTGGTTGACGAGCCGCCGCGTCGCCGTGACCTCGCAACCAGCGAAGAACGCATCGCCGGTGTTGTCGGGCATGCCGAGGACGGTGGTGTCGAACACGACGTTGCTGCCGGCCGTTTCGTAGAGGAGCGTGTCGCTGGTCATCGCCGCCTCGACGTCGATGAGCACCGGCAGCGGGTCGTAGTCGACGACGACCGCCTCGGCCGCATCCTCGCCCTGATCGGCGCGTTCGGTGACGACGGCGGCGATCGGTTCGCCGACGTAGCGCACCTTGTCGATCGCCAGCAGACCTCGGGCCACGGTCGGGTTGAAGGGTGAGGCGACGGGCTGCAGGCCGAGATCAGCGGCCGTCAGCACAGCGAGCACTCCGGGCATCGCACGGGCTGCGCTCGCATCGATGGCCGTGATGGTGGCATGCGCATGCGACGACCGGACGTAGGTGACGTGCGCCGCGCCGGCGAGCGCCGGCTCGTCGAGCAGGTCGTCGACGTAGACGCCTCCTGTCGTCAGGAACTTCGGGTCCTCCTTGCGAAGCACTCGATTGCCCAGGATGCTGCCGGCCACTGTCTGCCTCCTCCGTGGTCACACACCCATCCGGATGGCGCCGGGCGGACATTAGCGATCGGCCATCGGTTCCACCGGGGTGGGCCGCCGAGGCGGGAGTGTGACGGGTGACCGCACGTCGCGGGTGCATGCCCGTGTCCAGATCTTTACGATACGAGACTGTGTCGTATCGAAAGGTGAGCGCGTGAGCACGTTGGACCCGGGCGCCACAGAGCCAGCAGTTGCAGGATCGATGGACGGCGTGGACGCGATCGATCCGCGGGTGCACGCGCGCCGCTGGTTCACCCTCGTCACGCTGTGCCTCAGCTTGCTCATCATCGTGATGGACAACACCATCTTGAACGTCGCCATCCCGTCGCTCGTCGACGATCTCGGCGCGACCAACAGCCAGCTGCAGTGGATCGTCGACGGCTACACGCTCGTGTTCGCAGGACTGCTGCTCACGACCGGCAGCCTCGGCGACAAGTTCGGACGCAAGCGAGCGCTGCGGCTCGGCATCGTGATCTTCGCCCTCGGCTCGACGCTGTCGGCGCTGGCCTCGTCGCCGGCGCAGCTCATCGCGACCCGATCGCTCATGGGCGTCGGTGGCGCGCTGATCATGCCCTCGACGTTGTCCATCCTGACCAACGTCTTCCGCGACCCTCGTGAGCGTGGGCGGGCGATCGCCATCTGGGCCGGGTTCTCCGGTCTCGGCGTCGCCATCGGCCCGGTCACCGGGGGCCTGCTGCTCGAGCACTTCAGCTGGAGCTCGGTGTTCTGGGTGAACCTGCCGATCGGCGCGACCGCGCTGATCGCCGGGTACTTCTTCGTGCCCGAATCGAAGGATCCGAGCTCGCCGCGGCTCGACCCGATCGGTGCGGTGCTGTCGATCGTCGGACTGGCTGCCGCGCTGTTCGGCATCATCGAAGGGCCGTCGAAGGGTTGGACGAGCGCAGAGGTGCTCGCCGGCTTCGCGCTCGGGGTCGTCGCACTCAGCGCGTTCATCGCGTGGGAGCTGCGCACCGACCATCCGATGCTCGACCTCGGCTTCTTCCGCAACCCACGCTTCACCGCCGCCAACACCGCGATCACGCTGACGTTCTTCGCGCTGTTCGGTTCGCTGTTCCTGATGACGCAGTACTGGCAGTTCGTCCACGGGTACTCGCCGCTGCAGGCGGGCGTGCGCATCATCCCGTACGCGCTGACGCTCATGATCACTGCGCCGATGTCGGCCCGGCTCGTCGAGCGCCTCGGCACCAAGCGCGTGGTGACGATGGGACTGCTCATCGTCTCCGCCTCGTTGCTGCTGCTCTCGACCCTGCACGCCGACTCGAGCTACCTGCGGGTGATCGCGAACATGTGCGTCATGTCGATGGGCATGGCCCTCACGATGGCGCCGGCGACCGAGAGCGTGATGGGCTCGCTGCCGCGCTCGAAGGCCGGCGTCGGCTCGGCTGTCAACGACACGACCCGCCAGGTGGGGGGCGCGCTCGGCGTGGCGATCATCGGCAGCCTCGTCGCCAGCGTGTACGCGGGGAAGATCGACGACCTGGCTGCCCGCTACGGGTTGACCGGCACCGGTCTGGCGAAGGCACGCGGTTCGCTCGGCGCCGCACTGGTCCAGTCCGGCACCCTCGGCACCGATGGACCCGCGTTCGCGCGTGGCGCGTCCGAGGCGTTCGTGAGCGGGCTGGCCGAGGGGCTGCGGCTCGCGTCGGCGGTCGTGCTGTGCGCAGCGTTCGTCGCGTACCGCTACCTGCCGGCCCGCGCGCACGAGACGGTCGACGAACCCGTCACCCGCGTCGACGGTGCACTGCCCGAGGCCGCACCCGTGGCAGGCTCGTGAGATGGATGCGTCCGTCGTCGCCGACCCGGAGGCCGAACCGACCGTCCGGCGCGGCCGGCCGCGCGACGAGTCGTGCACCTCGGCGATCCTCTCGGCCACCATCGACCTCGTTGCCGAAGTCGGCATCGCCGGGCTGACGGTGGGCGCCGTCTCGGCGCGAGCGGGCGTCGGCAAGGCGACGATCTACCGGCGGTGGTCGTCGAAGGAAGCGCTCATGCTCGACGCATGGATGTCGTTCTCGCCAACGATGCTCGTGCCGGACACCGGCTCGTTGCGATCGGATCTGCAGGCGCTGTTCGTCGGCATCGATCGACCGTTGAACGATCCGACGTTGCAGCGGGTGTTCCCGCAGATGATCGCTGCCGCGAAGATCAACCCGGAGGTGCGCGAGGCCTATCGCACCTTCGTCGCCGAGCGCAGGCGGCCGGTGCGCACGGTGCTCGAGCGAGCCGTCGAACGCGGCGAGCTCCCGCCGGACACCGATCTGCAGCTGGTCGGCGACATGCTGATCGCCCCGATGATCTACCGCTGGTTGGTCACCGACGGCCCGGTCGACGACGAGTTCGCCGCCCGCGTCATCGACACGGTGCTCGCCGGGCTGTCGCGCTGACACCCGAGCCCGCCGGTCGGCGGCTCACGGCGTCGCGTTGACCGGTGCCTGATCGGCCGGAGCACTCGTGCCGGGAGCGGACGCCACCGTGGTGGCAGGCGCTGTCGCGACCGTGGCAGGAGCGGTCGTGGGCGGCGGCACGGTGACCGGGGGAGTGGTGCGCACGGCGACGATCTGGGTGATCGCGTCGTACGGCCAACCGGTCGGAAGTGGCAGGGGAGCCGACCCGGGCGGCATCACCGAGATCCGCTCCTCGCCGCGATCGACCACACCCAGCTGCTCGCGTGCCGCCTCTCGGGCGCCCTCGACGGTCTCGAGGTGCTGCACGTCGGCGGACAGCTCGCGGTTCGCCTCGGTGAGGACCTCGAGCTCTTGCTCCTTCACCGCGATCTCGTCCTGCTGGCGCATCCACGCTTGCACCGGCAGCACGAAGAGCGCGGCGAGCAGCGCGCCGACCACCCCGACCGTGAGCAGGCCGAGGAGCCACCGGTTGCTGCGTCCCGTGACGAGCCGGTGCTCGGGTTCGATCGGCCGGGTGAGGTCGTCGAGCAACGTCCGATCGCGATCGCGGCGCGAGCGGTGCCGTCGCACGGGTGCTGCCGCGCGACCGGCGCGCGGGATCGCGCTGGTCTTGTGGCTGCCGCTCATCGAACCAGTTTCGCAGGTCGGTCCGCGCGGTTGGTGGCACTCCTGCTTCGCAGCGCGACGATCAGCGCGGTGCGAGCGCCCGGCGACCGCGGAACTGCGCGGTCTCGCCGAGCTCCTGCTCGATGCGCAGGAGCTGGTTGTACTTCGCCACCCGATCGCTCCGCGCGGGTGCGCCGGTCTTGATCTGGCCGCAGTTGGTGGCCACGGCCAGGTCGGCGATCGTCGGGTCCTCCGTCTCGCCGCTGCGGTGGCTCATGACGCTCGTGTATCCGCTCGCAGTGGCCAGCTCGACCGTGTCGAGGGTCTCGGTGAGGCTGCCGATCTGGTTGACCTTCACGAGAACGCTGTTCGCGACGCCGCGGTCGATGCCCATCCGCAGCCGCTGGACGTTGGTGACGAACACGTCGTCGCCGACGAGCTGCACCTTGGTGGAGAGCGCCCCGGACATCGTCGCCCAGCCCTCCCAGTCGTCCTCGGCCATGCCGTCCTCGATGCTGACGATCGGGTAGGTCTCGACCAGGCGCACCCAGTACTGCACGAGCTCGTCGCGTCCGAGCACCTTCCCCTCGCCGGCGAGGTGGTAGCGGCCGTCGCGGAAGAGCTCGCTCATGGCTGGGTCCATCGCGATCGCGATGTCGTCGCCCGGCGTGAAGCCCGCCTGTTCGACGGCTTCGACGAGGATCCGGATCGCGTCCTCGTTGGAGGTGAGGTCCGGGGCGAACCCGCCTTCGTCGCCGACCGCGGTCGACAGCCCCCGGTCGTGGAGCATCTTCTTCAGCGTGTGGTAGGTCTCGGCACCCCAGCGCAGCGCCTCTCGGAAGCTGGGCGCCCCGACGGGCATGATCATGAACTCCTGCATGTCGATCGAGTTGTCGGCGTGGACGCCGCCGTTCACCACGTTCATCATCGGGACGGGCAGGACGTGCGCGTTGGTGCCGCCCACGTAGCGGTAGAGCGGCACCTCGCGCTCGTCGGCTGCGGCCTTGGCGACCGCGAGGCTGGTGCCGAGCACGGCGTTGGCGCCGAGTCGCGCCTTGTTGGGGGTTCCGTCGAGGAGGTTCAGCTCGGCGTCGATGTGCCGTTGCTCGAAGGCGTCGAGGCCACGGAGCACCTCGCAGATCTCACGGTTGACGAAGCCGACCGCGGTCTCGACGCCCTTGCCCATGTACCGATCACCGCCGTCGCGGAGCTCGACGGCCTCGTGCTCACCCGTCGACGCCCCGGACGGGACCGCGGCACGCCCGCGGGCGCCGCTGTCGAGCACGACCTCGACCTCGACCGTGGGGTTCCCGCGGGAGTCCAGGATCTCGCGGCCGATGATGTTGACGATCTCACCCATGGTGCTCACCGTACCGCTCGGGCACGGCGCCGGCGTCGGTCGCCGCCGCCGGGGGACCCGGACCATCCCCGCCGGGTGATGGGCGACGCCCGTCAAGATCGAACTGTCGCGTGCCGATGTAACCGACGTGGAGAACGACCAGGATCTCGCCGAGCCTGCGCGACCCCCGAGCGGCGATTCGCCGCTGCTCCCGGCGCGCAGCGATCCGACTCCGTCCACCGCCGACGTCTGGGCAGGCGTCGAGCCCGAACCGGAGCACCTGCACCACAACCTCCGCACCGCGGACGGCCGTGGAGTGATCAGGTTGATGCCCACCACCGCTGCTCGCCTGATGGCGACGGCAGGTTGGGTCGGCAACTCGATCGCGATGGTGCTGCTGTTGCGGGGTCTCGCGCCCTCCTTCCGCGACGGGGACCCGAACAACTTCTGGGTGCCGCTCGACGAGCATGCGTGGTTCAGCGCCGTCGGACTGGTGTCGGCCGTGGTGGCGTACCTCGGCTGGTTCTGGTGGACGCTGTCGGCCACCTTCAACGCGCGGCGGCTGGTGCCGATGGCGACCTCACCGTGGCTTCCGACCATGGTCTACATGGGTGGACCCGTCATCGTGCTCGCCGGCCTCGACGCGAGTGAGGACTGGCGGTTCGTCCTCGTCGCCACCGGGTGCGTGTGGATCGCCGCCGGGCACTTCGCCGTGCTCTTCTCGCTGCGGAACACCGCGGGGCGCATCGGCGCGGCGCGCGACGACCTGCTGAAGCTGATCCTCTTCCCGCTGGCAGGGGCCGCGTGGCGGGCCGCCGTGGAGGCGATCCTGATGGTCGTCGACGACGAGTGGAAGACGCCCGGGTTGCTGTTCGCGTTCGGTGGTGTCGGCGTGCTGTTCGTGATCGGGACCGCCGCCGCGACCTGGCACGCGGCGACGGCGTTCGATCAGGCCTGCAGGCGCCTCAGCAAGGGGACGCTCGGCGTCGAGCTGCCGAGCGTCGATGTCATCACGGCTGCCCTCAGGCGGCACGCACTCGAACGACGATGAAGGAAGAAGCATGAAGGAAGAGGAGAAGGGCTACAGCACGATGCTGGCGGCCATGCTGCTGACCGAGCCCGAGACGATCGAGACGACGTACCAGCCGGAGCTGACGCCCGCCTGGCCGGTCGACGACCTGAGCGCCTTTCGCGAGCGCCTCACACAGTGGATCGACGAATCGTGGGACACGAGCATCAGGGTGCGCGAGTGGTGGCGCCGGCTCGCCGATGCAGGGCTGACGATGCCGACCTGGCCGCGGACGGCAGGCGGCATCAGCGCGCCGACGGCGATCCAGCGGCTGATCGAGCGCGAACTGGCCGGTCGTGGCCTGATCGGCCCGCCCGTCGGCGGAGCTGGTCTGCGCGAGGTGGGGCCGGCGCTCCGCCAGCACGGCACCGGAGATCAGCGCGAGCGCTTCCTCGACCCGCTGATGCGCGGCGAGTGCACGTGGTGCGTCCTGCTCGAGGAGCACGATGCCGATCTGTCCGACATCGAGACCAGAGCCACCGGAGATGCGACGGCGGGAAAGGACACGTTCCAGCTGAGCGGCGGCAAGGTGTGGACGCGTGACGTCGCCGGTGCCGACTGGGCGATCGTGCTCGCGGTGACCGACCGCAAGGCACATGTGAAGCGACGCATGACCTGCTTCGCCGTCGACCTTCGTCAGGACGCGATCAGTGTCGACGACCCGGGTCGCCGTCCTCGGCTCGTGAAGCTCGACCAGGCGATCGCCGAGCGTCGCGACGCGATCGGTGGCGTCGGAGCCGGGTGGGCCGTTGCCCAGACCGTGCTCGCCTACCGCGACAAGACGCTGGCCGGTCGCATCCGCCGAGGTGTCGTCTCCGTGGCACCGGGCGTGGCAGCGGGCAACCTCGACATGACGGTCGCCGAGGCGATCGCCTCCTTCGTCCCCAGGCCGAAGCGGAAGTCACGCCGTGACGAGCCAGGCAGCGAGCGCCGTCAGCGTCCCGACTTGACCTGATCCCACAGCGCGTCGAGCGTCGCCAGCCCGTCGGGCTCTCGAGCGACGATCCGCAGGTCGAGCCCGTGCTCGTTCGCCAGGCGCTCGACGGCCTCGAACCGTGCGCGAAACTTGTGCGCGGCGGCGCGGAGGGCCGACTCGGGCTCGACGCCCGCATGGCGCGCGACGTTCACGACTGCGAACAGCAGATCGCCGATCTCTCCCGCGACCTCGCTGTGCTCGCCACG
>JBFWSW010000013.1:0-79615 GCA_050248155.1 Ilumatobacteraceae bacterium
TCGCACCGGTCGTGCGGACGCAGGCCGGCCCCGACGTCGAGGTTGGCCTGCAAGTACAGCTCGGGCGTACCCGTGTCGATCCAGTAGTCGTCGGACGCCAACGCGAACAAGCGCCCCTCGTCGGCGATCGCGGGGAAGGTGACACGCTCGATCGAGCAGCGCTCGCCGAGCGGGATGCGGTCGAGCACCGACGGCTCGAGCACGTACGTGCCCGCGTTGACGAGGTTCGACGGCTCGGTGCCGGGCACCGGCTTCTCGACGAAGTGCTCGACCCGGCAGTCGGCGTCGAGGGCGACGACACCGAAGGCGGACGGATCGTCGACGCCGATCACGTGGAGCGTCGCCTCGGCCTTGCGGCTGTCGTGGAACGCGACGAGCGAGCCGATGTCGAGATCGGTGAGCACGTCGCCGTTGGCGACCACGAAGGTGTCCTCGATTCCCGCCTCGTCGGCCGCGAACCGGATCGCGCCGGCCGTGTCGAGCGGTTCGGGCTCGACGGCGTAGCGGAGCGTCGCTCCACCACACACGCCATCGGGGAAGGCGCGGAGGAACGCATCGGGCTTGAACCCCAGCGCCAGCGTGACGTTGGTGACGCCCCCACGGACGAGGTTGACGACGAGGCGCTCGATGATCGGGACGTGCCCGACAGGCAGCATCGGCTTGGGAACCGACAGCGTGAGTGGCCGCAACCGGGTGCCGAAACCCCCGACGAGGACGACTGCGCGCATCAGCCGCCCGTGGTGGCGGTGGCGGTGCTGGTCGGCGCGGCGTCGGTCGTTGCCGGCTCGGTCGTTGCCGGCTCGGTCGAATCGGTGCTGCCCGGCGAACTGGTGCCCGTGTCACCGGTCGTGGTGTCGCCGGTGGGAATCGTGGTGCCCGTGTCCCCGGGGAGGGTCGTCTGGGGCACGTTGGAGGTGTCGGCGGCACCGAGCTCGGGGAGCTCGTCCGCCCACGGCGGCATGCCGGGGTTGGTGTCCTTCGGCGCAACGACGATGGCGAACACCATGCCGTCCTGGGTGATGCGGACGTCGGTGAGGTCGGTGATGTAGGTCGTGCCGTCGCCGGTGTCGGTGTAGTTGTCCCAGGCGATCACCTTGATCTGGACGTCCTTGCCATCGCATTGGAAGTCGTCGACCTTCCACTCCTCCCCACCCTGTGACGCCGGGAGCTTGAGGTGATCGGTGTCGAGCTCGACGTCGTAGACGTCGAGGAACACGCCGAGCTTGGCGCGCTTGCCGACGGCCTTCGCGGAGTACGGGTGGTAGTGGATGACGCCGTCGTCGTGGCTGTGGATGCCGGTCGAGCCGAAGTCCTCGTTGACGTACTGCGTGCTGCCGTCGGAGCCGGTGATGGTCTCTTCCTGGTTGCCGGTCAGCTTCGGCAACCAGCCGTCGCACACGTACATGCCGTACGCGGCGTGCCAGTGATCGCCGACCTGTGGCGGGAACGAGCCCGGGTCGGGCCGGCTCTCCCGCGCGTACACGATGGTGAGCAGGCCGATGATGACGACGCCGAGGATGACCGCCGGGAAGAGGGTGCCGCCCTGGAAGCGCACCTTCTTGCCCTTGCCGCGCTGTGCGAGCTTGGCGACCTTCTTGGCGCTGGAGGACGATGAGGACGTGGCCACGAGAGTTGGAGGCTATCGCTCACCCGGGCGTGCGCGTTGGCGCCCGAGGTCGGTGATCAGGCCGGCGTAGGCCTCCGCGACCGCTCGCGGCGAGACGGCGCCCTCGACGAACCGCCGTCCGGCGGCGCCCTGGGCGGCCAGCCGCGACGGGTCGGCGAGGAGGTCGCCGAGCGCACGGATGAACGCGCCCGGATCGTCCGGGGGGACCACCGTGCCAGCATCGGCGGCCTCGATCAAGCGAGGCACCTCCGTGCCCGGGTCGATCGCAGCGAGCAACGGCCGGCCCGCCGCGAGGATGGAGTAGGTCTTCGACGGGACGCTGACGTTGCCCAACCCCGCGCGCAACGGCACGACGTGCAGGTCGGCCGTGGCGAGCACCTCGGGCAGCCGCTCGGCCGGCTGGTACCCGACGAATCGCACGTTCGCCAGCCCGGCCGCGCCCGCTTCGAGGGAGGCACGAGCGGCACCGTCACCGTTCACCACGAAGGTGACGTGCGGGAAGGCCGCCGCGGCAGCGAGGAGCAGGTCGAGCGACTGCGAGAACCCCACGTTGCCGGCGTACATCACCACCGGCTCGGCCCCGATGCCGTGCTCCCGCCGGTACGCGGTCATCCGGTCGGCCGGCCGGATGCGGTCGGTGTCGACGAAGTTGGGGATCACGTGCACCCGGTCGCGGAGCCGCTGGGGCAGCTTGGCGGCGACGTTGTCGCGGAGGTCGTCGCTCAGGACGGTGACGGCGGCGGATCTCCGGTAGGTGGCCCGCTCGAGCCACGACGCCGCGGCGATCACCCAACGGTTCGTGATCGCACCGGTCTGCACAGCCGCATCGGGGAAGATGTCCTGGACGTTGAACACGAGAGGACCACGTCGGAGCACATGCGTCGTCCACCCGGTGAGGCCGAGCGTGAGCGGTGGCGACATCGCCACGACGGCGTCGACGCGCCCGCCGCGCCACGAGGCGACCGCGGTGAGCAGCGAGAAGCCGGCGAAGCCGATGGCCCGTCGCACGAGGTTCGACTTGTCGTCACCCGGGAACGGGTGGACACGCGTGATGGATCCCCACTCGGTCGCCTCGCGCCGGACGAGGCGACCGGTCCATCCGGGCTCGATGCGGTGCTCGCGGTACCAGGGCAGCGCCGTCACCACATCGACCCGGTGGCCGAGCGCGACCAGTTCGTCGACGATGCGGGTCATCACCACACCGGTCGGCGCGGTGTCGGGCCGGAAGTGCGGGCAGACGACAGCGATGCGCAGCGAGGGTGTCACGATCGCCGCCCGAGCTCCAGTGCCTGCCGGTACGTGGCCAGCAACGCCTCACCGGAGGCGGCCGACGTGAACCGTGCAACCCGGTCGCGGCCCGCTCGCACCAGGTCGTCCCGACGCGCAGTCACCTCGTCGAGCGCGCTCGCCCACGCGTCGAGCTGCAACGGGCGGACGAGCGCCGCGCCGCCGGCCACCTCGGGCAGGCACGTGGCGTCGCTGCACACGACGGGCGTCCCGATGGCCATGGCCTCGATGACCGGCGCGCCGAACCCTTCGTACTCGCTCGGGAACACCATCGCCTCGGCCATCGCCAACAGGCCGTTGCGGTCGGCATCGGACACCCGACCCAGGCGGAAGATCCGGCCGCGGACCGACGGCTCGCTCCCCGCGATGAGCCCGGCGAGGTCGTCGTCGGCCGCGCCCCGTCCGCCGATCAGTACGAGCGCCAGATCCTGGTCCGTCCAGTGCCGGCGGAGGAGCTCGACGAGGAAGTCGTGCCGCTTGTGCGGTGCCGTCATCGCCGGGTAGACGACGATGCGCGCCGAGCCGAGACCGAACCGCGCCCGGAGGTCGGCTTCGGGCGTCGTCTCGGTGAGGAGCTCCGGCTCGTAACCATGCGGTACGACGGTCACCTGCGAGGGGTGCACGTGCAGTTGCCGAACGACCGAGTCACGCACGTACTCGCTGGGCACGGCGACCGTCGCGGCGCGGCGCGCCGCGCCCGGAACGACGGCGTCGAGGTACCAGCGCTTCCCACGGCTGAAGTGCTGCGGAAGGCTGCGGTACTGCAGGTCGTGGATCGTGAGCACGTACGGACGACGCCCTCGACGCGGAGCCGTCCCGCCGCCGTGATGCACGAGGTCGAGCGCGGCGGTCCGGCGGTGCAGCCAGGTGTGCTCGTCGACGATCCGGATCGTGCGCCGGCGACCGTCGTGCGGAGCATCGACGAACGTGCAGCCGTCGAGCTCGGCGGCATGCGCCTCGCGGAACCGCGCGGTCGCGAACAGCGTGAGCTCGACCGGCGCCCGCGCCTCGAGCAGCCCGGCAAGCTGGCGGACGAGGTACTGCTCCGACCCTCCGACCTCGGCGGGTACGCACCACAGCAGGTTGACACCGACGTGGATCACGGCGCGAGCTCGCGGTAGACGGCGGCGGTGAGCGCCGCCGTGTGCGACCAGCTGAGCTTGTGTGCACGCGCGACGCCCTTGGCGGACAGCTCGGCCTGTCGCGCGACGGCCTCGCCGATGCCACGAGCGATGTCGGCGGGCTCGGTCGGATCGACGAGCACGGCCGCGTTGCCGGCGGTCTCCTCCGTCGCCGTGCCGGCGCTCGTCACGACCGGCACGCCCTGCGCCATCGCCTCGAGCACGGGCAAGCCGTAGCCCTCCCGCTCGCTCGGATAGCAGAAGACCTGTGCTCCGGCGTAGAGGGCACCGAGGTCGTCGCTCGGGACCAGACCGAGGAAACGCACGGTGGACGACGCAGCCGCATCGAGCCCGATCTCGCCCCACCCCTCGGCACCGGCGACGACGAGCGGCAGGGGGTCGTCGAGCAGTGCGAGCGCCGAGACGAGGCGGCGAAGGTTCTTGCGCGGTTCGACGGTCCCGACGAACAACAGGTACCGATCCGGCAGGCGGTACAGCCGGCGGACCCGCGCGACCTCGTCGGCGGTCGCCTCGACGACGTCGACCCCGAGGGGCACGAGCCGCAGCCGATCGCTGTCGATCCCAGCGAAGGCCACGTCGTCGAGTGTCGCCTGGCTGCTGCACAGCACGACGGTCGCATCTCGCTTGATCACCTCGAGGCTGGCGCGGAACACGCTGACGCCGATGCGTGAGAAGTGCTCGGGGTTGTGGAGGAACGCGAGGTCGTGCAACGTCACCACGAGTGGCGCGTCGGTCGGGCACGGGATGAGCCCCGTCGCGTGCGTGACGTCGACGTGTCCTGCCGCCCGCTCGACCTTCGGCCACCCGGACCGCAGCCAGGTCTGGTACAACCACGGCGAACCGATGGGCAGGTGGGCGATGGGGATCGGCGGGGTCCAGGGGTCGGGCGGCAGGTGCCGGTGACGCCCCGCCACACCGATCAGGCGCACGTCGTCGTGCAGCGCCATCGCCTCTGCGACTCGCAGTGCCGCGACCGCGGTCCCGCCGGGCACGCGGTGCCAGCACTGCTCGAGGGTGTATGCGACGCGCACGGCTGCCCATCATGGCTCGCGCGAAACGTCGCCGTGCAGGCACGCCGGGATCGACCAGACTCTCGTCGTGGCGCATCCCGTCTGGCCGCTGTTCGACCTCCGCGTCGCGACGCCGCGGCTGGAGCTGCGCTACATCGACGATGCACTGGGCACCGAGCTCGCACTGCTCGCCGCCCGCGGCATCCACGATCCGGCGCAGATGCCGTTCGCGATGCCGTGGACCGACGTGGCCTCACCGGACCTCGAGCGCAACGCGATGCAGTGGTACTGGCGGTGCCGCGCCGAGACGTCGCCGAGCAACTTCCACATCGACCTGGCGGCGCTCGTTGACGGTGAGGTGATCGGCACCACGGGGCTCGTGGCGACGGAGTTCGCCACGCTGCGCCAGTTCGAGACGGGTTCGTGGCTCGGCCGCGCACACCAGGGCAAGGGGTTCGGGACCGAGATGCGCAGAGCGACGCTGCAGCTGGGCTTCGCCGGCCTCGGCGCGACGTTGGCGATGACCAGCGCGTTCGACGACAACCCGGCGTCGCTCGGCGTGACGCGCACGTTGGGCTATGCGCAGGCCGGCACGGAGCGGAAGGTGCGCCGAGGGGCGGCGGCGAGCTCGCTGCGGTTCGAGATGACACGTGCCCACTGGGAGCAACACGTCCGGCGCGACGACATGCGGATCGAGGGACTCGACGCATGCCTGCCACTGCTCGGCCTCTGACCCGTGCTCGGTCCGACCGCCCTGCGACGTGCAGCACGGACCCTGGTCGTCGCCGCGACCATCGGTGCATGGATCGGCATCGGCGTCACCGACAGCCAACAAGGTGCGTCGGCCGATGCGGCGACCTGCGCCGACGGGACGTCGACGGCTGATCTGAACCGGCTGTTCGCCGGTCAGGTCGATGAGTACGTGGGCCTCGACGCGCTGCGCGCCCACCAGCTGCCGGACGGGCGGGTGCTGTGGCTGTTCCAGGATGCGTTCTTCGTCCCGGGTGGCGGGCGTGCCGACGATCTCGGCAGCGCCCACTTCGCGCACAACGCCGCGCTCGTGCAGACCGGCGCGTGCTTCCGGGCCATCCACGGGCCGACCTCGCCCGGCGACCGCTGCCCCAACCCGGGGCGGGCGTCCTACGTCGGTGGTGAGCAGACGCTCAACTGCAACCGCTGGTTCTGGCCGATGGGTGGGGCGATCGGCGCCGACGGCGCCCTGCACGTGTTCTACGCGCTGGTCGGCAACATCAGCTCGGCGGGTGCCGGCACCGGCGCTGCGCCGGACGGGGTGTGGATCGCCCGCATCGACCCGGACGACCTCTCGGTGGCGAGCCTGCGGCCGGCACCCGACGACGACGGGCGGGTGCTCTACGGCTGGACCGTCGAGACCGCCGGCGAGCACACGTACCTGTTCGGCCACTCCTACGACCAGTTCAACCTGCCCGATCCGACCTCGCCACCGGCCGAGGACACCTTCCTGGCGCGCATCCCACGCGGCCGCTTCGACCTCGCACCCGAGTACTGGGACGGTCACGGGTGGACCGACGTGCGCCGCGACGCGGCAGCGATCCACGCCGGACCGGCCGGGCAGACGTACGCGCTGCAGCCGCGGCTGATCGACGGTGTGTGGGTGTCGGTCACCAAGCCCGGCGACTGGTTCGGCAGCGACCTCGCGGTCGACACCGCTCCGGCGCCCCAGGGGCCGTGGACCCGCGTGCGCACGATCACGGTGCCGGCCAAGACGTCGGACGGCTCGACGAACACGTATCTGCCCCACCTGCTCCCGTGGCGCTCGGCGCTCGGCAACCTGGTCGTGACGGTGTCGCACAACGCGTGGCGCATGGATCCCGATGCCTTCTCGAACCCGCGGCTCTACCGCCCGACCTTCTTCGAGATCGAACCGCCCGAACCGATCCCTCGGATCGGCCTCACGCCGTCGACGGACGAGCTCGGCTTCCTCCCGACGAGCCCGCATCGCGCGCTCGACACGCGCACATCGACTCGGCTCGCTGCCGGCGCGATCCGCCGCGTACCGCTCGCTGCGCTGCTCGCCCCGGGTGCACAGGTCGCCGCGGTCGACCTCGTCGGTGTCGACGCATCAGGGCCGGGATACATCACCGCCTGGTCGTGCGACGAGCCGCGACCCTGGGCATCGAACGTCAACGTCTCGGGCCCGGCGCCGCAGGCTGCCTTCGCGCTCGTGCGGGTCTCGTCGAACGCGGAGATCTGCCTCTTCAGCTCGACCGCCGTCGACGTCGTCGTCGACGTGTTCGGCTCGTACATTTCCCGGCACGCGTCGGGCGCGTCGAGCTTCCGATCCGTCGGTCCACGCCGCGTCCTCGACACCCGCACGACACGGAAGGTCGAAGCGGGGCGCCCCGAGCGGATTCAGCTCGAGCCGGGGACGACGGCTGTCGCCGTGAACGTCGCAGCCACCGAGGCCGACGCCGACGGGTACGTCACCGCGTACCCGTGCGACGGGCCGGTGCCGGACACCTCGAACGTCAACGTCCGCGCCGGTGAGACGGTGAGCAACTTCGCGCAGGTCGCGGTGTCGCCTGGTGACGGACGGGGCGGTGAGCTGTGCCTGGTGTCGAGCATGCGCACGCACCTCGTCGTCGACGTGACCGGAGCGTTCTCCGCCGGCCCCGGTGATTCGGCCGGCGGCTCGGACGAGGCGACGTGGTATCGCGCGACGGCTCCGACGCGGCTCGTCGATTCGCGAGACGGGGTGGGCGTCCCGGTCGGGCCGATGCTGCGCTCGCAGTTCGGACGAGCTGCCGTCCCGGCCAACGAGGTGCCCGCGCTCACCGCGATACCACCCGAGGCGCGCGCACTCGTCGTCAACGCCATCGCCGTCGACCCGGCGGGCGACGGGTGGCTCGCCGTCGCGCCGTGCCGAGACGACGCGGCGTACTCGACGGTCGTGGTGAACGCCACCGCCGGGCAGACGACCGCCAACATGTCCGTCGTGCCGACGCGCGCCGCCAGCGGGCGCGACGTGTGCATGTTCAGCATGATGGCCGCGCACCACGTGCTCGACCTCGCCGGCTGGTACGCCCCGGCCGAGGTGTGAGCCCAGTCGGACGACATCACGACGGCGATACGCCGGACGCGGTCGGATACCGACAGCAGTCACGAGCGGCAGCTCGGCTCGGGTCAGGGTTCGAGCCGGGTCACGGTGGTGATCTCGTCGATGGCTTTGTCGAACGAGGCGATCGAGTCGACGCCGGCGCTCTCGGCGCATGCCACGAGGTAGGCCTCGGCGAAGTCCAGTCGCTCGACTTCGTAGACCTCGATCGCTCGGAGCAGCAGCGCCGGGTCGACCGTGATCATCGATCTCATGGCGATGAGCGACCGCATCGCCGTGGCGACCTGGTCCCGTGGAGCCTTGTAGAACGACTCGAGGACGTACACGGTCTCGGCGACGATCAGGTCGGCGAGGTATAGCTCGGGCGGGTTGGCGAGGAACAAGGTCGCTCGCTCGGCCATGGCAGGCGGGTCGCCGGTGAGGTGCCTGACGAGGATGTTCGTGTCGATGAATGCCGTCATGGGCGGTCGTCCGCACGAGCCGAGCGTGTCTTGCGGATGACGTCGTCCCATGCTGCGTTGCGCCGGGCTGCGGGGACCTTGATCGTTCCGGCCAGCGACAGGAAGTCCGGGGTGCGTGCGAGGACGGCACGGTTGCCCTCGACGCGGAACACCACGTTGTCGCCTTCGCCGATGCCGAGCGCGTCGCGCACGGCCTTGGGGACCGTGATCTGACCCTTCGAGCTCATCTTGGCTGCTATCTCCATGAGCACTCCTTACCACTTAGCCCATGGTAAGGATAGCGGCCTTTGCTCGGAGTCACCGCAACCCCCTTGTAATGCCCGCCCACTTCTCCGCGGAGAAATCGAGCACCGATCGGAAGCCAACCCGCAGGCGGCAGGCAGTTCATGAGCCAACCCGCCGAGCGAACCGAGACGCTACGAACACACCGCAACGCCATCCCATCATCCGATCCGTGTGCTGGTTCTCGACGACCTCACCATGCTCCTCGGTCCCGACCTCTCGGCGAGACTGCTGGAAGTCGGCGTGAGCAATGGGAAGGTATCGACTTCATCGTTCACGCCATGCCCGCTCGCGCTCCACCAAGTCCCGTGTCGACTTCGGACCCCTCGACGGACCGAACTCGACGCGTCGGGTGGACGACGCCAGGCTTGATGTCGAGTGCTGCACCCTGGTGGTGCATTTCTCGACGCGCGGTCGCGAGCGAGCCGTTTCTCCGCGGAGAAGTCGCGCACCGAGCCGCAGGTCTGGGCGGGTCAGCCGGCGAGCCGTCGGCGCACTTCGGCGACATCGGCTGCGAGGCGATCGGCCAGTGCCCGTCCGTCGAGTTTGGCCACCGTCGCTCGCTGAGCCACCGCCTCGGCGAGCAGCTCACGCACGAGATGCGACAACGTCAGCCCACGCTCAGACGCCATCGCGTCCAGACTTGCCGCGAGTTCGCCTGTGAGACGGACCGACAAGTGTCGATCCTGACTCACGATCACTTCGGGGGTGTAGGCGATGGTCTCGCCCGTCTGTTCCTCGAGCCACTGGATCGCCCTCGGCTTCGCCATCACTGGCCTCCACTTTCGCGTTCGATTGCGTGCGTGATGGCAACCGCGATGTCCACGGCGAAGGACCGGTTCGGGTCGAGCTGGTCCGTCCCGGAGATGAGCGCTCGCAGGTCGATGAAGATCCGTTCCAGGTCAGCTCTCGTGAGGACGACGCCGTTCTTCCGGGAGCCGGTCGAGACCTTCAGCCATCGTGTGACAATGTAACACGGAAGGTCGAGGAACGGACGGGCCGCAGATCGCCGTCGACAGCGGCGACGTCTCGCGGCCGAGAGCCACACGGCGGGCAACCCGCTCGTAACGCCCGGTCCGGAACCGTGGCGCAAGGTTGGCGAGTGACGCAGAACGGCGAGCGCCGAGTGGCAGTTCGGGCGCGTATCGGCTCCGCAGCGACGAGCGGTTATCAGTGGTTGACGAGTCGTTCGAAGCGTTGCCGGGCGCCCTGTCGTGTCATGCCGAGCTGCGCGCCGATGGCACCCCATGACAGGCCGGCGCGATGCGCAGCCAGTGCGGCGGCCTCGATGCGTGCATCGGCTTCGCGTCGTGCTGCCGCAGCGGCGCGGAGTTCGCGCAGGGTCGCCGCGTCGGTCACGGAGTAGTCGTCGTCGGTGTGGTCGTCGAACGCGGCGACGAGTGCGTCGGCTTCGTCGGCGGTGAGGCCACGTGGGTGCTTCTTGGTCGTCATGGTTGGTCGCCCCTGTGCGGTCGAATCAGGTTGAGGTACTTGGGGCGGGCATGGCGTGGATCACGTAGTCGTTGTCGTCGTCGGCGAGCACGCCGATCTCGAGCAGTCGACCTGTTCGTCGGGTCCGATGATCATGGAGAAGTCGGGTCGGTCTGGCACGGTGATCGAGGCCACGGCGTTCTCGAATGCGTGGAGTATGTCGTCGTCGGAGATCCCGTGCTTGCGGGCGCTCGGAAGGATCTCCACCGCGACAACTGTAGTTGTCGTTTTGCTCGCCGGCACAAGCTGACAGCGATCGTTGCACAGAGCGCCGCATGCCCGTACTGTGCGCTCTTCGCAACCTGCCGAGTCTGGCGCGGCCGAGGTGAGGAGCGTCACGAAACGATGCGCGCCGACCTTCAGCGGGTGAGCACCGTGACGAGCTCGGCCAGCGGCTCGGCGAAGTCACGCATCGGCGGCAACCCGCTCATCTGCGCGGCGCGGTTGTCGAGCCGGCTGTTCGCCGGTCGCCTCGCCGGGCGGGCCGGTTGGAGGTCGGCCGAGCTGATCGGTTGCACCATGCCGGGATCTTCGCCTGCTGCGGCAACGATCTCGCGGACGAACTCGAACCACGAGACGGATCGGGAGTTGGTGAGGTGCAAGACGCCGCTGCGGCGGTCGAGCGCGATGCGCCGTAGCACGGGTGCAAGGTCGGCCGTGAAGGTCGGGTTGCCGATCTGATCGTCGACGAACGACAGCACGGGTTGCCGCTCGATGAGCCCCAAGACGGTGCGCACCATGTTGGTGCCGTGCTGGCCGCAGACCCAGGAGGTACGCACGACGGCGGCCGATCCGCCGAGGCGCAACGCCTCGTCCTCGCCGGCCAGCTTGCTCGCCCCGTAGACGCTGGTGGGGTTGGGCGCATCCCACTCGTGATAGGGCCGATCGAGCGTGCCGTCGAAGACGTAGTCGGTGCTGAGGTGCACCAGGTGTGCACCCGAGCGGTGGCACGCTTCGGCGATCCACCGCACCGCGAGCCCGTTCGTCGCGAACGCACGCCCGGGCTCGTCCTCGCACGCGTCGACCGCGGTCCACGCCGCGCAGTGGATGACCGCGTCGGGGGCGAACGACGTGATGGCGCCGAGCACCTGGTCGCGATCGGTGATGTCGAGCGCGCTGCGGTCGCAGGCCAGCACCTCGTCACCGGCCGACGTGCACGCGGCGACGGTGTCGCGGCCGAGCTGTCCGCCGGCACCGGTGACGACGACCCTCACAGGGCAGCCCGGGCCTTGAGCGGCTCCCACCACTCCCGGTTCGCCCGGTACCACTCCACCGTCTCGGCCAACCCGTCGACGAGGTCGTGCCGGCACCGCCAGCCGAGCGCGCTCACCTTGTCGTGCGTGATCGAGTAGCGGCGGTCGTGCCCGAGCCGGTCCTCGACGGGCTGGATGTAGCTCTCGTCGCGGCCGGTGAGCTCGAGCAGTCGCCGGGTGAGCTCGTTGTTCGTGATCTCGTTCCCGGCACCGATGTTGTAGACCTCGCCGACCTGCCCGTGGCGCAGCACGAGGTCGGCCGCGGTGTTGTGGTCGTGCACGTGGATCCAGTCGCGCACGTTGCCACCGTCGCCGTAGAGCGGGACCTTCTTGCCGTCGAGGAGGTTCGTGGTGAACAGCGGGATGACCTTCTCGGGGAACTGGTACGGGCCGTAGTTGTTGCTGCACCGGGTGACCATGACCGGCAGCCCGTGCGTCGTGAAGTAGCTGAGCGCGATGAGGTCGCTGCCCGCCTTCGACGCGGAGTAGGGCGAGCGAGGACCGAGCCGGGCGTCCTCGCCGAACGAACCGACGTCGATCGACCCGTACACCTCGTCGGTCGAGATGTGCAGGAACCGCTCGACACCGATCTGCCGAGCGACGTCGCACAGCACGTTCGTGCCGAAGCAGTTCGTGCGCACGAACGAGTAGCCGTCCTTGATCGACCGGTCGACGTGGGTCTCGGCGGCGAAGTGCACGACGGCGTCGTGACCCTCCATCGCGGCGACCACGTCGTCCTGATCGCAGATGTCGCCGTGCACGAACCGGCACCTGCGGTCGTCGATGACGTCGCGGATGTTCTCGAGGTTGCCGGCGTAGGTGAGCGCGTCGTACACGGTGACCTCGTCGTCGGTCTCGGACACGAGGTACCGCACGTAGTTCGACCCGATGAACCCGGCCCCGCCGGTGACGAAGATCTTCATTGCACGCTCTCAGGTTCGCATCGGCCAGGATGGCCGCTGTTGGTCGGGGATGCTCGCGCGGTTGGGGTTCGCCTGGTCGCGCGCCGACAAGATGGGCTCGACGACGCCCCAGTCGGCACCCACCTCGGGGTCGTCCCACGCCACGCCGAGCTCGTCGGCCGGGTTGTAGTAACCGTCGACGAGGTACGTGATCACCATGTCGGTCAGCGCCGCGAACCCGTGCGCGACGCCCGGTGGGATGAACACGCCGAGGTGGTTCTCGCCGCTCAGATCGAGCTCGAGCGTGGCGCCGTCGGTCGGCCCGCCCTCACGCAGATCGTGCAGCACCACGCGTGCATGCCCGAACGGCACGTACCAGTAGTCGGCCTGATGGAGGTGGTAGTGCAGGCCGACCAGCGCGCCCGCTTGACGGTTGGCGCGGTTGCCCTGGATCATCTCGCGGCCGTTGGGGAACCATGATCGGCGATAGGTCTCGATGAACAGCCCACGCTGGTCGCCGTGGATCGCCGGTTGCACGATCCAGACGCCGGCGATGGCCTCGCTCTCGGTGATGGTTGCCACGTGATGCTCCTCGATCCGCTCGCTCTGCCCGATCTGCGCGATCTACTCGACGTCGATCTGGCAGTGGTCACCCACCATCAGCCTGAGCGCTCGCGGCTTCACCTGCGATCGGGACACGACAGCCTCGCGGCCGATCAGGCTGTCCTCCAACCGCTTGATGTCGATGACGCGACTGGCGTCCATCACGACGGAGTGCTCGATCTCGCTGTGTCGCACCTCGCAACCGTTGCCGATCGCGGTGAACGGCCCGATGAAGCTGCTCTCGATGACGGTGCCGGCGCCGATGACGAGCGGACCGCGCAGCGTGGAGTCGACCACCTTCGCGCCCGCTTCGACGACCACGCGGCCGTCGAGGGCTGATCGTTCGTCGACCTCACCGTCGATCCGGGTCTCGACGCGCTCGAGCAGCAGCCGGTTGGCCTCGAGCAACGGGGTGAGCTTCCCTGTGTCGATCCACCAACCCGTCAGCTCTTCCTGACGCACGCGCAGACCTTGATCGACCAACCACTGGATGGCATCGGTGATCTCGAGCTCGCCGCGCGCGGACGGCGTGATCGACCGCACGGCCCGGATGATCGTCGCGTCGAAGAGGTACACGCCGACCAAGGCGAGATCGCTCGGTGGATCGGCCGGCTTCTCGACCAGGCGCACCACGTGGCCGGCGTCGTCGAGCTCGGCGATGCCGAACCGGTGGGGATCGGGCACTCTTTTCAGGAGGATCTGGGCGCACGGCGGATCGTCGCCGGCGCGCGCCACCTCGAACGCGCGCACGAACGCCCCGAGATCCTGTTCGAGCAGGTTGTCGCCGAGGTACATGACGAAGTCGTCATCACCCAGGAACTCGGCGGCGATGAGGACGCAGTGCGCGAGGCCGAGCGGGGCGTCCTGCGGGATGAACGTGATGTTCGCGCCCCACCGCGATCCGTCACCGAGCGCGCCCATCACCTCGGCGCGCGTGTCGCCCACGATGACGCCGATGTCGGTGATGCCGGCCTCGACCATCGCCTCGATCCCGTAGAACAAGATGGGCTTGTTCGCGACGGGCACGAGTTGCTTGGCGCTGGTGTGGGTGATCGGCCGCAGTCGTGTACCGGCACCGCCGGCGAGGATGAGCGCTTTCATGTGGTCACTCTCATGTGGTGAACCAGTATGCCGGGTGGACTCACGCGGTCGGTGCGGGGGCAGGTCCGTCACCGCGGAAGAAGGCGAGCACGGCGTCCGAGCCGTCGGCCAGCTGCAGCACCGAGTTGCCGTCGATGGTGTCGCCGCGAACGGGGAGCGAGTAGGCGTCGATGCCCTTCTGCACGGCGGTGCGCATCGTCGCCGCGGTGGACAGCACGTCGACCTCGTCGTCGAGGCGGATCGCCGGACCGATCGCCGCCAGGAGGTCGCCGGCCTCGAACGGGTCGGCCTTCACCTTGGCGAGCGCCGTGTTGAGCGCCGTCTCGACGAAGTGCTGCTGGCGCTTGGTGCGGCCGATGTCGGCGGTGCCGTCCTCGTGCCACTTGTCGTCGCGGTACTCCTGGTAGTGACGACTCCGCGCGTAGGCGAGGGCCTGGACGCCGTCGAGCACCGTGCAGCCGGGCTGCGCGACGTACAGACCGGTGTGGGTGTCCTGCGCGGGGTACTCGAAGCAGATCTCGACGCCGCCGAGGGCGTCGACGATGTCCTTGAACCCGAAGAAGTCGACCTCGAGGTAGTGGTGGATCGGCAGGCCGAGCGCCTGCTGCACGGTCTGCACAAGCACCGGCGGTCCGTCGTTGTACGCGGAGTTGACGCGGCTGTGGCCCCGCCCTGGGATGTCGACCCACAGGTCGCGCGGGATGGAGAGGAGGGACGCGACGCCCGTCGCCTTGTCACGGCGCAGCACCATGATCGTGTCGCTGCGCGAACCGGACACGTCGGCCTCGGTGCCGATGCCACCGGCGTCGGGCGAGTCGGGGTCGGCCCCGGCCCGGCTGTCCGAGCCGACCAGCAGGTAGTTCTCGACGGCTGCACTGGGTGGGCTGAGCACGGCGGCCACATCCGGCGTGCGCTCGATGGTGTCGATCGCCGCGCGGGCGGCGACGAGCGTGCCCGCTGTGCCGGCTGCAGCGATGGCGCCGGCGACGAGCACCATCGACAGCGCGCGGTTCGGGCGGCGCCCGACCGCGGTGCGGCTCGGAAACCCGGGAGACGCGGCGCGCGCGGCAGGCGGCTCGACGTAGGACACGACTATCCAGGGTACCGAGTCGGCGCGTCGCGATCGGGTCACCCGGGCCGCAGGTGCACCACGTCGCCGGTGTCGACGTGGTGCGTGATCGCGCAGTCGTCGAGCACCGCCAACCGGCCGTCGCGACCGACGTCGACGGCTCGCCCCACGAGCTCGCAGTCGTGCAGGGTGACCTTCACCCGACGACCGAGCGTCCCGAGGCGCGAGCGGTAGAGATCGTGGATGTCGGGTGGCAGGTCGTCGAAGGCGACCAGCATCGTGCGCAGCAGGTGGAACGGATCGATGTCGTCACCCAGCCTGGCCGCGCCACGGGGCGCCCATTGCACGTTCATCCCGATGCCCACGACGACATGACCGGGTCGGCCGTCGGCGCCCATGCCCACCTGCGCGAGGATGCCGGCCAACTTGGCGTCGCCGACGAGCAGGTCGTTGGGCCACTTGAGCTCGACTCGGGCACCGGCCACCTGCTCGGCGGCCGCGGCCGCGGCGAGCGCGAGACGCTGCGTCACCTCGTGCAGGTGGGCCGGGAGCTCGCGCAGCAGCACCGACGCCAGCAGGTTCGCCCCCGGCGGTGCGTCCCACGTGCGGTCGAGCCGCCCGCGACCCGCCGTCTGGTGGCGAGCCATCAGCACGCTCCGGTCCGGCGCGCCCGAGGCTGCTGCCGCCAGGAGGTCGGCGTTGGTGCTGCCCGTCTCGTCGACCACGGTCACCCGCCATCCACGAGCGGCGAGCGACAGCGGGGTGGCACCAGGGGTGTCCATTCAGCAAGTATTGCCAGTCGTGCTGACCAAGATCCTGATCGCAAACCGTGGAGAGATCGCCGTCCGGGTCATCCGGGCCGCTCGTGAGCTCGGGATCAAGACGGTCGCGGTGTACAGCGAGCTCGACCGCGACGCCCTGCACGTCCGGCTCGCCGACGAGGCGTACGCGCTCGGCGGGCAGACCGCGGCCGAGAGCTACCTCAACACCGAGGCCATTCTGCGCGCCATCGAGCAGAGCGGCGCCGACGGGGTGCACCCGGGTTACGGCTTCTTCAGCGAGAACGCCGACTTCGCCCGGGCGATCATCGCGAAGGGCGTCGCGTTCATCGGTCCTCCTCCCGAGGCGATCGACGAGATGGGCGACAAGGTGAGCTCGCGCAAGGCGGCACAGCGCGGCGGCGCGCCGATCGTGCCCGGGACCACCGAGTTCGTCACCTCCGCCGACGAGATCCTCGCGTTCGGCAACCAGCACGGCTGGCCGCTCGCCATCAAGGCCGCGTACGGCGGTGGTGGGCGCGGCATGAAGGTCATCCAGTCGGCGACCGACGTGCAGGAGGCCATGGAGAGCGCGAAGCGCGAAGCGAAGGCGTTCTTCGGGCGCGACGAGATCTACATCGAGCGCTACCTCACCTGGCCCCGTCACGTCGAGGTGCAGATCGTCGGCGACCAGCACGGCGACGTGGTGTGGGTCAGCACACGCGACTGCTCGGCGCAGCGCCGGCACCAGAAGCTCATCGAGGAGGCGCCGGCCCCGGCGCTCGGTCCTGGCATCGAGGACGCGATGGGTGAGGCGGCGATCAAGGCTGCCAAGGCGGTCGGCTACTACAACGCCGGCACGGTCGAGTTCATCTATCAGGACGGCGAGTTCTTCTTCCTCGAGATGAACACCCGGTTGCAGGTCGAGCATCCGGTCACCGAGGTGATCACGGGCATCGACCTCGTCGAGTGGCAGATCCGCGTCGCGAGCGGCGAGCGGCTGCCGATGACGCAGGCCGAGGTCGCCGCCACGCGGCGCGGCCACGGCATCGAGATCCGCATCAACGCCGAGAACCCGGCCGGCGGCAAGTTCCTGCCCTCCCCCGGCACCATCACCAAGCTGGTCCCACCCGACGGCTTCGGCATCCGCTTCGACGCCGGCTACATGTCGGGCGACACGGTCAGCCAGTACTACGACAACCTCGTGGGCAAGCTCATCGTCTGGGGCAAGGATCGTCCGACCGCGATCGCCCGCACCATCCGTGCGCTCGAGGAGATGGTGGTGGAAGGCGTGGCCACCACCATCCCCGCCGACATCGCCATCCTGCAGCACCCCGACTTCGTCGACATGGCGCACTCGACGAAGTGGGTCGAAGAGCGGCTCGACCTGTCGGCGGTGTCTGCCCCATCCGCGCCGGCGCCAGCGAGCGCCGATGGCGAGGGAGCCGAGCCGTTGGTGAAGCGGTCGACGACGGTCGAGGTGAACGGCAAGCGGTTCGACGTCACGATGTGGGTCCCCGACGCGCCGGCGGTCGCCGTCGGTGCGGCCAAGGCCGCACGCAAGCCGCGTCACGCAGCGAGCGGAGGCGGGGGCGGCGGAGGCGCTGCCGGTTCGGGGACCATCGAGGCACCGATGCAGGGCACGATCGTGAAGGTGCTCGTCGAGGTCGGGCAGGCGGTCGAGCTCGGCGCGCCGGTCGTCGTCCTCGAGGCGATGAAGATGGAGAACCAGATCACCACCGACAAGGCAGGGACGGTGAAGGAAGTGAAGGTCACCGCCGGCGCCACCGTCGGCGCTGGCGACGTGCTGGTCGTCGTCGAGTAGGGGTCAGGCCACCGGCCGACGGTGGAGCACGACGACCGTGCCTGCGGCGCGGTCGTGGATGCCCTGCCGGAGCGGGCTGAAGAACGCCCAGCCGTACACGATCGGCCCGAGCACCCATCCGACCTCGGGTATGCCGGTCGCGACGACGGGCACGAGCGCCCGTTGCGTCGCCGAGAACCAGCCGGGGCTCCCGCCGTCGAGCAACCGCACCACCCGCGTGCCGGTCACGTACTTGCCGACCGTGCGAGCCAACCCGCCGATCATCAGCGTCTTGTACGCGAGCGCTGTGGCGGCCAGTGCGACGTTGAACACGAGGATCGCGTCGTCGGAGATGTCGTCACCCAACCGGTACCCCACGATCGCCGCTCCGACGGCGGCCGGGAGGAAGATGAGCAGCTCGTCGATCAGCTCGCCGATGACACGGCGACCGAGTGGTGCCAGCACGAGCCCGGCTGGGACCGACGGTGGCTCGACCTCGTCGCGATCGTCAGTTGGGAACACCGGGCTCCCGGCTCACTCGGCCGCTTCGGCGAGGGCCTCGCTGAGCGCCGGATGGACGAGCAGGCTCTCGACGATGTCGGTCACCTTGAGGTTGGCGGTGACCGCGAGCGCGATCACGCTGATGAGCTCGGCGGCATGGCGCCCGACGATCGACCCCCCGAGGACCACACCGGTGGCCGGGTCGGAGATGATCTTCACGAAGCCACGCCAGTCGTTGTTGATGAGCGCCTTCGGCGTCGAGCTGAAGGGCACCTTGGTGACGCGGATCTTGCGACCGACGGCGAAGGCGTCGGCCTCGACCAGCCCGACGTCGGCGATCTCGGGCTCTGTGAAGATGGCGCTGGCGGCCTTGTCGTAGTCGAGATGACGGTGCGCGACCTTCTGCAGGCCCATCACATGCTCGGCCACCTTGCGGCCCTGCATCGCCGCCACGCTCGACAGCGGCAGCTTGCCGCTCATGTCGCCGGCGGCGTAGATGTGCGGCACGTTGCTCTGGCAGTGCCGGTTGATGACGACGTAGCCGCCCTTGTCGACCTCGACGCCGGCGGCCTCGAGACCGAGACCGTCGGTGTTGGGCACCGAACCGATCGCCAGGACCGCGTGCGAGCTGCGCACGACGCGTCCGTCGTCGCACCGCACGATCACCTCGTCGACGAGCTGGCCCGTTCCGTCGTCACGCTGGGCCCGGTCGATGCCGACGGCACGCGCGCCCTTCAGCAGCGTGACGCCACGGTGCAGGAAGTCCTCCTCGAGCACCGCGGCGACCTCGGGGTCCTTGCCGGGCAGCACCTGCTGGCGGCTGACGACGAGGGTGACCTTGGCCCCGAACGAGCTGAACATGTGCACGAACTCGACGCCAGTGACACCGGAGCCGACGACGGTGATGCTGTCGGGGAACTGCCGAGGGGGGTAGCAGTCGCGCGTCGTGAGCACGCGGTCGCCGTCGGGCTGGCACCAGTCGGGGATGCGCGGGCGAGACCCGGTTGCGATGAGGATCGCGTCGGCACGGATGGTCCGCATGCTCTCGCCGCCGTCGGGTGCCGCGGACGTGATCTGCACGTCGTTCGGCCCGAGCAGCGTCGCTGTGCCGTGCACGAGATCGACTCCCTGGCTGGTGAGCAACCGGGTGGTGCCGCGCTGCAGCCGGCTCTCGATGCTGTGGATCCGCTCCTTGAGCGCCTCGATGTCGACCTCGGGTTGTTGCTGCTCGAGCCCCATCCCCTCCAGTCGGCGGGTGAACGACATCGCACCGCCCGTCGCGATCATCGTCTTCGACGGGATGCAGTCCCACAGATGCGCCGCGCCGCCGATGACGTCGCGTTCGACGAGGGTGACCTCGGCGCCGAGACGCGCTGCGTAGGTCGCCGCGGTGTTGCCGGCCGGCCCGCCGCCGATGATCACGAATCGCGTCGCCACAGTCGGCGAGGCTATCCCTCGACCCGGTCGACCGGCTCGATGACCGGGCGGGTCACGGCTCGACGACCGGCGTCGAGTCGTCGCTGGCGAACATCGTCGCCGACTCGGTGGGTGTCACCCGGAACGCCGACTCGATGCGACCGTCGGAAAGGTTCGGGCAGTACTTCGACGGGTACGCCCACGTGTTGCGGGGCTCGCCGACCCATTCGAAGTGCATGCCGTCGGGCAGCAGGAAGTTGCCGCCCCACGCGAAGTTGTGCTTGCGGAAGATGCGCACGACCCGGCAGTCCATCCGCGGCGTGGAGCCCTGCGCGTTCTGCGTGGTGTTGGTGTCGAAGGCCATGCCCCACGCGTGCCGGCTGACGGAGCCGATGTTGGCCGAGGCCCGCGCGTACCGCGGGTTCCAGCACCCTCCGTAGGTGTTGGTGTTGGCGAGATCGATCGCCCACGAGAGGCCGGCTTCGTAGACCTCTCGCAGCGCCGCTTGCAGGTCGTCGGCGATGAGCCGGTGGCAGTACGCGCGGACCCCGATGAACTGGAAGTTGCGCCGAACGATGTTGGCGTCGACCCACGCCTGGTCCATGGTCATGCTGTTGAAGCTGTTCACGCGGAACGAGAACTCGCCGAGCGCCGCCTTGGTGCGTGCGAGGCCGAGCAGGCCGTCCGGGTTCGCCGGGTTCCACGACTTGCTGATCCGCACGCCGTAGCCGTCGACGAGTCCCTGCGCGGCGAGCGCCTCGTCGAGCGCGCCCCGTTCGAAGCTGCCGAAGATCACCACTCGCGTGACGATCGTCGCGCCGATGACGTCGGCCTGTTCGAGCGACATCACGATCTCGGTGCCGCCGACCTCGTCGTCGTCCACGACGGCTCCGATGGTGAAGGTACGGATGCCCCCATCGGCCGCCACGAGGTCGACGGTGTCACCGGCCTGCGCCCCCCGCAGGTCGGCGCTCGTGCGGCCCATCACGACCAAGCCCTGGGCGACGAGCGAGGAGACCTGGAACCCGAAGATCCGCCCGATCGCGTCGACGGGCAGCGCGGTGACATTGAGCGGGTACTGCCACAGACCACCCGGACCGACAGCTTCTTGCACCGTGGCCGATCCGCGGTGCACGGCGTGCAGTCCGATCGTGAAGCCACGCCCGAGCACGCTCGGAGCGTTGACCGCGCGGGCGACGGCCTGGGCCTTGTCGCGCAAACCGTCGGAGAGCTCGCCGAACTGGTTGATCGACACGACCTCGCCGGCGATGGGCGTGCGCGACGTGCGCTCGGTGACAGATGCAGCGTCGCTCACGTCGCCGGCCGGGTCGGCCCCCGCGGCCCGTGGCACGAGCGCCGCCGTCGTGACGAGTGCGCACGCGACCGCGAGGCTCACCACCAGTGTGCGGCGTCGAGGCACCGTCGTTCCTTCCTGTCCGGCGTCCGACGCCTGAAATCGCCCGCTGCGTGACCATATCACCACTCGAATGGACATCTCCGGCACGAGTCCGAGCCGGTACGGTCTTCGCCTTGTGAGCGATGAACCGCCGATCGACGAGCCGGCCGAGGGGCCCGACGACGAGCTCGCGCACAGCGGGCTCTCGTCCGAGCGGGCGAAGCGGCTCGCCAAGATCGACGACCTCCGCGCGCAGGGACTGAACCCGTACCCGTACCGGTTCGATCGGACGCACACGCTCGCCGACGTGCGGGCCGAGCACGGCCACCTCGAGCCGGGCACCGAGACCGACGTGCGCGTGTCGGTCGCCGGGCGGGTCATGCTGATCCGCGAGCAGGGCAAGCTGATCTTCGCGACGATGCGCGATCGCAGCGGCGAGATCCAGCTGTTCGTCTCGAAGGCAGTGGTCGGCGACGACGCGTTCGCCGAGTTCGCCGGACTCGACCTCGGCGACTGGGCCGGCGTCGAGGGCACCGTGATGACCACGCGCAAGGGCGAGCTCAGCGTGAAGGTCGAACGGTTCGAGCTCCTCGCCAAGGCAGTTCGCCCGATGCCGGACAAGTGGCACGGCCTCACCGACACCGACACCCGCTTCCGCCAGCGATACGCGGACCTGATCGTGAACGACCAGGCGCGCCACGCGTTCCGCGTGCGACACGAGGTGATCGCGAGCTTCCGGCGCACGTTGCACGACCGCGGCTTCATCGAGGTCGAGACGCCCGTGCTGCACGT
This sequence comes from Ilumatobacteraceae bacterium, assembly GCA_050248155.1. GTDB lineage: Bacteria > Actinomycetota > Acidimicrobiia > Acidimicrobiales > Ilumatobacteraceae > VFMC01. The sequence goes on from JBFWSW010000013.1 coordinate 21,990, forward strand.
CGAGGCAGGGGGCGCGCACGCCCGCCCGTTCATCACGCACCACAACACGCTCGACATGCAGCTGTACCTGCGCATCGCGCTCGAGCTGCACCTCAAGCGGCTCATCGTCGGCGGCATGGAGCGCGTCTTCGAGATCGGGCGCATCTTCCGCAACGAGGGCATCAGCCCACGCCACAACCCCGAGTTCACGATGATGGAGCTGTACCAGGCCTTCGCCGACTACAGCGAGATGATCGAGATCACCGAGGCGCTCATCACGCAGGCAGCGCTCGACGCCACGGGATCGACGCACGTGGTCGTGCACGGACCCGGCGACGTGAGCGAGCCGGTCGATCTCGCCGAGCCGTGGCGTCGGGCGCGGATGATCGACCTGGTGCACGAGGCCATCGGGGTCGAGGTGCACCCGTCACAACCTGCCGAGCAGCTGCGTGAGCTGGCTGCGCAGCACGGCGTGTCGTGCGCCCCCGCGTGGGGTCCGGGCAAGATCATCGAGGAGCTGTTCGAGGCGACGGCCGAGCACACGCTCGTCCGACCCACCTTCGTCACGGGGCACCCCGTCGAGATCTCGCCGCTCGCTCGCGCCGACCGGACCGACCCGTACCTCACCGAGCGATTCGAGCTGTTCGTCGGCGGCCGCGAGCTCGCCAACGGCTACAGCGAGCTGAACGATCCGGTCGAGCAGAAGGCGCGGTTCGAGGACGAGCAGCGAGCGAAGGACCTCGGTGACGACGAAGCGGCCACCGCAGTCGACCACGACTACATCCGTGCGCTCGAGTACGGCATGCCACCGACCGGCGGGCTGGGCATCGGCATGGATCGCGTCGTGATGCTGCTCGCCGGCGTCACTTCGATCAAGGAGGTCATCTTGTTCCCAACCCTTCGTCCGGAGGTGTTCTGACCGTGGGCGCACGACCCGCCTGGGGCACCGGGCTGACGACCCTCACCGCCGACGGTGTCGTCCTCGACGCGTGGTTCCCGCACCTCGGGCTCGGCACCGCACCTGACGACGCCGGTGCGCGCGCCGACGCGTTGCCCACGTTGCCGGCAGACGGCGACGTGCGCAGCTACCGCCGCGAGCCGGTGTGCCTCGAGATCGATCTCGACACGGCGCCGGCGTCGACCTCCGATGTGTACCTTCGGCTACACCTCTTGTCGAACCGTCTGGTGCGTCCCCGCGAGGTCGCGCTCGACGGCATCTTCGGTCTCTTGCCCAACAACGCGTGGACCAACGTCGGGCCCGTGGTGCCCGATCAGGTCGACGCCCTGCGGCTGGCGATGCTGAGGCGCGGCGAGCGTTTGCTCGTACACGGGCTCGACAAGTTCCCGCGCATGACCGACTACGTCACCCCCAGCGGGGTGCGCATCGCCGACGCCGACCGAGTGCGGCTCGGCGCGCACCTCGCGCCGGGAACAACGGTGATGCACGAGGGCTTCGTGAACTACAACGGCGGCACGCTCGGGGTGTCGATGGTCGAGGGGCGCATCGGGGCCGGCATCATCGTCGGCGACGGCAGCGACATCGGCGGCGGCGCCTCGATCATGGGCACGCTGTCTGGCGGCGGTCAGGTGCAGGTGAGCATCGGCGAGCGCTGCCTGCTCGGCGCGAACGCGGGCATCGGCATCAGCCTGGGTGACGAGTGCGTGGTGGAAGCCGGCCTGTACATCACCGCTGGCACGCTCGTGCGACTGCTGCCCGAGGGCAACGTCGTGAAGGCGCGCGAGCTGCACGGCGCGAGCGGCTTGCTCTATCGGCGCAACAGCCAGACGGGTGCGGTGGAAGCCATGCCGCGCTCGGACAAGTGGACCGGCCTGAACGCCCAGCTCCACCACAACGACTGATCGCTTCCCGTCGTCATCCCGATCCCCGATCAGCCACAAGCAGACCGCGACGAGGGACGCCGCCAGCCTCCGCTCGATTGCCGGATTATCTACAGATATGCGCTACCCCTGGTAGAAACGACGCCGTGCTGCGATCTGGAGCGACGACTCGCCCTGGACGAGTGGTCGGCTACGTGTTTGCCGGAGCGTGCGCTCTGATCCTCGCTTGGAACGTGTTCGTGGCGCTGTGGATGGCGGTCACGTACGTCGATACGACAGCCGCCAGAGTGTGGGCACTCGCGACGGCAGCGGTCACGGTGGCACTGGTCGCCTTCGCCGTAGCACCCATTCTTCGCCGTCCCAACGCGGGCGGGTACTTCCTGATCGGTCTCGCCTGTCTCGCCGCTTCGGTCCTCTGCTTCTTCGGATGGGCGCAGGTCGTCGTCTGGTACTGACCAGGGAGCCGACCGGGCAGTTCCGCGCTCGCCGAGGCAACTCAGCAGGGTGACGGTACGTCCTGGCGCAACATCTCGGTCGTAAGCACGTAGTTGCGGGATTCCTCAGCAGTCTTGAAGTAGATGTGATCTCCAGCGACCAACTCGCCGGACGCACAGATCAGGAACAGCATGGGCCACCCGCGCCTTGCGCTCACGGCTCGTCGGACTCTGCGTGAATCGACATGCGGCCACGAGCATGCCACGGCGTGACTCACTCATCCGTGTGCCCAGCGCGGCAGGCGAGAGCAACCGCGAATCAACACGCGGATCCAGGCAGTTCGGCGTGGGGCCTACGCGACCCAGACAGGCACCGGTGGTGGCGAAGTCCCATCGTCGGCGGTGATCGTTCGGAGACAGACTCCACCGCTGCCATCAGCATCCAGGACCGCGACCAGACGAACGAGCGTGTCCGCTGTCGTCGCCTCAAAGGTCACGGCGCCAGCAACATCGTCCGGTTCCACCGATGCGACTCGCAGACGGATCGGCCCCGAGGTGCGAACACCTTCGCGATACTCGGTCAGCAACTGGGATGACGACTCGGCCGATGGCGAGTCGCCGGAACAGCCGGTGATCGACGCGACAGCAACCGCGAGTACTCCCCAACGCATCGACAAATCCTCCACTATGGGGACTCGCCTGCGCAGTCCCGATGGGTAGATCTGGGTGGGTACCTCAGTCGACGCGGAACTTCGGATTCGGAGTGAACTCGCCCATCGGTTCTCCAGCGGCATCGATCGTCCATGCGCCAACGATGTCCTCCGACTCACGATTCTTCCTGCCAAGCATCTGTCCAGTCTCGCGGACAACCGTGCAGAAGCGGCGGCTCGGCGCTGTCAGCTGGCTTCGAGGAGCTGGTGGACTCGCTGATGTGACAGACCCAGCAGCTCGGCGGCGTCGCGCCGGCTGAGCCCGAGGTCGGTCAGTGCGCGCACGGCTTCCCTGGTCTGCTGCTGCGCCTTCGCGCCTGCGCGATCTGCTGCTGTGCGTGCACGTACGACGTCATCGGCCACCGATGCGAACGGCGCGGGGAACTGGTCGCGGATGACGAGATCTGCGGGTGCGACATCGAGCCAGAGCGCGAGGGCTTCGCGGATCCGACTCTGGGCCTGGCGGATGCTGCGCCCATACGTCTGGCACCCGGTGAGGCCTTTGATCCGGACGTTCCAGGCGTGGTCGTCGGCGTCGTAGTCGTAGATCGCCGTGTACGTCTTGGATGAGGTCATCGAAGCCATCCTTTCCCGAGGCGGGGTTCGAGGGCACGTTCGATCGACCGGAGTGTGCCGGTCGGGATGTCCTGCCCTCGGTGAACGGGGATCACGCTCTGGCAGCCGCCAGGGCAGCGGACCATCACGTGAGAACCACGCTGGCGGAGCTGAGCACACCCTGCTCGCTCAGCCAACTTGAGCACATCTCTGCTCGTCATCGTCTACTCTACTAGACGGTTGTGGGAGTCGGACACCCGTCCCCGATTGCTCGGTCTGTGCGCTCTTCGCAACCGAGGAATCGGGTACGTCGAGTTCAGGAGCGTCACGAAAGACGGTGTTTGTGTCTGACGCCCCGATCTCATCGCGAGCGCCCTCGACGACGGCCCGACGAGGTGGGCCACGCCATCGGTTGCTCGGGTTCGAGCATCGCGTTCGGCTGCATCTCGAGCACGGGCTGGCGAGGGCGCAGACGCCAGTCGAACAGCGTCTGCCACGGGAACCGGCCGACCGCGTCGGCCCACACGATCTGGACGACGTCGGGCGGCGTGAACGGACCGAACGACGAGAAGTATCCATACCACCCGGCAAGCAGGTCGCGATCGGGAGCGACGCTGCGCAGCGGCGCGCCGAGCAGACGGATCGGTACGCCTTTGAACGCAAGCGGCTGATCGCGGCCGACGGGCAACTCAGCGCTGTCGAAGTACGTCTCGACCACATGTGCGATGACCCCCTGAGCTTGGCGATCGGACAACCCGATCACGAGCAACTCCGGGACTCCCCGCCCGCAGAGGCCGATCGTGTACGCCCACGGACGCGGCGACGGCGGGCAGTTGCAGCCGGGCACGGAACAGTCGCTACCGACCGCCTGGATGGCGTAGCCGTGGGTGCTGATGGCGGCCGCAGTGCGGGCCAGCGATTCGACCATGAAGTCGCGTGTGCTCATGGCGACATCATCGACGCGGGGTGTCACGCGGGGCCCCGATGCGAGCGTCGCCATCGCATACGTCGTCGCCCGCTGAGGCGGACTCGCTGCACGCAAAGAGCCGTGGCTAGCTTCGCTGACCATGGCTGAGCTCGGTTTCGACGGCAGGGTGGCGATCATCACGGGCGCAGGCGGCGGGCTCGGCCGTCAGCACGCGCTGATGCTCGCCTCCCGCGGCGCGCTCGTCGTCGTGAACGACCTGGGCGGCGCAGTCGACGGCACCGGCAGCGACAAGGGTGCGGCCGAGCGGGTCGTCGACGAGATCACGGCGGCCGGTGGCGAGGCGGTCGCCGACACCAACAGTGTGTCGACGCCCGAAGGCGGCGCAGCGATCGTGCAGACCGCGCTCGACGCGTACGGCACCGTCGACATCGTGATCAACAACGCCGGCATCCTGCGCGACAAGGCGTTCCACAACATGGAGCCCGACCTCTTGAACCCCGTCCTGGACGTGCACCTGAAGGGCGCGTTCTTCGTCACGCGTCCCGCGTGGGCCGTGATGCGCGAGAAGGGCTACGGCCGCATCATCTCGACGTCGTCCGCAGCGGGCATCTTCGGCAACTTCGGACAGACGAACTACGGCGCGGCGAAGATGGGCGTCGTCGGCTTCACTCGCGTCTTGGCCGTCGAGGGCGCCAAGTACGACATCAAGGCCAACGCGATCGCCCCGCTCGCGCTCACCCGCATGACCGAGAACATCATGGGCGGCCTCGGCGACAAGCTCGACCCGGCACTCATCTCGCCCATCGTCACCTACCTCGCCCACGAGGACTGCCCCGTCAGCGGCACCCTCTACTCGGTCGGCGGCGGTCGCGTCGCGCAGGTCTTCCTCGGCGAGACGAAGGGGTACTTCAAGGCAGGCCTCACTCCCGAAGACCTTCGCGACAACTGGGACCAGGTGGTCGACCGCGACGGCTACGCCGTCCCCTCGAACCTGGGTGAGGAGACCGCGCTGTTCCTACCGTTCTTCACATGAGCCGATGATCGCCGTCGAGGAGTTCCAGGCGCGCGCTCGCGAATGGCTTGCCGCGAACCGTGAGGCTGCGCCGCGCGACTACGGCGCGATCTGCCCGCCCGATCTCGTCGACGCCGGACTCGCGTGGCAGCGGCTGATCCACGCCGCCGGGTTCGCCGGCATCCACTGGCCGGTCGAGCACGGCGGGCAAGGCCTGACACCCGAGCACAACGCCGTGTGGATGCTCGAGTGCGCGCTCGCCGGCGTGCCGCCGTTCTTCAACATGGTCGGGCTGGTCCTCGCCGGCGGCGCCATACAACGCTTCGGCACGCCCGATCAACGACGAGACCACCTCGCGAAGACGCTCAGCGCCGATCGGCTCTGGTGTCAGCTCTTCAGCGAGCCAGGGGCGGGCAGCGACCTCGGCGGGCTGTCGACCCGAGCAGAGCTCGACGGGGACCGGTTCGTCGTCAACGGGCAGAAGGTGTGGTGCAGCGGGGGTCGGTACAGCGACTGGGGCATCCTCATGGCCCGCACCGACCCGGCCGCACCCAAGCACCAGGGCATCTCGTTCTTCCTCTTCCCCATGGACCTGCCAGGGGTCGAGGTCCGGCCGCTGCGGCAGATGACCGGCGAGGCCGAGTTCGACGAGGTCTTCTTCACCGACGTGCAACTCCCCGCCCACCACCTGCTCGGCCCGCTGCACGGCGGGTGGGGCGTCGGGATGGCCGTGCTCACCAGCGAGCGCGGGCACATCGGCACCGCGATCATCGGCCTCGAACGCCGCCTCGAGTCGATGACCGAGCTGGCGGCCGGGCGCGACCTCGACGCCGTCGAGCGCCAGCACCTCGCCCGGCTCATCAGCACGGGCACGGCGCTCAAGGCGATGGCGCAACGGCAGGGACCCATCGCGTCCACCGCGGCGAGCCTGATGAAGCTCGGCATCACCGAGATGATGTTCGACGTGTCGATGCTGCGTGGTGACCTCGCCGGTGCGTCGGCGACGCTGGACGGTACCGACGCGTTCGGGATGCTGGCGGCTCCTGGAGGTCGCATCGCCGGCGGCACCAGTCAGGTGCAGCGCAACATCATCGGTGAGCGACTGCTGGGGTTGCCACGCGAGCCGCGCTGAGTGGTGCATGATGTGCCCGCCACGTCATCGTCCCGCCACCTCACCGCCGGAGGGCTCACCATGAACCGCGCGAACGACTACCCGGACCGCACGCAAGCCAGCGCGGCGAGCGGCAGGAACGGACCGAACATCGCGCTCATCGCATTCGCCGTCGTCGCGGTCCTCGCCGTGATCTTCTTCCTGCAGAACGGTGAGCGGACCTCGATCGACTTCCTCGTCTTCGAGAAGACCACGACCATCCGCTGGTCGCTGTTGATGGCGATCGTCTTCGGCGTGGTCCTCGATCGGTTGCTCGGCTTCTGGTGGCGGCGGCGGAAGCGCCGGCGCGAGGACTGACCCCTCCGCAGCATTCGCATCGCTTCGCACCCGCTCGCGAGGATGGGACGATGACGGCCCCTCCCACCACCGTGCACTCGAGCAACGGCGTCGACGTCGTCCTGCACGATCTCGGCGGGACCGGCTCGACCCTGATGGTCAGCCACGCCACCGGCTTCCACGGACGCTGCTACCTGCCGCTGGCGCACGCGTTGGCCGATCGCTTCCACAGCCTCGCCCTCGATTACCGCGGCCACGGCGACACCCCGCTCCCCGCCGACCGCGACGGGCGCTCGATCCACTGGGATCACTACGCCGACGACGCCGAGGCGGTGGCGACCGCACTCCGCGAACGCGCCGGTGGTCCCGTCGTCGGGTTCGGTCATTCGATGGGCGGCGCCTGCTTGTTGATGGCGGCGCTGCGCGACCCCGACGTGTTCGAGCGACTCGTGCTGTTCGAGCCGATCGTGTTCCCGCCCCCCGATCCGTCCGCTCCGCCGCACGAGAACCGCCTGGCGAACGGAGCCCGGCGGCGCCGACCGAGCTTTCCGAGCTTCGACGCGGCGATCGAGAGCTACGGCTCGCGGCCTCCGCTCGGCAGCTTCACCCCGGAGGCGCTCGACGCCTACGTCCGGTTCGGGTTCTCGCTCGGCGAGGACGGTCAGGTGCACCTGAAGTGCGACCCCGAGACCGAGGCGCGCACCTTCGAGAACAGCGCGACGCACGACACGTGGCAGCGACTCCCGCAGATCGACCTGCCCGTCATGGTGGTCGCCGGCCGGGTCGAGGAGGGCCAACCCTCGGCCTTCGCCGGTGCGGTCGCGGAGCAGCTTCCGCACGGCACGCTGGTCGTACGCGACGACCTCGACCACTTCGGACCGATGTCGCACCCCGACGTGGTGGCGTCGCTCGTCACGGGCTTCGCCGGCGACCACGACTGATCCCCGAACCGGCGCGCACCCCCTTCGTAGACTGCGGGACGTGGTCTACCCGGTGCCAACCAGCCTGTCGCCCAGCAGGGTCGAGGCGTTCACGTCGTGCCCCATGGCGTTCCGGTTCGCGAGCATCGAGCGCCTGCCCGAGCCGCCGAGCCCGCACACGACCAAGGGCTCGCTCGTCCACCGGGTGCTCGAGCTGCTGTACACGCTCCCCGCGCCCGACCGCACCGACACGGCCGTGGAGCACTCCTTCCGCCAGGCCGTCCGCGAGTACGAGGCCGATCCCGAGCTCACCCTGCTCGGCCTCGACCAGGCCCAGCACGAGGCGTTCGTCGACGACGCCTGGACGCTCGTGCAGTCGTACCTGCGCATGGAGGATCCGACCCAGGTGCACCCGATCGGCCTCGAGCTGCGGCTCGAAGCGCAGGTCGGCGACCTCGCGCTGCGGGGCATCATCGACCGCCTCGACCTCGACGCCGACGGCGAGCTGATCGTCACCGACTACAAGACGGGCCGCGCGCCCGGTGTGCGCTACGAGCAGTCGAAGCTCGGTGGGGTGCACTTCTACTCGTTCCTCTGCGAGTCGGTCCTCGGCCGGCGACCGGCCGCCATCCGCCTCATGTACCTGCGCACGGGCGAGGTCCTCACCGCCACTCCCTCGTCGCAGTCCACCCGCTTCATCACCACACGCACGACGGCAGTGTGGAAGGCCGTCGAGCGCGCCTGCACCACCGGCGACTTCCGTCCCCGATCGGGGCCGTTGTGCTCGTCGTGCTCGTTCCGCGAGTGGTGCCCGGCGTTCGGCGGCGACCCCGAGCGTGCGGCCATCGAGGCCCCGATCAAGTTCGGCCAGCTCAGTCCGGTCTGACCGACATGCGATGACCGATGAGGAAGGCCGCTTCGGCCGCCGGATCGGGGCGTTCGACGCGCGGGCCGACCGCGGGTTCGAGCCCCTACGTCGGTCACGCGCGCTGGCCTGCACCTTCCGGGTCGCGAGCGACATCGGCGACTTCAGCCTGGTCTGGCACGTGATCGGGCTCGCCTACGGGCTCGGGATCCGCCGCGAGCCCGGCGAAGTCGTTGCGTTCGTGCTCCTCATCGGCGCCGAGAGCCTGCTCGTCAACCAGGGCATCAAGCGTCTGTTCCGCCGGCGTCGGCCGACCGTCGACGGCGACCCGCGCACTCGGGTTCGCGTGCCGCGCACGTCGAGCTTCCCCAGCGGGCACGCCTCGTCCGCCGCGTTCGCCGCAACGCTGCTCGTCGTGTGGACCGGGGGGCCCTGGGCCCCCTTGTGGATCGCCATCGCAGCCGTCGTCGCCATCAGCCGCGCCGTCGTGCGCATCCACTACGCGAGCGACGTCATCGCGGGTGCGATCACAGGGCTCGCACTCGCCCAGATCGCGCTGCTCACCGGCGCCGCCGACGCGCTCCGCCACTGAGCCGCAACGCTGACGCCGACGCTGACCTGCGCTCCGCAAGCGAGGGGTAGCCTCGGCCGCCATGGCCGACCTGCCGCGCTTCGATCGCAAGATGAGCGATGCGGAGGGTCTGATGTGGCGGCTCGAGAAGGACCCGCACCTGTCGAGCACGTTCGCCAACGTCACCATCCTCGATCGGCCTCCCGACTTCGACCGCTTGCTGCGTCGGCTCGACCGGGCGACGTTCGTCGTCGAGCGCTTGCGCCACCGGGTGCAACCGATGCCGGTGAACCTCAGTGCACCGATGTGGGTCGACGACCCCAACTTCGACATCCACTACCACGTCCGCCACCTCGCCCTGCCGAAGCCGGGATCCGTGCGACAGCTGCTCGATCTCGCCGCACTCGTCGCCGCCGACCCGTTCGACCGGACACGCCCCCTGTGGCAGTTCGTCGTCGTCGACGGGCTGCGGGGCGGCAAGTCGGCGCTCATCCAGAAGCTGCACCACGCGATCACCGACGGCGAGGGCGGCGTGCAGCTCTCGCTGCAGTTCCTCGACCTCGAGCGCGACGCTCCGGAGCCACCGCCGCTCGATCGCTCGCCGGAGGCCGAGACCGATGCCCCGCCACCGGACGCACCGTCAGGCCCCGACGTCGTGCGCGACCTGTTGGCCGGCAGCCTGCGGATGCCGATCGGCCTGCTGCGCCAGATCAAGGAGCTCCTCGCCGATCCGACGGGCATCCCCGACGCGAGCAACGCCGCCGCCGACACCATCCGCGGCGTCCTCAGCCAGCTGAGCGATACCGAACAGGCACGCTCACCGCTCTGGACGACGCGATCGTTGCAGCGGCGGATCGAGGTGCTCCGTGCGCCGTTCGACGCGACCAAGGTCGTCGCCAAGCGCCTCGGCGGCACCCTGAACACGGCGTTCCTCACCGCTGCGGCCGAGGCGGCCAGCCGGTACCACCGGGAGATGGGCCACCCCGTCGAGCACTTGCGCGCCAGCATGGCGGTGAGCACGCGCACCGAGGGATCGGGGGCGAACGCGTTCTCGCTCGCCAGGATGCTGGTGCCGACGGGCGAGATGAGCATCGCCGAGCGCTTCGCGCTCATCCAGACCGCCTCGTCGGCAGCTCGTGACGGAGGCGGCGCCGCGGCGCTCGAGACCATCGCCGCCGTCGCATCGGCCCTCCCGACGTCGATGATCACCCGCATCGCCCGTCAGCAGGCGCAAACGGTCGACTTCGCGACCTCGAACGTGCGCGGGGCGCCGTTCCCGCTGTACATGGCCGGCGCGCAGCTGCTCGAGAACTACCCGGTCGGGCCGCTCGCAGGGGTGGCGTTCAACCTCACGCTGCTGTCGTACGACCACAGCCTCGACATGGGCGTGAACATCGATCGCGCCGCAGTCGCGGATCCCGAGCTGCTGCGGCGGTGCTTGGAGCGCGCGTTCCAGGACCTGCTGCGCGCCGCGTGATCAGGCGTCGGCTGCGGCCGGCAACGTGAGCAGCGAGCGCACGTCCAGCAACACGTCGGTGACCTCGCCACTGGTGACCAACTCGCGCGTCATCATCTGACCGAGGGCGCGATCGATGATCGCGAGCGCTTCGTGGATGACGGCGTCGTTCGTGTCGGTCATCGTGGTCTCCTCACCTTCATTTCGTCCCCTGCTGTGACCGTATCCGCCGGAGACAGCCGGAGACGGGCATCGTACCGTGAAGTCTGTGTTTCGGGCTCGGTGACGCCTACGATCCCCCCGATGGATCTCGCCGGACGGCACGTCGTGGTGACAGGAGCGGCCGGTGGCATCGGCAAGGCTCTCGCCAATCGATTCCACCAGGCAGGGGCGCGGGTCGTCGCCGCCGATCTCGATGGAGCCGGCGCCGAGCGCACCGCCGCCGAGCTGCAGGCCGTGCGTCCCGACAGCGCCCTCGGGCTGGCCGCCGACGTGGGGACCGAGGCCGGCAACGTGGCGCTCATCGACGCGGCCGAGGCCCGGTTCGGCCCGATCGATCTGTTCTTCGCCAACGCCGGTGTCGGCATGGGCACGTTGCTCGACACGCCCGAGGACGTCTGGGAGACCGCCTTCGCGGTCAACACCCACGCGCACCGATGGGCAGCCAAGCACCTCGTCCCCGGCTGGCTCGCCCGTGGCGAGGGCTACTTCTGCTCGACCGCGTCGGCTGCCGGGCTGCTCAGCCAGATCGGGTCGGCGCCGTACACGCTCACCAAGCACGCCGCGGTCGCGTTCGCCGAGTGGCTCAGCATCACCTACGGAGATGCCGGCGTGCGCGTCAGCTGCCTGTGCCCCCAGGGCGTCAACACCAACATGCTGAACGCCGGCGACATCGCCGGAGCCGGGCCGGCGTCGAGCGTCGTGCGGGCATCGGGTCGTGTCCTCGAGCCGGCCGAAGTGGCCGACATCGTCCTCGACGCGATCACCGACGAGCGCTTCCTCATCCTGCCTCACCCGGAGGTGCTCACCTACCTCCAGCGCAAGACCGGTGACGTCGACCGGTGGCTGGCGGGCATGCGCAAGCTGCAAGCACGCATGACCGGCTGACCGCCGCCTCTGATGGGTGTGTCGTGACCGATCCGTACGTGCTCGAACAGCTCGGTCTGCGCTGCGGCGAGGCGATCCGATTCCGCCGCAACGGGACCGGTCGCTGGATCCTCGGGCGAGTGGCGGGCGTCGCGAGCGACGGCAGCATCCAGCTCTTCGACCCCGACGGCGCGGCGCGCAACCTGCGGCCCGCGATGGTCGAGGTCCGCCGTCCGGGCGCACGCGGGCGCCTGCAGTGGCGCCTGGTGAGCGACGTCGCGATCACGTGGGAGCAACTCGAGCTCTGGTAGCGCTTCGACCCCAGCGGCAGTCGCTCCGGTAACATCGGTGCCGCCGGCGGGCGGTACGGTCCGGGCGATGGCCGTCCGACTCGAACCGTCCGACGAGTACATGCACCCGCTCGGCCCCGAGCCGAACTTCAACGAGAGCATGTACATCAACTGCTTCGATCCCGACCAGCAGGTCGGTGGCTGGTTCCGCATGGGCAACCGTGCCAACGAGGGCTACGCCGAGATGACCGTGTGCCTGTACCTCCCGCCCGAACGGGCCGATGCGCGGCGGACCGTCGCGTTCATGTACAAGCGGCCCACCATCACCGACAACGACGCGTTCGACGCCGGCGGCATGCGCTGGACCATGGTCACCCCGTTCGAGGAGCTGCGCGTCGAGTACTCGGGGAAGGTGGTCGTCCTCGACGATCCCGAGCAGATGGCCGATCCGCGTGCGGCGTTCACTTCGAACCCGCACGTCGAGTGCGAGGTGCGTCTCGTCTTCACGGGGCAGGGCCGCGCCAGCATGTTCGGCGGCGAGCCCGACACGCCGCACGAAGCGCCGGGCGAGGAGTTCGCCAAGGGCCACTACGAGCAGCTGGTCCAGTCGACGGGCACCATCCGTGTCGGCGAGCGCGAGTGGGAGATCGACGGGCACGGCCTGCGCGACCACTCGTGGGGCCCCCGCTTCTGGCAGTCGCCCTGGTACTACCGCTGGCTCACCGCGAACGTCGACCGTGACCTCGGCTTCATGGCCAGCCGGGTGGCCAAGCGCGACGGCCCTGGCACGCGCGGCGGGTTCGTGTGGGAGGACGGGCGCATGCACTGGTGCGACCACGTCGAGCTCTCGACGACCACCCGCGGCGACGACGCGTACCACGACCGGATCGAGGGCGTGCTGCGCTCGTCGCGCAGCAGCCGCGAGTGGCGGTTCACCGGCGAGGTGATCGACCTCATCCCGCTGCGCAACCGCCGCCAGGATCCCGACGGCAACTGGTTGATGACGCGCATCAGCGAGGGCATGACGAAGTGGACCGTCGAGTCCGATGCCTCCATCGGTCGCGTCGGCTACGGCATGAGCGAGTACCTCGACCAGATCATCGACGGTCGACCGGTCGGCCTCGCGGAGTAGCCCAGCCGTCGGGTGGCGGCCCGAGGCGCGTGCGCAACGGATCGCGCACCAACGAGAGCCGCTCGAACGCGCTGGCGACATCCGACGGGCTGACGATGCCGACCAGTCGCCCGCCGCTCAGCACCAGGACCCGAGCGTTGACGTCGCGCTTGGTCGCGAGGACATCGAGCAAGGGGTCGTCCGGGCCGGCGGTGACGAGCTGATCGATCGGCGTGGCGACCGTCGTGATCGGCGTCGCGTGCCACCGATCCGGCGGGATCGAACCGACGTGCTTCGGCGTCACGACCCCGAGCAGCCGTCCGTCCTCGTCGACGACCGGGAACGACGACACGTGATGCCCGGGCCACGACCTGTGCACGAACTCCTCGACTGTGAGCCGGGCATCGAGCACGACCGGTTCGGTCGTCATCACGTCGCGCACCCGGATGTCGGCGAACGCCTGCCGCAGGTCGCTCTCGTTCATCTCCATGCGCGCCATCGAGACGATCAGCCAACCGACGAGGGCCGTCCACAGCCCGGCCACGCCCACGAACGCGAACTCGACGACACCGAGAGCCACCAGGACCTGGCCGAGGATCCGGCCGGCCGCGGCGGCGGACCGTCGGGCTCGTTGCTGGTCACCCCACCGGTACCACAGCACCGCGGCGAGCACCCGTCCCCCGTCGAGAGGGGCACCGGGCAGCATGTTGAACAGCGCCAGCAGCACGTTGATCCCGCCCAGCCACGACAGCGCGGCGCCGAGCAGGTCGAGAGCACCGGCGACGTGCAGGGCCGCGGCTGCGACGAGGGATGCGATTCCGATGAGCAGGCTCATGGCCGGACCCGCCACCGCGATCCGGAGCTCGCTGCGCGCACTGCGGGCGTGCGACTGCAGCTTGGCGAGACCTCCGAACAGCCACAGCACGATGCTCTCGACGGGGACACCGTCCCGGTTGGCGACGACGGCGTGGCTCAGCTCGTGCGCCAGGATCGAACCGGCGAAGGCGACCGCGGTGACGACCGCGGCGATCCAGTACTGCCAGGTCGGATACCCCGGCGCGGTGTCGGGAAGCAGTCGGGCACCCAAGCTCCAGCTCAGCAGCGCGACGATGAGCAGCACGCTCCAGTGGACCCCGACGTCCACCCCGCCGATTCGGCCGAGCCGGAACGATGCCCTCATGTGGCCTCCGGCTCCACCCTGCAACCACGTCGGACCGTGGAGCCAGGGGCGAAGGTCATCGCCCTGCCGAGGAGCAGCCGATCAGTTCAGGTCGTTACGCGCCACGAACCGCGCGGCCACGCCCGCGTCTCCCACGATGTCGAGACCATCGAGGGGCTGACGCCGCCACAGCGCGAGCAGGATGTCGCTCGCCGCACCGCGGATCGCGCAGTCGCCCTTCGCGTGCTCGCGCGTGATGTCGAACCCACCGGCCGAGTCGGGCCGGGCGGTCCACTCACCGGCGACGTCGGTGCAGTGGATGTGCACCGAGCCGTCGACCGACGGCGTGCCCTCCTTCGCGTGTCCCATGAAGAAGTGCAGGAACTCGTCGATGCCGTCGCTCGCCAGCTCGGCCTCGATCGGCATGTCGCGACGCGCGGCGAGGTCGGCGTCCCACCGGTGCACTGCGGTCTCGTGCGCCATGCGCCGGACGACCCACCCTGCGCTGTGGTCCGGCGTCCACGTCCAGACCACCGACTGCGGGTCGGCCTCCGTGAGCACTCGGACCGTCTCGGCGAACCCCGTGCGGTAGAAGTCGAGCAGCTCCGAATCCGCCGGACGGGGTGGCTCGACGTAGGTGCTGGGCGAGGTGAGCTGTTCGCGCACGACCGTCGTCCAGAACCAGTGCACCTCGGACAGGTGCCAGACCAGGTCGGCGACGTTCCAGCCCGGGCACGAAGGCACCGGCGCGTCGAGACCCGCGGCTGCGCACGATCCCGCGAACGCCTCGCCGTCTCGTTCGATGGCGGCCAGGTACGACGATCGATCCATGAGGTCGAGCCTACGTGGCGATGCGTCAGGCGACCGTTCAAACGCGGAGCGACGGGATGATCGTCGCGAGCTCGCGCCACTCCGCTGCGGGGAGCCCGCGAGGGTCGGCGGTCTGCACCTGCACGCACACGTGATCAGCACCCGCGTCGAGGTGCGCCTGCACCCGTGCGGCGATCGCGTCGAGCGATCCCCACGCCACGATCGCGTCGACGAGCCGGTCGCTCCCCTCGCCGGCGAGGTCGTCGTCACCCCAGCCGAGGCGCCGGAGGTTGTTGGTGTAGTTGGGCAGGGCGAGGTAGGTCTTCATGAACCGGCGGGCGATCCGCCGGGCGGCTGCCGGGTCCGTCTCGAACACGACGGTCTGCTCGGGCGCGAGCAGCGCATGTGGTCCGAGCGTGTCGCGTGCGAGCGCTGTGTGCTCGATCGGCACGAAGTACGGGTGCGCGCCGACGCCGCGCTCGGCGGCCAGGCGCAGCATGCGCGGACCGAGCGCTGCCAACACGCGCTGGGGAGCGATCGACGGCTGCGCTCCGAAGAAGACGCCGGCGTCCATCGCATCGAGGTAGTCGACCATCGTGCTGTACGGCTTGTCGCCGTAGCGACCGCGATGCGCACCTTCCACCATCGGCTGGTGGCTGACGCCGACACCGAGCAGGAAGCGACCCGGGAAGGCCTCGCTCAGCGTGCGCCAACCCGCGTTCATCGTCATCGCCGTGCGTGCGTGGAGGCTGGCGATCCCGGTCGCCACCGTCATCCGGCGCGTGGCCGACAGCAGGAGCGCAGCGTTGGCGAACGGCTCACGCCCGACGGCCTCCGGCAGCCACAGCGCAGCGAACCCGAGCTCGTCGAGCTCGGCGGCCGCTTCCTGCGCCCGCGCCATCGGCTGCGGGTCGAGCTGGAAGGTCCAGATGCCGAGTGGACCGAGCTGGGGAGGCGAGGTGTCATCGGTGGAAGTCACACCGCAACCGTATGCACGGAGGCTCGCGATACCGTCACCGGTCATGTCCCACCGATCCATCGCCGAGACGATCATCGGCTCCGTCGTGCAGGCCTCCGCTCCGGCGGTGTCACCCGACGGATCGCTGATCGCCTTCGTCGTCACCCGAACGGACCTCTCGGAGAACACCTACAAGTCACAGGTGTGGCTCACGTCCACCGACGGCGCCATCGCACCGCACCCGGTCACCGGTGGCGACCACGACGGTCAGCCGGCGTGGAGCCACGACGGGACCTCGCTGGCGTTCACGTCGCGGCGGGGCGAGAAGGACAACGAGACCACGCTCCACGTGCTACCGGTCGGGCGCACGGGCGAGGTCCGCACGATCGCCACGATGCCCGATGGTGTCGGCACTCCCCGATTCAGCCCCGACGGCCAATACGTCGCGTTCACGAGTCGCACCCGCGATCCCCGCTACGACGCGAAGGACGAGAGCTGGCAGGCGCCACGCAAGATCGAGCGGTTCTTCAGCCGGCTCGACAACGAGGGCTGGATCGTCGATCGACCGCAGCACGTGCACATCGTCCGCACGGACGGTTCCGCGCCGCCTCGCAACCTGACGCCCGGTCCGTTCCAGCACGACGGCATCGCCTGGACGCCCGACTCGTCCGGCATCGTCACGTCCGCACAACGACACGACACCTGGGACCTCGACTTCGCCACCGATCTCTACCTGGTCGGGCTCGACGGCACGATCACCGCGCTCACCGCGCAGACCGGTGTGTACCAACAGCCGTCGGTCTCACCCGACGGGACGACCGTGGCGTTCCTCGGCATGGACGACAGCTCGACGTTCCCGCAGAACATCCGCGTCGGGATCGTGCCGATCACCGGCGGGCCACACCGCTTCGTCAGCAGCGCGCTCGACCGAACCTTCCAGACCACGGCCGGTTGGCGCCCACCCGTGTGGACGGGGGACTCGACGCTGCTCGGGACGGCCGAGGACCGCGGCGAGACGCATCTGTTCGAGGTCCGCACCGACGGCGCCGCGCCGGTCCCCCGCACATCGGGCGCGATCACCGTGAAGTCCTTCGACGCAGCCGCCGGCACGATCGCTGCGACGATCGGCTCGGTCGACGCCGTGGCCGACCTCTTCGTCATCGACGCCGATGCCCCCCGACGGGTCACCGACTTCGCCGCCCGGTACGCGCAGGCGGCCGACCCGCAATCGTGGGAGCGCATCGTCGTGCCGAGCACCGACGGCACCGTCGAGATCGACGCATGGATCATGCGCCCCGTCGACTTCGATCCCTCCCAGTCGTATCCGGTCATCGTCAACGTCCACGGTGGGCCCTACACGCAGTACGGCGAGAACCTGTTCGACGAGGCCCAGTTCCAGGCAGCAGCGGGCTTCGTCGTCGTCATGTGCAACCCCCGCGGGGGTTCGGGGCGCGAGGCCACATGGGGTCAGGCGATCATGGGACCCAAGCACCCCGTCACGCCAGGGACCGGATGGGGCACCGTCGACGTCGACGACGTCCTCGCCGTCCTCGATCACGTGCTGGCGACCATTCCGTTCTGCGATCCCGATCGCGTGGGCATGCAGGGCGGCAGCTACGGCGGGTTCATGGCCACGTGGCTCGCCGGTCACCACGGTGAGCGCTTTCGTGCCATCTGCAGCGAGCGCGCCGTGAACAACATGCTGAGCGAGGAGTGGTCGAGCGACATCGGTTCGATGTTCCGCGTCGAGCACGGCCCGTCACACCTCGACGATCCCGACGCCTACCTGCAGATCAGCCCCGTGCGGTGGGCCCGCGACATCCACGTGCCGATGCTCCTGCTGCACAGCGAGAACGACCTGCGCTGCCCGATCAACCAGGCAGAGGAGCTGTTCATGGCGCTCCGACTGCTCGGCCGCGATGTCACGTTCTACCGCTTCCCCGGCGAGGGACACGAGCTGTCGCGCAGCGGCTCTCCCGTGCACCGGGTGCAGCGCGCCGAGATCATCCTCGACTTCTTCGCCGAGAAGCTCGCCCCCGCGTCGTAGCCGTCAGCCCTCCGCGAGCCACTCGTCGATCAGGCGACGGGCGATCGAGATGCGCGGCGGGATGTCGGGCATCTCGTCTCGCCGGTACCACTGGGCATCGACGATCTCGGTCGGGTCGCACGCGATCTCCCCTGACTGCCACTCCGCACGGAAGCCGATCATCAGGCTGTGCGGGAACGGCCATGGCTGGCTTCCTCGGTACGTGACGTCGCCGACGGTGATGGCGACCTCCTCGAACACCTCGCGCACGACAGCCTGCTCGAGGCTCTCGCCGGGTTCGACGAAGCCGGCCAGGCAGCTGTACATCGGCGCCCGGAACTGCACGCCTCTCGCGAGCAGCGCCTGCTGATCCGGGCCCGGCCCGCCGCGTGTGACGAGGGTGATCATCGCCGGGGCGAGCCTCGGGTACGCCAGCAGACCGCACGACGGGCAGCGCATCGACCGGTCCGAGACCGACGCCTCGGTCTGCGTGCCGCAGCGCCCGCAGAAGCGGTGTGTGCGCGCCCACTCGGCCAGCTGCACCGCTCGCCCGGCGAGCGCCCACTCGATCTCGCTCGTGCGTCCGAAGTACGAGAAGAGGTCGAGCGCGGCACCGAAGGACGGGTCCTCCCCGTGCGGCACGTCGACCGCCCACAGACCCTCGTCGTCCAGGGTGCCGAGGTAGTGCTGCCCCGCGCCTTCGATCTCGATCCGGTCCGAGACGAACACCGACGAGCCGATCACGTGGATGTAGCGATGACGAGTGACGCTCTGGGGTGGTTGGAGCGCTGGGATGAATCGGTCCATCACCTCCACCGTAGGCGCCGTCGGGCTGGGAGCCGTCGCCCGGAGGCTCGTAGGGTGGGCGCATGACCTCCTCCTCCTCCTCCACCAGCGTCGTCATCGTCGACGCCGTCCGGACACCCATCGGACGACGCAACGGCGGGCTCGCCACGATGCACCCCGCCGATGCGCTCGGTCTCGTGCAGCGAGCCATCGTCGACCGCACCGGCATCGACCCCGCCGACATCGGCCAGGTGGTCGGAGGGTGCGTCAGCCAGGTCGGTGAGCAGTCGTTCAACATCACCCGCACTGCGTGGCTCGCGGCGGGCCTCCCACTCTCGACCGCGGCCACCACCGTCGACACGCAGTGCGGCAGCAGCCAGCAGGCGACCAACCTCGCGACGTCGCTCGTCGGGGCCGGGGTGGTCGACGTCGCGCTCGCGTGCGGTGTCGAGCTCATGAGCCGGGTGCCGATCGGATCGAACAGCGGCAAGAACCTGGGGCTCGGCATCCCGATCCCCAAGGCGTACTTCGGCCAGTACGAGATGACCTCGCAGTTCGAGGGCGCCGAGCGAATCGCCGACAAGTGGGGCATCACTCGCGACGACACCGATCGGTTCGGGCTCGCGAGCCAGGAGCGAGCCGCCCGCGCGTGGGCAGAGGGCCGCTTCGACGGCCAGTACATCACCGTGGAGGCACCCGACGTCGACGACGAGGGCAAGCCGACCGGCACGACGCACACCGTCGCTCGCGACGAGGGCATCCGCGAGACGTCGCTCGACAAGCTCGCCACGCTCAAGCCGGTGGCCCGCGAGAACGGCGTGCACACCGCCGGCAACTCGAGCCAGATCAGTGACGGCGCCGCGGCGGTGCTGGTGATGACCGAGGAGCGCGCCGCCGCCCTGGGCCTCACCCCGCGAGCACGCGTGGTGGACACCTGCCTGGTCGGCGTCGACCCCGTGCTGATGCTCACGGGGCCGATCGACGCGACACAGCGCCTGCTGTCGCGCACCGGCCTGTCGATCGACGACATCGACACCTTCGAGATCAACGAGGCGTTCGCCTCGGTCGTGCTCGCGTGGATGAAAGAGGTCGGGGCCGATCCCGAGAAGACGAACCCGAACGGTGGCGCGATCGCACTCGGCCATCCGCTCGGCGCGACCGGCGCCTTCCTCGTCACCAAGGCGCTCAACGAGCTCGACCGCACCAACGGCCGGTACGGCCTGATCTCGATGTGCTGCGGTGGCGGTCTCGGCACCGGCACGATCATCGAACGCCTCTGACCCGTCTCCCAGCCCGCGCGCGACGATAGAAGTGCCGGGTGCGACGAGCGTGGGTGGTAGCGGCCTTCCTCGTCCTCGGCGCCTGCAGCGGTGGGACGAGGGACGAGCCGGGCCCAACGGCCGGCACGAGCGCGCCCACGGCGCTCGAGGCGAACGCAAGCGTCGTGCGGGTGGTCGACGGCGACACGATCGTCGCCGACTTCGACGGCCGACGCGAGACGGTCCGGCTCATCGGGATCGACACGCCCGAGACGGTCAAGCCCGACTCGCCGGTCGAGTGCTTCGGGCCCGAGGCCTCGGCGTTCACCAAGGGCCTGCTGCCCGACGCGACGCCGATCCACGTCGAGCGTGACGTCGAGGCACGCGACGACTACGGGCGCCTCCTGGGGTACGTGTATCTGGCGAGAGACGGCATGTTCATCAACCTCGAGATCGTGCGGCAGGGTTACGCGACGTTGCTGACCTTCCCCCCGAACGTCACCCACGTCGACGACTTCGTCGCCGCAGCGGAATCGGCCGAACGCCAGAACCTCGGCCTCTGGGGAGGGTGTTCCGGATAGCGTGGCCGCCCGATGGACGCCGTTGCACGGGGGCTCGCCGAACGTCTGGGGCATCCGGCCGATGCCAGGTTGCTCATCATCTCGTGCGACGACCTCGGGTCGTGCCACGCGGCCAACGAGGGTGTGTACGCGGCGCTGCGCGACGGCGTCGCGACGTGCGCGTCGCTGATGGTGCCGGCGCCGTGGGCCCGGCACGCCGCCGCGGCCTACGACGGCGACGATCTCGGGGTGCACCTCACCCTCAACTGCGAGCACGAGAACTACCGGTGGGGGCCGATCACGCATGCCCCCTCACTGCTCTCGGGTGAAGGCGGCTTCCCCCGGAACGTGACCGATCTGTGGGAGCACGCCGACCCCGCCGAGGTCCTCCGCGAGTGCCGCGCCCAGATCGAGCGCGCGATCGCCTGGGGGATCGATGTCACCCACCTGGCGCCGCACCTGTCGTCGATCACGCTGCGGCCGGAGTTCTTCGACGTCTACATGGAGCTCGCGGTCGAGTTCCGCCTCCCCATCCGGCTCCCCTCGACGATCAGCGAGGACGAGGCCGGCTTCCCGTTCCGGCAGCTCGCAGCCGACGAGGGGGTGCTCTTCCCCGACCACTTCGACCACGACTGGCGGGCCGGTAGCCGCGACCGCGTGTACCAGACCATCGGTTCGCTGCAGCCGGGCGTGACCGAGATCCACGTGCAGCCGGCGATCGACACACCCGAGGTACGGGCCATCACCGCCAACGCCGATGGGTGGATCGACGACCTGCGCCTGATGACCATCGATCACCAGCTGCGCGAGCTGCTCGTGGCCAGCGGGGCGGTGCTGATCGGCTACCGGGCGCTCAGGGACGCGATGCGAGCCGGCTGATCGCCGCTGCTGCCTCGCCGCTCTGCAGCACCTCGAACAGTCGCGCCGAGCTGCCGACCGCCTTGAGCTTGCCCTGCATGTAGGCGACGGTCGGCTCGAGCCCCGCGTCGGCAGCAGCGATGGTGACGACGAGGTCGGCGCCGTCGTCGCCCTCGACCACTTCGTCCTTCTTGCCGAACGCGACGCGGTACTGGGTGCTCACCGCTCGGCCTCCACAGGAGCGCGCAGACCGGCGAACAGGTCGGTCTCGAACTCACCCGGCGCCGGCATCCCCACCAGAGACCGCGCGAGGATCCAGTCCTCGTACGGGTACACCTCGGCCATCTCGTGGTCGTCGAGCCCGAACCACCACGCCTCGGTGGGGTCGACCTGCGTGGCGTGGGCACGCAGGGCGCCGCTGCGCGCCCACATGAACGCGCCGATGTCGAGCTTGGTGGTGATGCGCTCGTCGGTGCCCGGCCGATCGAGCCAGGTCTGGTCGAACGGCGACTCGCCACGCAAGCGGATCATGCCCTCGTGCATCGCGATCATGCGCGCCCTCGACCACGTGGTGTAGTACAGCTTCGAGGGCTGCCACGGCTGGCCGGCATCGGGATACCAGGCCGGGTCACCGGCTCGCTCCCACGCAGGGACGGAGATGTCGTGCACCTTGATGTGGTCGGGATGCGGGTATCCCCGCTGGTCGTCGCCGTAGGTGATGATCACCTGCGGGCGCTCGCGACGGATGACCGTCACCAGTCGCTCGACCGCCTCGTCGAGAGAGGCCATGTGGAACGAGTCGGGGTGGGTGTTCGACGGCGTGTCGACCATGCCCGAGTCGCGGTAGCCGAGCATGACCACCTCGTCGAAGCCGATCACCTCTGCAGACCGCGCGAGCTCGGCCGGACGCAGCTCGGCGAGCAACGCCTTCTCCTGCTCGGGCGTGAGGCCGTGGAAGGGCTGGCCCGGTTCGCGCAGGTGCGGGTTCTGCAGGTCGCCCTCCTCGCCGCCGGTGCAGCAGACCAGCACCGTGCGGACGCCTTGGGCCTTGTACATCGCGAGCGTCGGCGCCCCTTTCGACGCCTCGTCGTCGGGGTGCGCGTGGACCGTCAGGATGCACAGCGGGACGTCGCTCACCGTGCCGAATCTACCGGCCTCACCCCCGAGCGTCTTCGATCGCCGGGGACGTGGGTCGTACACTGGGCACATGAGGTTGCGGGCCGCGGTCATCGTTCTCGCGGCGATCGCCGTCGTCGTCACAGCTTGCAAGGACGACGGCCGCACCATGCGGCCGGCCCGACCGGACCAGAACGCGAGCGTGTCGACCCTCGCACCCGTCACCGAGCCGAGCGCGGTCGAGACCTTCGAGCCGGCGGCGACGGTCGAGACGACGCCCACGAGCGGGACGGTGGCCGGTGACGACGAGCCTGCCGTCACCTCGAGCGCCTTCACCGAGGGCGGCCCGATCCCGGCGCAGTTCACGTGTCAGGGGGACAACATCTCGCCCGACCTGTCGTGGACCGCGGCGCCCGACCAGACCGTCGAGATCGCGATCACGATGGTCGATCTCGATGCGCCGGACTTCGTGCACTGGGCGATCGCCGCGCTCGATCCGCTCTCGACCTCGCTCGGCGCCGGGGTCGTGCCCGAGTTCGCCATCCAGGGCACCAACGGGGCCGGGACGGTCGGGTACACCGGGCCGTGCCCGCCCCCGGGCGAGACCCATCAGTACCGCATCACGGTGCACTTCCTGGGCGAGCAGACCGAGCTCGGCGACGGTTCCGACGGAGCCGATCTCGCAGCCGCGATCGACGCTGCGAGCCTGGCCAGCGCCAACATCACCGGCACCTATAGTCAGAGCTGAGCGTGGCCGATACTCAACAGGCGACGGAAGCGTCACTCTCACATCCCACAGTCCGACAGGCAGGACCCACCATCGATCTCCCACTGCCATCGTTGCCGGTCGCGCTCTTCCAGGCCGACCGCGACGGCCGCATCGTCGCGGCCAACATGGCTTTTCGCGCACTCGCGCTGGGTGGCGAGGTCCCGTCGTCGCGCACCACACCATGGAGCAACGCACACCCGGCCGATCGATCGCTCGCCGAGGCCGCGTGGCGCGAGGCCAGCGACGCCGAGGGCGACTTCGTGTTCGAGTTCCGGGTGTGGCACCGCGACGGCCGCCTGCTGTGGGTGCGGGTCAACGCCAGCCCCGTCCGCGACGAGCTCGGCCGGATCAGCGGGTACGCCGGAGTGGCCGTCGACGACACCGAGACCGTCGGCAAGCGGTTGCTGCTCGACCGCTTGCTGGGCGTCGTCGAACCGTCGTCGGACTCGGTCATCATCCTCGACCGCAACGGTGCGCCCGTCTACACCAACGAGGCGGCGCGCAACCTTTTCGGCGTCGACGAATCGGTCGACCTCATCCGCGACCCGTCGGTGCGCGCGCTGCTGCAGACCATCCGCGACCAGGTGCCACGCGAGCTCCTGACGTCGTCCGAGACCGCGCAGTGGTCGGGTGAGGTGGGCTTCCGCGGGCCCGACGGGCTCGAGCGCATCCTCGACGTCGACCTCGTCATCCATCGCGATGAGCACGGCGTCATCGAGTACTGGGGCGGGGTCACGCGCGACGTGACGGCGCGCAACCACATGCAGAGCGAGCTCATGCGCCAGGCCACGCACGACGGTCTGACCGGGCTCCCCAACCGCATCCTGCTGCTCCGCAACACGGCCGACGCGCTCGAGCGCATCCGTGGCACCCGCCAGCACGTCGCGCTGCTGTTCCTCGATCTCGACAAGCTCAAGGACGTCAACGACAACGCCGGCCACGACGTCGGTGACGCGCTGCTCGCGCAGGTCGCCAACCGCGTCGCCCACGCCACCCGGCCCGCCGACATCATCGCCCGCATCGGCGGTGACGAGTTCGTCGTGCTGTGCAACGGCAGCATCGACGAGCACTCGGCGCTCGAGCTCGCCGAGCGCATCCGCCTGGCGCTCAGCGGGAAGATGATGATCCGTGGCGTCGAGGTCGATCTCACCGTCAGCGTCGGTGTCGCCATCGCCAACGCGGCACAGCTCGAGGGCATCTCGTCGAGCGACGCCGCGCTGACGCTGCTGCGCAACTCCGACGCGGCGATGTACACCGCCAAGCGCCGGGGTCGGTCGCGCGTCGAGATGTACACCGAGGCGATGCGCGCCGAGGGCGCCGAGCAGAAGCAGCTCGCCGCCGAGCTCGAGCGTGCCCTCGCCAACGAGGAGCTGAGACTCGCCTACCAGCCCATCATCTCGACCCACAGCGGTCGCGTCGTCGGCGCGGAGGCGCTGCTGCGCTGGGACCACCCCACCCGGGGGCGCCTGCTGCCGGCGCAGTTTCTGCACCTCGCCAACGAGTCCGGTGCCATCGTGCCCATCGGCGACTGGGTCATCAACCAGGCATGCCAGGACACCCGGGCGTGGCTGGCCGCCGGACTGGTCGAGCGCACGTTCAGCGTGCATGTCAACGTGTCGCCGCGCCAGCTGCAGGAGGGCACCTTCGTCGAGCGTGTGCTGGCCATCGTCCGGTCGATGGACCTCAGCCCGCACCAGCTGACCATGGACTTCGACGAGCAGACGATCAACGACTCGCAGGCCGGCATCCCCCGTGCGCTGCAGGCGCTGCGCCGATTCGGGGTGCAGCTCGCGCTCGACGACTTCGGCGTCGGCGTGTCGTCGCTGACCGCGCTGCGCGAGTGCGAGGCGGACGTGCTGAAGCTCGACGGCACCGTCGCGCGCAGCCTGGGCGCGAACGGCGACGACGACCCCATCGTGCGGGCGATCATCCAGCTGGCGCACGCTCTCGAGATGCAAGTGGTGGCCGAGTGGGTCACGTCGGCCGACCAGCTGCACCGTCTGCGGATGCTCGGCTGCGACATGGTGCAGGGCTACCTGCTCGGCGAGCCGATCGGCGCCGACACCTTCGCTGCGCGCACCGGTCGCGCAGCCGGCTGATCGCTCAGGTCCGCGAGTAGAAGCGCGGGTCGCGCGACGTCGGGTCGGTGTCGGGTTCGCCTCGCCGCGACGTCCAACGCCACTGCGCCGAGATGCGGCTGCCGACCGGGGTGACGAGCGTCGGCACGGCGTGCAACCACTCGCGCTGGCACCGTCCGCCCATCACGATCAGGTCGCCGTTGCCGGGGTCGAGGTCGATCGCGTCGCGCAGCGCGTCGTCGGGATCGATCTCGGGCCGGCCGGGGTCGCGTCGCACCAGCCATGGCCGGCGGGCGCCCAGGGTGAGCAGGGCGACGAGCGTCTCGTCGAGCCACGTCATGCCGCGATCACGGTGGAAGCCGAGCCCCTCCCGAGCATGCCGATACTGGCTGAGCACCACGCCGGACATCCGGACGCGATAGCGGCGCAGCAGCCAGTGCTCGACCTCGACGAGCGCTGGATGCCGTCTGGGGCCGCTCTGTGTGGCGCTCTGGCGGACGTCGTCGACCCAGCGCTCGTACTTGTACACGCGGCCCGTCCGCCAGCGCGCGGTGCGCACCAGGTCGTCGTGCACCCGCTGGCCCTCGGGCACCATCCCGCGCACCACGTCGACCCAGCTGCGCTCGTCGAGCTGCACCCGCTCGACGATCGGGTCCGGGGCCAGCCATCGCATCGTCGTCACCATGGCACGAACCGTAGGGAAGGGGTGCGCGCCGGTTGCCGCGAGGTGGAGCGATCAGAGGCTGAGGCTCAGGCCGTCGAGCGCGTCGGCGAACTTCTCGAGCGCCGCGGCGCGACGCGTGGGCAGGTGCTCCTGCGGCGGGTCGCTCGGGCGGTACCGCTTGAGGATCTGCCGGGCGACGGTCACCTTGTGCACTTCGTCGGGCCCGTCGTAGATGCGGGCTGCACGAGCGGCCCGGTACATCGACTCGAGCGGCAGGTCGGTGGTGTAGCCGAGCGATCCGTGGATCTGGATCGCACGGTCGATCACGTTGTAGAGCACCTTCGCACCCCAGAACTTGATGACCCCGATCTCGACACGGGCGTCGCTGTAGTGCCGACCCGCGGCATGCAGTTGATCCATCTTCCATGCGGCCTGCAGCGTCAAGAGTCGCGCCGCTTGCATCTCGGCGTAGCTCTCGGCGACCCAGTCCTGCACCATCTGCTTCTCGGCGAGGATCGAGCCGTGCGTGTACCGAGTGAGGGCGCGCTCGCACAGCATGTCGAAGGCGCGCTGGCTCTGCCCGAGCCAGCGCATCGCGTGGTGGATGCGTCCCGGCCCGAGCCGCTTCTGCGCGAGCGCGAACCCCTGCCCGAGCCCGGCCTCGCCGCCCACCATGTTCTCGACCGGGACCCGGACGTTCTGGTACAGGATCTCGGCGTGCCCGCCCGGCTCGCCGGTGCGGTGATCGGGCTCACCCATCGTCGGCACGTCGCGCAGGATGTTCACGCCGGCCGTCGCGGTCGGCACGATGATCATCGAGTAGTTCCGGTACGGCGTCTCGTGGTCGCCGGTCTTGCACATCACGATGAGGAAGTCGCTGATCGACGCGTTCGACGAGAACCACTTGTGCCCGTTGATCACCCATTCGTCGCCATCACGCACAGCGCTGGTGCTGAGCAGCGTCGGGTCCGCGCCCGCGCCCGGCTCGGTCATCGAGAAGCAACTGCGGTACCTGCCCTCCAGCAACGGCTGCATCCACCGTTCGCGCTGCTCGTCGGTCCCACCGACCGCGATGAGCTCGGCGTTGCCGCTGTCGGGAGCGTTGTTGCCGAAGATGCTCGGCCCGTACACGGTGGCCCCGAGGATCTCGTGCATCAGCCCGAGCTTCACCTGGCCGAAGCCGAGACCACCCATGTCCGGCGGCAGGTGCGCGGCCCACAAGCCCTGGCGCTTCACCTCCTCCTTCAGCGGTGCGGTGATGCGCGCGAACGCTTCGCGCCCCTCGGCGCTGCGCCAGTGATCGGCGACGGCCTCGAGGGGCATGATCTCGTCACGCACGAAGCGACGCATCCAGGCGAGCTTCTCCTCGAACTCCGGCTCCGTCTCGAAGTCCCACGCCATCGTGCTTGCTCCTCCTCGCTGGCCTGCCACCGCGGACGCTAGCCCCCATCCGTACACTCGCTCCCAGTGGCGACCTCCGAGCACCTCACGACGGTCCTCTCGGTGGCCGTGCTCGGGTTCATGGCGGTCCGTCTGGTGACCGGCGTCCGCGTCTCACGTACGGGGCCGGGTCGCGAGATCGTCTCGGCGATCCTCCACCGCGTCGGGTGGCGTCACGTCTGGCCGGTGCCGATCGTGCTGACCATGGTCGTCGTCGTGGCGGTTGCGCTCATGATGGTGCCCGGTCTCGACTGGGGCTGGTGGACGGCACTCGGCGGAGATGGCAATCCGGTGTTCGGATCGACCGAGACGACGTCAGGCACGGCGTGGCAATGGATCGTTCCCCTCGCCTTCATCGCGTTGCTCGTGCCGGCGCTGCCGTTGTTCGCCCACGCCGAGGAGCGGATGTTCCGCACCGGCGCCGAGCGGTGGAGCCCGGCGAAACGAGCCGTCAAGGTCCTGCAGTTCGGTCTGGTGCACGCGCTCATCGGCATCCCCATCGGCGCTGCGATCGCTCTCTCCATCGGTGGCGCCTACTTCATGCGCGTCTACCTCCGGGCATGGAACCGCTCACGATCAGCGCGAGACGCGACGCTCGAGTCGGCCACCGCACACACCGTGTACAACGCGATCATCGTTGGCGTCGTGGTGCTCGCCCTCGCGCTGTCGCCGTTCATCGATTCCCTGGGCGGAACATGAGCATCGAACCCGTCGACATCGACATCGTCCGCGATCGGTCGGTGACGATCACCTTCGACGACGGCGTGGTCGCCACCTACCCCGTGACCGACCTGCGCGCCGCATGCCCGTGCGCGTCGTGCCGCGGGTGGCGCGAGCGAGGCGAGCAGGCATGGCCGCGACCCGGCGGTCCGTCGACGATCACCATCCTCCATGCCGAGTTGAGCGGGGCGTGGGGGTTGTCCATCGACTGGAGCGACGGCCACAGCACCGGCATCTACGCCTGGACCGTGCTCCGGCAGTGGTGGGATGCCGGGCTGACCGGGTCGATGGTCGCCGACCCGATCGATGGAGCCCCGATCGATCGCGCCTCGGGCGACAGCCCCGGGCCCGGCGCCGATCGATAGCCTTCGTTCGCATGGCCCTCCCCCCGCCGCCGGCACCACAGAACCCGTCGGCGCCGTCCGCCACCATGCCGCGGTGCTATCGCCACCCCGACCGTGAGGCCGGCCGCAGCTGCACCCGATGCGGGCGCGCCGCATGCAGCGAGTGCCTGGTACAGGCAACCGTCGGGTCGCAGTGCCTCGACTGCGCGAAGGCCGGCCGGCCGGCGATGGCGACACGCGCCAAGTGGTGGAACGCCCGGCAGCCGACGCTCATCACCTACGTCCTGATGGGTGTCAACTTCGCCGTGTTCGCCTGGACCACGCTCACCGATCCAGGCACGCTCGGCGGGCGCAGCGGACTCTCGAAAGAGCAGTTCGACCTCGGCCTCAACCACTTCTTCCTGCAGAACGGCAACAACGAGTGGTACCGGTTGGTCACGTCGGGTTTCCTGCACTTCGGCATCATCCACATCGCGTTCAACATGCTGCTGCTGTTCCAGCTCGGCCAACTGCTCGAACGTCCACTCGGACGGGTGAGGTTCGGGCTTCTCTACTTCGCGGCTCTGCTCGGCGGCTCGGCGGGTGTGCTCATCATCGACCGCAACAGCCTCGCCATCACCGGCGGCGCATCGGGCGCCGTCTTCGGCCTGATGGCCGCTGCCGCGGTCGGCCTGCACCGTCAGGGCATCAACGTCTTCAGCACGGGGTTGGGCACCACGCTGCTGCTCAACTTCTTCATCACGTTCACGATCCCCGGCATCTCGATCGGTGGCCACCTCGGCGGCGCGGTCGCCGGTGCCATCTGCGGTCTCGTCATGCTGGCACCCCGCTGGAAGCAGGTTCCGTCGTGGGCCGGCTACCTGACGCCGGCGGCCGTCATCGTCGGCTCGGTGTTGATCAGCGTCGCGGTCACGCGCTCGACGGCTTGATGCCGGGCCGCGGGACGCGCAGCACCTTCGGCCGGAACCGCCGTGACGGCATGCGATCGCTCGACCACTGCGCGGGTGGTGCCATGACCAGCGCGCACAGCTGCAAGAGGACCTCGTCGTAGTTCACTCGCCAGCCGGCGAAGTCGCGCCACGCCTGATCGCGATCGGCGACGAGCGGGATGTCCTCGGCCGCGAGCTGATCGAGGAGCGCGTCGAACTCGTCGCGGGTGACCGAGATCGGATCGTCGGGTCGTGGCGACGGGTCGTACGGGATCTGGAAGAAGTCGGCGACGCGGCGCAAGCAGAGGTACCCGGAACGCAGCAGCACCGCCGCCTGGCCGTCGCGCTCGCAGTCGATCGCCGACGCGGTGATCGCCGCCGTGTCGAGCACGCAACCAGCGGCCGTGATCCAGCTCCGCTCGGGGTGCGGCGATCGGAAGAACACCAGCGACGGCTGGCTGGTGTGGCTCTCCTCGATGTCGACGAACCACTGCTCCCACCGGCTGAACAGATCGTCGTCCAGCCGGTGCAGCCAGCCGATCCGCCGGTAGCGGACGAGCAGCTCGGAGGGCGACGGCGGCAGCCCCGCCCGGACCTCGAGCATGCCGACGAGCGCCTCGCGGCGGCTGAAGGCGGAGTAGATGGTCGGCAGGTACGAGATCATCAACGTGACCACACCGAGCCCGATGCCGGCCTCGAGAAACGCGAGCGCCACCCGTGCGGTGCCGGGCGGTCGCACGAAGCCGAGGGTGAGCAGCGACGACCCACTCGTCACGAACGCCTGGCCGAATGGGTGCACACCGGTGCCCCAGTCGAAGAAGGTGAAGCCGAACACGATCACCGCACCCCACACTGCCGGGAGCGTCACGAGCGCGAGCGGCGCGTAGGGCGCCATGACGCGGTCGCGCACGATGAACGATCGGTTGGGTCGGGCGATGCCGTCGAAGACCCGACGCCACGCGAGGAAGTGCGCTCGGGTCAGCCGGGCGGGATAGGCGCGGGGGACGACCACCGTCTTCAACGCGGACGACAGGGTGCCGAGCACCATCGCGATCCCGACGACGACGGCGACGACCTGCACGGCGAGCACGCCGTGCACTCTGGCACAGCGGGCGCCGTAGTCTCTCGCCATGGAACTGCACGGCGAGTACTCCCCCAGCACGCTCGGTTGGGTCCGTGACCAGGTCGAGGCCTATGAACGCTCGGGCGGGACCGAGGCCAACACCCTGCGCGACAGCGGCATCCCGATCATCGTCGTCACCATGCGTGGCAACAAGACCGGCAAGGTTCGCAAGATCGCGCTGATGCGCGTCGAGCACGGTGGCGAGTACGCGATCGTGGCCTCGTACGGCGGGGCACCGAAGCACCCCGTCTGGTACCACAACCTGATGGCCGATCCGACGAACGTGACCATCCAGGACGGTCCCGAGCCGTTCCCGGTCACCGTGCGCGAGCTGGAGGGCGACGAGCGGCAGACCTGGTGGGATCGGGCGGTGGCGGTGTTCCCGAACTACGCCGAGTACCAGGCCAAGACCGAGCGCCGCATCCCGGTTCTCTTGGCTTCGCCCCGTTCGTAGCGATCCACGCCCGACGGTTCTCTCGATCGAACCCGGCCCGGAGAAACCCCGTCACACCCCCCGATCATCGTTGGGGGCATGGCAACTCGCTCCACCGCCACCAGCACCATCGACCGGCCCGACGCTCCGCAACAGCTGACGCTGCTGCCGGTGTCGCCGCTGCCCGTCCAGTTCCGGCTCGACCGCCGCACCCGCGAGCGCGGTCTCGCCCACATCGCAGAGATCCGGCGGCAGCTGGCCGCCAACGCCTCGCGTCGCTCGACCAGCGACGACCGGCGAGCAGCGTGATGGTACCCGTCAGCCGGCCGAGGGCGCGAGGGCGCGGACGGCGTCCCAGTACTTCAGCTCGGGGTCCAACGGCATGATGGCCAACGACGTCGTGGTCACCCCGTTGTCGAAGTAGCGCTGGATCTTGGCCCGGCAGTCCGCCGGCGAGCCGTGCACGACGAGCTCGTCCACCAGGCTGTCGGGGATCGCGTCGAGGGCGCCCTGGCGATCCCCCGCCTGCCATGCATCCCACATGGGCCGAAGTGTGTCGCCTCGGCCCAGCCACCGATGGAACTCGGCGTACACCGGCACGTTCAGATATGCGGCGATCGCCCGCTTTCCGCCTGCTCGGACGGCATCGGCGTTCTCGCTCGGACAGCAGAAGATCCGGCACACGATCTCCTTGTCGGCGCCACCGGCGGCGTCCCGCACCACCCCCGCGACCTGCGTGACATCGGAGTCGCTCAACCAGTTGATGATCGCCCCGTCGGCTTCGCGCGCGGCCAGCTTCAGCATGCCCTCGCGCAGCGCGGCGACCAGGATGGGCGGTGCCTGCTCTGGTCTCACCCCCAGGCGAAACCCCTGGATCTCGAATGTGTCGTACTGCTTGGCCACCTTCTCGCCGCTCAGGGCGTCGCGCAGGAATCGCACGATGTCGCGCACCTTGCGGTACGGCTCGACGAAAGGCACTCCGTTCCATCGCTCGACGATGACGTTGCTGCTCGAACCGATGCCGATCGCGAACCGGCCGGGCGCGGCATCGGCAAGCGATGCGACGGATTGCGCGAAGCAGGCCGGCGACCGCGTGTAGGCGGGCACGATGGCGGTGCCCAACCGCAGGCGCGGCTCCCACGCGGCAGCCATCGCCAGCGGGGTGAACGCATCGTGCGCGTCGGCCTCGGCCGACCAGATGTCGGTGTATCCGAGGTCGACCAGCTCGTGCAGGTTGTCCTGATGGCTGTGCAGCGGTCCGGGCAGCGGCACCGTCATCCCAGGCCTGATCGGCAGCGTCATGTCGTTCCCTCCGTGTGGTCGTGTGCGGTCGTCAAGGGTTCGTCGTCCTTCCAGAAGCGGACGATGCAGCTCTGGCTCGCGGTCGCGAGCAGGGTGCCGTCCTCCGCGAACATGTGCACCAAGCCATGACCGAACCCGCGCTCGACAGCGTGCACCCTGATGTCGAGCAGCACCCATTCCGTCGGCACGAGGTGCACCACCCGCAAGGTGTTGTCGAGGCTGTTCCCGCCACCTCTGATGCCGAGCGCCTGGCCCACACCCATCGGCACGAAGTCGCCGAGCACCGCCAGAGCAGCCGCGTCGACCCCCTCGATCACATCAGGGATGCGGGCCCACATGCGCGTCTGCCCGTCGCCGTGGACGCCGTCGAGGTCGTCGAAGTGCCGCCCCTTCACCAGCCGCTGCTCGAGACGGTCGTTGATCGTGCCGTCGACAGGCCGCCGGAACGGGCGGGGGTCGGCCGCCGACGGTGCGGGCACGGGCGGCTTCGTCTCCCATTGACCGGACTGGTCGAACGGACGGTTCCCGAGCGCCGCGTTCACCGTCAGGATCTCACGGTTCCCCACGTGGCAGACAGCGCGCGCCTGGGTCATCTGATGGCCCTCGACCGCGATGACCACGTCGACATCCACCACCTCGCCGGTTCGCGCGTACGACAGGTACTGCGCCGTGGCCCAGATGCAGTCGCGTCGCGACGTGCCCTCCATGGCCGAGATCGCTGCGCCGAGACCGCACCCGCCGAACAGGAAGCTGGCCGACGTGCACAGGCTCGGCGTCACCTCGAAGCTCCACCGGAACGGGTTGTGGCTCTGGGCGAGACCGAGGAAGCTCCGGGTGTCCATGGCACGGGCGACACTACGCAACACGCAGTAGGGTCGCCGCATGGGGGATGCACCGTGGCAAGGTGATGCCTGCTCGCTCGTCGACGAGTTCCGTGCGGGCCGGCGGTCACCGCTCGACGAGCTGCGCGCGACGTACGAGGCGATCGACGCGAGCGATCTGAACGCGTTCTGCCACCTGCCGCGCGACGAGGCCGAGGCGGCGGCTCGCGCTGCTGACGTCAGCAAGCCCTTCGGAGGTGTGCCGATCGGGGTGAAGGAGCTCGACGAGGTCGAAGGGTGGCCCGCGACCGAGGCATGCGCGGCGTTCACCGACCGGATCGCGCCGCACACCTCCGTCATGGTGCAACGCCTCCGCGACGTCGGCGGGGCCGTGCTCGCCGGGCAGACCACGGCCAGCGAGTTCGGTGGCGTCAACCTCACCCGATCGGTCATCCACGGCACGACCCACAACCCGTGGCAGCACGGTCGCACGCCGGGCGGGTCGTCGGGCGGCAGTGCGGCCGCCGTGGCGGGCGGGCTGGTCACGATCGCGACCGGCGGCGACGGGGGCGGTTCGATCCGCATCCCGGCCGGCTTCACCGGGCTGTTCGGGCTGAAGGCGACCTTCGGCCGCATCCCGCGCGCTCCACGGGTGCAGGTGGGCAACTACACCTCGGTCGTCGGGTGCATGGCGCGCAGCGTGCGCGACACGGCCCGCTGGTTCGACGTCTGCAACGGCCACGACGCGCGCGACATGTTCAGCCTGCCGCGCGTCGACGGCTGGGAGCGCAACCTCGGCAGCTTCCTGCCCGATCTCCGCGGCGCACGCGTCGCCGTCGTCGCCGACTGGGGTGGCGCCGTCGTGTCGCCGACGATGTGGGAGGTGCTCGCCGAGGCGGCTGATCACCTGATCGCGCTGGTCGGCTTGCGGCGCGTCGAGATCGACACCGAACTGCCGTCGATGGGCGCGGCGTGGGGCATCAGCGGCACCATCGCCGTGCACGCCGCGCTGGCCGACGCCTGGCCGGACTGTGCGGACATCCTCACTCCCGAGATGCGTTACAGCCTCGAACGGGCGCCGGCACGCTACGGGCTCGAGGCGCGGGCGAAGATCGAGGAACGGCGGATGGAGCTGAACGAACGCATGGCCGCGATCTTCGACCCGGTCGACGGCGTCGACTTCGTCATCACGGCGAGCAACCCCGACGTCGCCTTCGACGCCGACGGCCCCCTGCCACGCGAGTTCGGTGGCGTGCACGGCGGCACCGGCAACAACGGGCGGCTCACCTTCCCCGCCAACCTGCACGGCAGTGCCGCGGCGTCGATCCCCTCCGGGTTCGTCGACGCCCCCGGCGGGCCGCTGCCGGTGGGTCTGCAGGTGGTCGGCCGGCACTTCGACGAGCAGCGGTTGCTCGACCTGTCGCTCGCGATGGAGCGGAGCCGCCCGTGGCCACTCACGACGGCGGCCGCTGCGACCTCCCAGGTGAAATAAATTCACAAGCGACGACTTTCGTATTAAAGTCGCTGCGTGTCCCTGACCGTCCCGATGTCCGCCCGGCTCGACGCCAACCAACGCCTGCTGGCGATCGGGCTCGTGCTCGGGGTCACGCTCGTCGCCTTCGAGACCACTGCCGTCATCACGGCGCTGCCCACGATCACCGACGAGCTCGGCGGCGACTCGCTGTACGGCGTCGCCCTCGCCAGCTACACCCTCGCCGACCTCGTGGCGCTGGTCGCCACGGGGTTGCTCGCCGACCGCTTCGGGCCACGCCGCCCGTTCCTGCTCGCGATCACGACCTTCATCGCCGGCCTCGTGGTGGCCGGAACCGCCGACTCGATGGTCGTCGTCGTCATCGGACGGACCCTGCAGGGAGCGGGCACGGGCGGGTTCGCGCCCCTCGCCTACGTGTTGGTGAAGCGCGCGTTCCCCGACGACCGTCAGCCGATGATGTATGCGTGGTTGTCCGCCGGTTGGGTCCTGCCCAGCCTGGTCGCGCCCGCCTTTGCCGGCGTCGTCACCGACCACGCGGGGTGGGAGTGGGTGTTCCTCAGCATCGTCCCGGCCGCGGTCGCCGTGGGGGCCGTCGCCAGCCGTCCGATGCGCGCGTACGGCCCGGCCACCGACGGCCAGGCCGACTCACCGAAGCGGCTCGTGTACGCGCTCGGCGCCGCCGGTGGAGTCGGCGCGCTGGTGGTCGGACTGCGATCCGAGCACGTGATCACGATCGCCGCCGCATCGGTGGGCGGCGTGCTGCTCGCGGTCCCGATGATCCGCCGCCTGCTGCCGACCGGCTTCTTCCGAGCGCGCCGCGGGCTGCCCGCGCTCCTGTCGTGCCGAGTGCTCGCCACGGCCACGTTCCTCGGCGTCGACAGCTTCATCCCGCTCGCAGCCGACCGCATCCACGGCGCGACCGCCGTCGTGCAGGGGTTCGTCATCGTCGGTGCCGCCGTGTCGTGGACCGCCGGGCAGGCGTTCATGTCGCGCCGGACCCACATCCCCACACACGTGCCGGTGCGCGCCGGCTTCTGCCTGCTGATCGCCGGCACGGTGCTCGTCGCGCCGGTGCTGTGGAGCGGGTGGCCGCTGTGGGTGACGTTCCTGTCGTGGCCCATCGGCGGGCTCGGCATGGGCATCTTGTTCAACCCGACGACGGTCGCGGCGATGAGCTTCGCCGAGCCCGGTCGGGAGGGCACGGTGAGCGGGCAGACGCACTTCTCCGATGCGCTCGGGTTCTCCCTCATGGGCGGCATCGGCGGCGCCACGGTCGCAGTCGCCGACCGCACCTCGCTCGACCTGCGCGCTGCGCTCGCCGTGAACTTCGGCCTCGCGATCGGCTGCGCCGTCCTCGGCCTGATCGCCAGCCGGGGCATCCGCCGCACCACCTGACGCCCGCCCATCCCACCCTCCAACTTCGGCAGTCCGACGTCGGTCACCGACCTCCCACTGCCAAGGTTCCCGGACGGCCGTGATCTCCGGCAGTCCGCGGTCGGTCACCGACACGGGACTGCCCAAGTTGGAATGGAACCGGATGCGTACGGTGGGCGTGTATGAGGGTGCGCGCCGCTTCGCTCGTCCTGGCCGCGCTCGTGGTGGGATCGGTGGTCGCAGTCGACCCGGACGGGCTCGCGCCGTTCGGCCCCCTCCGGTGGCTGACGATCTCGACGCTGGGCCTCGCCGGAGCAGGCCTCGCGTGGTGGAGGGGCCGGCGACGGCTCGACCGTCGTTCGACGCTTCTCTGGATCGCGTTGCTCGTCCTGCTGACAGCGGCGGCCCTCGTGGGCGACGACGTGCCGACGGCGCTGCTGGGCGAGCCCACCCGCCATCTCGGTCTTTTCGCATGGATGCTGTTCGCACTGCTGTTCTGTGCAGGCCAACAGCTCGACGCCTCTGGCGTTCAGGTGCTCGCCCGCGCGAGCGTGGTGGCCACCGCCGGGATCGGCGTGTGGTCGGTGTGGGAACGGATCGCCGGCCCGCCGATCGACCTCGCGGTCGAGACCGATCGTCTCACCGGCCCGTACGGCTCGGCTGCCGTGCTGGGCGCCGCGTGCTGCCTCCTCGTCCCGGTCTGCTGTGCCGTCCTCGTCGACCGGGGCGAGCAGCGCGGCTGGCGCTCCGTCGCAGCCGTCGCGGCAACGGCCGGTGGTTGGGTGCTGATCGAATCCGGGTCACGTGCGGCCTGGGTGGGCTCGGCCGCATCAGTCGCCGTGGTGGTTGGCCTCGCGCGGCCCTCCCGGCGGGCGCTGCTCACGAGCGCAGCGGTCGTGTTCGCGCTGGTCGCCGTCGCTGCGCCCCGAGCCGCCGAGCTCACCGAGCGGGCGGGCGGATCGACCTCGCGCCTCGACGAGTGGCGCGTCGCCACGCGGGTGATCGCCGATCATCCGTTCATCGGGGTCGGCCCCGAGGGCTACCGCATCGCGGTCTCGGAGGGCATCGACCGCACCTACGAGCGCGAGCACAGCAGAGATCTCGTACTCCCCGATCGCGCGCACAGCGGGCCGCTCGACGTCTCCTTGAGCGGCGGGATCGCCGCCGCGCTCGCCTACCTCGGTCTCGTGGTCATGGTGTGCGTCCGCGCCGGCCGGGCGCTCGGTGCGGCACGGCGTTCGCCGACGTTGGCCGGCCTCGCTGTGGGTGTCATCGCCTACTCGGTGCAGCAGCTGCTCCTCTTCCCCCTCGCCGAGCTCGACCCGCTGTGGTGGCTGTTCGCCGGAGCGATCGTCGCAGCCACCGACGTGCGAAGGGTCGCCGCGCCGGTGACCTGGGCACGGTGGCCGGCCGCTGCGGCGCTCGTCTGCGCACCTCTCGCCCTCGCAGCGGGCACCCTCGGAGTCGCCGCCGACCGCCTCGCTGCGACGGCACTCGCCGAGCGCGATCCGGAGGCTGCGATCGATGCCGCCGAACGAGCGGTGCGGCTGCGGCCCGACGACGTGCGCTTTCGCATGGTCGCCGCCGAGGTGCTGTCAGAGCGTGGCACCCTCGCCGACGTCGACGAGGCGATCCAGCACACCCGCTCGGCGCTCGACTGGTCGCCGAACGACCCCATCGCGGCCGACCGGCATGCGAGCCTGCTCATCGACCGCGCCGTGATCACCGGCGATCCCGCTGACGTCGACCGCGCGGTGCGCGCCTGGCGCCGGCTGGTCGAGCGTGATCCTCTGCGGGCGCGATGGCAGGTGCAGCTCGGCCGCGCCGCGGCGCTCGACGGTGACGAGGCCACGGCCCGCCGGGCCTGGGCCACTGCTGCGGACCTCGGCAGCGAGACAGCCGTCGCCCTGCTGGCCGGGCTGGACGCACGATGACCGGCGAGCATCCGATGGAACCGAACGGCGAGCCGACGGGTGTATCGAACGTGGACTTCACGCTGCCGGTACCGGACACGCCGATCGAGGTCGCTGCGGAGGTCGAGCGCGAGCTCTCGGTCGAGCTGTCCTTCGACGACTTCTACCGGCTCAACCGCACGCCGGTGGGCAGAGCGCTCGCGGTCACGCTGCGCGACCCGGTGCTCGCCGCGGAAGCGGTGGACGAAGCGATGGCGCGAGCCTTCCAACGGTGGGACCGCGTCGGGCGTCTCGACAACCCGGGCGGTTGGGTCTACCGGGTCGGACTGAACTGGAGCCGGTCGGTCGTCCGTCGGCTGATCCGGCCGGCACCGATCTGGATGTCGGGTCCCGACACCGTGCCACCGCCGACGGTCGCCGACCCGGCGATCGACCACGCGCTCGCGCAGCTCACCGTCGACCAGCGTGCCGTCGTCGTCTGCCGCCTGCTGCTGAACCTGTCCGAGGCACAGACCGCCGACGCGCTCGACATCAAGCCGGGCACCGTGAAGAGCCGGCTCCACCGAGCGCTCGAGCGCCTCACCCCTCTGCTCATCTCGTTCCGGGAGGACTCCTGATGGACCACCACCACGACGGCACACAGACGGTCGCCGACCGGCTGGCGGATCACGCCGCCGGCATCGATCTCGGTGCACCACGAGTCGAGCTCGTGGTGCGCCGAGGCACGCAGCGACGCCAGCGCCGGCGCACCGGCATCGCGGTGCTTGCGGTCGGCACCGTGTGCGCGGCCACGATCACGACGATCAACGTGCTCACCCGGCCCACCGAGCGCCGGATCGGCACCTCGACCACCCCTGACGTCAGCGCGACGGACGACACCGGGACCGGCTCGGCCTCGTCGCTACGCATCGTGGACTCGAACCTCACCTGGAACCGCTTCGATCCCGAGTCGGCAGCCGGGGTGAGCCTCAACACGCTCGGGCCGATGAGCGACGGCGCACGACGGCTCGAGGGTGAGGGCCCGTTCCTCACGTGGTCCACGACACCTGGCGCTCCTCAGGCCCAGATGTGGCGTTCGGACGACGGGCTGTCCTGGGAGCAGGCCGTCAATCCTCCGGTGTCCCCGAACGGATTGGTCCAGTACCAGGGCGGGTTCCTCGCGTTCGGCACGTCACCGGCGACGGCCGACACGAGCAGGCGCTTCGACGTCGTGATCTCCTCGACCAACGACGGGACGACCTGGGACACCACGACGCTCCCGATCGACACCAGCCGGTTCGAGGGCCAGCACGGGGTC
This sequence comes from Ilumatobacteraceae bacterium, assembly GCA_050248155.1. Taxonomy (GTDB): domain Bacteria; phylum Actinomycetota; class Acidimicrobiia; order Acidimicrobiales; family Ilumatobacteraceae; genus VFMC01. The sequence continues at coordinate 61,424 of JBFWSW010000013.1, forward strand.
GCGGCGGTCGGCGTCGGTGCCGGGTCGATCGCGGCCGGCCCGAACGGCGTGCTGGCGATCGCCAACGTGAGCGTCAACCTCGACTGGCCGAGCCTCCTCCCCCCCGAGGCCCAGCAGTACGGGTGGCAGGTGACGCCCGAGGGGGTCGCCGTGAACGGACCACCCACCTGCAGCCATCCGACCTCCGCGAGCACGACGCCCGCCCCGACGACCACGTCGATCACGGCATCGGTCGGCACGGTCGCGGACGCGTCGAGCCCGACGTCCACCATCCCCGGCGGTGATTGCACCGCCACGACGGCGACGACCACCGTCGGCACGCTGCCGCCTCTCGCTGCCACCACGGTGCCGATGTCGGGCGAGGCCACGCTCACCTGGGCCGCGCTCGGCATCTCACCGGAGGTCGCCGCAGCCGTGCAGCGCCCGCTCGCACAGCTGTTCTTCTCGGTCGACGGCGATTCGTGGGAGCACCTGCCGACCCCCGAAGGCACGGGATGGAACGGCGCCTACCTCGCCACCACGCCGTCGGGCTTCGTCGCCGCGCTGCCCACCGACGGCACATCGAGCGTGAGGTTGGCGTCGTCGATCGACGGCCGGGACTGGACCGACCTGGGCGCCGCCCCCATCCTCGGCATCACCGGGCTGGCGACGATGGGCGACCGCGTGGTCGTGTCGGGCCCGAGCTCAGAGATGAGCAATGCGGTGGCCGTGCGGTCGCCCGACGGCTCGTGGACGTCGGTCGACCTGGACGACCTGCGCCTGCCCACCGACGGTGTGAAGACCTCGCTCTACACGGGCTCGCTGGCGGCGAGCCCGACCGGCATCTCGATGATCGCGACGATCGTCGTCGACCCGATCGCCGAAGTGGGTGGCGTCGACGTCACCCGCAACGGCATCACGATGCACGCCCTCGACTGGCAGGGGAACTTCACCTTCCTCGACTCGTCGGGCACGGAGATCGGCAAGGTTGTCGACGGCCAGCCGTCGGGCCTCGTCGAGCCGAACCCCGAAGCCGGCGGCTACGTCGTGCGCGACGACGCAGGAGCCGAGATCGCGACCTTCGACTACGACGACCTCTCCCAAGCGGCCGAGGAGTCCGGCGTGGTGGTGCAGCGCTCGTTCGTCATCCACAGCACCGACGGCGTGTCGTGGTCACGCGAGGCGCTCACCGATCTCGCCGGCGAGCCGGTCAGCGGCACCGGTGGCGTTCGCCTCACCGACACCCAGGTGATCGTCGCCGTGAACGTCACCGGTCAGCAGAACCCCGATGGCACCCCGAAGCAAGTGCTGCTGGTCGGCACCCCGCGCTCCTGACGGCAGCCCATCCCGCAACTCTGGCAGTCCCGTGTCGCTCAACGACGTGGGACTGCCAGAGTTCGGGTTGGTCAGGGTGCCGTCAAGCTGCGGCCGACGATCTCCTTCATGATCTCGCTCGTGCCGCCGTAGATGGTCTGCACGCGGCTGTCGAGCCAGGCACGACCGATCGGGTACTCGCGCATGTAGCCGTAGCCGCCGTGCAGCTGCAGGCAGCGGTCGACCACCTTGTTCTGCAGCTCGGTGGTCAGCAGCTTGGCTGCCGCGGCCTGTTCGGCGCTGAGCTGGCCTTCGACGTGCAGCTCGAGGCACCGGTCGACGTACACCTCGGCGGCCTGCGTCTCGGTGTGCAGCTCGGCGAGCAGGAACTTGGTGTTCTGGAACTGGGCGATCGGCTGGCCGAACGCCGTGCGCTCCTTGGTGTGCTCGAGCGTCCAGCGCAGGGCCGCCTGTGACACGGCGACCGCGCTGACGGCCATGCTGAGCCGCTCCTGCGCGAGGTTGCGCATGAGGTACACGAACCCCATGCCCTCCTCGCCGAGCAGGTTCTCGGCAGGCACCTCGACGTCGGCGAACGACATCTCCGCCGTGTCCTGCGCGTGCTGCCCGAGTTTGTCGAGGTTGCGGCCGCGTTCGAACCCCGGCATGCCGCGCTCGATCACCAGCAGGCTCATGCCGCGGTGTGCCTTCGACGGATCGGTCTTGACGACCGTGACGACGAGATCGCTGTTGATGCCGTTGGTGATGAACGTCTTCGAGCCGTTCACGACATAGTGGTCGCCGTGGCGAACAGCGGTCGTCCGAACCCCGGCCAGGTCGCTGCCCGCGTTCGGCTCGGTCATCGCGATCGCGCCGATCTGCTCGCCCGTCACCATCGACGGCAGCCAGCGCGCCTTCTGGTCGTCGGTCGCGAGCCCGGTGAAGTACGGCAGCACGATGTCGTTGTGCAACGTGATCCCGTTGCCGCTGCCGACCACGCCCGCCGAGGCGACCTCCTCGCTCATGATCGCGCCGAAGCGGTAGTCCTCGGTCCCGCCGCCGCCGTACTGCTCGTCGACCGCGTAACCGAGGAAGCCGTGCTTGCCGGCCTCGAGCCAGATGCTGCGCGGCGTGATCTCGTCGCGCTCCCACTGCTCGTGGTTCGGTACGACCTCGTTGTGGAGCCAGCTCCGGAACGCGGCCCGGAACTGCTCGTGATCGTCGCCATAGACGGTGCGGGGGATGGCTTGCATGTCGACCACTCTAGGAAGCGGTGCCAGGGAGGCGCTGCTCGATGGAGAGGACCGGGGCAAACAGGTCGCCCAGGTCGGCCACGCGGCCGAGGACGTCGTCGATCTCGAAGCGGAGGTCGGTGTCTCCCGCCGCGCAGGCCTCGACCTCGTCCCAGGTCACGGGGGTGCTGACCCACGGGCGCAGACGCGCACGCATCGAGTACACCCCGATCGTCGTCTTGTGCCGCACGTTCTGGCTCCAGTCGACGAACACCTTGCCCGGGCGCACCGCCTTCGCCATCGTCGTCGTCACCCGCTTCGGGTGCTGCTTCTCGAGCAGCTGCCCGACCGCGAGCGCGAACTGACCAGCCTGGTCGTGCGTGCACGGCGTGTTCAAGGGGACGTAGAGCTGCATCCCCTTCGAACCCGACGACTTCGGCCATCCCTCCAACCCGACAGCCGCCAGCACCTCGCGCGCCAGCAGCGCGATCTGGCTGCAGTCGACGATCGTCGCCGGCTCACCCGGGTCGAGGTCGAACACCACCATCGTCGGCGAGTCGAGGTCGGCAGCAAGCGCCATCGGCACGTGCAGCTCGAGCGCCGCCATGTTGGCCGACCACACGAGCGACGCGGGCTCGTCCAGCCGGCAGTACCCGATGTCGCCGTTGTGGTCGCCGGGCCCGAGCGCGGTTCCGACCCACGACGGCCGGTGCTTGGGGCACCGCTTCTCGAAGAACCCGGGCTTGTCGGCACCGTCCGGGAACCGCAGCAGCGTGATGCAGCGACCAGCGAGGTGCGGCAACATGACGGGCGCGATGCGCGCGTAGTAGTCGATCACCTGTGCCTTCGAGACGGCCGGGCCGAGGTCGCTCGCCGGATAGAGCACCTTGTCGAGGTTGCTGAGCGGCAGTTCGCGGCCACCGACCGAGACCGTGGTCGTGGTCGACCGGGGGCTCACGCGCTCTTGCGCACCCGCTTCGGCTTGGCCGGCGCAGGCTCGGCCGCCTCGTGCGGTCCACCGGCCGGATGGCGCTTCCGCGCGTCCTTGGCGGCCTTCACGCTGGCCTCGAGCGCGGCCATGAGGTCGACGACCTTCGGCGCCTCGGCGACGACGGCAGGCACCTCGAACTCCTCGCCGGCAGCCTTGCGCTCGATCAGGTCGAGCACGCTCTCGCGGTACTCGTCCCGATACTTGGACGGATCGAAGTCGGTCGACAGCGAGTCGACGAGCGCCTCGGCCATCTTGACCTCCTTGGCGCTGACGTCGATGTCGTCGAGCACGTCGAGCTCGTCGATGTTGCCCGGATCGACCACTTCGTCGGCGAACACCATCGTGCTCATCAGCAGCCTGCCGTCCTGGGCGCGGATGGCAGCGACGTACTGCTTGTTGCGCATGACGAAGCGGCCGATGGCGACCTTGCCGGCCTCTTCCATCGCCCGGGCCAGCAGCACGTAGGGCTTGGGCGTCTTGTCGGGGGCGATGATGTACGGCGTGTCGAAGTACACCGGGTCGATCTCGGTGAGGTCGACGAACTCCTCGAGGTCGATGCTCTTGGTGGCCGACGGGATGAACGGCTCGAGCTCGTCGGGATCGACGACGACGTAGCGGCCCTTCGTGACCTCGTAGCCCTTCACGATGTGCTCGTCGGGCACGTCCTCACCGGTCTCGGCCGACACCTTCTTGAGCCGGATGCGGCTCATCGTCCGGTCGTCGAGCTGGTTGAACGAGACGCTCTTCTTGCTGACCCCGTGGAAGAGCTTGATGGGGATGGCGACGAGACCGAAGCTGATCGTCCCGCTCCACACTGGCCGTGGCATGACGCACAGTCTGCCCGATCCGCGCGGAAAGTAACAGTGAGCCGTCGCCGTGCGGTCAGCCGGCGAGCACCGCACGCGCGACGAGATCGGTCCCGAACGCGGTCAGGATGGCCAGGTAGAGCAGGCCGGTCGCCGCCATCACGGCCGAGTAGTAGCGCTCGCGCAGCGCCGCCCGGGTGACGAACACGAGCGCGATGGTCGTGATCGCGCACGCTCCCCAGAACCAGCCGAGCGTGCCGTTCCACCCGTCGTCCACCTCACCGGTCCAGACGGCAAGCATCCCCGTCGGCAGGAGCAGTGCGGCGACCTCGAGCGGCCAGACGATGCCGAGCGCGCGGACCAGCTCGTTGAGGTGCCGGCGCGGCAGCCCGGGCTGCACGAGGTACCAGTGCCCGAGCAGCATCGCGTCGGTCACGGCGCCCAGGAACGCGGCGCCGGCCAACGTGCGCAGCAGGGCGACCACCACGTGCCCCGAGCCGTCGCCGGCCGCATCGATGCCCGCAGCAACGAGTCCGACCATGCCGATCGCAGGGGCAATGAGGTCGAGGACCGGCGGGAACTCGGGCCCCTCACGTACCGGGGCGACGCCCTGGCGGTCGATACCGGTCATCTCGGCGACGCGAGCGGATCGGCGATCGTGCTCGGCATCGGCCCCCGAGACGCCGGCGCCGCGCCGGACGATCGACACCGCCAGCACGACGAGCGCGCTCACGACCACACCGGCCGCGGCTGCCTCGCGCACCGGCAGCACCCCGAACGCCATGCCGCACGCGAACGCCCCCGCAGCCATGAGCAGGTACGTACCGCGCAGCAACCAGCCGTAGCCGAGCCCGACTTCGCGACGGCGCGTGGTGAACCAGAGGAAGAACAAACCCCCCGTGGCCCATTGCAGCAGAACGGTCGCCGCGTCGAGTCGAATCACTGCAGGAAGGCTAACGACGTGCCGATGAAACGGAGCCGACGACGACGCCCGCCGCCAGCGAAGAAGTCGGCGGGGCCAAACCTCCACCGCCGCCAGTACGTGTCCCCGAAGACGCCCGCCGAACCGCCAGGAGACATCATGAACGAGAGCTGGTCGCTCGATCCGAACCGCCGAGGTGCAAACGGAGAGAGGTCGTGATCGCCCGTCGAACTGCCCTGAGAGCAACCGGCGTCGTCGCTCTCGCGGCCGCCACGCTCTCGCTGATGCTGACTGCCGTGCGGGCCGGCTGATGGCTCGGCGCCGCACTCGTACTGCGGCCGCCACCAAGGTGGCTGCGACTGGGCTCAGCGTCGGCGCGACGCTGGCAGGTGTCGGGCTGATCGCGCACGCCGACGCCACGCCGTCGGGTGATGCCTCGGACGATCAGGTCCTCCCCGCGAGCACGACGGCGACATCGCCGACCGCGGTGACCGTCACGCCCGAGACGTCACTCGGCGCCCCGACCGCTGCAACGGTCCCGTCCGGGCCGGTCGACGCTGCTGCGACTGCTCTCGTCCCACTGCCGCCCGATGGGATCAGCCTGCAGACCCAGATCCTGACGACGGCGACCACGGGGCCGGCCGTACCGAGCGACACCGCGCCGGTCGAGGGCACCACTGCCACGACTGCGCCGGCGGCGAAGGTGCCCACCGGAGGTGGCGGCAGCCAGCCGTCGGGAGGCGTTCCCCCCGCCACCGCTGCACCGGTCGCTCCGAGCGGCGGAGCCCCGGCCGACACGACCCCGGCACAGACCGCTCCGCAGGCGACGGCTCCGGCTGCGACCGCACCGCCGGCGACCGCACCGCCTGCGACTCCCCCGCCGGCGACGGCGCCACCGGCCACCGCGCCCCCGGCGACGGCACCCCCGGCAACGGCGCCACCCCCCACGCTGCCGCCGCCGGACACCACCGTCTCACGTGGCACCGCGTGAGGAGCCGGCCATGACGACGACCGTGATGGAACGGCGTGCGGCGAGGCTCGTCCGATTCCGGGCGATGAGCACCGACGTCGAGATCCTGGTGGTCGGTGGCGACGAGCCACTGTCGGGGTGGGCGCGCGCCCGCGTCGAGGCGCTCGAGCAGCTCTGGAGCCGCTTCCGGGACGACTCCGAGATCAGCGCCGTCAACCGCGCGGGCGGCGTGCCGGTCGAGGTGTCGGCAGAGACCGTGCGAGCAGTGCGCGCGGCCTGCGCGGCCTGGGTGTTCACTCGCGGTGCGTTCGACCCCACGGTGCACGACTCACTGCTGCGTCTCGGCTACGACGACTCCATCGAGGTGGTGCGCGGGCGCGAGCCGGCTCGCGCCGAGTCGACCGCGCTGCCCGCGCCCGGCTGCGCCGGGATCGTCCTCGACGAGGCCGTCGGGGTGGTGCAGCTGCCACCCGATGTCCGGCTCGACCTCGGCGGCATCGGCAAGGGCCTCGCTGCCGACGACGTCGCGACGGGCCTCGTCGAGCGTGGCGCCACTGGCGCCCTCGTCAACATCGGCGGCGACGTCCGCGTCATCGGCTCACCCGCCGTCTCGGCAGCGTGGCACGTGCAGATCGAGGACCCGCTGACTGCGCGGACCTGCGCGGTCGTCGAGCTCCTCGACGGTGGTGTGGCCACGAGCACCACCCTGCGACGCCGCTGGCGCTCGACCACCCGCGTCGACCGGCACCACCTCATCGATCCGGGCCGGGGGGCCAGCACCCCGGAGCTCGGGGCAGCCATCATCGGAGCGACCGTCGTGGCCGGAACGGCCGGTTGGGCCGATGCGCTCTCGAAGGTGCCCTTCGTCCTCGGAGGGTTGCCGGACGACCTGTTCGACGCCGTGTCGGCCTTGGTCATCCGGACCGACGGTTCGTACGCATCGGTCGGGCCCGTTCGCTTCGCACTGGGCGGTGTCGCATGAACGAGAAGCTCAGCTGGTACATCTCCCGCTCGAGCGGCTGGGTCGCGTTCGTCCTCCTCGCCGTCACGGTCATCTGGGGGATCCTCGGCATCACGAAGATCATCGAACGTCGTGGCCTGCCGAAGTGGCTGATCGAACTGCACCGCTACCTCGCCCTGCTCTCGATCGTGTTCACTGCGATCCACCTCGCCGGCCTCGTCGGCGACAACTACATGCAGATCGCGTGGCGCGAGATCCTCGTGCCGTACGCACTCGACTACAAGTCGGGCGCCGTGGCGCTCGGCGTCGTCGCGCTCTACCTCCTCGTCGTCGTCCAGGTCTCGTCCTGGCTGCGACCGCACCTGCCACGCAAGGTGTGGAAGGGCCTCCACATGCTCTCGTACCCGGCCATGTGGCTGGTGGCGATGCACGGGCTGCGCGCCGGGACCGACTCGTCCCACGTCGCGGTGCGGGCCGGCGTGATGGTCGTCGTGGGCCTCACAGCGCTGTTCACCCTGCTCCGCATCCTGCGTGGTCGGACCGTGCGGCGCGTCACGCGAGGCGAGGCCGCGCAGTCCGATGCGGTGCGCACCCTGTCGCTGGTGCCCGCCGAGAGGCGGCCCGCCGCTCCTGCCGCGCGGCCGACGACGCCGGCGGAGGTCCCGGCCGAGCACATCGTCTACCTGCGCGAGGCGATGGAATCGCTCCGCGACGCTCTCGACAAGCTGCAGCAGGCATCTCCGGCGGACGCGGCCCGAACGCCGCCGATGACCGTCGAGCGACGGCGACAAGCCCGTACGCTCGTGGACGATGCCTCGCCCTCGGCCTGACGGAACACGCACCTCTCGCGCGATCACATCGGTCGTCCTGGCAATGGCGTCGCTCGCCCTGACCGTCGCAGGGTGTTCGCTCGGCGAGCGGCCCACGCTCGACACGTCGCCGACTGCGGCGGGTACGATGACTGGCGACGCAGCGATCGATGCCGTCCTCACCTTGTACGACGACGTCCGCTCTGCGGTGTTCACAGCGAGGTACACGGCGATCCTCAACTACGGGTCGAAGTCGAGCGACGTCACCGTGACGCAGGACGGCAGCGATGCGGCCAACGTCCGCCGGTCGGTGACCATCGGTGACGTGCGCTACGTCACCACGCCCGGTTCGTCGTCGACCTGCAGCGTCTCGACCTCCCAGTGCTCCGGCGGCATCGACCCGGCTCGCGTGAGCGACACCGGCGTCACACCGGAGTTCACCTTCGGCGACATGGCCAAGCGCCTGCGCCGCGACTCGACCGCACGCATCGGACCGACCACGGCGTCGACGCGCGACATGCCCGGTGGCACCGCGACGTGCGTCGACATCCCGGTCACCGGTGGCACCAAGCAGTACTGCGCGTTCGCCGACGGCGCGCTCGCTCGTTTCGTCGGGGCCGACGTGACGATCGACGTCACCGACTACCGGTCGGCGGTCGACGAATCACTCTTCACGGTGTGATCGTGACGAGCGCGTGGTCGGCGTGGTTCATCGCCTGCGGCCCGTCGGGAGCAGCGACCACGATGTCCTCGAGGCGCATGCCCCATCGCCCGGGCACGTAGATGCCCGGCTCGACGCTGAAGGCGTGCCCGGGCTCGATCGGCAGGTCGTTGCCCTCGACCATGTACGGGTCCTCGTGCGCCTCCATGCCGATGCCGTGGCCGGTGCGGTGGATGAAGTACTCGCCGTAACCGGCCTGGTCGATCACATGGCGCGCGGCACGATCGACGTCCTGGCACGTCGCACCCACGACGCCCGCTCGCACACCGGCGGCTTGCGCCTCGTGCAGCACCGCGTAGGCATCGGCGATCTCGGCCGGTGGCTCTCCGAGGAAGACGCAGCGCGTGATGTCACTGCAGTAGCCCTCCATCGTGCCGCCGAAGTCGGTGAGGACGAGATCGCCCTCGACGATCACCCGGGCGCCGGCCTCGTGGTGCGGCGACGCCGCGTTCGCGCCGGCCGCGACGATCGCGAAGTTGACGACGTCGTGGCCTTCGGCGATGAGGCGGGCCGAGATGTCTGCCGACACCTGTGCCTCCGTCCGCCCGATCAAGGGGATCTCACCGCCCTGGAGTTGGAGCGCCACCCGATCTGCAGCGGCGCCGGCCGCGTGCAGCGCAGCGATCTCGGCCGCGTCCTTGCGCATGCGCAGCGCGTTCATCACCACCGTCGAGCGACGGTACGACGTCGAGGACGACGGCCAGTGCGCGAGGAGGTCGACGAGGAACCGTGCCCACATCGTGTCGCCGACGGCCACGACGTCGGGACGGCCCGCGAGGCCGGCCACCAGTCCGATGGGATCGTCGGTCTCGTCCCATGGCCGGATCGTGAACACATCGGGCCGAGCGACGACTCGCGGTGCCTCCAGCCGAGGCACGACGAGCGTCGCCTCGCTGTCGCGTGGGACCACCAGCATCGTCAGCCGCTCGAGCGGCATCGCGTGGTAACCGGTGAGGTACGGCAGGTCACTGCCCACCGACAGCAACATCACGTCGACGCCGGCGGCATCCATCGACGAACGCGCTCGGACCATGCGGTCGAGGTACGGAGTGGTGTCGCCGGCCTGATCAGCGGTCATGGCGCCCATTCTGCCGCGACCGAGCGCGATCGCTCGATCAGTGGGGTGTCGCGGCCACGAGGTGCTCGAGGGGCTCGGTGATCGCCGCACGCAACCAGTCGAACACACCGGGTCGGTCGGCTGTCTCGGCCAGGATGACCATCCCGAGGTGGTGCCCGAGTTGGACGAGCGAGCGCAGCACATCGCGATCCGTCTCGGTCCGCGCCGCGAGGAACGACCCGTCGACGCGCATGAAGTCGAAGGCGAAGGTCTCGAGCAAGGCGAGCGACGAGAGACCGGTTCCGAAGTCGGCGAGTGCCGACCGGACGCCCATGTTCTGCAGTTCACGCAACGTCGTTCGGGCAGCTTCCGATGCCATCAACGCGCCGGCCTCGGTGAGCTGCAGGATGAGCGCCGAGGGGTCGAGGTCGTGGTCGATGATCGCCGTGGCGACCAGCAGCAGCACCTCGTCATGTTCCAGTTGCGACGCGGGGAGCCCGACGACGACCGCCGCACCGATCTCACCCATCAGGCGCCGCCGGGCCACGGCACGGCAGGCCTCGCCGATCGCGAACCGGGTGACCTGTCCTCCGAGTCGCAGCGCGCCGGCGGCCGAGACGAATGCTGGGCCGTCGATCGCCTCGCCGCCAGGCACATCCCACCGGAGCGCGGCGTCGTAGGCCACCACGTCACCGTCGGGCAGGGAGCGCAACGGCCGCAGCTCGACGCGCAGCCGGTGTTCGTCGAGCACCATGCGCACGAACGAGCCGAGGTCAGCATCGCCATCGGGCCCGCTCGGATGTGTGGCGGCATCGGCCCAGCGATTGCCGCCGTGCTCCTTCGCGTTGCGCATCGCCACATCGGTGGCACGCATCAACTCGTCGCCGGAGGTGACGCCGGCGTCCCATCGAGCGATCCCGATGCTCGCCGTGACCGAGACGGTCGCGCCGTGGAGGTCGATCGGCGCCGCGATCGTCTGCAGCAATCGCCGAGCCAACGACTCCGGTCCGAGCGCGCCCGCCGAGCGCAGCAGCACGACGAACTGATCGCCCGCCACCCGAGCGACGAGATCGTCGCCGCGGCAGCCGAGGTTGATCCTGTCGGCGATGGTCACGAGCACGCGATCACCCGCGTCGTGCCCCAACCGGTCGTTGACCTCGTTGAAGTCGTCGATGTCGATCAGGACGAGCGCCGTCGATGCCGTGCCGCTGTGGTTCGACGAGGCGAACCCGTCGAGCGCCTCGCGGAACGTCTGCCGATTCGCAAGCCCGGTGAGGGCGTCGTGCGTGGTGAGGAACGACAGGTCGTGGCGAGCGAGCTCCAGGTCGTCGACGACACCGGCATGATCGTGCTCGATCGCGTCCAGCCGCAGCTGTGACACGACCTGGCGACCGAGCACCTCCAGGACCTCGACCTGCCATGGCTCGAGCGTCCGAGGGTGGCGGTCGAGCACGCACAGGGCACCCATGGAGCGCCCGTGCCCGTCGATCAGCGGCACGCCTGCGCAGAAGCGGACCTCATCGCCGTCGAGCGCTGCCGCAGCAGCCGTCTCGCGAACGATCGTCGTCCCGGTTTCCCGGGCGACGAGCGCGCAGAGCCCGTCGATCGCGTCGGGGTCGGCCAGCCCGACGGCGACCCTGGTCCAGCGATGTTCGTCGTCCACCACCGCGACGACTGCCATGGGCGCCTGGCACAGGCGTGCCGCGCGGGCGACGATGTCGTCGAATGGGAGGTTGCCCCGCATGCAGTGTGATATCGGAACCTGACACCCCTACTTGAGGGGAATCAGCGGTGCGCGGGCGCCCCGACCCGGGCGTCGGGAGCGACCGTCTCGGCCGCCTGCCGGGCGTGGTAGCTCGACCGCGTGAGCGGACTCGCCTCGACATGTCCGATGCCCAGGCCCTCGCCGACCGCGACCCACCGGTCGAACTCGTGCGGCTCGACCCACCTCGCGACCGGCAGGTGGTTGGTCGTGGGTCGCAGGTATTGGCCGATCGTGACGATGTCGACCCCGATCGAGGCCAGATCGGCCAGACAGCCGTCGACCTCGGCGGGCGTCTCACCCATGCCGACGATCAGGCCCGACTTCACGGTGAGCCCGGCGTGCTTGGCAGCCGACAGCACGGCCAAGCTGCGCGCGTACCCGGCGGACGGCCGGACGGCACGCTGGAGCCTGGCCACGGTCTCGACGTTGTGGTTGAACACGTCGGGACGCGCGTCGAAGAGGAACTGGAGCGCCGCGGGCGAGCCCTTCGCGTCCGACACGAGCGTCTCGACTCGCGTCGCCGGGCGCCGATCGCGGATCGCCCTGACGCACTCGGCCACGTGGCCGAAGCCACCGTCGGGCAGATCGTCACGTGCGACCATCGTGAGCACGGCGTGATCGAGATCCATCGCCGCGACGGCGTCGGCGACGCGGGACGGCTCGTCGGAGTCGGGGGCTCCGGGCAGGCGGGTGTCGATTAGGCAGAAGCCGCACGCGCGAGTGCACCGCTCACCGAGCACCATGAACGTCGCCGTGCCGTCGGCCCAGCACTCGCTGAGGTTCGGGCACCCCGCCTCCTCGCACACGGTGACGAGACGCAGGTCGCGGATCGTCCGCTTGAGCGCCAGCACGCCGGGTCCGTGGTCCACCTTGGGCCGCAGCCACTCCGGCTTGCGCGTCGACACCGACAGGCCGCCTGCGACACCGGCCTGCTGGAGCCGTCCGAGCAGGCGCACCGGCGCCTCGACAACGCCATGGTCGCTCGCCACGCGCACGCGCTCGCCGGCGCCGAGACCACGCGAGAACGCGGACAGATCGTCGGGCCGATGTCGCCAGGCCTCGTCCTGGCGCTCGATCGTGCCGCCACCCCACAGGTCGGCAGCGCAGCGGGCGACGACGTCGACCACGTCGCGCATGGTGACGTCGATGCCCTCCTCTGCGAGCGAGGTGACCGGACGGTCGGCGATGCCGCACGGGATGATGTAGTCCCGCATGTAGCGCATGTCGGTCGTGACGTTCAGCGCGAAGCCGTGCATCGTGCGACCCCGCGCGAGGCGCACGCCGATCGCGGCGATCTTGCGCGGCTCGGCCCCATCGGGATCGACCCACACGCCGGGATATTCGGGCAGGCAGCCGACCGACTCGAGCCCCAGCTCGTGGAGCGCTCGCACCAGCACTCGTTGCACGTTGCACACGTGGTCGGCTGCACCCAGCGAGTTGGCGACATCGACGATCGGGTAGCCGACGAGCTGCCCCGGGCCGTGGTAGGTGACGTCACCCCCTCGCTTCACCGCGACGAGCTCCGCGCCGACGTCCTCCGGGCGAACGAGCACGTTCGCGGCGAGGTCGGTGCGCGGGCCGTAGGTGAACACGTGTGGGTGCTCGAGCAGCAGCAGGTGCTGCTGGTGCCCGTGCTCGAACAGGGCGTGCTGCAACGCGAGCGCCTCGGTGTACGGGACCGTCCCGACCCAGCGCACCCGAAGGGGGCGGAGGGCGCCATCACCGTCGGGCACGGTCATCGCCGCCTGCTCAGAGCTCGGACTGCCAATCACGTGTCTCGAGGATCTCCTTCACCTTGACCAGGAACCCCGCCGCGTACGCGCCATCGAAGGCCCGGTGGTCCCAGCTCATGGCGAGGTGGCCGACGGGATGGATGGCGATGCCCTCGCCGCCACCGGGCAGCGCCACCGCGACGGGCTTGCGCACGATCGCGTCCGTCGACAAGATCGCGACCTGGGGCTGGTTGATGATCGGCAACGTGAGGACGCTTCCGGCCGAGCCGTTGTTCGAGATGGTGAACGTGCCACCGGCGATCTCGTCGGGACCGAGCTTCCGGCTGCGCGCCCGGTCGGCGAGGTCGTGGATCTCACGAGCGATCGCGCGGAGCCGCTTGGTCTCGGCAGAGCGGATGACCGGCGCGAGCAGGCCCTCGTAGTCGAGGTCGACGGCGATGCCCATGTCGACGTAGTTGTGCACCACGAGCTCGTTGTCGTTGACGCTCGCGTTCAGGTGCGGGAACTCGCCGAGCGCGTCGACGATCGCTCGCGTGATGAAGGGCAGGTACGTCAGGCCGAAGCCCTCGGCGGCCTTCCACTGCGCCTTCACCGCTGATCGAGTGACGTCGACGTTCGCGTAGTCGACCTCGACGACGCTGAGCGCATGCGGGCTGACCGCCTTGCTCATCACCATGTGGCTGCCGGTGAGCTTGCGGATCTTGCTGAGGCGCACGACAGTGTCGTGCTCACCCGCGGCGACCGGCGCGGGAGCAGCGGGCTGTGCCGGCGCCGGGGTGGGAGCGGCCGGGGCTGCAGGTGCTGCCGCGGGCGCGGCCGGCGCCGGAGCGGGCTGCGGTGGGGCGGCGGGCTCGGCGGGAGGTGCTGCGGCAGCGCCACCCGCGAGCCGATCGATGTGATCGAGGACGTCGTCGCGCGTGATCCGGCCGCCAGGGCCGGTGCCGGTGATGTCGTCGGGGTCGAGGCCGTGCTCGCTCACGAGGCGGCGGACCACCGGCGACAGCAGGCGGTTGTCGGACCGGGGCTCGGCCGTAGCCGCCGCGGCGGACTCGGCGGCCGGCGCAGGCTCTGGCTCTGGCTCGGGCGCCGGCTCGGCAGCTGGTGCAGGTGCGGGCTCTGGTGCGGGTTGCGCGGCGGGCTCGGGCTCTGGTGCCGGCTCGGGCTCTGGTGCCGGTGCCGGCTCGGGTGCCGGTGCCGGCTCGGGTGCGGCTGCGGCAGGCTCGGCGTCGCCGGTGCCGACGACGGCGATGACGGCGCCGACGGGCACGGTGTCGCCCTCCTGGGCGAGGATCTGCTGCACGGTGCCGGCGATCGGCGACGGGACCTCGGTGTCGACCTTGTCGGTGCTCACCTCGAACAGCGGCTCGTCCGCCGCGACCTGGTCGCCGATCTGCTTGAACCACCGGGTGATCGTCCCCTCGGTCACGGTCTCGCCCAGTTGCGGCAGGGTCACATCGGCCATTGCGTCGTCTCCAGTGTGTGGTGCTGACAGGTGAGAGGTTCGTCGAATGTGCTCAGGCGTTGAGGCTGCGTCCGGTGAGCGACAATACGGTCTCGCCGAACAGCTCGCTGAGGCTCGGGTGGGGCTGGATGAACTCGGCGACCTCGGCGGCGGTCGCTTCCCAGTTGACGGCGAGGTAGCCGCCGCCCAGCTGCTCGGTCACCCACGGCCCGACCATGTGGACGCCCAGGATCTGGCCGGCGGTGCCGTCGGCGTTCTTCTTGGCGATGATCTTCACCAACCCGTCGAGCTCACCGAGGATCTGCGCCCGGCTGTTCGCACGGAACTGGTGCTTCGACACGACCACCTCGTGCCCGGCCGCCACCGCAGCCTCCTCGCTCGGACCGGCCCATGCGACCTCGGGATGGGAGTAGATCGCCCACGGGACGCGGTCGTAATTCACGGGCGCAGGGTGCTCGCCCAGGATGTCCTTGGTGACCACGATGGCCTCGGCATAACCGACGTGGGCCAGCTGAGGCGTGTTGATGAGATCGCCGATCGCGTAGACGCCCGGTTCGCCGGTGCGGCAGTACTCGTCGACCTCGACGAAGCCCCGGTCGGTGACGTGCACCGCAGTGCCCTCCAGACCGAGCTTGTCGGCGAACGGGCGGCGCCCGACGCTGACGACGACCGCGTCGACCTCGAGCTGCTCACCTTCGCCGAAGTGCACGACGGTGCCGCCGGACCCGTTGGGCGTGTGGCCGACGACCTTCACGCCGGTCTTGATGTCGATGTTCTTCTTCTTGAAGCTGCGCACGACCACGTTGGCGAGATCGATGTCGAGGCCGGGCAGGATCTTCGGGAGGCCCTCGAGGATGGTGACCTGCGCGCCGAGATCGGCGAAGGCGCTGGCGAACTCGCAGCCGATCGCCCCGCCACCGATGACCGCCATGCGTGCCGGCACGTGATCGAGCATCAGCACCTCGTCGCTCGTCATGATCGGTCCGCCGACCTCGAAGCCGGGGATGGTGCGCGGCACGGACCCTGCGGCGAGCAGCACGTTGGTGCCGGTGATCGTGGTGCTGCCGCCGTCGGCCAGCTCGACGGTGACGACCCGGCCTGGCCCGAGCGAACCGATGCCGTTGAGGATCGTGATCTTCTTCGACTTCATGAAGCCGGTGAGGCTCTTGACGATGTTGTCGACGACCTTCTGCTTGCGGTTCTGCGACACGCCGAAGTCGACGGTGGGCGGTGTCGACTTGATGCCGAAGTCGGCCGCATGCGCGACGTGACGGTGCACGGCCGCGGTCTCGAGGAACGCTTTGGCGGGGATGCAGCCGCGGTTGAGGCACGTGCCACCCATGACGTCCATCTCGACGACGGCGACGCGGAGGCCCGCCGAGGTGGCGTACAGCGCCGCGCCGTACCCGCCAGGCCCACCGCCGATGACGACCAGGTCGAACGATGACTCGTCGGCCGGCTGGGCAGTGTCCATGACCGTGTCTCCTCGCATGTGGGTGGTGGGCATGTGGGTGGTGGGCAGGTGGTGAGGGTGGCGGCCGGCAGCCGTCTGACTCGCCACCGGGCCGTCAACGGTAGCGGCAGAAGCCGGGTCAACGACCCTTACCGGCGAGTAGCCCGCCTGGCCAGACGGGTGCCGGCGCCACCACGCCGACACACGGCCGTCGTCGCAGCCGAGTGCTCAGCGCGCCGGCTTGCGTGCTCGCACATGGGTCGGGCGGTGCTCGCCGGTTTCGAGCACCACCAGCATCTTCGACCAGATGTCGATGTTGTGGTCCACGAACTCCTCACCGAACTTCGCGACCGCCGGCTCGCGCAGCGATCCTCGCATCGTCTCGAGCTCGCGTCGCGCCACCTCGACGTACCACTCGTGGCGGCTCGTCACCTCGATGTCGACCAGGCCCGCGCCCTCGAGCGTCTCGCGATACGTGCCGGGCGACGCCATCCCGAAGTCGAGCCCCTCGGCAGCGAGGTACTCCTGCATCGCCGGCGAGGGCTCGTCGTCATGGCCGATCAGCCAGTCGGACGCGGCGAACCAACCGCCGGGCGCCAGCACGCGCGCCACCTCGCGAGCCAGCGCGTGCTTGTCGGGCACGTGCACGATGGAGTCCTTCGAGAACACGACGTCGAACGATGCCGGCGGCAACGGCAGCGGCCCGGGCGCCACCTTGGCCACACCGATCCGCGACGACAGGCCGTGACGATCGATCCGGCGCCGCGCTGCGACCAGCACCGTCTCCTCGACGTCGATCCCTGTCACCCACCCCGCGCCGAAGCGCTCGACGAGGGCGACGTCGACGCCGCCGACGCCGCACCCGATGTCCAGCACGGACTTCCCGGCGAGGTCGACGCCGGCCAGCACACGCGCCACCTCGTCGAGCCCGCCTGGCGAGAGGAAGCCGTCGCCCCACACCAGCTCGAGCATCCCGATGAGGTCGTCGTGGTAGAGCTCACCGCTGCTCGCGTGGCCCCCGGTCTCGCGATCATCCATGTCCGACCCCCGTTTCGTCCGACCCCGATCGTCGGGGAGGCTAGCCGTGAGCCGCGGACCGTCAGGCGAGCACCCAGCGGTGCTGATCCTCGCCCCGGCGCAACAGCAGCACCCGCGCCGACCCGCTGACGTCGGCAGTGGCGAAGACGAGCGCGCACGACTGCTCGGCGACGGTCACCGACCGGCACGCGCCGTCGCCGCCCTCGCCCGCGTCGAGCGGTGGTAGCGCCTCGCCGGGCACGACCAACCGGAAGTCGTCGAGCGCGCCGTCGTCGTCCACCCCACCGAGCTCGACCGACACTCGCATGAACCCGTCGGCCTCGCTGGCGCCGACCACGCGGACGACCAGATCGCCTGCCTGCGCCTCGTCGCCGACGGCGAGGTCGGCAGCACCGGAGCCGCCCCCGCCCACGCGGATCAGCTGGATGCCGCCCGCCACCAGGATCGCCAATCCGCACACGGTCGCGAGGATGAGCAACGTCCTGGTGCGCATGGCGCGATCAGGATATGGCCGCCCCGTTCGGAGCGCTCGACCTCAGAGCGTTTCGAGCTTCGCGTCGACGCACTCGTAGAAGCGGGTGTTGTAGTCGTCGTCGAAGTTCGTGTACCAGTTCTTGCCCTCGAGGCACTGCGGGTCGACGAGCTCGTACGGGACCTCGTACTTGGTGATCGCACCCGAGGCGACGAGGTCGAGGAAGCAGGGAGAGACCTGCTCGGCCAGCGCGACGAAGTCGGCGTCGGTCATCGAGTACACCTCGCTCCAGTACGCCTCTGCGGCGCCGCACTCCGGGTAGCGCACCGTGACCGGCACTGCCACCGGGTCGATGGTCCCGGCCGCGATGCCGTCCTGCACGCACTGGACCGCAGTCGCCGCATCGCTCTCCCCGTAGCACGCGTCGAGCGCATCGCCGCTGTCGTCGCCAGAGGTGCCGTCATCAGTGCCCTCGTCGACCGTGACCACCGTGGTGTCGTCGGGCGC
>JBFWSW010000013.1:79715-89883 GCA_050248155.1 Ilumatobacteraceae bacterium
CGCACTGGACCGCAGTCGCCGCATCGCTCTCCCCGTAGCACGCGTCGAGCGCATCGCCGCTGTCGTCGCCAGAGGTGCCGTCATCAGTGCCCTCGTCGACCGTGACCACCGTGGTGTCGTCGGGCGCGGCCGGTGTGTCGTCGGTGGTGTCGATCGGGACGGCGTCGGTGCCGTCGAGGTCGATGCCCGAGTCCTCGACGATGCCGGGCAGGTCGTCCAGGTAGTCACCCGGGTCGAGGGCCTCGATCGCGTCGATCAGCTCGGTGATCTCGGCGCGATCGAGCGCATCGACCACGTCGTTGAACGCATCGAACATCGTCGCCAGTGGGCTGACGTACCACGAACCGTCGACCTCGTGCACGGAGATGCCGCTCGGGTCGTAGTCGTCGAACGCGGCGCTCAGCGTGTCGAGGAGGTTGCGTACCGGGTCGTCGGGGTCGAGGTCGAGCTGGTCCGCGATCTGATCGAGTCCGCCTTCGCCGCAGGACTCCGTCTGCTCGCCGCCCATCGTCACGGTCGCGCAGCCGTCGGCGTACCCGACGCTCACCTCGTCACCGCTCTCGGGATCGCTGAACACAGCGCTGATCGCGTCGATCGAGACGGTCCGTCGGCTGCCGGAGCCCTCGACGGTGTACTCGCGATCCTCGATCCGGAAGTCGACGTCGATGTCGTCGAGCTCTGCTTGTGCGTCACCGAGGAACAACGGTGCGTAGCGCTGCAACGCCTCGGCCTCGGTCGGGTCGAGCGCCGCCACGAGCTGCTCGAGATCGAGCTGCTCGATCGAGTCGAGCACGAGGTCGATCGCCTGCTCGGGCTCGTCGGCGCCACGCGGCGCGGTGCCCTGCTCGGGGATGTCCCGATCGCCGCGAGCCTGCTCGGCAGCGGTGTAGAACGCGCTGAGGTACCAGCGGCCGTCACGCTCGACGACGGTCATCGGCACGTCCGAGAACTCGTCGGTCTCGGGCTCGCTCGACATGTCGGGTCGCTCGCCACCGAACGCCTCCTCGAGGATGAGGTCACCGATCGGCACCTCATCGCCGTTGACGCTCCCTGTCGCCGAACCGCTCAGGAAGATGTTCACGATGTCGTCGACGTTGGTCTTCTCCTCGCGCACGGTCACGTCCGCGAACTTGATGTCGATGCCGGCGACGCCGTCGAGCGAGGCGTCCTCGGACAGGACCTCGAGGCGCTTCAGGTTGTCGACGGTGCGGATGAGCGGATCGCGGAAGGTCTCGCGCTCGCCTGGCAGCAGCAGGTCGATGACGCCGAGCACGTCCTCGTTGTCGAGTGCCGTCGTGAGCATGGTGCCGACCTCGGTCGGCGAGGATGCGCCTCCGGCCTCGTCGTTGCCCGTGATCGAGACCACGGCGAAGGTACCGGCGGCGACCAGTGCCGCGACCCCGACGACCGCTCCGATCGCCTTGCCCTTCGACCGCCGCGGCGGCGTGCCGGACGTGACCGGGACGATCGGAGTGGTCTCGGTCGGACCGAAGGGCTGCGGTCCCGACGGTTGTGGACCGGTCGGTGCAGGCGATGGACGGCTCGGCGGGAGGTACGGGCCGGTGGGAGGGGTGGGTGGCCCCCACGACGGTGGGGGTGGTGACGCCGGTCGGTCGTCCGGATTGCCAGTCGGGGGGAACGCCTCGCTCATGAGGCGAACATAGTTGGCGCACGTGGTGCGGCACCGGCCGCTCACCCATATGGTTCACCCGTGCGCATCCTCATCGCGGGCTCGTCTGGTCTCATCGGGACGGCACTGTGCCGCCACCTCAGCGCCGGAGGGCACGAGCCCGTCCGCCTGGTCCGGCCCGGGAGCCGCCGACCTCCCACCGGCGGCGAGCACGTGACCTGGGATCCCCGTGCGGGCGAGCTGCCCGCCGAGGCCATCGATCGCGCCGACGTCGTGGTCAACCTGGCAGGTGCCGGGATCGGCGACCATCGGTGGACCGACTCCTACCGGCGCGAGCTCGTCGAGAGCCGGCTGCAGTCCACCGACCTCCTCGCCCGTGCCATCGCTGCCTCGCCCACCCCGCCGCAGGTGTTCCTGTCGGGGTCGGCAGTGGGTTGGTACGGCGACCGGGGCGACGAGCAGCTCGACGAGACGTCGGGGCCGGGGAGCGGGTTCCTCGCCGACCTGTGCACACGCTGGGAGGACGCGGCCGCACCGGCTGGAGGGGCGGGCACGCGGGTGGTGCTCCTGCGTACCGGAGTCGTGCTGTCCGCGGACGGCGGCGCGCTCGCGAAGCAACTCCCGCTGTTCAAGTTCGGGCTCGGCGGCCGGTTCGGCTCCGGCCGCCAGTGGCAGAGCTGGATCACCCTCGACGACCACGTCGCGGCCGTCGAGCACCTCCTGACGGCGGACGTGCGTGGTCCGGTGAACCTCACCGCACCCGAGCCGGCGACCAATGCCACGTTCACGTCGACGCTCGGCAGGGTGCTGCACCGACCGGCGATCCTGCGCATCCCGTCGTTCGGACCCAAGCTGCTGCTCGGCTCCGAGCTCGTCGAGACGGTGCTGCTGGGCGGTCAGCGCGTGCTGCCGCGCCGGTTGGAGGAGAGCGGCTTCCGGTTCAGTGAACCGCGCCTCGAGGGTGCGCTGCGCGCGGTGCTCGGCCGCTGATCACTGTTCGCTCGTGTCGACCGCTGCCCAGCGGGCGAGCTCGGCGTCGAGATCGAGGCGCGCCGTCGTCGGTCGCTCTGGCCACGCCTCCCGTGGCACGGCCCACATGACCTCGAACTCGATGCCGTCGGGGTCGCGCGCGTAGAGGCTCTTGCTGACCCCGTGGTCGCTCTCGCCGACGAGCGCACCGGCATCGAGCAGACGCTCTCGAACGGCAGCGAGCTCGTCGATCGTGTGCACCTGCCACGCCAGGTGGTACAGGCCGGGCGAGTGCGGTGGCGGGGACGGGCGATCGCCGACGCTGAACAACCCCAGGTCGTGGTCGTTGTCGGAGCCCTCGGCCCGCAGGAACACGGCCTGCGGGCCGAGGTCGACGACGACGCGGAAGCCGAGCACGTCGCGGTAGAACGCGGCGGACGCCTGCGCGTCCCGCACCCACAGCACAGCGTGGTTCAGTCGCCTGATCATCGCGGCGCTCCTTCGTCAGGCCTTGACGGCCTGGATGTCGAGCTCGACCTTGATCTTCTCGCTGACCAGCATGCCACCCTGGTCGAGGGCGACGTTCCAGTCGAGACCGAAGTCGCGGCGGTTGATCTCCGTCGACGCCGTGAAGGCTGCCTTGGTGTTGCCCCACGGGTCGGTGGCGACGCCTTCGAACTCGAGGTCGAAGGTCACCGGGCGCGTGACACCCTTGATCGTCAGGTCGCCCCGCAACTCGAAGTCGTCACCGTCGGGCGTGATGCCCGTGCTGGTGAACGTCATCGTCGGGAACTGGTCGACGTCGAAGAAGTCGCCGCTGACGAGATGTCCGTCGCGTCCGGTGTCACCGGTCGACACCGACTTCATGTCGACGCTCGCCTCGATCGTCGACGCGAGGGGCTCGTCGGCAACGGTGATCGTGCCGCTGAACGATTCGAAACGGCCGCGGACCTTGGTGACCATCAGGTGGCGGGCGACGAACCCGATCGTCGAATGGCTGACGTCGACGTTCCAGGTTCCCGGCGTGAGTTGAGTGATGCTCGACATGTGTGTGCTCCTGTGCGTTGTCGCAGTCGTTGAAACCTTGCGATGGCAACAATTGTACCCGCAATCGCTTGTGATCACAACAGTTGCAGATGACAATCGATACACTGACCGACATGGGCAGGACGAAGACCACACCGCGCTGGCTCGACGCGGACGAGATGGCGGCATGGCGCAACTACGTCGACACGGTGGGTGCGCTCAACCAAGCGCTCGAGGCCGATCTGCAGGAGTTCGGGCTGACGATCGGTGACTACGAGGTGCTGGTCCGGCTCTCCGAAGCGCCCGAGCGCTCCATGCGCATGTGCGATCTCGCCGCGCAGCTGCGACTGTCCCCCAGCGGCCTCACCCGCCGCCTCGACGGACTGGTGCGCACGGGTGTCGTCGCGCGGAGCCCCTCGGCCGACGATCGCCGGGTGATGCTCGCCGTCCTCACCGACGAGGGCCACGCGTTGCTCGAGCGAGCTGCGCCGCGCCACGTCGACAGCGTGCGTCGCCACTTCATCGACCTGCTCTCGCCGGCAGAGGTGAAGGCGTTCGGATCGGCCTTCGGCAAGGTCCGCACGGCGATCGCCTCGCGCTGCGGCGAAGCGTCGTGAGCGCCGAACCGTTGCCGCTGCCAGCCGGCTTCGGCTGCTACGTCGCCAACGTCGGGATCAAGGACGAGACGGACGACTTCGTGGTCGTCTGCTCGGACCGCCCGACCGCCGCAGCGGGTGTGTTCACCACGAGCAGCTTCGCCGGCCCGAGCGTGCTGATCAGCCGCGAGCACGTGGCCGACGGCTCGGCTCGCGCCGTGGTGGTGGTGTCGAAGAACGCCAACGTGGCCACAGGTGAGCAGGGATCGGCCGACGCCCGCGAGCTCGCCACTGGGGTCGCCCGCCGACTCGGCATCGCCGCCGACGAGGTGCTCGTCGCATCGACCGGCGTGATCGGCCGGACGTATCCGATGGACCGCGTCCGGGCGGGAATCGAACGAGTACCGTCGGCGCTGACCGGCAACGACGCGTGGAGCGTCGCTCGGGGCATCATGACGACCGACACCGTCCCCAAGACCGCTGTCGCGACTGTCGGCAACGCGCGGATCGTCGGGGTCGCGAAGGGCGTCGGGATGATCGAGCCCGACATGGCGACGCTCATCACGATCGTCCTCACCGATGCCGCCGTCGCGGCCACCGACCTCGATGCCGTGTTCCGGCGATGCATCGACCGCACGTTCAACTGCGTCTCCATCGACACCGACACCTCGACGAGCGACACGGCGATCATGCTCGCCAACGGCGCGGCCGGCGCGGTGCCGCTCGACGAGCTCGAGCGCGGGTTGCACGACGTGCTCCTCTCGCTCACCAAGCAGGTCGCGCGCGACGGCGAGGGCGCCGAGAAGCTGGTCGAGGTGCACGTCGCGGGCGCGCGCGACGCTGCCCAGGCGAAGCGAGTGGCGAAGGCGATCGTCAACTCTCCGCTCGTGAAGACGGCCGTGCACGGCGCCGACCCGAACTGGGGGCGCATCGCGATGGCCGTCGGCAAGGCGACGACGGCCGACGAGGTCGACCAGCAGCGTGTCGTCATCCGCTTCGGATCCCAGGAGGTGTACCCGGCACGCGTCGACGACGAGGGCCTCGACGCGCTCGCCGCGTACATGCGCGGCGACGAGATCCGCGTCGACGTCCACCTCGGTGCCGGCGATGCCGAGTCGACCGTGTGGGGCTGCGACCTCACCGCCGGCTACGTCCGCATCAACGCCGACTACACCACCTGATCGGCAATCCCCGCCGGCCGCACCCGAGCCGCTCGAACTCTCCGTGACCGCACAAACGCTCCGCGGCCCTGATCGCTCACCAAGATCCCGGCGACCGAGCCTGCGTGAGCGCGAACGAGCGCGGATCGTTTGTGCGCGGTCGAGCGACCGAGTGGGCCGAGTGCCCGGGCCGGCGTGAGCCGCCGCCTTTCCGCGGGTCGAGCCGCTCGAGATTTCCGTAACCACACAAACGCTCCGCGGCCCTGAACGCTCACGAAGATCTCGGCGACCGAGCCTGCGTGAGCGCGAACGAGCGCGGATCGTTTGTGCGCGAAGGACGGGGCGGCCAGGGTGCGGCCGGGTGATGGCGAAGGACGGGGGCGGCTGGGAATGCGGCCGGGTGGGCGCGGTGCTGCTGTCAGGTCACTTGGGTTGCATGCGGATGCCGCCGTCGACGCGGATCGTCTCGGCGTTCATGTAGCTGTTCGTGACGCACTCGACGACCATCGACGCGAGCTCGTCCTGGGTGCCGAGGCGCTGGGGGAACAGCACGCCCTTCCTCAGGTTCTCCTTGAACGCCTCGCTCTGATCGCCCTGGCCGTAGATCGGCGTGTCGATCAGGCCCGGTGCGACGGTGTTGACACGCACGCCGATCGCGGCCAGGTCGCGGGCGACCGGCAAGGTCATGCCGACCACGCCGCCCTTCGACGACGAGTACGCGGCCTGGCCGATCTGGCCGTCGAAGGCGGCGACCGACGCGATGTTCACGATCGCGCCGCGCTCACCGAACTCCATGGGCTCGGTCGTGCTCATCGCGGTGGCGGCGATGCGAATGCAGTCGAACGTCCCGATCAGGTTGATCGCGATGACCTTCTTGTAGGCGTCGAGGTTGGCGGCCGAGTCGTACGAGCCGTCCTTGCCGACGGTGCGCTGCGCCCATCCGATGCCGGCCGAGTTCACCAGCACGCGAACCGGGCCCATGCTCTTGGCCATCTCGACCGCGTTCACGATGTCCTCGGTCTTGGTGACGTCGACCTTGCAGAACGCGCCGCCGATCTCGTCGGCCAGGGCCTTGCCCTTGTCCTCCTGCAGATCGGCGATGACGACCTTCGCGCCCTTGGCTGCGAGTTGCCGAGCCGCGGCTGCCCCGATGCCCGAGGCCCCACCCGTGACGATTGCGCTTGCACCTGTGATGTCCATGCGGCCGACGATAAGCGAGGACCCCTCCGGACCACCAAGCCGGGGTGCGGCCGGCGGTCCGACTCGGATCAGAACAGCGAGGACTGGGAAGGGGGCGACACGGCCGGGGCGATCGGGGCGGGGTCGAAGGGGCCGAGGGCGGCGGCGACGGCCAGGCGATCGACGAGATCGTTCATCGGGTCACCCGAATGACCCTTCACCCACCGGAACTCCGGCCGGCGCTCCTGGTACAGCTCGACGAGCGGCTTCCACAGGTCGGTGTTCGCCACGGCCTGTTTCTTCGCGTTGCGCCACCCGTTCGCCTGCCAGCGCACCCACCATCGGTCGCGGAAGCAGTTCACGACGTAGGTCGAGTCCGACACGATGACGAGCTCACCACGGTTCGCGCGCAACGCCTCGAGCACGGCACGCACCTCCATGCGCTGGTTGGTGGTCCGCGCCTCTCCCCCGGCACCGTGCACCGCGCCGTCTGGCGCCACCGCCCATGCCCATCCACCAGGGCCTGGGTTCCCTGAGCACGCCCCATCGGTGTAGACGATCGTCACGAGCGTCCACTGTAGGGAGGCTCCGGTGTGACTCGAGGGGAATCGTGCGAGACTGGAGCACATGATCTTCGATGGGTACGTCAACCAGCTGCCCGATTCCGACCCTGGCGAGACGTCCGAATGGCTGGACAGCCTCGATGCGGTCATCGACACCCACGGCAAGCCGCGTGCCAGGTTCCTCCTGTCGAAGCTGCTCGAGCGCGCCCGCGAGAGCCAGGTCAGCTTCCCCGCCACGGTCAGCACCCCCTACGTCAACACCATCCCGCGCGAGTCCGAGCCGTGGTTCCCCGGCGACGAGTTCATCGAGCGCCGCATCCGCGCGTTCATCCGCTGGAACGCCGCCGCGATGGTGGTCCGCGCCAACAAGCACGCCGACGGCATCGGGGGCCACCTCTCCACGTTCGCCAGCTCGGCGAGCCTGTACGAGATCGGCTTCAACCACTTCTTCCACGGCAAGGACAACGGCACCGCCGGCGACCACGTCTACATCCAGGGCCACGCCGCCCCCGGCATCTACGCCCGGGCGTTCATGGAGGGCCGGCTGACCGAGGACGACCTCGACCACTTCCGGCGCGAGATCGGCCGAGGCAACCGCGGCCTGTCGAGCTACCCGCACCCGCGGCTGATGCCCGACTTCTGGGAGTTCCCGACGGTGTCGATGGGCCTCGGTCCCCTCACCGCGCTCTACCACGCCCGCTTCAACCGCTACCTGCAGAACCGGCAGCTCGACGACACCAGCCAGAGCCGGGTGTGGGCGTTCCTCGGCGACGGCGAGTGCGACGAGCCCGAGACGCTCGGCGCGCTCTCGCTCGCCAGCCGCGAGCGGCTCGACAACCTCGTCTTCGTCGTCAACTGCAACCTGCAGCGACTCGACGGTCCGGTGCGCGGCAACGGCAAGGTCATCCAGGAGCTCGAGGCGGTGTTCCGCGGCAACGGCTGGAACGTCATCAAGGTCATCCTCGGCTCGAAGTGGGACGAGCTGCTCGCCAAGGACAAGGACGGCGTGCTGCTGAACAAGCTCAACACCACCGTCGACGGCGAGTTCCAGCGCTACAGCATCGAGAACGGCGAGTACATCCGCGACAACTTCTTCGGTCCCGACCCGCGGCTGCGCGCGCTCGTGTCGCACCTCAGCGACGACGACCTCGTCAACCTGCCCCGCGGCGGTCACGACTACCGCAAGCTGTACGCCGCGTACAAGGCCGCCACCGAGAACCTCGGCACGGGCGCGCCGACGGTCATCCTGTGCAAGACGATCAAGGGCTGGACGCTCGGCCCGCAGATCGAGGGCCGCAACGCGACCCATCAGATCAAGAAGATGACCAAGGATCAGATGCTGAAGCTGCGCGACCGGCTGTACATGCAGGACGAGATCCCCGAGGACGCCTTCGACGGCGACCTGCCGCCGTATTTCCGTCCGGCCGAGGACTCGATCGAGTTCCAGTACATGATGGAGCGCCGTCGCCAGCTGGGCGGGTCGATCCCCAAGCGCATCGGCTCCGCTCGCCGTCCGATGACGCTACCGACGCCGGATTCCTTCGCCGAGCTCACCAAGGGTTCCGGCGGACAGGCCGTCAGCACCACGATGGGGTTCACGCGGCTCCTGCGCAACCTCGCCCGCGACGAGAAGTTCGGCAAGCACGTGGTACCGATCATCCCCGACGAGGCGCGCACGTTCGGCATGGACTCGCTCTTCCGCGAGCTCAAGATCTACGCCGCGCAGGGCCAGAAGTACCAGCCGGTCGACCACGACCTCCTGCTGTCGTACACGGAGGCCACCGACGGGCAGATCCTCGAGGAAGGCATCACCGAGGCCGGCAGCACGGCGAGCTTCATCGCCGCCGGCACGTCATACGCCACCCGCGGCCTGCCGATGGTGCCCTTCTACACCTTCTACTCGATGTTCGGCTTCCAGCGCGTCGGCGACCTCATCTGGCAGGCGGCCGACACTCGCACCCGCGGGTTCCTGCTCGGCGCCACCGCCGGGCGCACGACGCTCATGGGAGAGGGGCTGCAGCACCAGGACGGCCACTCCCTGCTGCTCGCGTCGACCGTCCCCGCCGTGCAGGCCTACGACCCCGCGTTCGCCTACGAGGTCGCGGTCATCGTCGAGCAGGGACTGCAGCGCATGTACGGCCCGGGGGCGGGCGAGCAGCTCGACCGCGACGTCTTCTACTACCTCACGCTGTACAACGAGAACCTCGTCATGCCGCCGTTGCCGGACGATCCCGACATCGTCGAGGGCATCATGCGCGGCCTCTACCGGTTCCAGGCCGCTCCGGCTGCGGGGAAGCAGGCGACGCTGCTGTTCAGCGGTTCGGCGTTCGGTGCGGCCAGCGCGGCGGCGACGGCGTTGCACGACCGGTACGACATCGGCGTCGAGCTGTGGTCGGCCACCTCGTACAAGGCGCTGCGCGAGGAGGCGCTCGCCGTCGAGCGCTGGAACCGCTTGCACCCGACGCACGAGTCCCGCACGCCGCTCGTCGCGCAGGTCCTGGGTGCGAGCCCCGGCCCGATCGTCGCCGTGTCCGACTTCATGAAGATGGTGCCCGAGCAAGTGGCTCGCTGGCTTCCCGACCGCAGCTTCACGCCGCTCGGCACCGACGGCATGGGACGATCCGACACCCGTGAGGCGCTCCGTCGGTTCTTCGAGATCGACGAGGGCCACGTCGTCGTCGCCGTGCTCTCCGCGCTGGCCGCCCGTGGCGAGGTCGACGCCGACCTCGTCAACAAGGCGATGAGCGAGTACGACATCGACCCCGAATCGGTCGACCCCTACCTCGTTTGACGTTTCGACCTCGATCGCTCGCTTCGCTCGGTCGAGTTGATGGAGGTCGAAGGACGACTAGTGCCTTGACCGGATTCGTTGGGGGTGTCGCGTCCGCGTTCTGATCGGTCTGATCTGTTTTGATTGGGTGATGGCTGAGCGGGTGAGGGTGCGTGAGATCTCGTCGGAGGAGGGTCGCCGGTTACTTGGCATCGTGCGGCGATCGTCGGGGTCGGTGGTGACGTGGCGGCGAGCGCAGATGGTGTTGCTCTCGG
>JBFWSW010000014.1:0-7826 GCA_050248155.1 Ilumatobacteraceae bacterium
CCGCTGTGGATGAGGGCGTTGGCGGCGAGCACAACGGTCGAGAAGAAGGGTGCGCACAGGAGCGACCGGCCCATCTCCTCGAGCACGATGCCGAGCTCGACGTAGCTGTAGCCCGAACCGCCGAACTCCTCGGGCACGATCAGGCCCTGCAGGCCCATCTGCTCACCCATCTGCGACCAGACCGACGCGTCGAAGCCGTTCTCGGTCTCCATCTGCTCGCGCACGGCGGACTCGGGGCTCTTGGCCTCGAGGAACTGGCGGACGGTCTTGCGCAGCTCTTCTTGTTCTTCGGTGAAGGCAAAGTTCATGGGACGGAAGTGTCGCCCGCATCTCCCCCTGCGGCAAATCGTTCTGTGTACACTCGCGTACACACATGACTGCCCGTCCGATCGGCATCCGCGAGCTGCGCGCCGACCTCGCCGCGCACGTCCGCCGTGCGGCGAACGGCGAACCGGCCATCGTCTCGGTGCAAGGCCGACCCGCCGCCGCCCTCGTCCCCCTCGCGATGAGCGATGAGCGGCGATCCGCCACTCATCTCTCATCGCTCGTGGCTGCCGGCGGGGTGGTCCCGCCACGGCGCACGGATGGGCGCTTGCCCGAACGCACCGTGACCGTCTGGGGAAACGTCCGCCTCGACCGCCTGCTGCGCGAGATCCGCGGGTGACGCTCTACCTCGATGCCAGCGCCCTGGTCGCGCTGCACCTCGACCAGCCCGCACGGACCGTCGTGCACGACGCGATGGACGCAGATCCCGACTGGTGCACGAGCGGGCTGACGCTGATGGAGTCCCTCGCGCTCGTCGACCGGGTCACCGACGAGCCCATCATCCGCGACGACCTCGAGGACCTCGTCCGTCTCACCTGGGATCGCCTCGCTGTCGTGCCCGTCGATCAACGCTGCATCGACCGGGCGACGACGCTCATGCGGAACCAGCCACTGCGATTGAGCGACGCGCTGCACCTCGCCGCCGCCGACCGGCTCCCCCGCCCCGTGCGCTTCGTCACCTTTGACCCGGCCCAGATCCCGGTCGCGCTCGCCCTCGGATTCGACGTCGTCTCCACCTGACCGGCACGGTGGCGCCGCGGTCACGCAAGCTCGATCGGGCGCAGGCCACCGGACGTCACGGCCTGCATCCAGGGGCCCTGGGGGTTCGTCTCGACGACGGCGACGATCGTCGGCCAGTGCCGTTCAAGGATCGCCACGCTCTCGGCGGTGCTCTGACTACCGGTCCCGGTGAGGACGAACCCACGCACGAGATGGATCAGCCATGCGCGCCGCTCGACCGGCCGATAGCGGATGCGCTTGTCCCGGGTGATGACAACCAATCGTCGAGCGCCGATGATGGGGAGCCAGACGTCGTCCGGCGTCTGGCGCGGCACCTCCGGAAGGTCCGGATGCCCCGGGTACACGACGCCATCATGGGCCTCGGTGAGGGCCTTTCCGAGCGCCAGGTCGTTCTCGTCGACGAAGAACCTGGCGGACATGACGGGCTACGCCGCCAACGAGCGGAACTGCTCCTCGTAGGCGACGGCGGCCCGGACGCTCGCGATGTCGATCTCGTATGCCGCTGCGATCTCGGCCAACGACTCACCCGCATCGTGCAGCTCCCACAGGCGATCGGTCGTCACGCCCGACACCGCGGGGCGGCCGAACCGGATGAGAGGATCGATCACGACCGGCGAGGCGTCCCCGGCCGGTCGCAATCGGAGCGCGTCGCCGCTTGCCCCCGGATCGAACTCGACCTTCTTGAAGAAGCGGTTGGTCTCGGGCGTCATCAAGATCTCCTGGCCGGAGCGGATCACGATCGCGATCGCCTGGGGGAGCTCGTTTCGCTCCTGCAGCTCGAGGACGAGCTCTCGGTCGTACACATAGGGCTTTGCCGTGGCAAGCGGGTACGGGGTGCCGAGCTCGCGCCGAAGCCCCGCGATGACGGGACGCAATCGTTGCAGCGGCACCCCCTTGCGCCGGTACTCGCGCAGATAGCCGAGCTCGACAAACTCTCCCCAGGTCACGATCTCGTCGCCCGTAGTTTCCGGTCGGATCACCGGCGGGTACGAGACACCCTGCCGAACCTCGCCGTCGAGCCACGCGCGCGTCCGATCGGACCGCAGACCCAGCAAGCCCGCCGCCTCGGCGACTCCGTACACAGGTCGCTCGAGAATCGATGCCGTCGACATGCTCACGCCAACATCATGCCTCAGGGCTGTGCCGCTCCATCGGCTTCCTTCGGCGCTGCGTCACCGTGAGCGACGATGAGGAATCGACAGACGGTTGCCGCTTCGTCCTGTCCGGCACGGTGGCAGACTGGTTCCATGACGACGCTGCACTGGGCCGACGGTCAGATGGAGATCCACAGGGTGGTCGTCGGGTCGTACGACAACAACGTGTTCGTCGTGCGCTGCCGGCACACCGGCGAGTCGGTGCTGATCGACGCGGCCAACGAGCACGAACGGCTGCTCGAGCTGTGCCGACGGCTGAACGTGCAGCGGGTGCTCGAGACCCACGGCCACTGGGACCACATCGGCGCGGTGCCGCAGATGCGCGAGGCCGGCTACGAGGTCGCCGTCACCAGCCAGGACGCCCCGATGCTGAAAGACGTCGGCTACGACGTGTTCCTCGACGATGCCGAGGTGATCCAGGTCGGCCGACTGCGGCTGCACGCGATCCACAACCCTGGCCATACGCCCGGCTCGATCTCGTTCCTCGTCGAGGGCTCGCCCGTGCTGTTCTCCGGCGACACGTTGTTCCCCGGCGGACCGGGCGCCACGGGATTCCCCGGTGGCGACTTCGAGACGATCATCCGCTCGATCGACGACAAGCTGTTCACGCTGCCCGCCCACACGGTCGTCATGCCGGGCCACGGTGTCGACACGACGATCGGCAACGAGCGCCCGCACCTGGCCGAGTGGATCGAGCGTGGTTGGTAGCCCGCTCGAGGGCCAGTCCACGCCGGCCGGCGCCGGCACCGCCCCGCTCGCAGCCGACACACCCGACGACTGGCGACGCAGGACGTTCGACGACTTCATCCGGTCACGCTCCCCCGGGCTCGACGCGGTCCGGCTGATCCTCGCGTTCCTCGTCCTCGTCAGCCACACCTGGCCGCTCGGGGGCTTCGGTCGCGAGCCACGGTCGCCGCTGTCGCCCGACCTGACCCTCGGCGGCTTCGCCGTCGCCGGGTTCTTCGCGATCAGCGGGATGCTCGTCGGCCGCTCGGCTCTCTCGCGGCCGACCGCCGCGTTCGCACGGGCGAGAGCGGCGCGCATCGCCCCCGCCTTCTGGACCGCCCTCCTCGTGGGAGCGTTCGTCGTCGCCCCACTCGGGTGGTACCACGCCCACGACACGCTCTCGGGGTTCCTCACGATCGAACCCGGCGGCCCGGTGACGCACGTGCTGCGCGGCGCCCTCTTCCCCATCGACTTCCCCTACGGCATCACGAGCGTGTTCGTGAACGACACGCCGTTCGGCCGATCGACCGGGAGCTCGTTCGTCAACGGCTCGCTGTGGACGCTGCCTCACGAGATGCGCTGCTACCTCGTCATCGGTGTGGTCGCCGTGATCGCCCGTCGGTGGGGCGGCCGCCGCGCCGTGGTCGCGGCGTGGCTCGTCGTCGCGGTGCTGGCGGTCGCCTACTGGAAGCGCGGCGGCCCGACCGGCTTCGTGCTCGACGACTACGTCGGCGCGCAGCTCGTCATGTTCCTGTTCGTCTTCCTGTCCGGCGCCGTGGTCGGGCTGTGGGCCGATCGCGTCCGCCTGTTCGGCGTGCTGCCGCTCGTCGCGCTCGCGATCGCATCGCTCGCCGGACACTCGTCGGTGTTCCTGGCCGAGCACGTCAGCGGCGCCGCGCTCGCGCTCGTCCTGCCGCCGATCGCCGCTGCGCTCGAACCGCTCGGCCGCCTGCTGCGCGGCAACGACGTCTCGTACGGCCTCTACCTCTACGCGTGGCCGGTGCAGCAGCTGATCGCGATGTACTGGGCTCCGGGCGGCGCGGCGACCTTCGTGATCGCTTCGACCGCGTGCACGCTGTCGCTCGCCGCGGCCAGCTGGTTCCTCGTCGAGCGACCTGTGATGCAGCGATGGCGGCGAGCGTGAACGAACGACCGCTCCGGTACGACGAACGACCCGACGACACCACGCCGGTGCACACCGACGACCTGCCGGCCACGCCGACGCGTGACCGGAACATCGTCGCGACGGCCTGGATCGAAGCTCCGACCGAGCTGCTGACGCTCGGCGACGACCTGCCGGGACAGCCCGTCGCGACGTACAAGCGCCGCATCGGCGAGTGGCTGCTGTGGCGGGCCGGCCCGGCGAGCGGCGGCGACGCCCGGTACTGGGCCGCCCACGCCGGCGACCTGACCCGCCAGCACACCTTCCGACTCTGGCCCGACGGATCGGGCGAGGGGGCGGGCCCCAGCGGCACGACCCACGCCAGGTTCCGCCTCTGGAAAGAAGACCTGGCGGGTCGCGGGATATCGTGATCGGGGTGGAAACGACCGCTGGGGCGAACATGGTGCCGCAGGTCCTTCCGGTGGCCCACGAGACCGCGTCGCTCCGCGCCGACGGGCGCGCCAAGCCCGAGGTGCGCGAGCAGTTGCGCCGCATCCCGTCGTGGCGCAACGCGCTCTCGGTCGTCGGGCTGTACGTGCAGACCGCGGTCATCATCGTCGTCGCGGTGCGCTGGGCCCCGTGGACGGTCGTGCCGGCGATCCTGCTCATGGGCCGCACGCACGCGCAGTTCGCATCGCTGATGCACGAGGCCGCCCACCGCCTGTTGTTCTCGAACAAGCGCGCCAACGACCTCGTCGGCCGGTGGGTGCTGGGCTTCCCCAGCTTCACGTCCACCGACGCCTACCGGCGCGTGCACATGGCACACCATCGCCAGGAGTTCGGCCCGGACGAGCCCGACATCCCGCTCTACCGCGGCTACCCCATCGCGCCCGACAGCTTCCGCCGCAAGCTCGTCCGTGACGCCACGGGCCGGACGGGTCTCAAGCTCATGCGCGGCCTGTTCGCCGCGGCCCGCTCGTCGGACAGGCGGGCACGGCTCACCTTCTGGAAGATCATGGGTGTGCAGGCACTGCTGCTGGCGGCTGCGATCGTCAGCGGTCACTGGTGGGTGTACCCGGTGCTGTGGGTGCTGCCGTACCTGACGGTGTGGCGCGTCATCAACCGGCTGCGATCGATCGCCGAGCATGGCGGCATGGTGATGTCGAGCGACCGTCGCGAGACGACGCACTCGGTGGCGCAGTCGCTGCCTGCCCGGTTTGCGCTGGTGCCGTACCACATCGGCTGGCACCTCGCCCACCACGTCGATTCCGGCATCCCGTTCCGCAACCTGCCGCGACTGCACCGCATGCTGCACGAGAGCGGGTACGTCGACTCGTCCATCGAGTACCCGTCGTACACGGCGTTGTGGCGCAAGCTCGCGTCCGGCTCGACGCAGCCGCGCTGACCCCGAGGGCCGACGGCATGGTCTCGATGCACCGGTGGAACGACGCCACCGAGATGTTCGCCCACTCGGTCATCGGCTACGCCATCGAGCGAGTCCGGCTGCCGAAGGACCCACGGTGGGGCTCCCAACCGCGAGAGGTGCTCGAAGCGGCGCTGGCACACGCGATCAGCCCCGAGGGTGCAGGCTGGCACGAGGCGCTGCGGCTCGCTCGCGACGTGCTGATCCCCGCCTGCCGGCCGATGGACGACCCGATGAACCTCGCGTACGTGCCGACGGCCCCCACCGTCGCGGCCACGATGTTCGACCTCGTCGTCAGCGCATCGTCGATCTTCGCCGGCATGTGGGAGGGCGGAGCGGGTGCGATCGCCGCCGAGAACCAGGCGCTGCGCTGGCTCGCCGACCTGGCCTCGTTCCCCGACACAGCCGGCGGTGTCTTCGTGTCGGGCGGCTCGGCCGCCAACCTCAGCGCCCTCGTCACCGCCCGCTTCGCGCACCTGCAGCAGCACGGCCGACACAAGCGGCTGGCGTTCGCCGCCACCACCGAGGTGCACGCATCCGTACGCGCGACTGCGCGGGTGATGGACGTCGAGGTGGTGACGGTCGAGGTCGACGATCGCGACCGGATGACGGGTGCGGCGCTGCAGGCTGCGCTCGTTGCGAACGATGCATCGGACGATCCGCTCGAGGTGTTCGCGGTCGTCGCGTCAGGCGGCACGACCAATGCCGGCGCCGTCGATCGGCTCGACGAGATCGGCGACGTGTGCCGGGCCCGCGACCTGTGGCTGCACGTCGACGGCGCATACGGGCTCGCCGCGCTGTGCTCCGAGGAGGGGCGCCGGCGGTTGGGTGCGGTCGATCGCGCCGACAGCTTCGGGGTCGATCCGCACAAGTGGCTGTTCGCGCCGTACGACTGCGCGGCGCTGGTGTATCGCGACCCGATGCTCGCCGCAGCCGCGCACGCCCAGCACGGCGACTACCTCGACGCCGTCGACCGCCACGAGTGGAACCCCACCGACTACGCCTACCACCTCTCACGCCGCGCTCGTGGCCTGCCGCTGTGGTTCTCGCTCGCGACCTACGGCACCGATGCCTACGAGGCGGCCCTCGACACGACGCTGCGCACGGCATGGGCGTTCGCCGCATCCGTCGACCGCCGACCCGAGTTCGAGCTGCTGCTCGACCCCGAGCTGTCGATCGTGCTGTTCCGCCGTGTCGGATGGTCAGCCGAGCAGTACCAGGCCTGGAGCGCGAGTCGCGCCCGGGCCGGCGTCGCGCTGATCGTGCCGACGAAGTGGCGTGGCGAGGTGTGCTTCCGCGTGTGCGTCGTGCACCCGGAGACCACGATCGACGCGCTCGAGGGCCTGCTCGACGACATGGCGAGCCCGACAGCGCCATGACATCGTCCCCGCCCAGCGGGGTTTCCACTATGGCGATAGGGGAAATACACTGTCCCTCGTGAACCCTTCGACGACCCCGAGCGAGCTCTTCCGCATCGTGGATCTGCACGCCCGCCCCGCAGAGGCCGACGGTCCGACACCCGAGATCCTGCGCGGCTTGTCGCTGCAGGTGAACCGCGGCGAGGTGCACGCCATCATGGGGCCGAACGGTTCGGGCAAGAGCACACTCGCCAACGTGCTGCTCGGGTCGCCCGAGTACGAGGTCACCTCCGGATCGATCGTCTACCAGGGTGACGACATCACCGGGTGGCCGACCGACGTGCGCGCCAAGGCCGGCATCTTCCTCGCCTTCCAGTACCCGCAGGAGATCCCGGGCGTCTCGGTCATCCAGTTCCTTCGCCAAGCGCTGTCGGCCAGAAAGGGCATCGACTTGTCCGTGCTCGAGCTGCGGCTCGCCACGATGGACTGGATGAAGCGCCTCGGCATGGACAGCTCCTTCGTCGACCGCTACCTCAACGAGGGGTTCAGCGGTGGAGAGAAGAAGCGGAACGAGATCATGCAGATGGCGATCCTCGAACCAGAGCTCGCCGTGCTCGACGAGACCGACAGCGGCCTCGACATCGACGCGCTCCGGATCGTCGCCCAGGGAATCCGTGAGGTGAGGGCAGACCGTGCCGAGATGGGTGTCGTGCTCATCACGCACTACCAGCGCCTGCTCGACGAGCTGCAACCCGATCACGTGCACATCCTCGTGAGCGGTCGCATCGTCGAGAGCGGTGGCATGGAGCTCGCCGAGCGACTCGAGCGCGACGGCTACGAGGCGTTCCGGTGACAGGCCTCGACGTCGCCGCCATACGCGAGCACTTCCCGATCCTGTCGCGCCAGATCGACGGCAAGCCGCTGGTGTACCTCGATTCCGCGAACACGTCGCAGAAGCCGCGCGAGGTGATCGACGCGATGGTGCGCTTCACCGAGAC
>JBFWSW010000014.1:7926-85540 GCA_050248155.1 Ilumatobacteraceae bacterium
CCATACGCGAGCACTTCCCGATCCTGTCGCGCCAGATCGACGGCAAGCCGCTGGTGTACCTCGATTCCGCGAACACGTCGCAGAAGCCGCGCGAGGTGATCGACGCGATGGTGCGCTTCACCGAGACCTCCTATGCGCCGATCAACCGCAGCGCATACCGGCTCGCTGCCGAGGCGACCGACGCGTACGAGGCTGCACGCACCTCTGCGCAGCGCTTCATCAACGCACGCCACGCGCACGAGCTCGTCTTCACCAAGAACGCGACCGAGTCGCTCAACCTCGTCGCGTCGTCGTGGGGGCGCGCCAACCTCTCGCGTGGCGACGTCGTGGTGCTGACGCACATGGAGCACCACGCCAACATCGTGCCGTGGCACATGCTGGCCGCCGAGCGCGGCATCGAGCTGCGCTGGGTGCCGCTCACCCCCGACGGCCAGCTCGACCTCACCGATCTCACGACACTCCTCGAGGACGCCAAGGCCTTCAGCTTCACGGCGATGAGCAACGTGCTCGGCACCATCACCCCGGTCGCCGAGCTGTGCCGTGCAGCGCATGCGGCGGGCGCGATCGCGATCGTCGATGCCTGCCAGTACGCGCCCCACAACGTCACCGACGTGCAGGCCTGGGACGCCGACTTCGTCGCCTTCAGCAGCCACAAGCTGTGCGGACCGTCTGGCATCGGGGTGCTGTGGGGTCGTGAGGACCTGCTCGACGCGATGCCGCCGTTCCTCGGTGGCGGGAACATGATCGCCGACGTGCGTCTCGACGGGTTCACCCCTGCCGAGCTGCCGGCGAAGTTCGAGGCGGGCACGCCACCGATCATCGAGGCCATCGGCTTCGGCGCAGCGATCGACTTCCTGCAGTGCATCGGCATGCCGGCGATCCGCCAGCACGAGATCCACGTGGCGGACTACACGATGCGCATGCTGACCGACCGGTTCGGTGACGACATCACCATCCACGGCCCGCGCAACGTCGAGCTCCGCGGGGCGACGTTCAGCTTCGCCTTCCGCGGCATCCATCCCCACGACCTCAGCCAGGTGCTCGACCAGCGCAACGTGTGCATCCGTGCCGGCCACCACTGCGCCAAGCCGCTCATGCGCATCCTCGGTGCCAGTGCCACGGCGCGGGCCAGCTTCTACCTGTACAACGACGAGGGCGAGGCCGACGTACTGGCCGACGCACTCGACGGCGCCACCGATATCTTCGGCTTCTGAGACGAAAGGCCCCGCGATGCCCGGTTTGGAAGACCTGTATCGAGAGATCATCCTCGACCACTACCGCAGCCCGCGGAACCGTGGCGAGCTGCCTCCCCCGGCTGCGCACGCAGTCGGCCACAACCCCCTGTGCGGCGACGAGATCGAGGTGTACCTCGACGTCACCGACGGTGTGGTGTCCGACATCAAGGTGGCCGGTCAGGGCTGTTCGATCTCGCAGAGCTCGGCGTCGATGATGAGCCAGGCGGTGAAGGGGAAGTCGATCGACGAGGTGCGCGCGCTGGTGCACCGGTTCAAGTCGATGATGTCGATCCACGACGCCGACGAGCTCGCGGAGGCGGGCGACGGGCCCGAGGTGAAGTTGGGTGATCTGGAGGCACTGCAAGGGGTCGTGAAGTTCCCCGTTCGCATCAAGTGTGCCGTTCTGGCCTGGAACACGCTGGTCGAAGCGCTGGCCGACGCGAAGGTCTGAGCGCGAGCCTCTGATACGGGGCGCTCACCGACACCCGCGTACGCTCGAACCGATGGCTTTCGAACCGGGCGCACGCGTCTTCGACGACATCGCGCCACACCCCGACGGCGTCGACGCCGCAGACGAGCTGGTCCACGAGCGCGCCTACGTCGTTCGCGCGTATCGGCAGGCGCCCAACACGTTGATCCTGCGCGGTGCGGTGCGAGACCAGAAGCCGCCCGGGCTGTACATCCCCGAAGATCCCGACCCACTCACGATCCATCACATGGTCGTCGACCTGCGCATCGCCGTGCCGTCACTCGAGATCCAGGGAGCGAAGGTCGTCCTGGAAGTTCACCCTCACACCGCCTGCCCACGCATCGAGGACCACTACGACCACCTCGTCGGCCTCTCGATCGCGCGCGGGTTCACGCATCGCGTGCGCGAGCTGTTCGGAGGACCGCGCGGCTGCACACACACGACGGCGCTCCTCCAGGCAATGGCGCCGGTCGCCATCCAATCGCTCTTCTCGTTCCGCATGGCCCTGAACGACGGCAGCGGCCCCACGGCGCTCAGCTCGGCCGAGGGTCGCACGGCCGTGCTTGCGACCAACTTGAACTCGTGCCACGTCTGGGCCGAGGACGGCGAGCAGGTGACCTCGATCCGGAAGGGCGAGCCCATGGAGGTGCCCGTCTGGCTCGAGCGACGATTCGAGAAGCTGGGACTCGATCCGAACACATGGCGCCCGGGCAGGTGAGCGACCTCCCAGCACGTCGACGGATCATCATCGACACCGATCCGGGCATCGACGATGCGATGGCGATCTTCTACGCGCTCGCGTCTCCCGAGCTCGAGGTCGTCGGGCTCACCACCGTCTTCGGCAACGCGCACACGCCGGTGTGCACGCAGAACGCGCTGCGCTTGCTCGAGATCGCCGGTCGCACCGACATCCCCGTCGCCGAAGGAGCACGGCGACCGCTCGCCATGGAGTACCGGGGGCCGGCCGACTTCGTGCACGGCGCCGACGGACAGGGCGACATCCACGCGCCGCCCCCCGCCGGTGCGCCCATCGCCATCGCTGCGCCGCAGTTCATCATCGACACGGTCATGTCGTCACCCGGCGAGATCACGCTCGTCCCCATCGGACCGCTCACCAACATCGCGGTCGCATTGCAAGCCGAACCGCGGCTCGCATCACGCCTCGCCGGCATCGTGCTCATGGGCGGGAACGCCTTCTGTGGCGGGAACGCGTCGCCGGCTGCAGAGGCCAACATCTTGAACGATCCGGAGGCCGCCGACATCGTGTTCGGCGCGGACTGCCCGGTGGTGATGGCCGGGCTCGACGTCACCGAGCGCACCGTCATGACGGCCGAGCAACTCGATCTGATCGGCACCGTCGACAACCCGAGGGCTCGGCACCTCGCCCGCATCCTGCCGCACTACCGATCGTTCGCGATCAGCGTGTCCGGGCACGACCGCATCTTCTGTCACGACACCACCGCGATCAGCTACCTGCTCACCCCGCAGTCGTACACGTCGGTCGCGCACCCCATCCGCGTCGACTGTGGGCAGAGCGTCGGCCGCGGGAAGACGTGGCCTCAAGTGCGCCCATCGCACGGCGTCAGCGCGTGGAGCGGCCGGCCCCAGGTGACCATCCTCACCGACGTCGACGCCGACGCCGTCGTACGACTCGAGCTCCAACGACTGGGCGTCGAGATCTGAGGTGCCCGACCCGATCTTCGCCGATCCGCGGCTCGCCAGCCTGTACGACACGCTCGAAGGCGAGCGGCCCGATCTCGACGCGTACGCCGCGATCGTCGACGAGCTGGGCGCTCGTTCGGTGCTCGACGTCGGCTGCGGCACGGGAGTGTTCGCACTGCTGCTCGCCGATCGCGGCATCGACGCCACCGGCGTCGACCCGGCAGCCGCGTCACTCGACGTCGCCCGGTCGAAGCCAGGCGCCGACCGTGTTCACTGGGTCGCAGCACCCGCCACCGAGCTCCCGGCTCTCGCGGTCGACCTCGTCACGATGACCGGCAACGTGGCCCAAGTGTTCGTCGACGACGGCGAGTGGAATCGCACACTCCGATCCGTCCGGGCCGCCCTGCGGCCGGGCGGTCATCTCGTGCTCGAGACCCGCCGCCCCGAACGCGCAGGTTGGCTCGAGTGGACCCCCGAGCTCAGCAGGCAGACCGTCGACACGCCGCACATGGGCCTGGTGACGAACTGGGTCGAGCTGACCGACGTGTCGCTCCCGCTGGTGTCCTTCCGCTGGACCTTCGTGTTCGAGGGCTGGGGCGAGGTCGTCGTGTCCGATTCGACCTTGAGGTTCCGCGATCGGCGAGAGATCGAGTCGACGCTCGCAGTAGCAGGTTTCGACGTGCTCGACGTACGCGATGCTCCCGACCGACCCGGCAAGGAGCACGTCTTCGTCGCGCGAGCTCAGCGTCAATCCAACTGATCGCGCAGCGACTCGAGGTAGGGCAACGATCGCTGGTCCTTCGGCCGGTTCGCGGCGACCTTGGAGGCGATGACGTCGTCGAGATCCGCCACCGCAACGACAAGGTCTTGTCGCAGTTGCGCAAACCGAGACCGTTCGAGCCACTGCTCGTACGTCCGCAGCCTGCCGGCCGGGGCGAACACCAGATCCATGTCACCGAACCGCGTCGCAAGGTTGAGCATGTTCGGCATGTTTCGGATGAAGGCAGCATCGATCCGGGTCTCGATCGGTTCGTCGGCGGTGCGAATCCTTGCGTCCAATCGCTTGAGGGCGGATGCGAGCCGCTCGAGGTTCTCAGCCGAACGTGACGGGATCACGTCGATGTCCTCGGTCGGCAAAGGGGATCCGTGAATGATCGCGGCAAACCCGCCGAGCACGACGAAGTCGACGCCTTCCTCGGTGAGAACCGCGCAGATCTCGACCGGATCGAAGGTCATCGACCCTGGGGCAACTCGACGAAGCGAGCCGTCGCCCGGATCTCCATCAGCACGTTCGCCACGTCGACCATGTACTTCACGCGGTCCTCCACCGACATGCGCAGCTGTCGGCGTATCTGGCCAACGTCCACCCCGCGAGCGTCCTCGAGCACGGGCAGCTGATCCACGGGCACAGTGTAGGACCGCGCTGATCAAGCGCATCCGGACCCGAGCGCGTTGACGGTCCCATGGCGCGGCGCCCAGAGCTGCGACACTCGCTGCTCAAGGCGTGATTCCTGCGGGCCGATAGCTGCGCATGGCATCGCCACCTCGATTCTCGATCGTCGTGCCCGCGCACAACGAGGAGGTGCTCCTCGGCCGCGGGCTCGCCGCGATCGACCGGGCCGTCCGGCGAGCCGGTACGACGGCCGAGGTGGTGGTCGTGGCCAACCGCTGCACCGACCGCACCGAGCACATCGCCCTGGCCGCCGGCGCCACGGTCGTGATCGACGACCACCGCAACATCGCTGCCACACGCAACGCCGGCGTCGCTGCGTCCACGGGCGAGATCGTCCTGACCATCGACGCCGACACCGTGATGCACCCTGGAGCGCTGGTCGAGATCGACGCGCTCGCGAGCGGCCATCGGTTCGTCGGTGGCGGAAG
Source organism: Ilumatobacteraceae bacterium (assembly GCA_050248155.1). Classification (GTDB taxonomy): domain Bacteria; phylum Actinomycetota; class Acidimicrobiia; order Acidimicrobiales; family Ilumatobacteraceae; genus VFMC01. Next base: position 13,174 of record JBFWSW010000014.1, read on the forward strand.
TCGATTCGTCCTCGAACGCAACTCAGTCGGGCTCGCGCTGACCAGAGCGGTCATCCAGCTGGTCTCGGTCGTGTCGAGGACCGGCGGGGTCGTCTACTGGTGCGCGCGAGACGACTTCGATGCCATCGGCGGATTCGACGAGTCGAAGCTGTTCGGCGAGGACCTCGACTTCGCGGCCCGCCTCCGCCGTCACGGCCGCCGCACGTCGGGACGGCGCTTCCGCAATGTCCGCTCGTCACCGGCCACGGTGAGCGTCCGCAAGTTCGACGCCTACGGCGACTGGCACATGTTCGTCGAGGCGGGTCGGATGATCCGGCACCGAGTCACGACTCGCGGCACCGACACCAGCTTCGCCGACGAGTACTTCTACGACTTCGATCCCTGACCGCGATCAGCCGCGCTTCAGGTCGGTGACCACGCCCTCGCTGGCCTCGACGAGCTGGTGCGGCTCGATCGCGAACACGTCGTGCCACGTGCCGGCGGCGGCCCACACCTCGTCGTACTGCAGCAGGTCGGGATCGATGAAGACGCGCAGGTGCGTGGCATGGCCGAAGGGCGGCACACCACCGATGGGGAACCCGGTGGCCTCACGCACGACGTCGGCATCGACGCGCGAGCACTTCGCCCCGCCGGCCGCTGCGGCGAGCCGCTTCTCGTCGAGCTGGTTGGCGCCGCTGACGTAGGCGAGCACCACCTCGCCGTCGACCGCGAAGATGAGGCTCTTCACGATCTGGCCGACCTCGACGCCGATCGCGGCGGCGGCGTCGGCCGCCGTCTTGGTGCCCTCCGGGAACCGTCTCGGTTCGATCGACAACCCGCGGTCGGCCGCGGCTGCGATCACGCGCCGCACGTTGGCGTGCACCGCCGTGTCGTCGGGGGCCGTCACGCGACACCGTCGATCGCCGCGGCGAGTCGCCGATCTCGGTCCGTGATCGTGTTGCCGGCGTCATGGCTGGTCGTACGGATGGTGACCTGGTTCCACGAGATCGACATGTCGGGGTGGTGGTCGAGCCGCTGGGCGATGAGGGCAACCCGCGTCATGAAGGCGAACGCCTCGACGAAGCCGTCGAAGCCGAAGACGCGGGTCATCGCTCCGTCTCGTTCGTGCCAACTCATGCCGTCGAAGCTAACCGGTCCGCGCGACGACGGCATCTGGCGTTGGTATCGCTCCTGCACCCGATACCATTTCCGCCCAACAGAAGGGGAGTATCCCTCCGCTTCGGAGTCGTCAGTACGGCGCCGGTCCCCGACCGGTTGCCCGGCTCCGAGGGCTCGGCACCGCCGTGCGGGAGAGACCTTCGGTACGGATGTCCATGTCCCCACCGAAGGAGCCACACCGCATGAAGTGCCCGATCGACACCCAGGTCGACCTTGTCATGACCGACCGCCAGGGCATCGAGATCGACTACTGCCCGACGTGTCGTGGCGTGTGGCTCGACCGCGGCGAGCTCGACAAGCTCATCGAACGAGCGGCCGCGACCCTTCCTCGCCCTGCAGCTGCCGCCGCACCCCTGCCGGCGCCCAGCCCGGAGCAGGCGTACGCGCCACGACCGCGCGACGACTACTGGGACGACGACTCCGACCGCATCCCCTATCCCAACAAGAAGCACAAGAAGCGCCGAGGCTTCCTCGGCGAGATGTTCGACTTCTGAGACCCCACACCCACAACGGGAGCACTGACACACACATGTTCAAGAACACGATGAAGACGAGCGTGCTGCTCGCCGCGCTCGGCGGCCTGATCGTCGCGGTCGCCGGCTTGCTCGGCGGTGGGAGCGCCGGCGCGTTCACCATCGGTCTCGTCATCGCCTTCGTGATGGTCGGCGCGTCGTACTGGTTCAGCGACAAGCTGGCCCTGCGCTCGGCGCGCGCCCAGGTGATCACCGAGGCCGACCACCCCGAGTTCTACGGCATCGTCGCCTCGCTCGCACAGCGCGCCGGGCTACCGATGCCTCGCGTCGCGATCTCGCCGAGCGACCAGCCGAACGCCTTCGCCACCGGCCGCGGCCCGCGCCACGCCGTCGTGTGCGCGACGACCGGACTGCTGCAGTCGATGCCTCGGTCCGAGGTCGAAGCCGTCATGGCGCACGAGATGATGCACGTCAAGCACCGCGACATCCTCATCGGATCGGTCGCGGCCGCCATCGCGACAGCCATCAGCTACGTCGCCCAGATGGCGATGTTCGCGTCGATGTTCGGCGGGCGCCGCGATGACGACGAGGGGGGCAACCCGATCGCCGTGTTGCTGATGGCGATCCTCGCGCCGATCGCCGCCACGCTCATCCAGATGGCGGTCTCGCGGTCGCGAGAGTTCGAGGCGGACCGCGGTGCGGCCGAGCTCCTCGGCACCGGCAACCAGCTCGCCAGCGCCCTCGAGCGGATCGAGACGCTGGCGGCCCGCCGTCCGATGATGGTCGCTCCGGCACAGGCGCAGGCCTACATCCACAACCCGCTCGCCGAGGCCCGCGGCCGCCAGGGTGCCAACATGGCCCGCCTGTTCTCGACGCACCCCTCGACCGAGGAGCGCATCGCCCGGCTGCGGGCGTTCAGCCCGGTTCGTTCAGCCCAGTGAGCTGAAGAGGTCGTCGAGCCCGCTCGATGCCGGGGCGGGCTCGTCGGCGTCGGCGCTGAAGGCGGCATAGCCATCGCGCTCGAGCACGTCGGCGAGCTCGGGGCCACCGCTCTCGACGATGCGACCCTTGACGAGGATGTGCACGACGTCGGGATGCAGCGCCTCGAGCAATCGGTTGTAGTGCGTGATGACGAGCGCGCCCATGCCGGTCTCGTTGGTCATGTCCTCGACACGCCGAGCGCAGTCGCGCAAGGCGTCGATGTCGAGCCCCGAATCGAGCTCGTCGAGGATCGCGATGCGCGGCTGCAGCACGGCGAGCTGCAACGTCTCGTTGCGCTTCTTCTCTCCACCCGAGAGGTCGACGTTCAGGGCTCGGTGGAGCAGCTCGGGCGCGAACCCGATGCGTGCCGCCTCGGCGTCGAGGAGCGCGTCGAGCCCATCGGTCGAGCGACCCCGTGCGAGCAGCGCCTGTTCCATGACGTGGTCGAGCGACACGCCCGGCACCTCGCTCGGGTACTGCATCACGAGGTGCAACCCGGCCTGGGCGCGCTGCCAGGCGGGCAGTGCGAGCAGGTCGACACCGTCGAGGGTGACCGACCCGCCGAGCACCTCGTAGCCGGCCCGACCCATCACCACCGCCGAGAGCGTGCTCTTGCCCGCACCGTTCGGCCCCATCACCGCGTGGACCTCGCCACTGCTCACGGTGAGGTCGATGCCGTGCAGGATCTGCTTGCCAGCGACGGCTGCGTGCAGGTCGGTGATCTGCAGCGTGCTCATGACGGCGCTCCTGTCTCGATGTCGATCACGACGTCACCGTCGACCACCCGCGCCGCGAACACGGGCACCGGCTGGGTGGCGGGCAACGTGAGCGGCTCGCCGGATACGAGGCTGAACGTGCTCCCGTGCTTCCAGCACTCGATCTCTCGCTCGTCGCAGAACAGCTCGCCCTCGCTCAGCGACACCTCTGCGTGCGAGCACGTGTCACCGATCGCGTACACGTCGTCGCCGATGCGGACGACGGCGACGAGGAAGTTGCCGACCAGCACGCGCGTCGCGCTGTTCGGGGCCAGATCGTCGAAGCGGCAGACGACCGTGCTCATGCGATCCTCCGTTGCAGCTTCTCGCTCACGGACGTTCGCAGCCGGGTCGCCAGCGGGCCCACCGGCAACTGGTCGAGCACCTCGTCGAAGAAGCCCAGCACGACCAACCGCTCGGCGATCTGAGGGGGGATGCCGCGGCTCTCGAGGTAGAAGCGCTGCTCCTCGTCGATCGGCCCGACGGTGCTGGCGTGACTGCACTTCACGTCGTTGGTCTCGATCTCGAGGTTGGGCACGCTCTCGGCCCAGGCGCCCTCGCTGAGGGTGAGGTTGCGGTTCGTCTGGAAGGCGGCCGAGCCACGGGCGTCGTGGCGGATCTTGATCAAACCCGTGTACACGCTGCGGGCATGGTCCTGCACCGCTCCCTTGAACAAGAGGTCGCTGTTGGTCTTGGGCGCGACGTGGTCCTGGAGGGTGCGGAAGTCGTGCATCTGACCGCCGTCGGCGTAGTAGAGGGCGATCTGGCGGGTCGTGCCACCCTGCCCGGTGAGGTGTGCCTCGGTGCGCATGCGGGCGTAGTCGCCGCCGAGCGCGACGGTCGACAAGAGCGTGGTCGAGTCGCGCTCACCCGTTGCCCGCTGATGACCGAGCAGCCACGTCGACGAACCGAGCAGGTTGACCCCGAGGTAGCGCACACGCGCGGCCTGCGCAGCGTCGATCTCGAGGCGCGGCACGCACAGCGCGACGACACCGTCGGGCGAGACGAACTGCTCGACCACCGTGATCTCGCTGTCGGGCGCGGCATCGATGACGAGCCGAGGGAAGCACGCGACGCCGCCCGCCTCGATGTGATGGGTGATGACGATCGGCTCTCCGACGGCACGGCCGGCGCGGACGCTGACGACGACCGCATCCATGAACGCCGTGTTGAGGTCGTGGAAGACATCGACGGACTCGGCGTCGTCGAGTCGCGACCCGAGCGACGGCCCGACCACGACGTCGGCCCCCTCCGTCGACTCGACGGTGGTGGTCGCATGGCCCGGGACGAACGCAGCGAGATCGAGCTCGGCGATGCGGCTGTAGCGCCAGACCTCCTCCTCTGCTGACGGCAGCGTCGCAGCGCGGGCCCGCTCGGCCGCGGCGAGCCGAGCATCGAGGTCTGGCTGCGCGGACGCGCGAACAGCATCGGGGGAGAACGCGAGCACGGTGAAATTCTACTGTCGTGATAGGGGAAATTCGCCAGCTCGCACCAGGCGTGACGTGGTGGATCAGCGATCGCGGCGCTTGAACAGCCGGCGCCAGCCGCGTCCCTGCGAGCAGGCCTGCTCGGCCTCGAACTCGGCGAGGATCTGCGCACCGACGGTGTTCAGGTGGTCCTCGGCCTCGTCGAGCACCGCCGAAGCCGAGCCGTCCTGCAGCCCGGGGGGGTCGTCCGGGGTGGCAGGGGGCACGACGGTGCCGTAGGTCCAGCCGGCGTCGGGGCGGCGCTCGTAGGCAGGGCAGTTGTCCGGGCACCGCCACGGCGCGTCAGGCGCCAGGTCGAGGTCGCACTTGCGGACGGTCTCGTTGTTCCCGTAGGTCCGGCTCTCGAAGTGCTTGCACTCCTGACGCATCGGCATGCACCCATTCTGCCGCTCGCCCGGCGGAACGGAACCCCCGCGATGAGAGATGAGTGGCGATCTGCCACTCATCTCTCATCGCGGCCGAACGTCAGATGCCGAGCTCGGCGGCGCGGGCGAGGACACCCGCTCGCTCGGCACCGATGGTGGTCGAGTCACCGTGGCCCGTGTGCACCACCGTGTCGTCGGGTAGCGCGAGGAGGACGTCGCGGATGCTGCGCAGGATCGTCGACTCGTCGCTGTAGCTGCGCCCGGTCGCGCCCGGGCCGCCGCAGAACAGGGTGTCGCCGCTGAAGACGACCCCGCTGGCCGCGTCGTGGAACGAGCAGCAGCCCGGCGAGTGGCCGGGTGTGTGCAGCACGCCGAGCTCGTGCCCGGCAACCTTCAGCGACGCACCCGGCTCGAGCGAGCGATCGGGCGCCTCGCCAGGCCACACGACGTCCCACAGCATGCGATCGGCGTCGTGGATGTAGATGGGGGCATCGACCTCGTCGCGCAGGGGCACCGCCGCGTTGATGTGGTCGTTGTGGCCGTGGGTGAGCACGATCGCCGGCACGCGCCGCCCGTTGATCGCCTGCACGATCCGGTTGGCGTCGTGCGCCGCGTCGAACACGATCACGCTGCGCTCGTCACCGACCAGCCAGATGTTGTTGGTGACCTCCCACTCGCCGCCGTCGAGGGCGAAGATCCCATCGGTGGTCACCAGTTCGATCGCCATGCCGTCGACCCTACCGATGCGTGTGACGTCTCCGGCCCCGCATCGGTGCGCCAGTGGTCAAGCGCCGGGTTCGGGCGGGCGCGCGAGGCGGCGCAGGGCGGCGACCATCTGCAGGCGCTCGTCGATGTACAGGCCGCTCACCTCGATCTCGATCGGCGGATGGTCGTGCAGCGCGACGGTCAGCAGGTCGCCTCCCCGATCGGCTGGTCGCGACTCGACCGAGCGGATGCGGCCACTGTCCTGCCAGACCAATCGTGAACGGAACGGTCGCGACGTGTCGAAGACCAGCAGCCGTTCGGTCGTCGCGACCCACAGCATGTGCGCCTCTGGCACGAGGCGATCCGGCGGCACTCGAGCTCGGATGTCGCGCCTGCCCAGCCATCGGAGCCACGTCCCGACGACGGCGATCGACAACCCGATCGCGACCCCGACGATGCCGAGTCCGGACACAGCCAATCCGACCTCGCTCGACGCCGAGGGATCGTCGATCGGGAGGACGGCGACGATGTCGCCCCGTTGTCCGTTGCGGCGCATGGCCGCCCGGGCCTGACGATGCAGCCACGACGCGGCCCGGTGAGCGGCCAGCGCCTCGTCGCGCGTTGGTCGGCGAGCCGACGATGGCGTCAGCCGACGCTGCCTTCCATCTGGAGCTCGATGAGGCGGCTCCACTCGACGGCGTACTCCATCGGGAGCGTGCGGGTGATGGGCTCGATGAACCCGTTGACCACCATGCCCATCGCCTGCTCCTGCGAGAGACCGCGGCTCATGAGGTAGAAGAGCTGCTCGTCGGCGATCTTCGAGACGGTCGCCTCGTGACCGATCTGCGCGTCGCGCTCGCCGACCTCCATGTACGGCAGCGTGCGACTCTCGCTCTCGTCGTCGAGGATGAGCGCGTCGCACTGCACGTGGCTCTTGCAACCGTGCGCGCCCTCGTCGACCCTGACGAGCCCGCGGTAGGTGGTGATGCCGCCATCTTTGCTGATGCTCTTCGACACGATCTTCGAGGTCGTCTCACTCGCCGCGTGCACCATCTTGGCGCCGGCGTCCTGGTGCTGGCCCGGGCCCGCGTACGCGACCGACAGCACCTCGCCCGTCGCCTTCGGCCCGACGAGGTACACCGACGGGTACTTCATCGTCAGCTTCGAGCCGATGTTGCCGTCGATCCACTCCATGTGTCCGGCCTCTTCCACACGGGCACGCTTGGTGACGAGGTTGTAGACGTTGGGCGACCAGTTCTGGATGGTCGTGTAGGTGACGCGGGCGTGCGGCTTGACCACGATCTCGACGACCGCGGAGTGCAGCGAGTCCTGCGTGTACACCGGCGCCGAGCAGCCCTCGATGTAGTGCACCTGCGAGCCCTCGTCGGCGATGATGAGCGTGCGCTCGAACTGCCCGGCGTTCTCGCTGTTGATGCGGAAGTAGGCCTGCAGCGGCATCTCGCAGTTCACGCCCGGCGGCACGTAGATGAACGAGCCGCCGCTCCAGACCGAGGTGTTGAGCGCGGCGAACTTGTTGTCTCCGGCCGGGATGACCGTGCCGAAGTACTGCCTCACAAGATCGGGGTACTCGCGCAGCGCCGTGTCCATGTCGCAGAACAAGATGCCCTGCGCCTCGAGGTCCTCGCGGTTGCGATGGAACACCACTTCGCTTTCGTACTGCGCGGTCACGCCGGCGAGGTACTGGCGCTCGGCCTCGGGGATGCCGAGCTTCTCGTAGGTCGCCTTCATCTGCGCGGGCAGGTCGTCCCACTCGCTGACCTGGTCGGTGGCCGGCTTCAGGTAGTAGTAGATGTCCTGGAAGTCGAGGTCGGGCATGTTCTTCGCGAACCACGGCGCCATCGGCTTGCGCTCGAAGGTGCGCAGGCTGCGGAGGCGCTGCTTGGCCATCCAGTCGGGCTCGCCCTTCCACCACGAGATCTGCTTGACCACGTCCTCGTTCAGGCCCTTCTCGGGCGTGAAGGCGTACTCCACCTCGTCGCTCCAGCCGAGGTTGTACTTGCTGAGGTCGAGATCGAAGGTCGTCATCGGGTGCTGCTCCCGTCGGGTCGAATTAGCACTACCGCCATAGTAACAATTCGAGACGAGGACGCCACAGGTGAACTCACCGACTCACCCTCGGGGCAGGTCAGGCGATGTGTTCGAGCCGGGCGGGGACGCTCTTGTGCCATGGGGTTCCCGCGATCGGGTCGCGGGCGAAGCTGTCGGTGAGCTCGTTCGGTGCGACGCCCGTTCGAAGCAACCCCTCACCCACCGGCTGATCGAGACCGAGACCGTTGGGCAGCGAGATGTGCCCCGGTTGCATCCCCTCGTAGACCTCGACGACCACTTCGGCCGCGCCTCGACCGGTCACGATCCGCACACGGGCTCCGGTCGTCAGATCGAGCGCGGCGGCGTCGCTGGGGCTGACGCGCAGCGCACCCTCGGCGTCACGCTTGCGCCACCCGGCATCGCGGATGATCGTGTTCGCGGTGAACGAGCGGCGCTCGCCGGCCGACAGCACGAGCGGGAACTCCTCGGTCGCGATGGGCGGGTCGTCGGGGAGCGCGGCGAGCTCGTCGAGCAGCTCGGGCACGACGAGGTGGATGCGCCCGTCGGCGGTGCCCAGCCGACGCCACACCTCGTCCCACTCGTCGACGGTGAACGTCACGCCGTGGTGGTTGGTGAGGATCGCGTCGAACAGCGCCTCCCCCAGTTCCAAGCCCTCGCCGGTGAAACCCGCGCGTCGGACCGAGGCTTCGAAGTTGAGTGCGCATCGGTGTGCAGCACCCCACAGGATGGCCGCCGACACCGCACCGTCGGGCAGCGTCGGGCCGAGCGTCCGGTACAGCACGATCGGGGCCAGCGCGCCGAGTGACGGGTCCTTGGAGGTGGCGTCGAAGAAGGCCGCGGCGAACTCGCCGCGGCCCCGCTCGGCGGCTGCCCGCAACGGGGCCAGCTGCTCGGGCCGGATCGCGCCGAGCGCCTCGACGAGACGGGCGTGGATCTCGGGCTCGGGCAGCACGCCTTCCGGTGCGGGGAGGATCGGCTTGCGGAGGTGGAAGACGTTGTGCGGGAAGTCGAAGTTGAAGAAGGTGGCCTCCCACTTCTCGAACTGCGTCGGCGCGGGCAGCACGTAGTGCGCGAGCCGCGCCGTCTCGGTCATCGCGACGTCGATCACCACGACCAGCTCGAGCGCCTCGAGCGCCTCGCGCATGCGCCTCGTGTCGGCGAGCGAGTGGGCCGGATTGCCGCTCTCGACCAGCATCGCTCGGTACCGGCGCGGGTGGTCGGTGAGGATCTCCTCGGGCACGACGTTGCACGGCACGAGCCCGCTGATGATCTTGGCCCCGACGACGGGCGACACGTGATCGGGCGCGCCCTCGGCGGCCTTGCCACCCGAACGGACCAATGCCACGAGCGAGCTCGGCAGGTACTGCGAGCCGGGTACGCCGAAGTTCCCGGTGAGCACCCACACGAGCTTCTCGAGCCAGCTGTTCAGCGTGCTGTGGCGGTTCATCTGGATGCCCAGGTCCTCGGCCACCGCGACGCTCGATGCCGCCGCGAGTCGTCGCGCCGCACCGCGGATCAGCTGCTCCCCCACGCCGCATCGCTCGGCGAAGTCGGCCACCGGGACCGCGGCGAAGGTCTCGATGATCTCGGGCGCCCCGGTCGTGTGCTCGTCCAGCCAACCCTGGCGGACGAGCCCTTCCTGCACGAGCACGGCGACCATCGCAGCGAGGCAGAACGCGTCGGTGCCCGGCCGGACCTGGAGGTGGAAGTCGGCGAGCTCGGCGGTCTCGCTCCGCTTGGGGTCGATCACGATGATCGCTCGGCCCGGGTCGTTGGCGATCTCCTTCAGCACCGTCCGAGCACGGGCGAGCCCGTGGCTCTGCCACGGGTTCTTCCCGACGAACAGCGCGGCCTCGGCGTGCTCGAAGTCGGCACGCAGCATCGCGCCGAACATCTTGCCGTTCACCCAGAACTCGCCCGTCTTCTCCTGCGACAGCGCGTTGGCGCGGTACTTCGCACCGAGCGCCCGCAGCGTCGCCCCGCTGTAGCCGCCGCCGAGGTGGTTCCCCTGTCCGCCTCCGCCGTAGTAGAAGATCGACTCACCACCATGAGCGGCTCGGATCGCCGCGAAGCGATCGGCGATCTCGCCGATCGCGGTGTCCCAGTCGATCGCCTCGAAGGTGCCGTCGTCACGCCGTCGCAACGGCGTCGTGAGCCGAGGTTGGTGCTGGTAGTGATCGAGCCGCAGCGCCTTCTCGCACGTGTAGCCCTGCGAGGCCGGATGTGCCTTGTCGCCGCGGATGCGCTCGAAGCGCGTGCCCGAGTCGCCGCCGAGGCGCACCTCGATGCCACAGTTGCACTCGCAGAGGATGCATGCGGTCGGCTGCCACTCGGCCCGTGCCCCGGCCCCCTCCGCCCCCAGGACGGTGTCGGTCATGGACGAACGATACGACAGTCCGTTTCGTGAGGCAACGGAAAGAGATGTGACGCCGGTCGTCAGGCTGACGGTGCGGCCGATCGCCGGCGCCCCGGACCGCTGCGAGTCGTGACGTCGTCGAGTCGGAGCGACTGGCCGCAGTGGTCACAGACGACCGTCGGCACGACGGTGTGCCCGCAGTGGTGCACGAGATGCACCGGCGCACCCATCGGAGCCGCCCACCGGTCGCCCCACGCCATCAGCGCCGCGATCACCGGGAACAGGTCGCGGCCCTTGTCCGTGAGGTGGTACTCGTAGCGCTCGGGATGGTCCTGGTACTTCACCCGCTCGACGATCCCGTGCTGCACGAGCGTGCCCAGCCGATCGCTGAGGATGTTCCGCGCGATGCCGAGATCGCTCTGGATCGCCTCGAAACGGCGCTGACCCCACATGAGGTTGCGGACGACGAGCAGGGTCCACCACTCGCCGACCACGTCGAGCGCCTGCGCGACCGAGCAGTTGAGGTGTGCGACGCTCGTCCGCTTCACGACCTGGAGGCTACCGCTGACGGCTGGTGCGGCGAGGCGAGGCGAGTCAGGCCGCGCTGACGCGGTCGAGCTCGATGAAGATGCACTCGCCGGGGCACTCGATCGCCGCGTGGATGACGTCCTGCTCGAATCGGTGCGGCACCCACGCCAGGCTGCCCGAGCTTCCCGGATCGTTGAGCGCGACGCCGTCCTCGGCCACGTAGGCGATCCCGTCCTCGAGCTGTACGAACACATCAGGAGCGTGATCGAGGCACAGGCCGTCGCCCGTGCAGAGGTCCTGATCGATCCACACCCGCATGACCTGTCCGACGATATCGGGTTCGACCACGCGGGCACCCGGCCGCCCGGACCCTCGAGGGCGACCGTCGGACCACCCCGTTACGCTCACGCCGTGCCATCCGCAGCCCCGACAGCGTCGACGCCACGTCCCCCGATCGCCAAGCAGGTGCCACACACCTGGCACCGGCCGACAGGAGACGCCGACGATCCGTGGGCGTGGTTGCGCGACCGCGACGATCCCGACACGATCGCCTACCTCGCAGCCGAGAACGCATACGCGGAGGCGTGGTTCGAACCCCACCGCCAACTGACCGAGACGCTGTTCGACGAGATCAAGTCGCGCGTCCAGGAGACCGACGTAGCCGTACCGGTGCGCAAGGACGACTGGTGGTACACCGTCCGGACGGAGGAGGGGCTGAGCTACGCGATCCACTGCCGCGGCAGCAGTCGCGAGTCGGCGACCGAGCACGTGCTCCTCGACGAGAACGTCGAGGCGGCCGGCACCGAGTACTTCTCGCTCGGCCTCTTCGAGGTGACGCCCGATCACGCCCGCGCCGCGTGGAGCAGCGATCTCGACGGCAGCGAGCTGTACACGTTGCGCATCCGCGACCTGGCGACGGGCACCGACGCCGCCGATGTCCTCACCGGTACGTCGGCGTGGGGCGGCGCCGCGTGGTCGGCCGACGGGACCGAGCTCTTCTACATGATGCCCGACGACCAGATGCGCCCCTTCCAGGTGTGGCGGCACACGATCGGGACCGCGCAGAGCGACGACGTCTGCGTCTACGAGGAACCCGACGAGCGGTTCTACGTGGGCGTCGAGCTCACCCGCAGCAACGAGTGGATCGTGATCGAGTCGGCGAGCAAGCAGACGAGCGAAGCGTGGCTGATCCCGGCGTCCGATCCACACGCGAGCCTGCGGCGCGTACGCGACCGGGTGGAGGGCGTCGAGTACAGCATCGACCACTGGGGCGCCGACTTCGTCGTGCTGACGAACCTCGATGCCGAGGACTTCCGGGTGATGAGCGCGCCGCTCGATCAACCGGGGACGTGGACCGAGCTGCTTCCGCACGTGGCCGGGCAGCGGATCACTGCGTGCGAGCCATTCGCCGATCATCTCGTCGTCCACGAGTGGGCCAACGCACAGCAGCGAGTGCGCGTCGTGCGGCGCGGCGGAGATGTCACCGTCATCGATCTCGGCGACGAGCCGCACGAGCTCGAGCTCGACGCCAACCCCGAGTGGCGCACGGCCACGCTCCGGTACGCGTACCAGTCGTTCACCACGCCGCTCTCGATCTTCGAGGTCGACCTCACCACCGACAAGCGCACGCTGCTGAAGCAGACCCCAGCGCCCAATGTCGAGCTCGACCGCTACGTCGCGACGCGAGAGTGGGCGACCGCCGGCGACGGGACACGGGTGCCGGTCGACATCGTCCGCCGGAAGGGCACCGAGGCGGACGGCCAGGCACCGTGCCTGGTGTTCGGCTACGGCAGCTACGAGTCGTCGATGCCCCCGTGGTTCAGCGTGAGTCGCATCTCGTTGCTCGATCGCGGATGGACCTGGGCACTGGTCCACCCGCGCGGGGGTGGCGAGCTGGGCCGCCGGTGGTACACCGACGGCAAGCTGTTGAACAAGCGGAACACCTTCACCGACACGATCGCCTCGGTCGAGCACCTCATCGATGCCGGATGGGCCCACCGGGACCGCGTCGTCATCCGCGGCGGCAGCGCCGGCGGCCTGCTCGTCGGTGCGTGCATGACGATGCGTCCCGAGCTGTTCGCGGCAGTCGTCGCCGAGGTGCCGTTCGTCGACGCGGTCACGACGATGAGCGATCCGTCGCTGCCCTTGACCATCACGGAGTGGGAGGAGTGGGGCGATCCACGCGACGAGCCCGCTGCCAGCTACATGCTCGCCTACTCGCCGTACGACAACACGGTGCCGCGCGACTACCCGGCGTTGTACATCACCGCAGGTCTGAACGACCCACGCGTGAGCTACCACGAGCCGGCGAAGTGGTGCGCGAAGCTGCGCGCCGTGCGCACCAACGACGCGCCGCTCGTCATGAGGACCGAGATGGGCGCCGGCCACGGAGGGCCGAGCGGGCGCTACAACGTGTGGCGCGACGAGGCCTTGGTCAGCACGTTTCTCCTCGTCGTCAACTCGTGACGACGGCGACGACCGCGAGCGCCATCAGGACACCGTTGCGCACGACGTGATGCCAGCCGAGCGGTCGTGCGCTCCACGCTCCGAAGCACGCGCACGGTGGCCGGCGTCCCTGCCGGAGCGTTCGGGCGAGCAATGCCGTGAACGTCGCGAGCGTGACCAGCGCGACGGTGGCGGCCGCAGTAGGTGCGACGCCGGCGACGACCACTGCGCCGACCGCCAGCTCGAACCAGGGCACGAACATGGCGACCCCGGGCGGCACGCCCATCCGGCCGGCCTGCTCCGGCCACTCCCGACCGGCGTACACCTTGCTCGCACCGGCGAGCACGAAGACGACGCCGAGCACGACGCGAGCCACGATCTGGACGACGTGCACCGCAGGTCAACCGAGCTCGACGGTCAGCCCCTCACGGGCGGTGATGACCTCGAGGCCCATCAGCCGCCCGGCCTTCGCGGCGCACTCGCCGAGCGCGTCGATGGCCTCGTCCGACCGCGTCGGATCGTGGTGGAACAGCGCGAGCTTGCGTGCGCGGCACTGGCCGGCGAACCACACGGCGTAATCGACGGTGCAGTGACCCCAGTCGAACTTCCGGGCGAACTCGTCGGGTGTGTACTGCGAGTCGTGGATGAGCAGATCGACGTCGCGGGCGAGCTCGAGCGCCCCACCGCTCGCACGGAACGACCCGTCGTGGGGCTGCTGATGGTCGCTGATGTATGCGACACGGATCCCGTTCCACTCGACCCGGTAGCCGAGCGTCACCCCGACGTGGGGCACGACTCGTGCCATGACCCGGGCGTCCCCGATCGAGAACTCGTCGTCGCCGACGTCGAAGAAGCGGAAGCTCCCGGGCCACTGATCGAGCGTGATCGGGAAGAGCGGTGGGCAGATGATCGACTGGAACACGTCGGTGACGGATCGGCCGTCGTCCTGGCGAGGCGCGTACACGTCGAGCTCGGCCCCGGGCTTGAGCATCGGCGTGAAGAACGGCAGCCCCTGCGTGTGGTCCCAGTGCATGTGCGTGAGGAGGCACGTGCCGCGGAAGGAGCCGTCGTGTGGCTGAGTCGCTCCGAAGTAGCGGAGGCCGGTACCCATGTCGAACAGGATCGGTGATGCGCCGGGCACGTCGAGTGAGACGCACGACGTGTTGCCGCCGTATCGGACGATGTCATCGCCGTGGCACGGGGTGGAACCCCGAACTCCGTGGAACGTGACCCGGAACCCTGCTGAACCCCCGATCAGCACACGATAGGTGCGTGCGGAGCGGGAGGGAAACCCGTGCTCCGTGACGTCCGTCGCAAGGCCCACGAGCGCGGTCACTAGCGTGCTGCTCCGTGACCACTTCTGCCCCGACGCTCCCCGACGGACTGGTCGTCATCGTCAAGGAGGAGTGCGAGACGTGTCGCATGATCGCGCCGCTGCTGGCCGGCCTCGACGTGGCGGTCTACACACAGGACGATCCGACGTTCCCTCCCGATGTCGATCCGATCCTCGATCAGGATCTCGCGGTCAGCTGGCACCACGACATCGAGACGGTTCCGACGCTCATCCGGGTCGCCGACGGCCGCGAGGTCGAGCGCACCGTCGGTTGGTCGCGAGCGGAGTGGCAGCGCATCACCGGCATCGCCGACCTCGGCAACGAGCTGCCCGTCATGCGCCCAGGGTGTGGGTCGATGAGCGTCGATCCCGATCGCGTCGATGCCCTGCGTGCTCGGTTCAGCGGGCACATGCTGACATCGCGACGCATCGAGCTGGCCGACCTCGACGACGAGATGGAGCTGCTGTTCGATCGTGGCTTCACCGATGGCTTGCCCGTCGTCCCGCCGACCGAGGAGCGCGTGCTGCGCATGTTGCAGGGCACGACACGTGAGGCCGCCGACATCGTCGCCGTGGTCCCTCCCGATCTCGTCCCGGTGACCGTCGAGAAGATCGCGATCAATGCCGTGATGGCCGGTTGCAAGCCCGAGTACCTCCCCTGGGTGATCGCCGCGGTCGAGGCTGTCTGCACCGACGCGTTCAACATCCACGGCGTGCTCGCGACCACGATGCCCGTCGGGCCGGTGATCATCTGCAACGGGCCCGGCACGAGAGCGATCGGGATGAACAGCGGTGGCAACGTCCTCGGCCAGGGCAACCGAGCGAACCTCACCATCGGCCGCGCCGTGCAGCTCGTGGTGCGCAACGTCGGCGGCGGGCGGCCCGGGGAGGTCGATCGAGCGACCCACGGCAACCCGGGGAAGCTGTCGTTCTGCTTCGCCGAGCTCGAGTCGCCGTCACCGTTCACCCCGCTCGCCACCAGCCTGGGCCTCCCCGATGGCACGAACGCGCTCACGGTCTTCGCGGGCGAGGGACCGCGGTGCATCGTCGATCAGGCAGCGCGCGATCCCGAGTCGCTCGCCACGTCGTTCGCCGCCTGCCTGCGCAGCCTCCACCATCCGAAGTTGGTGATGGGGTTCGACGTCGTGCTCGTGGTCGGGCCCGAGCACGGTCGGGTCTTCGCCGAAGCAGGCTGGGACAGGGACCGCTTGCTCGCCGCGTTGCACGATCGCCTGCAACTGCCCGGGACCGAGCTCGTGCGCGGCGCAGGGGGCATGGCCGAGGGGATCCCCGAGCGGCTGCGCGACCTGACCCTCGGCAAGTTCCGCCCGGGCGGCATCCTCGTCGTGCACGCCGGGGGCGGCGCCGGGTTGTTCTCCGCGATCATCGGGGGCTGGGTGAACGGAGAGGTCGGCTCTGCCCCCGTCACGGTGACCGTCGACGGACCTCGCGGTGGATAGGGTGCGGCCATGAGCAAGGTCCTGCTCGACCCCACCGGTGAGCAGCGCGTCACCGAGCGCACGCGCCTCGATCGACCCGCCGGGGTCGCGGGTCACACCATCGCCCTTCTCGACATCTCCAAGCCACGCGGCGACGTGTTCCTCGATCAGCTCGAGGTGCGGCTCACAGACGCCGGTGCCACCGTCCGCCGCTATCGGAAGCCCACCTTCGCCAAGCCGGCACCGGTCGACCTGCGGCACGAGATCGCGACGCAGTGCACGTTGGTGATCGAAGCGCTCGCCGATTGAGGCAGCTGCACGTCGTGCAGTGTGCACGACATCGTCGATCTCGAGGCACGAGGTGTGCCGGGTGTGTTCGTCGCGTCCGAGCAGTTCGTCGTCGCGGCCGAGGCGCAGTCGACCTCGCTCGGCTTCCCGACCGTGGCCCGGGTGTTCACGCCGCACCCCATCCAGGATCGGACCGACGACGAGATCCGCGCTTACGCGGACGCGGCGTTCGCCGCCATCGTCGCCGAGATCACCGCCCCCTGATCGAACCCTCGAGCTGACGGAGGTCAGCCGGGCAGGCGCACGAGGTCGCCGTCGGTGACGACGAGACCGTCGCGCACGAGGTCGGCCAGCAAGCGGCGGGCCGTCGCCTCGTCGCGCTGCATGGTCTCGGCGATGATCGACGCGCTCACGGTTCCCGACTGCAGGGCACGCATCAGCCGACCGCGCGCCTGACGTTCGCTGCCGTCGAAGCGCGCTTGGCGCGCGCTCACCCGCGCCGAGCCGATCGCCGGATCGTCGCCGATGCCCCGCCAGGCACACATCGGCTGTGCGGGGCATTCCCCGCAACCCGGCTTCGACGGCCTGCACAGCACAGCGCCGAGGTCCATGATCGTCTGGTTCCACACCCACGAGTCGCCACGCGGCAGTGCTGCGTCGGCACATGCCTGCACCTCGCGCGGCGAGAGCGACCGACCGGCCGTGCGCGCGTACACCCGAGCGATGTTCGTGTCGACCACGGCAGCATCCGACTCGAACGCGAAAGCCAGCAGCGCCCGTGCCGTGTAGGGGCCGACGCCGGGCAACTCGAGCAGCCCGTCGAGCGTCTGCGGGAACGCGCCCTGCTCGGTGACCGCCGTGGCGGCCGCGTGCAGGTTGCGCGCCCGTCGTGGATAGCCGAGCCCGTGCCAGAGACGCAGCACGTCGCCGAGCGTCGCCGCGGCGCACGCCGCCGGCGTCGGGAAACGCTCGAGGAACTGGAGGTACTTCGGGATGACGCGCGCGACCTGGGTCTGCTGCAGCATCACCTCGCTGACCAGGATCTCCCAGGGGTCACGCGAGCGACGCCAGGGCAGGTCGCGCAGTCGTGGCTCGCCCCACGCGAGGACGGCGTCGGTGAACGCAGTCAGCTCCAGGCGGCGTCCCCGTCGTAGGGTCGAGCACGTTCCGGCAGGAACTCGCGCTTCCACACCATCACCCGGCGGCGGAAGTAGCACACCTCCTTGCCGTCCTGGTTGAAGCCCTTCGACTCGACGGTGACGATGCCACGATCGGGCTTCGACTTGCTCTCCTGCACGTCGAGCACACGGGTCTCGGCATGGATCGTGTCCCCGTGGAACGTGGGGAACTTGTGCTGCAGGGTCTCGACCTCGAGGTTGGCGATGGCTGCACCGCTGACGTCGGGCACGCTCATGCCGAGCACCAACGAGTAGACGAGGTTGCCGACCACGACGTTGCGACCCTGCACGCTGCTGCTCGCGAACCAGTCGTTCGTGTGCAGCGGGTGGTGGTTCATCGTGATCATGCAGAACAGGTGGTCGTCGTACTCGGTGATGGTCTTCCCCGGCCAGTGGCGGTAGACGTCGCCGACGACGAAGTCCTCGAGGCATCTGCCGAACGGACGTTCATGAACGGTCATGACGCCGACGTTAGCGGTCGGCTTCGCCCGACTCCCTGGCCGTCTGCGGCACCGGTCGTGATGCCGACGACATCGGGGGCCGACCCGGACGATGCCCGAACCGGACGGCGAAGTCGAAGGCACGCTCGGGGTTCAGGGCCTCGTCTGCGGCCAGGTCGCGCAGGCGCTTCAACCGCTCGCGGCGCTCGATGCTCCACGGCCCGACGCGCAGCGAGGCGTAGAGCACTCCACCGAGCACGATGGGGAAGAAGAACTGCGCCAAGCGGTAGGTGGCCACGCCGAGCACTGCCGTCGATCGGGTGAGGCCGAAGCCCACGAGCGCAGAGGGAAGACCGACGTCGATGACGCCCAACCCACCCGGCGTGATGGGGATGACGGCGAGGACGTTCACGAGTCCGAAGGCGACGAGCAGCGCGTCGACGTCGGTCGTGACTCCGAAGGCTCGGAGGAAGACCCACAGGGCGGCGGCGTCGAGCAACCAGTTCGCTGCGGCCCACCCCACGACCCGTCCGAGCAGCTGGCGGTCGGAGGCGAGCTCTTCGAGGCGACCGCCGATGTGGCGAACCCCTGCAGCAGCGCGGTTCTCGTTGAGGCGCAGCTTGCGGGCGATCCAGCGCAGCAGGCGCTCGGCCCGGCCCTGCCCTTCGAGCAGGCTGAAGATCAGTCCGGCCGCGAAGGCCATCAGCAGCACCCCGGACACGGCTGCCGTGGCGTACCCACCGTTGACGCCGCGGATCGGGATCGAGATGACCAGGGAGATCCAGAACAACACGTTCAGCACGACGGCCGACGTGAGCCCGGCCGTCGCCAGCGCGAACCCGGCGTCGGGACCGGGCACGCCCGACAGGGTGATCAGCCGGTAGCCGAGCGCCGATCCCGCTGCGCTGCCACCCGGGACGATGCTCGACAGCGCCTTGGTGCTCATCTGGATGCGGAACAGCCGCCACGTCGAGAGGATGTGTCCCGCTTCGCCGAGCGAGGCGCGAGTGAGCAGCGTGTAGGCGTAGAGGGCGGCGATCTCGAGACCGAGCCCGGTCAGCAGGAGGAACGGGTTGACGTCACGCAGCTCGGCTGCGGCGCTGCGGACGCCAGGGATGACGGTGACGAGCGCGAAGTACACGACGACGACGACCAGCAGCAGCTTGAGCGTCAGCCGAAACGATCGGAACCGTCGCGGTCGCGGAGGACCGCCGGTGTCATCGAGCGAGACGCGCGGCAGCTCCCCAGTCGCCGGCTCGTCGTACTCGAATGCCATCCCTCTTTGATAGTCGATGAGGGCCGCGTCCAAACACCACCACGTGCGGTGTCACACGGTCGGGAACGACTCCAGGATGGCGCCGAGCGCCTCGATCAGCGGCTGTCGCTGCTCGATCGGGCTCTTGCCGAGGTGGACGACGACGACGTCACGATCGGGTGCGACGACCGTGAACTGACCCTCGTAGCCGTGGCACGCGAGCGACCCCTCGAACTGCGGCCAGAGCCACCAGTGCCGACCGTAACCGAAGCCCGTCTCGTCGTCGGTCGAGATCGGTGCCCGCGCGTGCTCCACCCAACCGGCCGGCAGGACACGACGACCGTCCACCACACCGTCGTCGAGGTACATCTGCCCGAAGCGGGCGAAGTCACGCGCCGTCGCGTACACGTAGGACGACCCGACGAAGGTGCCGACCGTGTCGAACTTCGGCTGTGCGCTCGCCATGCCCGCAGGGTCGAACAGCCGCTCGCGGAGGAACCGCTCCATGCCTTCGCGCCCGCCGCCGACGGCGTCGCCGACGATGCGGGCGACGATGTTCGTCGTGCCACTCGAGTAGTTCCACACCGTGCCGGGCGGATGCGCCAGGGGCAGGGCGGCGGCGTAGGCGGCCATGTCGTCCTTGCCCTCGCCGAACAACATCTCGAGGCAGTGCGACACGCGGTCGTCGACGTAGTCCTCGACGAACTCGAGCCCTGACCGCATCTCGAGGAGCTGATCGAGCGTGATCGCTGCCTTGTCGGAATCGCCCCACTCGGGTACCGGCGCGAGGGCGGACGGATCGAGGAGCCCGTCGGCGACCGCGATCCCGACTGCCGCGTGGGTGATGCTCTTCGCCATGCTCCACGAGATCAAGGTGGTCTCCGGGCCCACCGGGCCGCCCGGGCCGAACACGGTGTCGGGCTGCGTCCCGTAGCGCTCGAACGCGATCTCGCCGCGGTGCTGCACGACGAGCGCCAGCGACAGCCCGTGCGGGGCGTCGGCCGCGAACAGCGCGTCGGCCACCTGGTCCACCTCTGCCCGCACTGCCATCGGTGCGGACCGTACACGAACGTTCATGACCGCGTCGGGGGCACGCGACGCAGTGGAGATCGGCAGACTGGGGCCGTGGATGTCGCGACCGCGCTGGGGACCTATCTCGAGATCGTCGACTCCTGCGCGCCGGGCCTGGTCGAGGGCTTGTACGTGGTGGGCTCGTTCGCGCTCGACGACTGGCACGAAGGCAGGAGTGACATCGACATCGTCGCGGTCACGGCCGAGCCCGCCACCGACGCCGACGCGGGATCGCTGCGCACCGCACACGCGCTGCTGAGTGAGCACGTGCCTCAGCCCTTCGTCGACGGGCCGTACGTCGCGTGGGGCGACCTGATCACCCCGCCCACTGCGCTCCACCGACCGTGGAGCCTCGAGCACCGGTTCCGGCACGACGCGGAGTGCTTCGAGATCAACCCGGTGACGTGGTACGTGCTCGCCACGTACGGGGTGACCGTCCGGGGACCGACCGTCGACCGCCTGGGCGTCTACCTCGACGTCGAGGCGCGCACGCAGTTCGTGGTCGAGAACCTCCGTTCGTACTGGTTGCCGCTCGCGCAGCGACTGCGCGACCTCTGCAACTCGCAGCCGGGTTCCGACTTCCCCGCGTCGATGCTCGAGTGGTGCGCGCTCGGAGCGCTCCGGCTGCACGTCACCGCGTTCACCGGTGACGTGGTGTCGAGGCGGGTCGCCGGAGAGCACGGCCTGCGAGTCGCACCCGAGTCGACGCATGCGACGCTCGACACCGCGCTGGCAGTGCGCGCCGGCTCGGAGGGGGCACCCGACAGCGTGCCGGCCGGGGACCTGCTGCTGGCGGCTGACGTGATCGAGTGGTGTGCGAACGAGGTTGCCGAGGCGGCGCGACCTCAACCCTGAGCGAGCGGACCGGGCGTGATCGGGATCTGTCCCGTGTCGCGGTCGATCCACTTGTTCGGCGTCTCGGGCGCTGGGGCAAGCGCGAGGGCCAGCGCTTCGTCGACCGTGTGCGCGCGCTGGGCGAGCATGCGGTGCGAGCTGCGGACGAAGCCCGATTCGACCGCCGCGTCCATCCAGTCGAACAACGAGCTCCAGTAGCGCTCGACATCGAGGAGCACGACCGGCTTGCGCACGATCCCGAGCTGGTTCCACGTGAGCAGCTCGATCACCTCCTCGACCGTGCCGAACCCTCCGGGCAGGGCGACGAACCCGTCGGCGAGCTGCTCGAAGCGCGCCTTGCGCTGATGCATGTCGGGCACGACCTCGAGGGAGGACAACCCGCGGTGGGCGACCTCGGCGGACACGAGCTGGTCGGTGATCACCCCGATGACGTCGCCGCCGCCGGCGATCACGGCGTCGGCGACGATTCCCATCAACCCGACCTGGCCACCGCCGTACACCAGCCCGATGCCGCGCCGGGCCATCGCCTCACCGAGCGCGTGGGCGGCCGAGCGGAACGACGGGTTGGACCCGATGTTCGAGCCGCAGTACACGCAGAGCCGAGGCGCTCGCGTCAGCGAGCCGAGTGTCGACATGGCGAACAGACTGTCACACACGGGCCGACGACCGCACCAGGAGTTGCCGGAGCCCCGGGAGTCGAAGCGACCGCATCGGCACCCGATCACTACAGTGCTGCAGCGTGACCTCCCCAGATCTGCAGGCAGCGGCCGACGTCATCGAGCTCGCCGGCTCCGTCACCGGAACGGCAGTCCGCCACCTGGCCGCCACCGGTGGCCCCGAGCAGCAGCAGAGCCTCGCCTACGACCTCGCCCACGCGGCGGCGCAGGTCGAGACGGCCCGTGCGCTCCTCGACTACGGGGCGAAGGGCGACCTCGAAGCGCGCCTCACGTGCGCCTTCGCGGCCGACATGGCCCACGACCTCATCACCCGGCTGTGCGGTCGCGAGCACCTGTGGGGCCTCGCGACCGCGCCGATGCGCGACGCACACCCGTTCCTCGAGCGCTACCGAGACCCCGCGTTCGTGGCCTCGCTGGCCGACACGCCGGGGCCGCGCCACCTCGGCCCCGACTACGAGATGGTGCAGGACACGTTCCGCTCGTTCGCCGACAACGAGATCGTCCCGCGAGCCGAGCACGTCCATCGCCACAACACCGACGTGCCCGAGGAGATCATCTCCGGTCTGGCCGAGATGGGTGTCTTCGGCCTCAGCGTGCCCGCGGAGTACGGCGGCTTCAGCGAGGGCGGCGCAGGCGAGTACATCGGCATGGTCGTCGCGACAGAAGAGCTCAGCCGTGCCTCGCTCGGCATCGGCGGATCGCTCATCACGCGCCCCGAGATCCTCACCCGAGCGCTCGTCCGCGGTGGCACCGAGGCGCAGAAGCAGCACTGGCTGCCGCGCATCGCCTCGGGCGAGGTGATGGTCGCGGTCGCGGTCACCGAGCCCGACTTCGGGAGCGACGTCGCGGGCATCAAGGTGACGGCGTCTCCTGCTGTCGGACCCGACGGCACCGACGGCTACGTGATCAACGGCGTCAAGACGTGGTGCACCTTCGGCGCTCGCGCCGATGTCTTGATGTTGCTGGCGCGGACCGATCCCGACCGGTCGAAGACCCATCGCGGGCTCAGCTTGTTCATCGTCCCCAAGCCGCGCGGCGAGGGTCACGGCTTCGAGTTCAGCCAGCCCGCAGCGGCAGGGTTCGCCGGCGGGAAGATGGAGGGGCGAGCCATCGACACCCTCGGCTACCGCGGCATGCACAGCTACGAGATCGCGCTCGACAACTGGTGGGTGCCGGCCGCGAACCTGATCGGCGAGTCGGACGGTCTCGGCAAGGGCTTCTACTTCCAGATGCAGGGGTTCGAGAACGGTCGCCTGCAGACGGCCGCCAGGGCGGTCGGCGTGATGCAGGCGGCCTACGAGGCGGCGCTGTCGTACGCGCACGACCGCCGGGTCTTCGGGCAGCCCATCTTCGACTACGAGCTCACCCGCGTGAAGCTCGGTCGGATGGCGGTGCTCATCCAGGCCGGCCGGCAGTTCAGCTACTCCGTCGCCACGATGATGGCCAAGGGCGACGGCACCATGCAGGCCAGCATGGTGAAGGCCTACGTGTGCAAGGCCGCCGAGTGGGTGGCACGTGAAGCGATGCAGATCCACGGCGGATTCGGCTATGCCGAGGAGTATCCGGTCAGCCGCCTCTACGTCGACGCGAGGGTGCTGAGCATCTTCGAGGGGGCCGACGAGACGCTGTGCTTGAAGGTGATCGCCCGGCGCCTGTGCGAGCTGGCGGGCTGACCGCGCGGATCGCTGTGCCGATCAGGCCGAGCGCAGCATCTGGTCTTCGTCCACCTGCTCGATCTGGGGTGCTTCGGTCGCGAGCGCAGGGTCGGTCACGATCGCAGCGGGTGCAGGACGGCGGCGTCCGATCAGGCTGCGCACGGCCTTCGACAGCACCTGTTCGATGGTGGCGACGAGGATGACCAGGTCGAGGTTCAGCGACCAGTTGTCGACGTAGAACAGGTCGAGCCGGCGATAGGCACCGAAGTGCGGGTTGTCGCGGGCCTCGACCTGCCACAGCCCGGTGATCCCCGGTGGCATCTGCAGTCGGTCGAGCAACCGGTTGTCGAACTGCGCGACCTCGTCGGGCAGGGCGGGGCGCGGACCGACGATGCTCATCTCGCCCCTCAGCACGTTGAACAGCTGCGGTAGCTCGTCGAGAGACGTGGCGCGGATGATGCGCCCGATGCGCGTGACACGTGGATCGCGCTCGAGCTTGAAGAGCGGACCGACCCGCTCGTTGTCGGGCGTGAGCTCGGCGAGCCGCGCCTCGGCGTCGACGACCATCGAGCGGAACTTCAACATGTTGAACAGCTCGCCGCCCTTGCCGACGCGCTTCTGACGGAACAGCACGGGGCCGCGGTCGGTGAGCTTGATCGCCAGCGCGATGAGCGCCATGACCGGCAGCGCGAACAGCAGGGTGAACAAGGCGAGGGCGATGTCGAGCCAGCGCTTGACCTGCATCTGCGGGCTGCCCGAGTCGGCGGGTTCGATGTAGTACAGCGACTGGTACGCGACCGGCGTGGCGCGGAGCCGTCGGTGCGCCATGCCGTAGAGACCGTTCGAGACCTGGATGTGGATGCCGGCATCCTCGAGATCGTCGATGAGCGGGCGCAGCTCGCGGGCGGGAAGTGCACCGACGACGGTGATGACACCGCGGATGTCGTGCTCGCGCAGCACGGGGAGGAGCCGATCGACCGTGCCGAGGTGGAGCGAGGACAGGCCGTGGACGACCGCGACGGCCGGGTCGCCGACGACGCCCCGCACCCGGAAGCCCGCCTCCGGGTGATCGGCGAGCATGTCGACGAGATCGGCAGCGTCGGCGTTGACGCCGATGACGACCACGTCGCGCAGGTGCCGGCCCGCCGCACGCGCAGCGCTGAGCCAGGCGCGGTACCCACCCCGGAACCACAAGAGGAGCACCACCGAGACGAGCGGGCCGGCGATCAGCCAGCGCAACTCGACCCGCACGCTCATCGCCTGCAGGAGGAAGGCCTGGAGGAAGCCGAGGACGAACGAGCTGCGCACGATGCGGCGCATCTCCTCCACCCGGCTCGACGCGACACGTGCGAGGTAGAGACCCTGCACGAGCAACAGCGCGAGGCCGGTCGCCAACAGCGCGGATTCGACGACCAGGAGCTTCCACAGCTCCATCCCCTTGGTCATCTTCCAGACCATCATCGGGACCCACGCGAGCAGGAGCGCCACGCAGTCGAGGAAGACGAGCCGCCGCCGCAGGTTCGGAACTTCAAGGGTTTTCTGGTGAGCCACCGCTACTCACTCTCGACACTCTCACTGCACCGCTCCGCTCCGGACCGGGTTGACCGATGGTACAACGGGTCGGAATTCCACGCAGGGCAACTCATTTGACGCTTTGATGACGATGCAGGCCGGTTTCTTGATCAGATCTTGATGTTGACCCGTGCGGTGGTCGAACGACTCCGCTCCGCGGACTCCGCCGGATCAGCGGCCGTGCACCGACACCGCGTAGTCGCCGCCGCGGAACGGTTCGCGGTCCCACGTCGCCCACCGGTCGACCAGCCGCAGCCGGGCTCCGCTGCAGGCCTCGTCGTACTCGGCCAGGCCGAGCGCGGCGCCGCAGCTGAAGCCCGACACCAGGAGCCCGCCGTCGTCGAGGTGACGCGCGCAGCCCGCGACGACAGCGGCGCGATCGGTGTCGCGGCAGAACAGCATCACGTTGCCCGGCATCGTGACGATCGAGAAGGTGGCGCCGAGCTGCAAGGTGGCGAGGTCGGCGTGGACCCAGGTGACGTCGCTCGCCTTGGATCGAGCGACGTCCAGCATCTCCGCGTCGAGGTCCGTGCCGACGACCTCGAACCCGCGACGATTGAGCTCGATCGCCACGCGCCCTGTGCCGCACCCCGCGTCGAGGACACGAACGGGTGGTTCGAGGTCACGGGCGAGCCACTCGATCAGATCTGCCTCGCCGTGGGCCGCATCGTGCGCGAACCGCGCCTCGTAGTCCACGAGCGAGATCGATCGTCGCCACGCTGCCCACTGAGGGCTCACGTTGCGGCCCCCACCGTCACCGGGCTCGCCTCCGGACCGGCTCATCCCAGCAGCTCGCTCATGTCGTGGATCCGGGCGAAGTCGGCGTCGGGATGGTCGTCGTACGGGTCGAAGAGCACCGGGAACAGCCCCGCCGCGAGCGCCCCTGCGATGTCCATCGTCACCGAGTCGCCGAGGTAGGCGATCCGCTCGCGAGGGATGCCGTCGAAGCAGGCGAGCGCGGGTTCGAAGATCTGCGGATCGGGCTTCTCGATGCCGACGACGTGACTGTCGACGATGACGCGCACCGGCGCGCCGCTCCCCTCGCCGACCTGGCAGATGCCGCTCCGCCACAGCACGTCTTCGATCTGGCCGCTCGCGTTGGAGACGACGCCGATCGGGATGCCGGCCTCGTGGAGCGAGCGCAGCGCGACGACGCTCTCGGGGATCGCCCATCGCCAGAGGTAGGGGTTCCGCGTCCGCCCGAGGACGTGCGCGGCAGTGGCCCGGTCGTCGGGGCCGACGCCCACGGACTCGACGTAGGCGTGGTCGTACTCGTGCCAGAACGACTCGCCGCTGCCGGCGGCGCTCTTCACCGCCATCGCGTGGTAATGGGCGCGGCGGTTCCGTGCGATGGACGCATCGCCGCCGTAGTACGCGAGCAGCGGGCCGAGCACGGTGGGGTCGGGTAGGACGAGGATCCCGCCCGCGTCGAACAGGATCGCGTCGATCTCGGCGAACATGCGTGCAGCATTGCACCGACCGCGGCATGGGTGAATAGCGTGACGTCGTGCGTAGCCCCCGTGACTTCTTCAAGCCACTCGCCGTCGGTGCACCCGCACCGCTGCGCGAGATCCCGGTGCGGCCGAGCCGCGTCATCCACTTCTTCCCGCCGCAGAACGACAAGGTGGTCTCGAAGCTGCCCGAGATCATCCCGACGGTCGACGTCATCCTCGGCAACCTCGAGGACGCGATCCCGATGGCCGACAAGGAGGCCGCGCGAGCGGGTCTCGTGCGCGCGGCACGCTCACTCGACTTCGGCGACACGCAGCTCTGGACGCGGGTCAACAGCCTCGACTCGCCGTGGGGCCTCGACGACCTCGTCACGGTCGTGACCGAGATCGGCGACCGGATCGACGTGATCATGATCCCCAAGGTCGAAGGCGCCGAGGACATCCACTACGTCGATCGCCTCGTTGCCCAGCTCGAGGCCAAGGCCGGGCTGACGCGCCCGATCCTGCTGCACGCGATCCTCGAGACAGCACGCGGTGTCGCCAACATCGAGGAGATCTGCGGGGCCTCGCCCCGCATGCAGGGCGTGTGCCTCGGCCCGGCCGACCTCGCCGCGAACCGCAGGATGAAGACCACACGTGTGGGCGGCGGGCATCCGGACTACGTGGTCCGCCGCGACCCCGATCCCGACCAGCCCGACGCGGCGCGGCCGACCTATCAACAAGATCTCTGGCACTACACGATCGCGCGCATGGTCGACGCGTGCGTGATGCACGGCATCCAGCCGTACTACGGGCCCTTCGGCGACATCAAGGACACCGTCGCGTGCGAGGACCAGTTCCGCAACGCGTACCTCCTCGGCTGCGTCGGGGCGTGGAGCCTGCACCCGGCGCAGATCGACATCGCGAAGCGGGTGTTCAGCCCTCGTCCGGCAGATGTCGCCCAGGCGATGCGGGTCATCGAGGCGATGGGCGACGGCACGGGCGCGATCATGCTCGACGGCAAGATGGAGGACGACGCGTCCGTCAAGCAGTGCCACGTCGTCGTGGCACTGGCCCAGCAGCTGGCGGCCCGAGACCCCGAGCTCGCCGACGCGTACGGGTTCACGTCGTGAGCACGACCGGCTTCCGGCCCCGTCGCTCCGTGCTGTACATGCCGGCCGCCAACGAGCGAGCGCTCGAGAAGGCGAAGACCTTGCCCGCCGACGCGATCATCTTCGACCTCGAAGACGCCGTCGCACCCGACGCGAAGGTCGGTGCGCGGCCCAACGCGGTGGCAGCCGCGTCGTCGGGCGAGTTCGGGCACCGAGAGCTGACCATCCGCTGCAACGGGCTCGACACGCCGTGGGGCGCCGACGACCTGGCGGCGGCGGCCACGAGCGGCGCCTCGGCGGTCGTGGTGCCCAAGGTCGGCTCCGTCGACTACCTCGACCGCATCAGCGCACTGCTCGACGACAACGGCGCGCCTGCCGAGCTGACGATCTGGGCGATGGTCGAGACCCCGACGGCGGTGTTCGACGTGCGCGCGATCGCCGCCCACCCACGCGTCGCGGCGCTCGTGATGGGCACGAACGACCTCGCCCGCGAGTTGCGCTCGTCGCTCGGAGCAGCTGGCCGCCATCCCCTCGTCCCGCATCTCGCAACGGCCGTCGCCGCGGCGCGCGAAGCCGGGATCGCCATCCTCGACGGCGTGTACAACGACGTGCACGACCTCGACGGCTTCCGCGCCGAGTGCGTGCAGGGCATGGAGATGGGGTTCGACGGCAAGACGCTCATCCATCCGAACCAGGTCCCGATCGCGAACGAGGTCTGGGCGCCGTCGGACGACGAGGTCGCGCACGCACGACGGGTGATCGACGCCTTCGACGAGGGGCTCGCGTCCGGGCGGGGCGTCGTCACCGTCGACGGCCGGATGATCGAGAACCTTCACGTCGACAACGCCCGCCGGGTGCTGGCGGTGGCCGACGCGATCGCGTCGCTCTGACTACAGCGCTGTGCGGAAGAGATCGAGCGTGCGGTCGAACGCCACAGCCGATGCCTCGGCGTCGTAGACCTCGGGGCGTGAGTCGTTGAAGAACGCGTGGTGCGTGCCCGGGTGGACGTGCAGGGTCGCGTCCTTGCCGAGATCGCGGAGCTGCGCCTCGAGCGAACGGACCGAGGCGGGATCGGCGAAGTCGTCGAGCTCGGCGTACTCGCCGACGATCTTGGCCTGGATCGCCGACCAGTCCGGCTGTGCGGACTCCCACGGGATGACGCCGTAGTACGGCGCCACCGCAGCCACTGCGTCGGGGCGCTTCGCGGCGATCACGAGCGCCAGCCCGCCACCCATGCAGTACCCGACCACGCCGATCGTCGATCGGCCGGTGCGCTCCTGCAGCAGCGCGATCGCGCCGGACATGTCCTTCGCTGCCTGATCGATGTTCATCGCCATCATCAGCTTCCCGGCACCGTCGGGCTCGGTCGTGCTCTGGCCGTGGTAGAGGTCGGGGGCGAGCGCGGTGAAACCCGCTGCCGCGAAGCGATCGACCACGTCCTTGATGTGCGGCACGAGCCCCCACCACTCCTGGATCACGAGCACACCCGGCCCGGTCCCGTCCCCTGCGAGATAGCCGTCGCAGGTGTGCCCGTTGCTCGGGAACGTCACCATGTCACCCATGACCCGAACCTACCTCAGCAGGACGACCGGCTGATTGTCCGGGCACAATCGGCGGTCTGTACCGCACCATCTGTGTCGCATACGCTGAGGCGATGACCGCCCTCGAGACCCGCCCGTCCGACGCGTACACCAACGACCGCGCGTACGTCTTCCACTCGTGGAGTGCGCAAGCGGCACTCAAGCCCGTCGTCATCGCCGGTGCCGAGGGGAGCTGGTTCTGGGACGACCAGGGCAACCGGTTCCTCGACTTCTCGAGCCAGCTCGTCAACATGAACATCGGGCACCAGCACCCCAAGCTCGTCGCCGCGATCCAGGAGCAGGCGGGCCGCCTGTGCACGGTGTCGCCCGTGTTCGCCAACGACGCGCGCAGCGAAGCGGCGCGGTTGATCGTCGAGGCCGCCAACGTGGGCGCGGACGCCGACGCGGCGAACGCGCTGTCGATGGTGTTCTTCACCAACGGTGGCGCCGAGGCGACCGAGAACGCGATCCGCATGGCACGGCTGCACACGGGACGGCACAAGGTGCTCACCACCTACCGCAGCTACCACGGCGCGACTGCCGGCGCGATCACGATGACGGGTGACCCCCGCCGGTGGCCGAGCGAACCGGCGATGGCCGGCGTGGTCAAGTTCTGGGGCCCCTACCCCTACCGCAGCGCGTTCCACTCCGCAGACGAGGCCGAGGAGACCCAGCGCGCGCTGCAGCACCTCGCCGAGGTGTTGATGGTCGAGGGAGCGCACACCGTCGCGGCGATCGTCCTCGAGACCGTCGTCGGCACCAACGGCATCCTCGTCCCGCCGCCCGGCTACCTCGAGGGTGTCCGCGAGATGTGCGACCGCCATGGGATCATGCTCGTCTGCGACGAGGTCATGGCCGGGTTCGGACGCTGCGGCGAGTGGTTCGCGTTCCAGAAGTGGGGCGTCCGGCCCGACCTCGTGTGCTTCGCGAAGGGCGTCAACAGCGGGTACCTCCCGCTCGGCGGCGTCGTCATCGGGCGCCATGTGGCCGACTCGTTCCGCGATCGACCGTTCCCGGGTGGGTTGACGTATTCGGGTCACCCGCTCGCCTGTGCGTCCGCCGTCGCGAGCATCAACATCTTCAAGGAAGAGGGCATCGTCGAGCACGCCCGGATGCTGGGGACCGACGTCATCGGGCCCGAGCTCGAGAAGATCAAGGCCAAGCACCCGAGCGTCGGTGACGTGCGCGGCCTGGGCGTGTTCTGGGCGATCGAGCTGGTGCGCGACCGCGAGACTCGCGAACCGCTCGTGCCGTTCAACGCCAGCGGGGCTGACAACCAGCCGATGGTCGATCTCGCCGCCGCGTGCAAGGCCAAGGGTCTGTGGCCCTTCACCCACTTCAACCGCATGCACGTCGTCCCGCCGTGCACCACCCCGGTCGACGAGGTGCACCAGGGCCTCGCGATCATCGACGAAGCCCTCTCCGTGGCCGACGCGCTCACCACCGGCTGACCCCACCGACCGACCGTTGCGATGAGAGATGAGCGGCGATCTGCCACTCATCTCTCATCGCGCTGGTGGTTCCCGTCAGATCAGGCGCCGCCCTCGGTGAGGGTGACCTCGATCGGGGCGTAGCTGCTGCCGTTCACGTCGACACCTTCGTCACCCAG
The DNA here is from genome assembly GCA_050248155.1 of Ilumatobacteraceae bacterium. Lineage (GTDB taxonomy): Bacteria > Actinomycetota > Acidimicrobiia > Acidimicrobiales > Ilumatobacteraceae > VFMC01. The sequence continues at coordinate 43,991 of JBFWSW010000014.1, forward strand.
TTGCTGCAACGCCGCCGTGACGATGTCGTTCGTCCAGGCGGTGTCGTCCGGAGCCTTGGTGAGCACGGTTGCGCCGTCGAGGTTCGGGGTGCCGCTGGCGATCTCGATCGTGCGCGCGTACGCGTCGGGATCGATGTAGCCGACGCCACCCTCGGCGGGCCAGATGAGCTTGTTGATCTCGTTCATCTGCCACAGCTGGTGCGTGGCGCCGAGCGTCGAGCCCTTGGCCACCACGATGTCCCGGCAGGCGTCGACGTTGTCGCGGCAGTACGCCCAGCCCTTGATCGAGCCCTTCACGAAGGCGAGCGCCTCACCGCAGTACGCCGGATCGGAGAGGCGGGCCTCGTCGGCCCAGATGGCGTCCTGCAACATGCCCACGCCCTCCTCCTCGTACGACACCACGTTGAGGTCGTCGGCGGTGTAGAGCTCGCCGGTGTCGGGGTTGACCGCCTCGAGCACCTGCGCGTACTCGTTGTAGGTCATCGCCTCGGCAGCGTCGATGTCACCGGCGAGCAGGCCGGCCATGTCGAAGTTCTGCTGGATCAGCGTGACGTCGCTGGCGGGATCGAGCCCGGCCTTCGCCAGCGCGGCGAAGATCTCGTACTCGTTGCCGAAGCCCCAGTTGCCGATCTTCTTGCCGGCGAAGTCGGCCGCCGACGTGATGCCCGCGTCCTTGAAGCTCACCTGCAGCGTGCCGCTGCGCTGGAAGATCTGAGCGATGTTGGTCACCTTGGCGCCTGCCTCGCGCTCGGCGAGCGCCTTCGGCACCCACGAGATGGCGAAGTCGACGGCGCCGCTCGCGAGCGTCTTCTGTGGCTGGATCTCGACGCCACCCTCGACGATCTCGACGTTCAGGCCCTCGTCCTCGTAGAAGCCCTGCTCGACCGCGGCGAAGTAACCGCCGAACTGGGCCTGGGTGAACCACTGCAGCTGCAGCTTCACGTCGGCACCCGAGGGTGCGGTGCAGTTCGCGACGTCGACTTTCAGCCCGCCGGTCGACGGCGCCGTGGAGCCACCGCTCGTCGTCCCCGGCGCCGCTGTCGTGTCGGCTGCCGCAGCCGTGGTCTCGGCGGCAGGCGCCGTCGTGCTCGCCGCGTCGTCATCGTCGTCGCCGCCGCAGGCTGCGACGAGCAGGCCCGCGAGGCTCAAGGCGGTGAACGCCTTGACAGCTCGTGTGGTTCGCATGGATCTCCCCTTCTGGTTTGTGGTGCTTTGGGTCCGGTCACGACCGGCGGGTTGGTGGTTGGATGTTGCTCACCCGGAGGTCCGCCGCCGCTGCCACGGAACGGCGACGTACTCCAGGAGAAGGGCGGCGACGAAGAACATGAGCCCGAGGATCGATCCGCCCACCACGTAGGCGAAGCCGAGTGCCTTGTTCCTGCCGCCGAGAGCATTGGAGATCTTGCTGCCGAGTCCGTCCTGCGTGCCGCCGAAGTACTCGGACACGACCGCGATGATGACCGCGACCGGCACGGCCGTGCGGATGCCGGTGAACAGGTACGGCAGGGTGTTCGGGAGCCGCACCTTGCGGAGGATCTGCCGCGGCGTCGCCGCGTACGACCGCATGAGCTCGAGCTGGGTCGCGTCGTTCTGGCGCAGCCCCTTGGCGACGTTCACGAACACGATGAAGAACACGGCGAGCGTCACCATGATCCGCCGGCCGATCTGGCTGTCGAGGGGGTACATCCGGTTCAAGACGCCGACGATGACGACCGCCGGGATCGCCGCGAGGGTGACGGCGAGTGGGTCGACGACCTCGTTCACGGCACGGAACCGGTTCGCGAACACGGCCAGCACGAACCCGAGCGCGATGCCGCACACCATGCCCACCAGCGCGTTCATCCCCGTCACCCCGCACGCGCTGCGCACGAGGTCGGACTTGTCGGTGAGCTCGGTCCAGATCGCGCTCGGCTTGGGCACGACGAACGGCTGGATGTCCTTCCACTCGACCCACCACTGCCACAGCAGGACGAAACCCACGCCGAAGACGACGGGAGGGAGCACGAGCCCGACGACGCGTCGGAGGCGGGTGAGGGTCATCGGTCCTCGATCCCGGGCGGACGTTCGGCCTCCACGCCGCGCAAGGCTTCGCGCACCTCGGTCACCTTCTCGAAGAACCCTGTCGCCTCGCGCGTGAGCTCGTCGCGGTCGCTCCCGAGCTTGACGTCGACGATCTCGGTGATCCGGCCGGGACGAGGCGACATCACGACGACGCGGTCGGCCAGGTACACGGCCTCGGGGATCGAGTGGGTGACGAAGACGACGGTCGTGCCCGTGTCGGCACAGATGCGCAGCAGCTCTGCCTGCATGTGCTCACGGGTCATCTCGTCGAGCGCACCGAACGGCTCGTCCATCAACAGCAGCTGTGGGTGCGCCGCCAGGGCGCGGGCGATCGCCACGCGCTGCTGCATGCCGCCCGACAGCTGCCACGGCATGTGCGAGCCGAAGTCGCCGAGCTTGACGAGCTCGAGCATCTCCCGGCTGCGCTGTCGGCGACGGGCTTTGTCCCATCCCTTCAGCTCGAGGGGCAGCTCGATGTTGCGTTCGACGCTGCGCCATTCGAACAACCCGCTCTGCTGGAACGCCATCCCGTAGTCCTGATCGAGGCGCGCCTGGTGGGCGGACTTGCCGTTCACGAGCAGGTCGCCCGCAGTCGGCTCGATGAGGTCGGCGATCAGCCGCAGCAGCGTGGACTTCCCACACCCGGATGGCCCGATGAGCGAGATGAACTCGCCGGGCTCGACCACCAGGTCGATGTCGACGAGGGCGTCGACGTGACCGCGTTGCGGTGTCTCGAACCGCTTGCTGACGCCCGACGTCAGAACGGCGGGATGTCCCGTGGCCGGGTCGGTTGGATGGTCGCTCACGTCGACTCCTGTGGTCGGTTGCGCATCATCCGACGATCGACGCCGACGACGATGAGCGCCATCGCGATGCCGAGCACCGCCGATCCCAACACCGCCGCGTACATCTTCGCCGGATCACTCGAGGCCTCCATGCCGTAGGCGAGGATCTTGCGACCGACACCCTGGGGGACACCGAGCGAGATCTCCGACACCACGACACCGACGACGGCTGCCGCGCCGGCGATGCGGAGCGCCGGCGCGATGAACGGCACGGCTGCCGGGAAGCGGAGCTTGACGAGCGTTCGCCACCACCCGGCGGCGTACGAGTCCATCAGCTCGAGCGACGCAGCCGAGGCCGACTGCAGCCCGCGCAGCGTGCCGAGCGCGACCGGGAAGAACGCGAGGAAGACCCCGAGGATGATCGCGCCGGCCCAGTACTCGGTGGCCCAATCGCGGCTCGCGTAGCCGATGAGCGACATGATGAGCGGCCCGAGCACGATGATCGGCACGGTCTGCGACAGGACGATGTAGGGCATGAACGCGCGCTCGACGACCTTGAATCGTGCCATCAGCACGGCAAGCCCGACGCCGAGGAGCGAGCCGAGGACGAAGGCCGTGAACGCAGTGCGAAACGAGTACCAGGTCGCGACGGCGACCACGCGCAGCACCGAGTCCGATCCGCCACGCACCTCGGGCTCGCGGAGGCGGTCGATCATGTCCCACACGTGCGGCATCGAGAGGTCGCTGGACCGGGGTAGCAGGTGCACCCCCAGCAACGACGCCCCGTCCTCCGGGCCGACCGCCTTGTAGAGCTCCCACACGGCGGCGACGAGCGCGAACGAGATCGGGAACATCACCACTCGCCGCGCCCGTCGTCGCGCCGCCGAACGACCGGCGGGCGCGCCAGCTGCAAGGGGCTCGTCGGCAGGAGCGAGGGCGATCGCCACCCTCAGGCCTTTGCTCTCACGTGCTCGGCGATGGCCGGCATGACCTTCTCGCCGTACGCGCTGAGGGTGTGGTCCTTGTCGTCGTGCTGCAGGTAGATGGCGAACTGGTCGACGCCGAGCGCGCGGAGCTGCTGCATGCGCTCGATGTGCACCTCGGGTGGCCCGACGATGCAGAAGCGGTCGACGATGTCGTCGGGCACGAAGGTCGTGTGCGTGTTGCCCGCCTGGCCGTGCTCGTTGTAGTCGTAGCCCTGCCGTCCCTTGATGTAGTCGGTGAGCGCCTGCGGGATGGACGCGTCGTCGCCGTAGCGGGCCACGATGTCGGCGACGTGGTTGCCGACCATGCCACCGAACCATCGGCACTGCTCGCGCGCGTGCGCCAACGCCCCTGGTGTGCCGTCGGTGACGTACGCCGGTGCAGCGACACAGATCGTGATCGCGTCGGGATCGCGCCCTGCAGCGGCCGCCGCGGTCCGAACCGCACCGATCGTCCACTCGGCGATCGACAGATCGGCCAGCTGCAGGATGAAACCATCGCCGACCTCCCCCGTCAGCGCGAGGGCCTTCGGTCCGTATGCCGCGACCCACACCTCGAGCTCGCTCTTCGATGCCCATGGGAGCCGGAGCTCGCTCCCCTTGTAGGCGACCGACCGCCCATTGGCGAGCTCGCGGATGACCTCGATGCTCTCGCGCAACGTGGCGAGCGTCGTCGGCGCGCCGTTGGTGACTCGAACCGCCGAGTCGCCGCGCCCGATGCCGCACACGGTGCGGTTGCCGAACATCTCGTTGAGGGTGGCGTAGACGCTGGCCGTCACCGTCCAGTCGCGTGTTGCCGGGTTGGTGACCATCGGCCCGACGACGACGTTGCGCGTCTCGGCGAGGATCTGGCTGTAGATGACGTACGGCTCCTGCCACAGGATGTGGCTGTCGAAGGTCCAGACATGGCTGAACCCGTACGCCTCCGCCCGCTTCGCCAGATCGACGACCCGCGCCGAAGGCGGCGTGGTCTGCAGCACCACCCCGAACTGCATGGCCTCGCTACCTGTTCTGGGGGAAGCCGAGGTCGACGGCGCTCGTCCTCGGGTCGGGCCAGCGGCTGGTGACGACCTTGGTGCGGGTGTAGAAGTTCACGCCCTCCGGGCCGTACATGTGCGTGTCACCGAACAGGCTGGCCTTCCAGCCTCCGAAGCTGTAGTAGCTGACCGGCACCGGGATCGGGACGTTGATGCCCACCATGCCGACCTGGACGTCGAACTCGAACTGGCGAGCCACACCGCCATCGCGCGTGAACAGTGCGGTGCCGTTGCCGTACTGGTTGTCGTTGATGAGCTGCACTCCCTCGTCGTAGCTGTGCACCCGGGTGACCGTCAGGACGGGTCCGAAGATCTCGTCGTCGTACACCTTCATGCCCGGCTTGGCGTGGTCGATGAGGCTCGGCTTCAGGAAGAACCCTCCGCCGGGCGCGCCGTCGCGACCGTCGACAACGAGCGTCGCGCCCTCGGCCTCGGCGCCCGCCACGTAGTTCGCGACCTTGTCGCGGTGTTCGCCCGTGATCAGCGGACCCATCTCGTTGTCCGGCTCGCTCGCCGAGCCGACCTTGATGGAGGGGATCCGCTCCTGGATCTTGGTGACCAGCTGATCGGCCACCGAGTCGACGGCGAGCACGACCGAGATCGCCATGCAGCGCTCCCCCGCCGAGCCGTACGCCGCGCTGACCGCTGCGTCGGCGGCCATGTCGAGGTCGGCATCGGGCAGCACGAGCATGTGGTTCTTGGCTCCCCCGAGCGCCTGCACGCGCTTGCCGTTGCGCGTGCCGGTCTCGTAGATGTACTTGGCGATCGGGGTGGAGCCGACGAAGCTGATCGCGGCGACGTCGGGGTGCTCGAGCAGCCGGTCGACGGCGACCTTGTCGCCGTGGACGACGTTGAAGCATCCGGCGGGGAGCCCGGCTTGCTCGAGCAGCTCGGCGAGGAACATCGAGGCCGACGGGTCCTTCTCCGACGGCTTCAACACGAATGTGTTTCCACACGCGAGTGCGTTGGCGAACATCCACATCGGGACCATCGCGGGGAAGTTGAACGGGGTGATGCCGGCCACGACCCCGAGCGGCTGCTTGATCGAGTACACATCGATGCCCGTCGACGCCTGCTCGCTGTAGCCGCCCTTCATGAGGTTCGGGATGCCGCACGCGAACTCGACGTTCTCGAGCCCTCGCGCCACCTCGCCCAACGCGTCGGACAGCACCTTGCCGTGCTCGGCCGACAGCAACGAGGCGATCTCCTTGCGATTGGCCGAGATGAGCTCGCGCAGGTGGAACATCACCTCCGCCCGGCGGGACAGGTTCGTGGCCCGCCACGCGGGGAACGCCGCCTTGGCGACCGCAACCGCGTGATCGACCTCCTCGACCGACGCGAAGTCGACCGAAGCAGCCTGCTCACCGGTGGCGGGGTTGAACACGACCCCACTGCGCCCCGAGGCCCCCTCGAAGACCTTCCCATCAACCCAATGCGATATCCGATGAACACTCATGACTACTCCTTGAGGAATGACGGCTCGCCGCAGCGAGACGAGCGGAGGACGGCGGAGTCGGGGTCATCGATCGAACCGATAGATCGGCGGCGGGGTTCCGCCGATCGTGGTGAGAGCGATGAGCCCCGACGGAAGCCGTCCGGAGCGGACTGGAACGAATCGAGGACTAGACGAGGTACTGACTCAACCCGCGACGGACGAACTGCCCATGCCCCTTGCGCCCGACGTACTGATCGCCGGTGACGACCACCGACCCACGAGAGAGAACTGTGTCGACCTTGCCGTCGATGACCCACCCCTCCCAAGACGAGTGGTCCATGTTCATGTGGTGCTTGTCGTTGATCCCGATCTTGGTCTTCTGGTTCGGATCCCACACGACGACGTCGGCGTCGCTGCCGGGCGCGATGACGCCCTTCTTCGGATACATGCCGAACATGCGCGCCGGCGTGGTGCAGCAGGTCTCGACCCAGCGCTCGAGGCTGAGCTCCCCGGCGACGACACCTTGGTAGATGAGCTCCATGCGGTGCTCGACACCACCCATGCCGTTCGGGATGGCCGAGAAGTTGCCGAGGCCGAGCTCTTTCTGGTCCTTCATGCAGAACGGGCAGTGGTCGGTGCTGACGACCGCGAGCTCGTTCATGCGCAGCCCCTTCCACAGGTCGCCGTGGTGGCCGTGGCCCATCTGGCCGACGAAGTGCGGGTCGTGCTCCTTCGACCGGATCGGGGGGCTGGCGACCCACTTGGCTCCCTCGAACCCGGGCTTCGCGAGGGTCTCTTCCAGCGTGAGCCAGAGGTACTGCGGGCACGTCTCGGCGAACACGTTGCGCCCGTGGTGCCGCGCCGCGGCGACCTCGTTCAGCGCGTCGCCGGCCGACATGTGCACGATGTACAGGGGCACGTTCCCGGCCACGTGGCTGAGCACGATCGCCCGGTGGGTGGCCTCGGCCTCGAGCGGTGACGGCCGCGTGAAGCTGTGGTACTTGGGGTCGGTGTCGCCCCGGGCGAGCGCTTGCTGGACCAGCACGTCGATGGCGATGCCGTTCTCGGCGTGCATCATGATCATCGCCCCGCAGTCGGCGGCGGTCTGCATCGCGCGCAGGATCTGGCCGTCGTCGCTGTAGAAGACACCGGGGTACGCCATGAACAGCTTGAAGCTGGTCACGCCCTCGTGCTCGGTGAGGTAGGTCAACGCCTTCAGTGACTGCTCGTCGACGCCGCCGATGATCTGGTGGAACGCGTAGTCGACGGCGCACTCGCCCTCGGCCTTGCGGTGCCACTCGGCCAAGCCGTCGAACACGTTCTCGCCGTACCGCTGCAACGCCATGTCGACGATGGTCGTGACGCCGCCCCAGGCAGCGGCGCGCGTGCCGGTCTCGAAGGTGTCGCTCGCGAATGTGCCGCCGAATGGCAACTCCATGTGCGTGTGGACGTCGATGCCACCGGGGATGACGTACTTGCCGGACGCGTCGATGACCGTGTCGCAGCCCTGTTCGGCGCCCTCGAACCAGCCCGGTGTGCCGAGTGCGCTGACCGTCTCGCCGTCGATGAGGACGTCGTTGGCGACGACGCCTGTGGCCGAGACGACCTTGCCGTTCTTGATCAAGGTCTTCGCCATCAGTTGCTCTCCCTCACATTCATCGCTGGCACATTCATCGCTGGCACATGCATCGCTGGCCCGCCAGCATCATTGCTGGACGAGCTCGTCGTACGCGTCGGGCCGACGATCACGGTAGAACGCCCAGCGGTCGCGGACGGTCCGGATCATGCCGAGGTCGAGGTCGCGCACGATCAGCTCGGGCTTGAACGCGTCGCCGACGTCACCGACGAACTTGCCCTCGGGATCGACGAAGTAGCTCTGCCCGTAGAAGTCGTTCTCGCCGAGGTCCTCGATGCCCACCCGGTTGATCGCCCCCACGTAGTACATGTTGGCCACGGCCGCAGCGGGCTGCTCGATGCGCCAGATGTACTCGCTGAGCCCGCGATGCGTCGCCGAGGGGTTGAACACGATCTCGGCACCATTCAACCCGAGTGCCCGCCAACCTTCAGGGAAGTGGCGGTCGTAGCAGATGTACACGCCCACCTTGCCGACCGCGGTCTCGAAGACCGGGTATCCGCCGGTGCCGGGGCGGAAGTAGAACTTCTCCCAGAAGCCCTTGGTCTGCGGGATGTGCTGCTTTCGGTACTTGCCGAGGTAGGTGCCGTCGGCGTCGATCACCGCCGCGGTGTTGTAGTACAAGCCCGGCTGCACGATCTCGTACATCGGCAGCACCATCACCATCCCGAGCTCCTTCGCGAGCGCTGCGAACCGCTGCGTGGTGGGACCGTCGGGGATGGGCTCGGTGTAGTCGTAGTACTGGGTCTCCTGCACCTGGCAGAAGTACGGACCGTAGAAGAGCTCCTGGAAGCAGATGACCTCGGCGCCCTCGGACTTGGCCTCGTGCGCGTACTGCTCGTGCTTGTCGAGCATCGCGTCCTTGGTACCAGGCCAATCCGTCTGCACGAGGGCTGCCCTGACGATCCGTGCGTCGCTCATGACCGCGGATCGTAATGTGACACCCTTCGGCAGACAATAGATGGGTTGTTACCGCACAATGGTTCACACGTCGGCAACAGGGAGCTCAACCAGGGACGCAGGTCGTCCCTTGCGGCACGATGGTCCCGTTGTACTCCACCTCGTAGAGCGGCGAGAAGCGGCGGAGGTACGAGTCGATCACCAGCTCGGCCTCGGACGCCGGCGACGCACCGGTGTCGTCGCGGAAGCGCTCGACGGCTCGCTCGAGCATCAGCTCGTCGGCTTCGCACTGGTCCGCGACCGCAGGGTCGACGGTCCCCTTCGTGGCAGGACTCGTCGTCGTCGGTTCGTCGGTCGACTCGGTCGGCTCGACCGACGGCGTGGTCGTCGGGTCCTGCACATCGGTCGTCTCCGTCGCCGGACGGTCGTCGATCTCGACCACCCCGGCGTCCACCACGTCGGCGTCGTTCTGACCCGCGCCGTCGACCGGCTCGACGATCGGCGCGTGCGCGGAGTCGAGCTCGACCTTGGTCCGCGACGTGCACGCAGCCGCGATCGACACGAGCCCGACGGCAGCCACCACGCGACACATGGGGCGACACATGGGGCGACGCATGGCGCGGCGTGTCGCCTCGTTCCGTCCATCTGCCGCTCGCACGCTTGCCTCCCGCTGATCGGTGGGCCGCATCGACTGCGACACCACGATGTTCATCGGCAGCGGCCTGGGCGATCATGAGCACGCGGCTCCAGGCGACAGACGATCGCTACTCTCACCCGACGATGACGGCACACTCGAGCGGTTCGCTGGCAACTGCCATCGACGACCGCTCGGCCAAGGGGATCGCGGCTGCGATCGGCCGGTTGGTGTCGACCGGCGAGCTGCAGCCCGGGCATCGCCTCCCCACCGTGCGCGAGCTCTCACGCGTGCTGGGTGTGTCGCCGACGACCGTCAGCGAGGCGTGGCAGACCTTGGCCCTGGTGGGCGCGATCGACGCGCGTGGTCGTCAGGGAACCTTCGTGCGCCAACCGACCGGTCCTGGGTCGCCCCGCCGCTACCGCCGCATCACCGAGAGCCCCGGCCGCTTCGCGCTCGACCTGTCGACCGGCACGCCCGATCCACGGCTGCTCCCCGACCTGGCACCCGTGATGGCTCGCCTCAGTCGTCACTCGCTCACGTCGAGCTACCTCGATCATGCGGTGCTGCCCGATCTCGACGAGCGCCTGCGCGACCGATGGCCCTTCCCGCCGGAGGAGCTCACGGTGGTCGACGGCGCGATGGACGGCCTCGACCGCGTCGCCCAGGTCGTGGTGCGCCTCGGCGACCGGGTGGTGGTCGAGCACCCGAGCTTCCCCCCGCTGCTCGACCTGCTCGACCGACTCGGTGTCGAGGTCATCGGGGTCGACGTCGACCAGAGCGGCATGGTGCCCGAGCAGTTGGCGGCCGCTTTGCGACGCGACCCCGTCGCCGTCTTCCTGCAGCCACGAGCCCAGAACCCCAGCGGCGTGACGATGACCAAGCGGCGAGCGAAGGCACTGGCCGACCTCGTCGCAGCCGCGCCGTCCCGACCGATCGTCATCGAGGACGACCACGCGGGCGACATCGCGGTCGGCGCGCTCACCAGCCTCGGCCAGTGGTTGCCCGCGTCGACGGTGCACATCCGCAGCTACTCGAAGAGCCACGGTCCCGATCTACGCCTGGCCGCAGTGGGCGGCGCCGGCTCAGTGGTGACGGAGGTCGCCAACCGCCGGATGCTCGGGCCCGGTTGGAGCAGTCGCATCCTGCAGGCCGTCCTCGTCGAGATGCTCGACGACACGACGACGAACGACGCCATCGCTCGGGCGCGCACCGAGTACGCGCGTCGTCGGGCGCTGGTGTGCCACATCCTCGCCGAGCACGGGGTGACGACGACTGGGAGCGAGGGCATCAACCTGTGGGTGCGCGTCCACGACGAACGGTCGGCGTTGCTGACGTTGGCGGCGCAGGGCATCGGCGCGGCGCCAGGCGAACCGTTCATGGTCCGACCGGACCATCCGCACATCCGCGTGACCGTCGGCCTGATCCGCGACGACGACCATCACGTCGTGCAACGCCTCGCCGAGGCTGCCACCACGCAGCCGGCGAGAGCTCGCCACCGCTGACGTCGCGACGCCGCCGCGTCAGTAGCCGGCGCCGAGCTTGGTGTGGTCCCAGCTCACCACCGACGAGACGTCGAACGCGACACCGAGCCGCTTGCGGGCCTGCGCCTCGATGAAGGGCAGCGCGGCGTCGCTGAGGGCCGCCTCGCCGTTGTAGCGCACCGCGACGGCCTTCCCGATCTCGAGCACAGCCTCGTAGTCGTCGACGATGCGCCCCGTGCCGACGAGCTCGACGCCGCGCAGCTCGCTGTAGACGGCCCCGCCGCTCTCGACGAGACCCGACATCTTCGAGTTGCGGCGCAGGTTCTGGATCTTCTGACTCTTCGCGAAGGTCCAGAAGCAGATCACGTCGCCCACGAACGCGTACCACATCGCCACCAGGTGCGGATGTCCTGTCGGCCCGATCGTGGCCACGTTCAGGATCTGCTGCGAGTCGAGGTAGGCACGCACCTCGGCCTCGTCCATCGTGATCTCGGCGCGACGGCTGGGCATGGGAGCGACCCTAATGGGTCACATGGGGCTGGGACGCAGCAACTCGTGGGCCATGCCGCACTCCGGCGCCAGGCCGGCCGTCACGTCTGCGTCCCCCAGCCCGGCCGGGCCGATCACGACCGACGCCAGTGCGACCGGCATCGGCTCGGCGGGCGCATCCCACGGCACGCGCACGTCCCCGACCCGCTCGAGCATCGCGTCAAAGAGTGGTCGCGGCAGCCGGCGACCGCGTCCCGTCACCAGCCACACCGGCACCTCACTGCAGTAGGCGACCGACGCTGCAGCACGGGACACGGCGGGAACGAGCACCTCGTCGCCCCCTGCTGCGAGCGCCTCGATGAGGACGAGGTCGGCGGCGACGGCGGCCGCGGCCACGCCCGTGGCCGGCACGACCTCGGCCTCGATGTCGGCGCGCTGCAACCTCCGCACGAACGCCGACCCTTCGTCGTCGGCGTCGATCGCCAGCACACGCACGTCGCCGCGCCGCATGACCGCGTCGCCGACGAGGTCCGGCCATCCGACCACGCACACGGTCGCATCGTCGGGCACGGCGTCGAAGAGGTGATCGGGTGTCGGATCGTTCTCGATCTCGCCGGCCAGCTCGCTCGCCGCTCGGAAGGGGTCGGCAGACGTGAGCAGGGAAGAGCAGAACCACCAGAGCGGACCCGACGTCGGGTGTCGCTCGACGATGCGCCGGCAGGCGATGACGAGTCCGGCCGGCTCGAACTGCAGACCGCGTATGGCGCCGGCGGTCTCGCGCACCAAGATCCGCTGATCGCCCCCCGACGCGCGGGCCACGTAGCGCAGGCGCTCGATGGGATGCACCACCGCCAAGCTAGTGCCGGAAGCTTGGGTCGGCCCATCGCCTGCTTGCTACCTTGTCGCCCGTGGCTGTGAACCCCGCGCCGGACATCGTGCTCACCTCGATCGACGGCGAGGCGCGACCCCTCGAGGAGTGGCTCACGACCTTCCACCTCGCGAGCGTGGTGCTCGACCCGTTCACGAACGAGAGCTCGTGGATCCTGCCCACCGCCGCCCGGGTGCTCGAGACCTTCCGTGGTTCCGACGCGCGCGTCAACTTCGTCCTCACGTGCTCACGCGCCGAGGCGCGCGACTTCCTCGGTCCGCTCGCCGACGACTTCCTCGTCTACTGCGACCCCGATCGCGTGCTGGTGAAGGGCCTGGGCCTCGCCCAGCTGCCCGCGTTCGTCTTCATTCGCACCGATGGCACCGTGCAGGCCGCGGCCGAGGGCTGGAACCCGGGCGAGTGGCGCTCCGTCGCCGACGTCATCGCCAAGGCGACGGCGTGGTCACGACCCAACCTGCCGGTCGCGAGCGACCCCGGGCCGTTCCACGGCACTCCGGCGCTGGCCGGCTGACCGGCGCGCCGGACGCACGGCACCTATCCTCGCCCGGTGCCCGGCCCGATCCCCGACCAGGTCGCCGACCTGCCGATCGTCGACGTCCTCGACGAGTTGGGCCGCGTGCTGCACGACCGCCACAGCGCGGTCGTGGTGGCACCTCCGGGCGCCGGCAAGACCACCGTCGTGCCCCTGTGGATGCTGGCGCAACCATGGCTGAGCGGGCAGCGAATCGTCGTCCTCGAACCACGCCGACTCGCCACCCGGGCGGCGGCGCAGCGCATGTCGGGGCTCCTCGGCGAACCCGTCGGCGGCGTCGTCGGCTACCAGACCCGCGACGAGCGCAGGATCAGCCGCAGCACGCGCATCGAGGTCGTCACCGAGGGCGTGCTCACGCGCAGGCTGCAGCACGACCCCGAACTGCCGGGCGTCGGCGTCGTGGTCTTCGACGAGGTCCACGAGCGCAACCTGCCCACCGACCTCGGTCTCGCGCTGGCGCTCGACGCGCGCCGGGTGCTGCGCCCCGACCTGCGCGTGCTGGCGATGTCGGCCACACCCGAGACCGGCCCGCTCATCGCGCTCCTCGGTGATGGAATCGGACCGGCGCCGGTCGTGTCGAGCGACGGGAGGCAGCATCCCGTCGACATCCGGTCGCTCCCGGTCCCGAAGGGCACGCGCATCGAGCAGGCGGTGGCCGACGCGGTGGTGCTCGCAGCTCGGGACGAGACGGGTGACGTCCTCGTGTTCCTGCCCGGCATCGGCGAGATCCGCCGGGTGGAGTCCTTGCTCACCGACCGCCTCCCCGGTCATGTCGACGTGCGGTTGCTCGCTGGCGCCCTTCCCACCGGCGAGCAAGATCTCGCACTGCAGCCCTCGCCCGCCGGTCGTCGCCGGATCGTGCTCAGCACCGACATCGCCGAGTCCTCGCTCACCGTGAACGGTGTGCGGGTCGTGATCGACGCGGGGCTGGCGCGGGTGCCGCGCTTCGACGTTCGAACCGGGATGACCCGGTTGGCGACGGTCACGACGAGTCGCGCGTCGGCCGATCAGCGAGCCGGTCGCGCCGGCCGCACCGAGCCCGGTGTCTGCTACCGCCTCTGGGGCAAGCTCGAACAGAGCACCCGGCTCGCCCACCTGCCGGCCGAGATCACGCAGGTCGACCTCGCCGGGCTGGCCCTCGAGCTGGCCGCCTGGCGTGCCGATCCGGACACCCTGCCGTTCCTCGACCGACCGCCGGCGAGGGCGATGCAGGCAGCCCATCAACTCCTCCGGCTCCTCGACGCGATCGACGAGTCCGGCGCGATCACCGAGCTCGGTCGAGCGATGCTCGAGCTGCCGATGCACCCTCGCCTCGGTCGCATGGTGGCTGCTGCCCGGCCCGGTGATCAGCCCCTCGCGTGCGTCGTCGCCGCGATCGTCGACGAGCGCGACGTGCTGCGCGGCCGGACCGACGAACTGCCGAGCGACATCGTCGTCCGGGTCGAGGTCGTCGCGGGACAGCGACACGACGAGCGCGCCGATCGACGAGCCGTCGAGCGGCTACGTGACCGAGCGCTTGACGTCGCTCGTCGAGCCGGGGTGCGCCTCGTGCTGTCCGACATCGACGCCGCCAGAGCCGGCACCGTGCTCGCGCTCGCCTACCCCGACCGGATCGGGACGCGCCGGAGCCAGGTCGGGCAGTTCCAGCTGCGCACGGGCACCGGCGCGTGGGTGTCGAAGAGCGATCCCCTCGCCCGTGAGCAGTTCGTCGTCGCCGCCGACCTCGACGGTAATCGCACCAGCTCGCGCATCCGCCTGGGGGCGGGCCTCGATGCCGTCGAGCTCGAGCACGCGCTCGCGGGCGACATCGAGCGCCGCGACAGCCTGGTGTGGGACAAGCAGCGCAACGACCTCGTCCACCGCACCGAGACGCGACTCGGGAACATGACCGTCAGCGACACCAGCCGCGCACCGTCGCCGGGCGATGCGACGGTGGCGGCTCTCGTCGAACGGGTTCGCGTGACACGTCTCGGCGCGCTCGACATGTCGCTCGCCGAGGGTCTCCGCGCCCGTGTCGCCTTCCTCGCCGCTCATCATCCCGAGGAGCCGTGGCCCGACTTCGGCGACGCACGGCTGATCCACACGCTCGACGAGTGGCTCGCGCCCTACCTGGTGCACGCCACCGGGCGCAGCGACCTCGAGCGTCTCGACGTCGCCATGCTCCTGTCCAACCAACTCAGCTGGGACCAGCAGAGCGAGCTGGCCGAGCGTGCTCCGGCGGCACTCGACACCCCGGCCGGGCGCCGGGTGGCCATCGACTACCGGCGAGCCGTCCCGACCGCCTCGGTGCGAGTGCAGGATCTGTTCGGAACCGCCGTCCACCCCACGGTCGATCGTGGGGCGGTGCCGATCGCCCTCGAGCTGCTGTCACCGGCCGACCGTCCGATCCAGGTCACGAGCGACCTGCCCGGCTTCTGGTCGGGCTCGTGGAGCGCAGTGCGCAAGGACATGGCGGGGCGCTACCCCAAGCACCAGTGGCCGAGCGA
Organism: Ilumatobacteraceae bacterium; assembly: GCA_050248155.1. Classification (GTDB taxonomy): domain Bacteria; phylum Actinomycetota; class Acidimicrobiia; order Acidimicrobiales; family Ilumatobacteraceae; genus VFMC01. Next base: position 59,339 of record JBFWSW010000014.1, read on the forward strand.
CCCTTCCGTGGCACCGCCCAGGCGGCTGAAGGAACGCTGAGAGCGCCGCGCCTACGATCTTCGGCCGTGCCCCCGACCGAACCCCCATCTGCCCACGCGTTCGCGGGACGCACGTGCGTGGTCACCGGTGGCCTGGGCTTCATCGGTTCGAACGTGGCGCACCGGCTGGTGCAGGCAGGCGCGACGGTCCGCGTCATCGACGCACTGGTGCCCGAACACGGCGGCGATGTGCGCAACGTCGACGGTCTCGACCTCGACGTGGTGGTGGCACCGATCGGCGACGAGCGCACGGCACCCGCGATGCGCGCCGCCGACTTCGTGTTCAACCTCGCGGGACAGGTGAGCCACACGGCGTCGATGCGTGATCCGGCTGCCGATCTGCACTGGAACGCGGTCACGCACGCGCGGCTGCTCGAGCTGGCGCGAGCGGAGTGCCCTCGCGCCCGCATCGTGCACACGAGCACGCGCCAGGTGTACGGACGCGCGCTCCGAGCGCCGGTCGACGAGGCGCACCCCACGCATCCCGTCGACGTCAACGGCGCGTCGAAGTTGGCCGGCGAGCAACTGCACCTCGTGTACGCACAGGCCTACGGGATGCCGATCACGTCGCTCCGGCTCACGAACGTGTACGGGCCACGCCAGCGGCTGTCGAGCAACGACCTCGGCTTCCTGCCGGTCTTCATCCGCATGGCCCTGCGCGGCGAGACGATCGAGCTCTTCGGTGACGGCTCGCAGCGGCGCGACTGCCTGTTCATCGACGACGTCGTCGACGCGGTCCTCGCCGCGACCGACGAGCGGGTGATCGGTCGAGTGCTCAACGTCGGCAACGACCTCGACCACTCGCTGGCCGACATCGCGCGGGTGATCATCGAAGCCACAGGAGGTGCGAGCGAGGTGCGCTGCCGGGAGTGGCCGGCCGAGAACCGGCGGATCGACATCGGCTCGTTCCGCTCGGACAACCGAGCGATCGCAGCTGCGATCGGCTGGCATCCCGTCACGTCGCTCGATGACGGCATGCGCCGAACCGCCGACTTCTATCGTGCACATCCGTGGTACCTGTCGTAGACCTCGCCCGCCGAGGACGAGCGCTCTCCGGTGACCTCGCCGCGATCGCATCGCGCGTCGCGTCCCGGGGGACGTACCTGCTCGGACCCGAGACCGCCGCGTTCGAGGCCGACCTCGCGGCATGGGCGGGGGCCGGCCATGCGATCGCCGTCGCGTCGGGGGCGTCGGCGCTGCAGCTCGCGCTCGCCGCGGTCGGCGTCCGAGCCGGGGACGAGGTCGTCGTCCCGGCGTTCACAGCGGTTCCCACCGCCTCGGCGGTCGCCGCGCTCGGTGCCGTGCCGGTGATGGTCGACGTCGACGACGACACCGCGACGCTCGACCCCGCCCTCGTCGAACGGGCACGCACCGAGCGCACGCGAGCGGTGGTGGTCGTCCACCTGTACGGCCGTCCCGCGGCGATCCCCGACACGGACCTGCCGGTCGTCGAGGACGCCGCCCAGGCGCACGGCGCGATCCGCGACCACACCCGATCCGCCGCTGTCGCCTACAGCTTCTATCCGACCAAGAACCTCGGCGGTGTCGGCGATGGTGGCGCAGTCGTCACAGCCGACGCGGACATCGCGGCGAGCGTGCGCCACGCGCGCGTCCACGGGATGACCGAGCAGTACGTCCACACGACGGTGTCGCAGAACTTCCGGATGTCCGAGATCGAGGCCGGTTGGCTCCGGCTCGGGCTCGAGGGCCTCGAGGCAGTGACGGCACGCCGTCGCGCCATCGCGGCGCGCTATCGCACTGCCGCTCCCTCGCTCCGGTGGCACGCGGACCATCCCGATCACGTGCACCACCTGTCCGTGGTTCGCGCCCCCGACCGGCCGGCCTTTCGCGACGCGCTGGCGTCGCGCGGCGTGGCCACCGCAGTGCACTACCCGCGCGCTCTGACCCAGCAGCCGGCCTACGCGCACTTCACGCGTGATGCGTGTCCGATCGCCGAAGCATGGGCCGGAGAGTGCGTCACCGTGCCCTGCTTCCCCGAGTTGACCGACGACGAGATCGACACCGTCGCGCTCGCACTGGCCGAGGTGCAGCCGTGACCTCGACCGGTCCTGTCACGAACCTGTCGGCGATGTTCCCGTGCTACAACGACGCGGCGACGATCGGCGGATTGGTCGACGACGTCCACGGGGCGCTGTGCCCGATCGTGTCCGAGCTCGAGGTGATCGTCGTGAACGACGGCTCGAGCGACGGCTCACGCGAACTGCTGGACGAGATGACCACCAGCAGGCCCTGGCTGCGGGTGATCCACCACGAGGTCAACCGTGGGTACGGTGGCGCGCTCATCAGCGGTTTCGAGGCAGCGCGCCACGACTGGATCTTCTACACCGACGGCGACGCGCAGTACGACGCGAAGGAGGCAGCGTTGCTCGTCCCGCTCGCCGTCGATGGCGTGGACATCGTGCAGGGCTACAAGATCGGGCGTGGCGACCCGCTCCACCGCAAGGTGATCGGGCGGTGCTACCACCACGTCGTCAAGCGTCTCTTCTCGCTCCCGGTGCGCGACACCGACTGCGACTTCCGGCTGTTCCGCCGCCAGCTCATCGTCGACCGCCCGCTCTCGTCGTCGAGTGGGGTGATCTGCGTCGAGATGATGCGCAACTTCTCGCGGGCAGGCGCACGCTTCGTCGAGACGCCGGTGCACCACTACTTCCGTCCGTACGGCCGCTCGCAGTTCTTCCGGCTCCCGGCGATCCTGCGCAGCGCGCGACAACTGCTCGAGCTCTGGTACCGGATGGTGGTGCGCCGTGCGCGATGAGGACTTCGAGCACCTCCACCATCTCGAGGACACCTATTGGTGGTTCGTCGGCATGCGTGACGTGCAGGCCGCGCTGCTCGACCCGGTCGTCGAATCAGCGCGGGCCGCGTTGCGCTTGCCGCACAGCCGGGTGGTGCTCGACCTCGGGTGTGGCACCGGCGCCAACCTCTCGTGGCTCCGCCGCTACACGGCTGGCGCGCCGGCCGGCGGTCTCGACGTCGTGGAGCAGGCACTGCAGTTCTGCCGATCGCGCGACGAGCACCAGGTCGTCCTGGCGTCGGCGACCGATCTGCCCTACGCGAGCGGGTCCTGCGACGTCGCCGGCAGCTTCGACGTGCTGGTGCAGATCCCGGGCGACGACGGACCGGTGCACGCGATGGCCGAGATGTTCCGAGTGCTCCGTCCCGGTGGCGTCGCCTTCGTGCGCTGCGCGGCCTACGGATGGATGCGCAGCGCCCATGACGAGGCCCTCCACACGCAGCGCCGCTACACGCGGCACGAGCTGGCGGCGCTCGCGGTCGAGGCCGGCTTCGACGTCGTGCGGAGCACCTACGCGAACACGCTGCTGTTCCCGATCGCTGCGCTGCGCCGGCTGGTGCTGATGCGTGTCCGATTGACGGAGGCGACGTCGGACGTGCGCCCCATGCCCAAGCGCCTGCAGTGGGCGAACCGCCTGCTCGTCGGCGCGCTGCGGCTCGAGGCTCGGGTGCTCGGTCGGCCTCGTGCTCGCCTCCCATTCGGCCTCTCGGCCATCATCGTCGTCCGCAAGCCCGTGAGCGGCGTGTGATCGTCGAAGCGCGAGCCCGCGAGGCGTGGAGGTGGACGTGCACCGACGCCGCGGCGACGTGGGCGTTCCGAGCCGCACTCGTCCTGACCGTGCCCGTGATGTACATCGTCGGCCGCAACCAGTGGTTCATCCGCGACGACTGGGCGTTCGTCCTCACGCGCAACGAGATCCGCACGGAGGTGGGATGGCAGGAGTGGCTGTTCCTGCCGACGATCGGGCACTGGATGACGGTGCCGCTGCTCGTGTACCGCGTGCTGCAGAGTGCGTTCGGCCTCGACTCGTACTGGCCCTACCTCGTCGTCAACATGGCGATCCACGTCGGGGTCGTGCTCGCCGTGCGCGAGATCTGCCGCCGCGCCGGGGCGCGAGCGTGGACCACGACGCTCGTGTGCGGCGGCCTCCTCGTGTTCGGTCCGGGTTGGGAGAACATCGTCTTCGCCGTGCAGATCACCTACGGCCTGTCGATGCTCGGGTTCCTGTGCCAAGTGCTGCTCGCCGATCACGACGGCCCGCCCGACTGGCGCGACGCGGTGGGCTCACTGCTCGCAGTGATCGGCGTGATGTCGTCGGGTTTCGGGCCGTTCTTCGCGCTGGGGATCGCCGTCCTCCTCGTGCTGCGCCGGCGCTGGCTCGCCCTCGCCATCGCCGTCGCCCCTCAGGCGATCGCGCTGGGATGGTGGTGGCTGGCCTGGGGCCGGGACTCCCCCGAGGAGTCCACGAGCGGTGGCGCCGGGCTCGTGCCCGGATATGCGATGCGTGGCATCGTCGCTGTGTTCGACGGGCTCATCGGCTTCCCCGGGCTCGGGTTGTTGGTCGCCATCGCCACCTTCGCACTCGCGTTGTGGCGTGGCCACGGATGGCCGAGGCAGAGCCTGCTGCTCGCGCTGTGGGCCACCGCAGCCGTCATGTACCTCGGGCTCGGGACGCAGCGTGGTGCGTTCGGCGTCGAGAACGCAGCCATCTCGCGCTATCAGTACATGGGCGCCGTGCTGCTCGCTCCAGCGTTCGCCCTCCTGATCGACCAGCTGCGCCGCATCGCGCCGGAAGCAGCGTGGGCCGGACGCGTGATGATCGCACTGGCGATCGTGCTGAACGCGGCTGCACTGCGCACGAACAGCTCGGCGTGGGCGGCACGCTCGGGCGACGAGCGGCGGATCCTCGAGCTCGTCGCCGGCTCGGGCCTGGCGCCCGAGGCCGACCCCGAGCGCCAACCACTCGAGTTCAGCCCCGATGTTCGCGTGCGCGACATCGACATGCTCGTCGAGGACGGCGCGATCAGCCCCCGAGCGCCGGCGACGCCCGAGGAGCTCGCCCTCGTCCGCGCCGTGCTCGGCCTCCCAGCCGTTTGATGGCCGCCGAGGGGGCGGGCATAGCCTGACGGCATGCCCGAGTTCGCCTTCACGGAACTGCTCCCCCTCGGCCACGACGACACGCCGTACCGACTCGTCACGACAGAAGGCGTGCGCACCGTCGAGACCCCGCTCGGCCCCTTCCTGCAGGTCGACCCGTCGGCGCTCACCCGCATCACGCGCGAGGCGATGCGCGACATCGCCCACTTCCTGCGGCCCGGCCATCTGCAGCAGCTGCGCAACATCCTCGACGACCCCGAGGCGAGCGACAACGACCGCTTCGTCGCACTCGACCTGTTGAAGAACGCGAACATCGCGGCCGGCGGCGTGCTGCCGATGTGCCAGGACACCGGCACTGCGATCGTGAAGGCCAAGAAGGGCCAGCGTGTGTTCACCGGCAGTGCCGATCACCCCGGCGGCGACGAGGAAGCCATCGCCCGCGGCGTGTTCGAGACCTACCTCACCTCGAACCTCCGCTACAGCCAGATGGCGCCGATCACGATGTACGACGAGAAGAACACGGGCAACAACCTGCCCGCCGAGATCAAGATCTCCGCCGTCGAGGGCGACTCGTACAAGTTCCTGTTCATGGCCAAGGGCGGGGGCAGCGCGAACAAGAGCTACCTGTTCCAGGAGACCAAGGCCCTGCTGAACGAGAAGACGTTGCTGCCCTGGCTGTTCGAGAAGATGAAGACGCTGGGCACGTCGGCCTGCCCTCCGTACCACCTCGCCGTGGTCATCGGCGGCACGTCGGCCGAGATGGCGGTCGAGACGGCCAAGTTGGCGAGCGCGCGCTACCTCGACTCGCTGCCGACCGAGGGCTCGATCCTCGGCCACGCGTTCCGCGACGTCGATCTCGAACGACAGGTGCTCGAGCTCAGTCGCCAGACCGGCATCGGCGCGCAGTTCGGCGGCAAGTACTTCTGCCACGACGTGCGCGTCATCCGCTTGCCGCGCCACGGCGCGAGCTGTCCGGTCGGCATGGCGGTCAGCTGCAGCGCCGACCGGCAGATGCTCGGCAAGATCACCAAGGACGGCATCTTCCTCGAGCAGCTCGAGACCGACCCGGCACGCTTCCTCCCCGACGTCGAGCACGAGCACCTCGACGAGGGCGGTTCGGGCGACGTCGTCCGGATCGACCTCACCCGTCCGATGGACGAGATCCGCGCCACGCTCAGCCGATACCCGGTGAAGACGCGGGTGATGCTGACCGGTCCGATGGTGGTGGCTCGCGACATCGCCCATGCGAAGCTGAAGGAGCGTCTCGACGCGGGTGAGGGCCTTCCCCAGTACATGAAGGACCACTGCGTCTACTACGCGGGACCGGCCAAGACACCAGAAGGCATGGCGAGCGGATCGTTCGGCCCCACGACGGCCGGTCGCATGGACAGCTACGTCGCCGAGTTCCAGGCCGCCGGCGGCAGCCTCGTCATGCTGGCCAAGGGCAACCGCTCCAAGCAGGTGACCGACGCGTGCAAGATGTACGGCGGCTTCTACCTCGGATCGATCGGTGGTCCGGCAGCGCGCCTCGCGCAGGACTGCATCACCAAGGTCGAGGTGCTCGAGTACCCCGAGCTCGGCATGGAGGCCGTCTGGAAGATCGAGGTGCAGGACTTCCCGGCGTTCATCGTCGTCGACGACAAGGGCAACGACTTCTTCGACCTCGTCAACAAGCCCTACGCACCGGGCCCGACCCCGGTCTCACTGTCCTGACGCGAGCGACCGGAGCACCGATCGGGTGCGCTCGGTCTCGTCGGGGTTGCCCGGGAACGCCGCTGCGTTGAGGTCGGTGACGCCGATCGGACCCAGCTCGGCCAGCTGGTCACGGACCTCGGCCTCGGACCCGACGACGGCCAGGTCGCGCGGTCCGCTGACCCCCTCGCGATCCATCATCGCCTTGTAGCTCGGCAGCGTGTTGTACACCGCGAACACCTGCTCGGCGCGCGACCGGGCCGCATCGACGTCGTCGGTGACGCAGATCGGGAACGACGCGACCACGCGAGGACCCGCTCGGCCCGCGTCGGCGGCTGCTTGCGTGAGCGTGGGGATCGTGTGGTCGTGCAACGTCTTCGGGCCGACGCACCACGTGCTGGTGCCGTCGGCGAGGGTGCCCGTCACGCGCAGCATCTGCGTGCCGAGCGCGGCCACGAGCACGGTGGGGCGGGCGATCCCGCTGATCGTGAGACCGCCCTGCACCCGGTAGTCGTCGCCGGTGAACGCGACCTGGCCGGTCTCGAGCAGCGGCATCAACACCGACAGGTACTCACGCAGGTGCCGCACCGGCTTGTCGAACGACAGGCCCCACATCATCTCGACCACGATCTGGTGCGACAGCCCGATGCCGAGCGCGAGCCGCCCGGCCGCGCCCGGCGCGGAGATGGACGACTGCACGGTGAGCGCCTGCTGCGCCAGCATCATCGGGTGCCGCGGGTACGTCGGCACGACGGCCGTGCCGAGCTCGATGCCGGGCACCTCGCGACCGACGATCGCGAGGACCGTGAGGGCGTCGTGCCCGAAGATCTGTGGCAGCCAGTACGTGTGCAGCCCGTCGTCGGCGGCACGGCGTGCTTCGTCGACGACCTGCTCGATCGTGCCGCTCGTGGCGGCGTTCCCCATGATCCCGATGCGCATGGCCCGCACCGTAACCGGTCGCTGAGCAGCCGCTTTCCTCGGAACGCCGACCCGGTCAGCGGAGGATGAGTACCGCCTACTCATGCGCTCCCCGGCAGCGTGGCCCATGCTCGCACCATCACCAAGCAATCCCCCCACACAGGAGAGACACCATGGGCATCCTCAAGTCGATGAAGGACATGAAGCAGATGGTCGCCGCCGCGCCGGCGATGATCGACCAGGCACAGCAGCTGCAGGCGCAGGCAAACCAGATGCAGGCGGCGCAGGCGCAGGCCGCCCATGCTCAGGCAGCGGCCGCGTTCGCCGCGCCGGCCCCGGCTGGTCTCACCGCCGACCTGCTGGCGCCGGTCGCCGGCGTCAGCGTCGAGCAGTACGTCGCGGTCGTGAAGGGCATCGCCGCCTACAACTACGACCAGAACATGCTGCCCACCGTCGCGGCCGGCCACGGCATCGACCGCGCCAGCTGGGACACGGCGGCCGCCGCGTTCAACGCACGCGTGACGTCGAGCCCCGCGTTCGCGCAGCACTTCAACACCCTCTACCGGGCGGGCTGACGGTGGGCTTCTTCAAGGACGTCCGCACGCTCACCAAGCAGGGCCACAAGATCCAGAAGAACATGGACGTGCAGGCCCAGATGGCGCAGGGCATGGCCAGCATGCAGGCCGCGAGCGCGATGATGGCCCAGCAGACCGCGGCCGCGCACCTCGCGGTGAACGGGGTCGCGGCCATCGCCACGGTCGCCGCGGTGCGCCCGACCGGCATGGAGATCAATCTGTCGCCGGTCGTCGACATCGACCTGATGGTGATGCGGGGCGGCGTGCCGATGCCCGTGTCGCATCGTGAGCCCGTGCCGACCGCCTACCTCGCGCGACTCCAGCCCGGCGCCGCGCTGCACGTGAAGTACGACCCGGCGAACGCCTCGCTCGTCTGGATCGACTGGGTCACGCCGGCCTAGGCGTCAGGCCAGGTCGACGAGCTCGAGCCAGTCCTTGCTGAAGTAGTCGACCTGGCCGTCGGGCATCAGCAGCACCTTCGTGGGCTGCAACTGCTCGACGAACTCGGTGTCGTGGCTGACGAAGATGATGCTGCCCTTCCAACCGGTGAGCGCGTCGGCGACCGACTGCCGGCTCGGCGGGTCGAGGTTGTTGGTCGGCTCGTCGAGCAGCAACAGGTTGTTGCGGCCGACCATCAACATCGCGAGCGCGAGCTTGGTCTTCTCGCCGCCCGACAGGGTGCCGCTCTCCTGGAACACCTTCTCGCCCGAGAGGCCCATCATGCCGAGCAGCCCGCGCAGCTGGGTCTCGCTGAGCACGACGCCCGCCGGTACCGACGCGCGCATGTTGTCGAGCAACGATTCGTTGCCGGCAAGGTTGTCGTGCTCCTGCGCGTAGTAGCCGACGTGCACGTGGTGGCCGAAGTGGAAGTGCCCGAGGTTGGCATCGGTCTCGCCGGCGAGGATGCGGAGCAGGCTCGTCTTGCCGGCGCCGTTCAGGCCGAGCACCAGCAGCCGCTCGCCGCGGCCGAGGTCGAACGACACGTCCTCGAACACCGGCGGACCTCCGTAGGCCTTCGACAGGCCGCTCGCCTCGATGACGGTGACCCCGCTCGACGGCGGATCGGGGAACCGCACGCGCAACGTGCGGTCGTGCGCGCCGACCTCGACCTTCTGGGCCTCGAGTCGTGCGATCTGCTTCTCCTTGCTGTGCGCCATCGCCGCCTTGGTCGCCTTGGCCCCGAAGCGGTCGACGATGGTCTGCAGCCTCGCAATCTCCTTGGCCTGCAGCATCGCCTTGCGCGCCAGCCGCTCCTCGTCGAGCGCACGAGACGTGCGGTACTGCGTGTAGGTGCCGCGGTACTCGACGAGGTGCCCGACTGCGTCCTCGGAGGGCCGGTCGAGGTGCAGGACTCGCGTGATCGCCTCGTCGAGGAGGTCGAGGTCGTGGCTGATGACGAGCAGCGCGCCGCGGTAGTTGCGGAGGAACGACAGCAGCCACTCCTTCGCGTCGATGTCGAGGTGGTTCGTCGGCTCGTCGAGCAGCAGCACGTCGCTGCCCGCGAAGAGGATGCGCGCGATCTCGACACGCCGGCGCTCGCCACCCGACAGCACGCTGACCGGTAGGTCGAGCCGGTCGGCCTTCAGCCCGAGCCCGGCGGCGATGCTGCGCGCCTCGCTCTCGGCCGAGTAGCCGCCGGAGGTCGCGAACTCGTCCTGGGCCCGGCTGTACCGTGCGACGTTGCGATCGCTCGCGTCCTCCTCCATCGACAGGCGGAGCTTCTCGAGCCGCACCAGCGCCTCGTCGATGCCGCGCCCCGAGAGCACGTGGGTGATGCCGGGGCGACCTTCGAGGGCGCTGTCGATGCGGGGGTCCTGCGGCAGGTACCCGAAGCCGCCCTTGCGGACGATGGCGCCCTGCGTCGGCTCGACCGCGCCGCCGAGGACCTTGAACAGGCTCGTCTTGCCGGCACCGTTGCGGCCGACGAGGCCGACCTTGTCGCGGGGCATGACGGTGAACGTGGCGTGCTCGACGACATATCGCCCGCCCACCTCCACCGACACGTCCTTGGCCTGCAACATCTGCTCCAGGGTGTCAGGCGATCGCCCCGGCCACAACCATCTCTAGAGTGTCGGCGTGGACCACGTCGCGCCCGCGCCGGCGCCCCACGTCGAGCCCAGGTCCTTCGGTCGATGGAGCGGTCGTCTCGGCGTCGTCGTGTCCGCGGGCGCGCTCGCGGGGGCGGCCGGTCTCGTCGCGCGGTTCGATCCGGCTGCGCCGGGGAGCCGTTTCCCCGGGTGCACGTTCCACCGGCTCACCGGCTGGTGGTGTCCGGGCTGTGGGCTGACCCGTGGCGTGCATCACCTGCTGCGCGGCGATGTGATCGGCGCACTCGGCTCGAACGTGTTCACGCCGTTCGTCGTGATCGCCGTCGTCGCCGCCTGGGCGAGCTGGGCCCGACGCTCGTTCGGTTTCTCGCCGTCTCGCCTTCGAGCGGGCGCCCACGTGCGACAGCGAGCCGGCGCGTGCATCATCGTGGCGATGGCCGCCTACTCGGTGGCGCGCAACCTTCCCTTCGATCCGTTCGCCGCGCTGGCGCCCTGATCGAGCCCGAGCGGGGTCAGGGACCGACCGAACCGCCCGCAGGCGGCGTCGTGACCGGCTGCGTGTTCGGCGGTGCCGTGGTGACGGGCGTGAGCACGACGGTGCCGATGGTCGAGCCCACCGTGGTCGACACGCCACCCGCCACCGTGGTCGACGAGCCGGGCTTGTCGGTCGTGGTCGGGTTGCCGCCGCCCTGCTTCACCGTCGTGGTCGTCGCGGATCCCGGCTTGCCGCCCGAACCGCCCGAGCTGCGCGGCGCGGACGTCGTGGTCGCTCCGCTCTCGACCGAGCCGGCGCTGTCGTCGGTGAACACCGAGTCGAGGCATGCGCCTGCCTCGTCGGTCGGCGCCTGCCCCAGGTGATCCGCGATCGCCTCGGCGAGCGCGACGCGGCCTTGCTCGGACAGGTGGATGCCGTCGGTGTTGAGCAGCTCGGGCCGATCGTGCGTGATCTCGTCCCACGGGATGATCGAGACCCGGTCTGGATAGACGTCGACCATCGCGCGGATGGTGTCGTTCACGCTGCGCATCTCCGGCCGGTACTCGGTGACGGTGATCAGCACGACCGGACGCGGTTCGAGCGTGGTGACGATCTTGTTGAGCTGACGGAGGTACTCGTCGGGGTCGGACGCGTTGTTGGTGCCGAGGAAGATCACCCCGACGTCCCAACCCGCCTTCAGGCGTGACTTCAGCACGTCGTTGGCGAAGTGGATGCCACGGCTGACCTCGGCTTCGACCTCGACCTTCCAACCGAGGGGCACCAGGGCCTTGCACGTGTCGTTCGAGTAGCGCTTCGACGTCGATGCGAGGATCGAGTCGCCGATCAGCAGGACGCGGTTGCCCTCGGCGACGAACTCCGTCGTCGTCGTCTCACGCTCCGTGGTGGTCGGCTCGGTGGACGGCACCGTTTCCTCGGCCTCGGTCGCGCGGGGAGGCGGCGTGACCTGCGACGTCGGCAGCACCCCGACACCACCGACCGTGGTCGAGCGGCGGGCTTCGGTTCCGTCGTCGGGGCTCGCCGAGGCAGCCGCGCACGCGGTCAGGACCAGCGCGCCGAGCGCGCCAACGACCTCACGACGGATTCGCATGCGGGATCTATTGGACTCAATGCCGGCCCCGGAAGCAAGTCACCACACCGGACCTTGACACGCGCTTCACCGAGGGTGGTGCGCGCTGCCGGACGTGGTCAGCGTGACTGCAGCGTGTCGCGGATCTGCGTGAGCAGGTCGATCTCGGTGATCTCGGCCGGCGCGGGTGGCTTGCGCAAGCGGTTGTAGCCCTTGATGATGAAGAACAGCACGAGCCCGACCAGGATCAGCGACACGAGCGCGTTGATGACCGTCCCGATCTGCAGGTACGTGCCATCCGTGACCACCTTCGTCTTGGGATCGGTGTAGGTCTTGTCCGAGATCTTGATCCTGACCGAGTCGAAGTCGGGCCGACCGACGATCGCCGCGATGAGGTTCATCATCACCCCGTCGGTGAAGGCGGTGATGACGCGCCCGATCGCCGCGCCGAGGATGACGGCGACCGCCAGCTCGATCATGTTGCCCGTAGCGACGAAGTCCTTGAACTCTCGCAAGAAGCTGCGCATGGTGAATCCTCCCAGATGAGATGGCCCAGTCGGATGAGCCCCTCGTCGCGTCATTGAAGCAGACCCGGGCGTGCCGGTCTCGCGATGGCGACGGCAACTAGCGTCGGCCGCGATGGCGACCGACGAGGCGTCCGCTGCGCGACGGGCGCGCCTCGTCCCGATCGTCGTCGCGCTGCTGAGCGTGACGGCCTGCGCTGCCGAGCGCGAGAGCACCCCGCCATCGCTGGTCCCGCTGGTGCCGCCGGCCGAGGTCCCTGTCTCGACCGTGGCCCCCACCACCACCGCAGCACCGAGCAGCGATCCGAACAACCCCCTCGTGACCGCCGTGCCCGACATGGACTGCGCCTACGCCGAACGCCCGCCGGCCGGCGAGATCACCTTCGTCGTCGGCGATCGCCTGTACGGCGCCGCCCCGGACGGATCAGGGCTGCGTTGCCTGACCACACTCACCGGCGAGCAACTCGGTCCGGTCGAGTGGTCTCCCGACGGCGAGCGCGCGCTCCTCGACTCGGCATGGGTCTTCGACGCGAAGGGAATCCGGCTGAGCGGGTTCGACGCGGCCAACCTGCGCGTCAACTGGGAGTGGCCGACCTCGACGGGCATCTTCGCGCCGTCGGAATCGGGCGGGTCGCTCGTGCGGCGCGACGCGGCAGACCCGAACCTGCGCACCGAGATCACGTTCCTCGCCGAGACGGTCGCCGCGGTCGCCCATCCCTCGGGCGGAGCCGTCATCGCGTCCGGGGTCGCGCCCGACGGGACGAGCGGCCTGTACGTCGCCGACTCGAACGGACAGAACCCGCGCATGCTCGCTTCGGTCAGCTCCACCGACCCGGCCACGACCATCACCATCACCGAGGTCGTCGTCGACGCAGCCGGCGATGTCGTGTACTTCATGGTCGACAAGAGCACATCGTTCCGGGTCGAGCAGCTCTCCCTGACCGACCTGTCGATCATCGAGCTGTCGCACGAGCAGGCGCCGATCGCTGATCTGACGACCGGCCCCACCCGGCGCACGATCGCGTGGAAGGTGGGACTGTGCAACAGCGTCACCCGGGCGCGCGTGCGCGACGAGCGCACCGGCACGCCGGTCGACGTCGGGACCGGCACCCCGATCGAGTCGTTGTCACTTGCCCCGATCGGCTGGCTCGACGGTGCACGGCTCGTCGTCGAGGCCCGCCCCCTCGGCTGTGACGGGCCGGCCGACGTCTGGATCTGGAACCTCTTCGACGGCTCGGCGACCCTGCTGGCCAAGACCGTCGACTTCCCGTCCGTGCGCACGACCCCGAGCGCGGCGAGCCCGCTGTCCATCGACGCCGGTGCGGTGCCGGGCACGCTGCCCTGACCACCACAGGCTCACACGCTCACGCGTGCGCGTGTTCGAGCTCGTCGAAGGTGTCGACGTCGCGCAGCGCCGGGAACGCGAAGACCCAGGTGCCGACGACCGCAAGGGTGGCGACGCCGCCACCGACGACGGTGGCCGGTGTGCCGAACTGCTGCGCGACGACGCCGCTCTCGAACGCCCCGAGCTCGTTCGACGCGCCGATGAACACGTTCTCGACCGCAAGGACCCGACCGCGCTTCTCGTCCGGTGTCACCAACGGGACCAGCGAGCTGCGGATGAAGACGCTGACCATGTCAGCGGCGCTGAGCACCATGAGCGCCACGAACGCGACCAGGTAGCTGCGCGTGAGGCCGAGGACCACGGTCCCTGCGCCGAACAGTGCGACCATGACCAGCAGCTTGGCGCCCACGTGCCGCCGGACGGGCCGCGCCGCGATGAACAGCGCCATCGCCGCTGCGCCGATGCCGGGCGCGGCACGCAGCCAGCCATAGCCGACCGCACCGACGTGCAACCGCTCCTCTGCGATCACCGGCAGGAGGGCGACAGCACCACCGAACAGCACTGCGAACAGGTCGAGTGAGATGGCCGCGAAGAGGATCGGCGTGCGCTTGATGAAGCGCAGCCCCTCGAGAGCGGAGTGGAGGCTCGGCCGCTGGTCGGGATCGGGAGGTTCGGGCATGCGCACGAACCGCAGTGTCATGATGCCCCCCCAGCCGGCCAGGATGAACGACGACGAGCCGAGGTACGCCACCCACGGATCGACCGCGTAGAGGAACCCCGAGAGGGCGGGCCCGATGATCGTCGCCGCCGTCCAGGTCGCCGAGAAGAGGGCGATGGTGCGCGGCAGGCCACCCTCGGGTGCGACCATGGGCGGCATCGAGCGCATCGCCGGCGCCTGGAAGGCGCGGGCGATGCCGTATCCGAAGGAGATGATGAACAACGGGAACACCGACGTGGGTCCGGTCGTCGCGTAGACGAGAAGGGCCACCGAGCTGATGAGCTCGGCGCCCACCGCCCACAGGGCGACCACCCGCCGGTTGAACCGGTCGGCGACGCTACCGGTGACGAGCACCAGCAGCGCGGCGGGCAAGAACTCGGCCAGGCCGATGAACCCGATGTCGCTCTCGCGACCCGAGATGTCGAACGCCTGCTTCTGCAACGCCGCGGCCTGGAGCGCCACCCCGCCGAACAGCGCGAGGTTGGCCAGCAGCAGCCGTCGCACCGGAGGGAACCGCCAGACGTCCCCCGCCGTGTAGTTGCGGACGCCGGGCATCGCCTGCGTCGGTCCGTTCGAGGGGTCACTCACAGCAAGCGGGCACCCTACCGCGACGCCTCCTCCCCGAGACGTGCTACAACCGGCGCCATGACGTCCCTCGCCGACCAGACTCGCTGGCTGGATGCCACCGACCAGGCAGCGTTGGTCCGTTCGGGTGACGTCACTCCGACCGAGCTGGTCGATGCTGCGATCGAGCGGATCGAGCAGCTCGATCCGCTGGTCAACGCTGTCGTGATCCGATGGTTCGATCATGCCCGCGAGGTCGCTGGCGACGAGCTACCGGCGGGGCCGTTCCAGGGGGTGCCGTTCCTGCTGAAGGACCTGTGGGCCAACTACACCGGGCAGCCGATCAGCAACGGCAACCGCGTCCTGCGCGACGCGGCGCTCCCTGCGGCCGCGGACACCACCTTGGTCGCGCGCTTCCGTGATGCCGGCCTGGTCACCCTCGGCCGGACCAACAGCCCCGAGTTCGGCAGCCTGCCGACCACCGAGCCCGAGGCGTGGGGCGCGACGCACAACCCCTGGGATCTCGAGCGCTCGCCTGGCGGGTCGAGCGGCGGGTCAGCCGCGGCCGTGGCCGCGGGGATGGTGCCCATCGCCCACGCGAGCGACGGCGGGGGCTCGATCCGCATCCCCGCGTCGTGCTGCGGGCTGGTCGGGTTGAAGCCCTCGCAGGGACGGATCAGCCTCGGCCCGCTCCGCGACGAGAGCAACCTGGGCGTCGAGCTGTGCGTCAGCCGCACGGTGCGCGACACCGCCGCGCTGCTCGACGCCGTGCGCGGCCCAGGGGTCGGGGACACAGTCATCGCCCCGACTCCCGTCTGGCCCTACCTCGACGAGCTCGGCGCGGAGCCGGGTCGCCTCCGCATCGGGCTGCTCGACCACCATCCGAGCGGCGGCGCCTTGCATGACGAGTGCGCCGAGGCAGCGCGGCGTGCTGCAGCGCTGCTCGAGTCGCTCGGCCACGTCGTCGAGCCAGGCTTCCCCGACGCACTCGCCAACCCCGACTTCGCCCATCGCTTCGGCGCGCTCTGGAGCACCAACATGGCCGTTGCCCTCACCCGCGTCGGCGAGTTGATCGGGCGGGAGGTGACCGAGGCCGATGTCGAGGCGGTCAACTGGGCGCAGGCCGAGTTCGCCCGCAGGGTGAGCGGCGTCGACTACGCCTTGGCATTGGCTGCGAACGTGTCGTTCCGTCGTGCAGTGCAACGGTGGTGGGCGCCACCACCCGACGGCGACGGGTTCGATCTGCTCGTCTGCCCCACCGTCGCCGAGCTGCCGCCACTGCTCGGCACCTTCGCCAACGACCCGAGCGCCCCGATGGCACCGATGGCTCGCGCCGGCGCGTTCGTGCCGTTCACGCCCCCGTTCAACTCGAGCGGACAGCCGGCGATCAGCTTGCCGCTGCACTGGACCGACGACAGCCTTCCCGTCGGGGTCCAGCTCGTGGCCGCCTACGGCCGCGAGGACGTGCTCATCCGCGTCGCCGCGCAGCTCGAGGCGGCCGCACCATGGGCACATCGGCGACCGCCCATCTGACGGCCTCGCTCGCGATCAGCGCGCGGTCCACCCGCCGTCGACGATCAGGCTCTGTCCCGTGATGAAGGTTCCGGCACGCGACGCGAGCAAGAGCAGCGCCCCGTCGAGCTCGTGGTCGTGGCCCATGCGCGGGATGGGTGAGTTCTGGGCGATGAAGCGCTGCGAGCCTTCGTTGCCCTCCATCGGCTGCGTCATCTCCGTCGGGAACCAGCCCGGGCACAGGGCGTTGACACGCACACCCTTGCGCGCCCACTGCAGGGCGAGCTCGCGCGTGAGGTTGACGACCGCTCCCTTCGACGCGCAGTAGTTCGCCTGCTTCACGGGTGTCGCGCCCACGTGACCGAGCATCGACGCGACGTTGACGATGCTCCCCGCTCCGGTGGCGATCATCGACGGCGCGCACAGCTTCGAGAGGTGCCACACCGCCGTGACGTTCACCTCCATCACCCGGCGGAAGTCGTCGAGGTCCTCGTCCTCGACCCCGGCGACGACGCTGATGCCGGCGTTGTTCACCAGCACGTCGACCCGGCCGCATCGATCGACGACATCGGCGACGACACGTGCACGGTCGTCGCTGTCGGCCAGATCGGCGGGCATCGCGATCGCCCCTGGAAGCTCGGCCGTCAGCGCCTGCAGTCGATCGGCGCGCCGAGCGACGCACACGACCGTCGCTCCGACACCGTGCAGCACTCGCGCGAAGCGGGCGCCGAGCCCGGACGACGCCCCGGTGACCATGGCCACAGCGCCGTCGAGGCGGAAGAGCGCCAACGGATCGAGCGGAGCGGGGGGTGCGGGGGTGTCGGTGGTCATCGACGCATCTTCGTCGGCCCGACACACGTGTACCAATCCCGTGACGATTGCTTCAGTTGGGAGAAATTCGGCCGAATGTGGAAACCAACGAGGGGGCCGAAGCGTCGAAACGGATGTGAGCATGCGCAGTGGTGACGAGCACGGGACCAGCACGACCGGCGTGGTCGACTGGACCGGAGTGCTCAAGTTGGCGGCGATCGCAGGAGTGGTTGCTGCCCTGACGGCGGTGGCGCTCCACGGCGTCGTCGGCGAGACGACGCTCGTCGTCAGCGTGATCGTGCTGGCGACGATGGCGAGCTGGTTCCAGATCGAGCACCCTCGACCTGCGCCCCAGCATCTGCCGGTTCGACGAGAGTGATCTCGGCCCAGGTCAGATCCCCCTCAAGATCTGCCTGCAGATGCCGAAACGTCTCTCGTGACGTCTCCCGACAGTCGTGCCTTCCGGGCGCTGCAGCAACTCGACGGGCAGTTCTCGTTGCTCATGGACGAGCAGTTCGAGATCGTCTGGCACTCGACGTCACTCGAGCGCGTGCTCGGCTGGAACGACGTCAGCGGGCGCAGTGCGATCGACTTCGTCCACCCCGACGACCTCGAGCTGGTGCTCGACAACATGGTGCGGACCAAGGAGGCGGGCGCTCGCTCAGCGGCCGGTGAGACGTACGCGCCGGAGTCGGCCGACGTTCGCCTACTGCATGCGAGCGGCGAGTACCGGACGTTCGCGGGGATCACCTACGACTTCCTCGACGACCCCGACGTCCGCGGCGTGATGTGCACGTGCGCGGCGATCAAAGATCGATCAGACCTCCCACGGGCGATCGAGCTGCTCGGTACGGGAGCCGACATCGAGCTCGTCATCCCGGTCCTCGCTCGCCTGGCCGACTGCTCGATGGGCGGCGACACCCGCGCCGCGATCGCCTGGAAGCAAGGCGACCGCATCCGAGTCGCGGCGTCACCCGACGTGCCGCTGCCGGACCCGCGGCTCGCCGACGGTGCACGCCTCGTGTTCGACCTGCATCTCACTGCGCCACTCATGATCACCGATCTCGACGACCGGCGCCTGAACGGGCTCGGCAACCATGCACGTGACGCCGGGATGCGTGCCGTCTACCTCGTCCCGATCGAGTCACCCGACGCAGCCGAGATCATCGGCGGGATGGTCGTGTGGGGCCGGACCATCACCGAGTTCCACATCGGAGAGCAGACACCCGTGCACGTCGCGCTCCGTCTCGCGGCGCTGGCCATCGCCGACAACCGCATCAAGCGCGACCTCCGCTGGGCGGCATCACACGATCCGCTCACCGGGCTCGTGAACCGCGCCGAGTTCGAGCGACGACTCCAACAGATGGCCCACGCCGATCTGGTCCTGCTCTACATCGACCTCGACGACTTCAAGCCGATCAACGATCGATACGGTCACCCGGCCGGCGACCGCGTGCTGGTCGAGGTTGCCCGCCGCATCGAGGATTCCATCGGCGCCGACGACCTCGCCGGCCGCCTCGGTGGCGACGAGTTCGCCGTGGCCTGCCCTGGCGCCGAAGCGCTCGAACGCGGGAGCGACGTGGCCGACCGGCTCGTGCGCGCGATCCGCGAGCCGATGCTGCACGGCGAGCTCGCACTGTCGGTCGGCGCGTCCGTCGGTGTCGCACTCGGCGTCCATCCGCTCATCCCTTCCGTGCTCGTCCAGCAGGCCGACCGGGCGCTCTACGCAGCCAAGCACGCCGGCAAGAACACGGTCTGCCTCGCGAGCTGAGTCGCGTCGGTGGCGATGTGCCACGATCGACGCATGAGTGGCACGGCTGGGCCGAAGGTCCGCATCGGCTACGGCTTCGGGGTGCGCACCAAGCTGAACGACAGCGGATTCGGCGTCGTCGTCGACGCGCTCGAACGACTCCGGTTCGACAGCCTGTGGTTGAGCGAGCGCCTCGGCGGGGAGGCACCCGATCCCCTCGTCGCCATGTCGTTCGCCGCCGGCCGCACGACCAAGCTGAAGTTCGGCATGAGCGTCATGGTGCTGCCGGGCCGCAACCCCGTGGTGCTCGCGAAGGAGCTCGCCACGCTCGACCGCCTCTCGAACGGGCGCCTCCTCCCAGCCTTCGGTCTCGGTGTCGCCGACCCGCATGAGCAGCAGGCGTTCGGCGTCGCTCGCGCCGAGCGCGCCGCGTGGTTCGACGAGAGCATGGCGGTGCTCCGGGCATGTTGGAGCGGACGACCGGTCACGCACCACGGCGAGCGCTACCACTACGACGACCTCCGCGTGCAACCGGTGCCACGCCAGGAGCACCTCGACGTCTGGCTCGGCGGGATCGCGCCGTCCGAGCTGCGGCGCGTCGGCCGCTTGGCGGATGGTTGGCTCCCCAGCTTCGTGACGCCCGCCGACGCTGCCCGCGGGCGCGAGCAGATCGAGGCGACCCTCCGCGAGCACGGCAGGGCGATCGACGACGACCACTACGGCGCGCTCATCCCGTACGCGAACGGTCCGATCCCCGACGTGTTGATGACCGGACTGGCGAAGCGCCGTCCCGACCTGGCCGATCCGTCCGTTCTGGTGCCTGCGAGCATCGACGCGCTGATGGACCGGATCGACGAGTTCGTCTCGGTGGGCACGTCGAAGTTCGTCATCCTCCCGTTGAACGAGCCCGACGGACCCGACGCCTGGGTCGCTCATCTCGAAGCGGTCGCGCCCACGGTGTTGGCCCGCCAGACCTGACGACCCCCGAACCGCTAGACGAGCAACGAGGCCAGCGCGTCGAGGTACGGACCCGGCTCGACGCCGAGACCCTCGCCGTACAGCTTCACCTTCGGCTCGGTGCCGCTCGGTCGCACTTGCAGGCGGAGCTCGTCACCGACCTGCAGACGCAGCAGACCGGCCTCGCCGTACCAGCTGACCGCGGTGACGGACCGGCCGCCGACCTCGGTGGGCGGCGATTCACGCAGGCGAGCGACGGCAGCGACGCCGATGCTGGGTTCGAGGTGCACGGAGCGGTCGGCGATGAGGTGCTTCCCGAAGCGGAGCGCGATCGAGTCGAGCCGGTCCTGGATGGAGATGCCCTCCTCGGCTGCGAGCGCGGCGATCTCGGCGAGGAGGATCGCTGCGGTGATGCCGTCCTTGTCGAGCGGGCGTCCGGTGACGAGGTAACCGAGTGCCTGCTCGTACCCGAAGACGAACCGCTCGTCCGGGTGCTCGAGCACCGTGTGGGCGATCCACTTGAAGCCGGTGTACGTCTCGTCGAAGTGCACGCCGTGATGGGCCGCCATGCGTCCGAGGAGCGAGGACGAGACCAACGTGGTGACGACGAGCCGGTCGTTGCCGCTGGTGTGGCGCAAGATGTGATCGGCGAGCAACCAGCCGATCTCGTCACCGCCCAAGCGGCGCCAATCGGCGGCGCTGGTGGCCGGCGACCGCACCGGGATGGCGGCCGCCAGGCGATCGGCATCGGGATCGTTGGCGAGCGCGATGGTGGCGTCGATGCCGGCCGCGAGCTCGATCAGCAGATCCATCGCCCCCGGCTCCTCGGGGTTGGGGAAGCCCACCGTGGGGAAGGTGCCGTCAGGGTCCTGTTGCGCCGTTACGACGTGCGGCGCGGCGAGCCCTGCTCGAGAGAACGCGTCGAGCAGCACCGAGCCCCCCACACCGTGCAGCGCGGTGTAGGCAGTCGCCCCGCCGGTGAGCTCTGGCCTGAACCGCACCGACGGCGCCGCCTCGATGTACGCGTCGACGAGCGTGCGGTCGAGCCACTCGATCAGCGGATCGTCGTCGGGCGCGAGCTCGACTGCCGTGGGGTCGACCTCGTCGATGCACGCAGCGATCTGTGCGTCGGCCGGCGGGACGATCTGCGCCCCGGTCTCGAGGTAGACCTTGTACCCGTTGTCGGCCGGCGGGTTGTGGCTCGCTGTCACCATCACGCCCGCCGCAGCGTTGATGCCGGTGATGTTCCATGCGAGCACGGGCGTCGGCACCACCGCATCGAACAGCATCGCCCGGATCCCGCGGCGTGCGAACACGCGCGCCGTGTCGAGCGCGAACGCATCGCTCTTCCGCCGCGCGTCGTAGCCGATGATCACCCCGCGCTCGGCGGCGTCGGGCATCGTGGACAAGAGGTGCGCGGCCAACCCTGCGGCAGCTTGGCGCACGACGAGTCGGTTCATGCGCTGCGGACCGGCTCCGACCGCCCCTCGCAGGCCGGCGGTGCCGAACTGCAGTCGGCCGGTGAACCTGCGGGCGAGCTCGGCGGCATCGCCCTGCAGCAGCCGCTCCAGCTCGGCACGCATGTCGGCGTCGGGCTCGGCACGCAGCCACTGCTCGGCGGTCGTGCGCGGATCGGCTGAAGGCGTGGTCATGGGCGCTCCGTGACGGGAGGGGGCGTTCAGCCCGGCGGGACGAGCGACGTCAGCGGGACGAGAGGTCGAGGACCGACGTGCGAGATCACCTCTGCCGCAGCGATCGAACCGAGCCGGGCACAGCGCGACAGCGACATCGATCTCGTGTAACCGAACAGGAAACCCGAGGCGAACAGGTCGCCTGCGCCGGTCGTGTCGAGCACGCGCTCGACCGGCTCTGCGGGTTCGCGCATCACGCCGTCGGGCGTCACGACCAGACAACCCTCGGGTCCGGTGGTGACCACGGCCAGAGCGCAATCGCGCTGCACCGCGCGGATGGCTTCGTCGAGGCCGTCGACCTCGTACAGCGACGTGAGCTCGTGCTCGTTGCCGAACAAGAGGTCGACTTCGTCCGCGACCAGCGCACGGAAGTCGGCGCGGTGACGGTCGACGCAGAACGAATCGCTCAGCGTGAGCGACACCCTGCGATCGTGGGCGTGGGCGACTTGCGCCGCGTGCCGGAACGCGGCCTTGGCCTCGTCACGGTCGAACAGGTAGCCCTCCATGTACAGCACGGCGCCGGCGGCGACCGTCTCGACGTCGATGTCGTCGGGGTGCAGGAACGACGAGATGCCGAGATAGGTGTTCATCGTCCGCTCGGCGTCGGGCGTGACCACGATGATGCACCGGCCAGTCGGTGTCTGCGTGTCGGGACGGCCGGGCCGGAACTGGACGCCGACGGCCCGCAGGTCGTGCCCGAACACCTGACCCAGCTCGTCGTCGCTGACCTTGCCGATGTAGGCCGCCCGCCCGCCGAAGCTGGCGACGCCGCACATGGTGTTCGCGGCCGACCCACCGCTCATCTCGACGGCACCACCGAGCGCGCGGTAGATGTGCAGTGCTCGGTCTGTGTCGACGAGGGTCATCGCTCCTTTGACGAGCTCGAGGGAATGGATGAACGAGTCATCCGCGTGGGCGATGACGTCGACGAGGGCGTTGCCGATGCCGACCACGTCGTAGCGCACGGAAGCAGAGCGTCGGGTTCGGTCGGCCACGTGGAGCAAGGCTACCCGTCGCCGACCCCCTACCGAGCCCGATGACCGGCTGGCGGGTCAGGGCAGAGCAGCGCGACGGTACGCTGCCGCACGTGACCGATGACCGTTACCGACTGCCGCGCACCGTCGTCCCCTCTCGTTACACGCTCACGCTGGAACCAGATCTGGGTTCGGCGTCGTTCACCGGCACGGCGCACATCGACGTGGACGTCCGCGAGCCGGTCACCGAGATCGTCCTGAACGCGATCGAGTTGGGCATCGACTCGGTCGCGGTCGACGGCACGGCGGCGGAGTACCACCTCGACGACGACACCGAGCGTCTCCACGTGCATGTCGCGCCCGGGCAGGGCGAGCATCAGCTGACGATCGGTTTCACCGGCACGCTGAACGACAAGCTCCGCGGGTGGTATCGCAGCACCTATCGCGACGCCGACGGCGTCGAGCACGTGATCGCCACCTCCCAGATGCAGGCCACCGACTGTCGCCGCGCGTTCCCCTGCTGGGACGAACCCGACTTCAAGGCGGTCTTCGACATCACGCTCGTCATCGAGCCCCATCTGCTCGCCGTGTCGAACGGCGCCGAGGTGGGTCGCGAGACCCGAGCCGACGGCAAGGAGCTCGTCCACTTCCGCGAGACGATGCCGATGAGCACCTACCTCGTGGCGATGGTGGTCGGCCCGCTCGAAGCCACAGAACCGGTGCAGGTTCCACTGCTCGATGGCAGCGGCTCGATCCCACTGCGCATCGTCCACGTGCCAGGGAAGGGGCACCTCACGTCGTTCGGTCTCGACGTGGGCGCCGCCGCGCTCGGCTGGTACCAGCGCTACTACGGCATCCCGTATCCGACCGACAAGTGCGACATGCTGGCGCTGCCGGACTTCGCCGCCGGAGCGATGGAGAACCTCGGCTGCATCACCTACCGCGAGAACCTCTTGCTCTGCGACACGGCGACCAGCACCCAGGCCGAGCAGCAGGTGCTCGCCGACGTGGTCACCCACGAGCTCGCGCACATGTGGTTCGGGGATCTCGTGACGATGAAGTGGTGGAACGGGATCTGGCTGAACGAGGCGTTCGCGACGTTCATGGAGATCGCCTGCTGCGACGCGTACCGCCCCGACTGGAAGCGGTGGACCACGTTCAGCCTCGAGCGAAGCGTGGCGTTCGAGACCGACTCGCTCGCGAGCACTCGATCGGTCGAGTACCCAGTCGAGGCGCCGGCCGACTGCGACGGGATGTTCGACGTGCTCACGTATCAGAAGGGCGGCGCCCTGCTGCGCATGCTCGAGCAGTACATCGGCGAGGACGAGTTCCGGAACGGGGTCAGCCACTACCTCCGCCTGCACACCCTCGGCAACACCGAGACGAGTGACCTGTGGGATGCCATCGAAGAGGCGAACCCTGCGACGCCGGTGCGCCGTCTGATGGACAGCTGGATCTGGCAGCCCGGCTACCCGCTGCTCACCACCAAGCTCGACGGCGGCGATCTCGTCATCGGACAGCAGCGGTTCGCCTATGGCGACAGTGACGACGCGACCCTGTGGGTCGTGCCCGTCCACGTCCGCATCGACGGTGTGGAGTCGAAGTTGCTGCTCGACACCGACGAGATCCGGATTCCCCTCCCGAACCCCGACGGTGTCGTCGTCGTCAACGCCGGCGGGCACGGCTTCGTGCGCGTGGCCTACGACGACTCGCTCCGAGCACGCCTCGTGGGCGACGCCCTCGCCGAGCTCACCATCATCGATCGCTACAACCTCGTCGACGACGCCTGGAACGCCGTCGTCGCCGGCCGGTTGGGGGCGATGGACTTCGTCGACTTCGTCGAGGGGTTCGTCGACGAGCGCGACCTCGCCGTGTGGCAGGTCATCGCCACGGCGCTCCGCGGTGTCGGACGACTGGTCGAGGGTGACGCCTACGACTCGTTCCGTGCTCGTGTGCGCGCACTGGCGTCCCCGGCGCTCGAGTCGCTC
Organism: Ilumatobacteraceae bacterium; assembly: GCA_050248155.1. GTDB lineage: Bacteria > Actinomycetota > Acidimicrobiia > Acidimicrobiales > Ilumatobacteraceae > VFMC01. The sequence continues at coordinate 83,918 of JBFWSW010000014.1, forward strand.
GGGTGGGATCCATCCGACGATGAGGACGACCTCACCGGCAAGCTCCGCGGACTGCTCGTCGGTCTCGTCGCCGTGCTGGGCGACGACGGGGACGCGCAGCAGCGATGCCGCGAGATCGAGCATGCGCCCGACGGTGTGCACCCCGAGCTCGTCGCCGCGGCAACCGCCGTCGTCGCCGCGTTCGGCGACGACGACGAGTACGAACGCTTCGTCGGGCGCTTCCGGTCGGCCACGACGCCGCAGGAGCAGCTGCGGTACCTGTTCGCGCTCGCCGAGTTCCCGTCCGCCGAGCTCATCCAGCGCACATGCGAGTTCGCGATGAGCAGTGAGGTGAAGACACAGAACGCACCGTTCCTCCTTGCGCGTTGCATCGCCAACCGCGAGCACGGCTCGCTGGCGTGGGACTTCGTGCGCCGGCACTGGAGCGAGGCCAACGACAAGTTCCCGCTGAACACGATCGTGCGCATGATCGATCCGGTCAAGCTGCTCAACCGCGGACCGGTGGTCGCCGACGTGCAGAGCTTCTTCTCCGAGCACCCGATCCCGCAAGCGGCCAAGACGCTCGACCAGGTGCTCGAGCGCCAGCGCGTGAACGCAGCGCTGCGCGAGCGCGAGGAGGCAAACCTGCAGTCGGCGCTGGCCGGCACCTGATGTTCCGGCCGCCGGCCTTCCGGGCCGACGACGACGATGCCGTCGAGCTCATCCGCGATCATCCGCTCGCACAGCTGGTCGTCGTCGATGCCGACGGTGCGCCGTCAGCCACTCCCGTCCCACTCGTGCTTCGTGGCGAGGCGCTGGTCGGCCACCTCGCTCGTGCGAACCCGGTGTGGCGGCATCCCGGGCGAGCGCTGGCCATCTTCAGCGGCGCCGATGCGTACGTGTCGCCACGGTGGTACGCAACGAAGGAGGTCGATGGCAAGGTCGTCCCCACGTGGAACTACGTCACCGTGCAGGTGGCGGGTCGGCTGGTGGTCCACGACCACCCGATGTGGACCGGTCAGGTGGTCAGCGATCTCACCGACCACTTCGAATCCGGCTTCACCGATCCGTGGAGCGTGGCGGACGCGCCGGACGACTACGTCTCGGCGATGGTGCGCGGCATCGTCGGCATCGAGCTCGTCGACCTCGAGATCGTGGGGAAGCTGAAGCTGAGCCAGAACCGACCGGAAACCGACCGTCGCCGTGTCGCCGAAGCCTTCGCCACCGGCTCGCCGGCGGAGCGGGCCGTGGCGCGCGCGATGGACGCGATCACCGAAGTGTGACGTCCGGCGGCGGCAGCCGAGGTCGCCTGAACGCGCCGGGCCGGGCGGTTCAGGCGACTTCGGTGCCGTCGTTGCGGTACGTGTGCCAGTAGCCGCGTTCGTCGAGGACGGTGCGGGCGTGGTTGGTGTAGCGCCATCGGTTGTGCTTGCCGCAGGCGGGTCCACCGTTGAACGTGGACGTGTTGCCGCCGTGGGCGTGGGGGTGGAGGTGGTCGGCTTGGCTGTCCCCGGACACGGTGTCGCATCCGGGGTGGGTACATCGTGTCGCTGCCAGCAGCACCGCGTCCCGTGCGCGGCCGGTGAACAGCCGTCTGGTGCGTCCCATGTGCAACACCACGCCACGGTGGTCGGTGATCACGTG
>JBFWSW010000015.1:0-43761 GCA_050248155.1 Ilumatobacteraceae bacterium
CGCTCGGTGCCGGCCGCATGTTCGCGGTGTCGCTGCACCAGGCGGTGGGCGACGACCTGCAGCAGTTCGTCGCCGACGGCAAGCCCGTCATCGGCATCTGCAACGGCTTCCAGGCACTCGTCCGTGCCGGCCTGCTGCCGGGGGCGCTCGGACACAACGAGAGCGGCGGCTTCCAGTGCGAGTGGGTCACGCTGCAGCCGCAGACGAGCCGATGCGTGTGGACGCTCGACCTCGAACCGTTCGACTGCCCGATCGCCCACGGTGAGGGCCGATACGTCCACCCCGACCCGGACGCCCTCTCGGCCGACGGCCAGGTCGCGCTGCGCTACGCACGCAACCCCAACGGCAGCGTGGCATCCATCGCCGGCGTCTGCGATCCGAGCGGCGTCGTGCTCGGCCTGATGCCCCACCCCGAGAACCACGTCCTGTCACGCCAGCACCCACTGCACGCCCGCGGCCACAGCGGTTCACTCGGCCTCCAGCTCTTCGAACGAGGTGTCGCCCATGCCCGCGCTCGATGACCGCTCGCTGACGCTCGACGACATCGAGCTCGACCTCCCCGACCGTCGCGCCGGCAAGGTGCGGGTGTCCTACCGCTTGTCCGACACCGAGCGGCTGTTCGTCACCACCGACCGGCTGTCGGCGTTCGACCGGATCATCACATCCATCCCCTCGAAGGGTCAGGTGCTGAACCAGCTGTCGGCGTGGTGGTTCGACCAGACGCGGGCGATCGTCGCCAACCACCTCGTCTCGGTCCCCGACCCCAACCTCACCGTCGGCCGCACCGCGATCCCGCTGCCGGTCGAGGTCGTCGTGCGTGGCTACATCACCGGTGTCACGTCCACATCGCTGTGGCAGCAGTACGCCGACGGCGCCCGCACGGTGTACGGCTACGACCTTCCCGACGGCCTGCGCAAGAACACGCAGCTGCCGACCAACATCATCACCCCCACGACCAAGGCGCACGCCGGGGCGCACGACGAGCCGATCACCATGCGCGACGTCGTCGAGTCGGGGCTCGTCGACCCCGCGACGTGGGAGCAGGTCGCCGACGCGGCCCTGCGCATCTTCGCCTTCGGGCAGCAGGCGGCAGCCGCCGCGGGGCTCATCCTCGCGGACACCAAGTACGAGTTCGGCTTGGCAGCCGACACCGGCGACCTGCTGCTGATCGACGAGGTGCACACACCCGACTCGTCACGGTTCTGGGTCGCGGGCTCGTACGAAGCGCGGCTCGCCGACGGCGACGAGCCCGAGAGCCTCGACAAGGAGTTCGTCCGCCGCGCCCTCATCGACCTCGGCTACCGCGGCGAGGGCGCACCGCCGACGCTTCCTGCCGTCGTCGTCGACGCGACGTCGCAGCGCTACGTGGGCGCATTCGAGCGCATCACCGGGCAGCGCTTCGTACCCGGCGACCAGCCCGCGGCCGAGCGCATCGCCCGCACCGTCGCCGCGCTGCGCGGCGGCCAACCGACCGATCCACCCAGGCAGGCATCAGCATGACCACGAGCATCCCGATCACGCCGCTCCCCCATCACGACGACGACGTCCCGCACGAGGAGTGCGGCGTGTTCGGCGTGTCGACGCCACACGGTGACGGCGTCGCCCAGCTCGCCTTCTTCGGGCTGTTCGCGCTGCAGCACCGCGGCCAGGAGGCCGCCGGGCTCGCCGTCAGCGACGGCAGCCGCGCGCGCGTGCACAAGGACGCCGGCCTCGTCGCCAACGTGTTCACCCCCGAGACGCTCGGCCCGTTGAGCGGCTACCACGCGATCGGACACACCCGGTACAGCACCACCGGCGCCAACGCCGTGCGCAACGTGCAGCCCTTCCTCGTCGAGACGATGCACGGCCCGCTCGCCGTCGCCCACAACGGCAACCTCGTCAACGCGCCGGCGCTGCGCGACGAGCTGCTCGGCCGCGGCTTCGGCCTCACCGCGACCAGCGACACCGAGGTGCTCACGCTCATGCTCGCCGCGTCGGGTGGGCGCACGTGGGAGGAGCGCATCGAGCGCACGATGCCGGCGTGGAAGGGTGCGTTCTCGCTGGTGGTCCTCGCCGCCGATCGGGTGATCGCCGTGCGCGACCCCTGGGGGTTCCGGCCGATGAGCGTCGGCCGGTTGCCGCACGGTGGCTACGCGGTCGCGTCCGAGACGTGCGCGCTCAGCACGCTCGGCTGCGTCGAGATCGACGAGGTCGCCCCGGGCCAGATGGTCACCTTGCAGGGTGCCGAGATGCACCGCCGCACGGCGATGTCGCCCGCTCCCACCTCGGCGCGCTGCACGTTCGAGTTCGTGTACTTCAGCCGGCCCGACAGCGTGTGGGCAGGCCGCAACATCCACCACGTCCGCCAGCGCCTCGGCGAAGAGCTCGCCCGCGAGCACCCGGCCGAGGCAGACGTGGTCATCCCCGTCCCCGACTCGTCGATCCCTGCGGCGATCGGGTTCAGCCGCGAGAGCGGCACGCCGCACAACGACGGCCTCATCAAGAACCGCTACATCGGCCGCACGTTCATCGAGCCGACGCAGGACATGCGCGAGCGCGGCGTCGCACTGAAGTTCAACGCCCTCGCCGAGAACCTCGCCGGCAAGCGAGTGGTCGTGATCGACGACTCGCTCGTGCGCGGGACCACCGCGGGCCCGCTCGTGCGCATGCTCCGCGAGGCCGGCGCCGTCGAGGTGCACATGCGGATCACCTGCCCTCCGATCACCAGCCCGTGCCACTTCGGCGTCGACATGGGTCACGATGACGACCTGATGGCCGCCCGCCTGACGGTCGACGAGATCCGCCAGCACATCGGGGCCGACTCGCTCGGCTTCCTCTCGCTCGACGGCATGATGCGGGCGATCGTCGGACCCGAGCAGAACGGGCTCGACCCGGCCGGGTTCTGCAACGCGTGCTACACGGGCCGCTACCCGATCGAGGTCAGCCAAGCCCAGCCCAAGCTGGGGTTCGAGGGGGTGCTGGCCTGATGCACGTGCTCGTCATCGGTGACGGCGGCCGCTCGGCGGCCATCCGGTGGGCCTGCCGGCGCCACGGGCACATCGCCGACCGGGCACTCGACTTCGACCCGCGCGAGCACGGTGCGGTCGACCTCGTCATCGTCGGTCCGGAGGACGCGCTCGCAACCGGCATCGCCGACCGCTGTGCGGCGGCCGGTGTGCCCTGCTTCGGTCCGACTGCCGAGCTGGCCCGCCTCGAGACGTCGAAGGGCTTCACCCGAGCTCTGGCCGCGCAGCTCGGCATCCCGTCGCCGCTGTTTCATCGCAGCGACGACCAAGACGACGCGATCAACTGGTGGCGTCAGGCGCAGGTGCCGATCGTGGTGAAGCTCGACGGGCTGGCAGCCGGCAAGGGCGTCGTCGTGCCCAACACGCCGGCAGAGACCGACGACGCGATCCGCCACCTCGCGTCGCAGGGGCCGATCGTGCTCGAAGAGCGCCTGTTCGGCCCGGAGTGCAGCCTGATCGCCCTGTGCGACGGCGTGGTCGCTCGGCCGTTGCCGATCGCCCAGGACCACAAGCGCATCTTCGAGGGTGACACCGGCCCGAACACCGGCGGCATGGGCGCGTACGCCCCCGCACCGATTGGCATCGACGCCGGTGTGCTGACCGCGCAGTTCATCCAGCCGGTCATCGATCACTTCGCCGCCCGCGGCACGCCCTACGTCGGGGCCCTGTACGCCGGCCTCATGATCACCGCCGACGGACCGAAGCTGCTCGAGTACAACTGCCGCTTCGGCGACCCCGAGACGCAGGCGATCCTCCCCTTGCTCGACAGCGACCTCGCCGAGCTCGCCCTCGCCTGCTGCCGTGGCCAGCTCGCGGCGAACCCGATCAAGGTGCGCGACGGCGCCGCGCTCACCGTCGTCGCAGCCGCGCCCGGCTACCCCGATGCGCCGGTGCTCGGCGCAGCCATCACCGGTCTGCGCGAAGAGCCACGGCCCGACACGCTCGTGTTCGAGGCCGGAACCGACGGCTCGGTCGTCACCGGCGGCAGGGTCGTCGCCGTCACCGGTGTCGGAGCCGATCTGGCCGCAGCACGCGCCGCGGCGTACGCGGGTGTCGACCGGATCACCTTCGAGGGCAAGCAGGTTCGCCGCGACATCGGTTGGCGGGCCGCGGCCGCACCGCTTCGCTCGTACGCCGCTGCCGGCGTGGACATCGACGAGGGCGCTCGCGCCGTCGCCGGGATGAAAGCCGCGGTCGAGCGAACGCACGGCCCGGCCGTCCTCGCCGGGCTCGGCAGCTTCGGCGGCGCGTTCAGCGGGGCCGCGATCAAGGCGATGGACGATCCGGTGCTCGTCGCCAGCACCGACGGGGTGGGCACGAAGGTCGAGCTCGCCGCCCGGCTCGGCCGCTACCGAGGCGTGGGCGCCGACATCGTCAACCACTGCATCAACGACGTGCTCGTCCAGGGCGCACGACCCTTGTTCTTCCTCGACTACGTCGCCGCGAGCGAGCTGCACGCCGAGCGCGTCGCCGAGGTCGTCACCGGCATGGCCGAGGCCTGCGAGGCCAGCGGTTGCACGTTGCTCGGCGGCGAGACGGCCGAGATGCCCGGCGTCTACGCGCCAGGCGCCTTCGACATCGCCGGCACGCTCGTCGGCCTGGTCGATCGGCGCGACCTGCTGCCTCGGCCCGACGTGGCGGCCGGCGATGTGCTCGTCGGCATCGCGTCGAGCGGTCCGCACACCAACGGCTACTCGCTCCTCCGGCGAGTGTTCGACTGGCTGCCGATGGAGTGCGCCCCGGCAGGCTTCGATCGACCGATCGGCGAGGTGCTGCTCGCCACCCACCGCAACTACCTCCCGGTCGTCGAGAAGGCGCTGGCCGCCGGGCACGTGAAGGCGCTCGCCCACATCACCGGTGGCGGGTTGCCCGACAACCTGCCCCGCGTGCTGCCGGCCGAGTGCGACGCCCACGTGCAGCTCGGCTCGTGGCCGCTGCCCACCCTGTTCGCGCTGGTGCGCGAACTGTGCTCGGGCCTCGACGACCACGAGCTGTATCGCACGCTCAACATGGGCATCGGGATGGTCGTCGTGTGCGCCCACGACCGCGTCGACGAGGTCCGGTCGTCGATCGACGAGCCCACCTGGGTGATCGGACAGGTCGTGCCCGGCAGCGGTCGCGTCCACCTCGTCCGCTGAGGCACAGTGGTCCGCACGCTGCCTCAGGGGCTATGCGCGCTCTTCTGGTTGTCGACATAGGCGAGCACGGCGAGCACTCGCCGATTGCTCTGTCCCCCCGGGGGCAGGTCGAGCTTGGTGAAGATGGACGACACGGCCGGTTCGACCGTCTTGATGCTGAGGTGGAGTCGCTCGCAGATGCCGGAGTTCGAGAACCCCTGGGCCATGAGGTCCAGCACCTCGAGCTCGCGCGGCGTGAGATGGCCGAGGTCTCGCCTCGTCGAAGCTGCCACCGTCATCGACACGGCCGCCAGGTGTTCGAGCACAACCGCGGCTTGGCCGCAGAACCCGTCGAGCACCCGGTCGTCGTGACGCGACAGCGGGTGAGGGCGGTCGAGGACCACGGCGCCGAGCTCGGTGCTGCCACGGGTGATCAGGCGGATGGTGCCGGCCGAGAGGTCAGCCGCGAGCTCGCTGGGCCCGATGTGGTTGACAGGCACGACCTGCTCGACCGGCTCGGGCCACATCCCGACGGCGTGGTAGCGGTTGGCCCGGCGGGCCCAGACCACGACGTGCCGGGCGCCGAGCGCGTCGGCGATGGCTCGTGCCAGTTCCGCGGGCAAGGTGTCGGCGCCGCCCGATCGTCGGGCCATCCACGTCAGGGCTGAGTGCGTGGCGAGGAACTGGCCGTGCAGGATCGACCAGCCAGCTGCGGCCGGCAGCAGGCACACGGCGAGCACGCCGGCGGTCGGAGTCCCGCTCCACACGAGCCCACCCGCGAGAGCAACCAACGAGATCGCCGTCGCCGCGCCGACGACGACGAGTTGGCGCCGGACGACGGGGCCCGAGGTCCGCCACCGATCGGCCACGGCGGCGAGCCACACGACCTGGTAGGCCACGAAGATCGGCCTCGCGACGATGTCCCAGGCCCTTCCGGCGGTCGTCGCGCCGGGCACAACGAACGGGTGAGCAGTTCGCACAACGGCAGCGGTCTCGCCGACAGGCCACAGCGCCGAGGTGACGGCAAGCGCCAGCGTCAGGACCGCGCCGACCCGGACGACCCAGCGCCATCCCGGAGATGGCAGCACCCCGTCGGGGAACAAGATCACCGACAGCGTGACCAGGGCGAGCCCGATCACGAGGGGCCACACACCGAGCCACCCCCACCACGGGCTGGTTCCGCTCCCGGCGTCGTGGCCGATCTGTCGGCCGAGGAACATCACGGCCTCGACGACACCGGTGGCCAAGAACGCCGCGCCACACCTGTTGCGCGGTTGCTGGTGCAGCACGTAGCACCCCACCGAACTGAACGCGAGGGCGAGCAACCCGTTGTGCAGGTTGGGCACCCAGATGCCGCGGGCGAACCCCGCCGTCGCCGCGACCACCACGCCGCTCAGGAGCAGGAGTCGGCCTGCCTCACCGAGACGACGAGGACGGTCCACTGCTCCGATCGCCACGGCGACATCATCACAGGCCGGGCGCTCGGAAAGGGCAGGGTTCTCCCCGGATTCTCCAACAGAAGGGTTCTCCCCGTGACGCAACGAGGGTGGATCGGCGCACGCTCGGCCGAGAACCCCACCCGACCACGGAGACCTGCCATGCACCTCGCCACCGACCACCGACCCGTGCTCACTCGCGCTGGGACGCCCACCGACCAGCTCCTCACCGCTGCACTGGTCATCGCGCCGGTTCTCATGCTGGTGTCCGACTCGCTCTACACGTTCCAGGGTTGGGACAGCGGAACCGCCGGTGTCATCCACGTCCTCGGCGCGATCGGGTACGGGATCCTCATGTTGCGCGTCGCCACCTGGCTGCCGGGAGGTTCGTGGCTGACCGCGGGGCTCGTGTTCACCGCGGTGGCGGGCGCGATCGGCAACGCGGCCTACGGGTTCGAGGCCATCCACGAGTCCTTCGGCGACACTGCCCTCGTCGATCGAGATGGCGCGGCGATCCTGATCAAGCCGCTCGGCCTCCTGTTCCCACTCGCACTCGCATTCGTCGCTGTGGCCGTGCGCCGTCTCGGTCATCGCGTACCCGCCGCATTCGTGCTCCTGGCCGCCGTGCTGTGGCCGGTCGCCCACATCGCCAACGTCGCTGCGCTCGCGGTGGCGGTGAACGTCGTCCTCGTGGTCGTTCTCGGCACCGGCACGGTGTGGGCCCGCGACCACTCAGCCGTCGGTCACGAGACGTGACGAACTTTTCGTTCAACCGGCGCCGCACGAGACTGGTGCCTGCCTAGCGTCGTTCCATGGAACGCAGTGCGCGGTTGGTGCTGCTGGCATCGGGCAACGGATCGAACGTCCAGGCGGTCATCGATGCGTGCGCCCGCGGCGACATCGACGCGCAGGTGGCCGCCGTGGTCAGCGACCGGCACGACGCGCGGGCCCTCGAGCGCGCCGACCTTGTCGGCATCCCGACCGTGCACGTCGGCAAGCGAGCGGACGAGAGCCGCGCCGACTACGACGCCCGGCTGGCCGACGTCGTCAGTGGCTTCTGCCCCGACCACGTCGTGCTGCTGGGCTGGATGCGCGTGCTCACGATGAACTTCCTCGGCTGGTTCCCGGGCATGGTGATCAACCTGCACCCGGCCCTGCCCGGCGAGCTCGCCGGCACCAAGGCCATCGAACGCGCCTTCCGCGAGTTCGAGGACGGCCACCGCGACAGGACCGGGGTGATGGTGCACCTCGTCCCCGACGAGGGCGTCGACTCCGGTCCGGTGCTCGCCACCGAGATCGTTCCCATCCAAGCCGGCGACACGCTCGACTCGCTCACCGAGCGGGTGCACGCCGCCGAGCACCGCCTCGTCGTCAGCACGCTCGCCCAGCTGTGCCGAGCGACCCCCCGAGCACAGGAGATCCACGCATGAGCAACGACCAGCTCTTCGACCGCTTCGAAGCACTCACCTTCGACGATGTCGTCGTCGTCCCCGGCTTCAGCAGCGTCCTGCCCGACACCGTCGACACGAGCGCACGCTTCGCGGCCGACATCGAGCTCGCCGTCCCACTCGTATCGGCAGCGATGGACAAGGTCACCGAAGCACGCATGGCGATCGCCATCGCTCGCGAGGGCGGCATCGGCGTCATCCACCGCAACCTCGCCATCGCCGACCAGGCGGCCGAGGTGCAGAAGGTCAAGCGCAGCCAGAGCGGCATGATCACCGACCCGGTCACGCTGCACGCCGAGGCCACCCTGCACGACGCCGAGGAGCTGATGCACCGGTTCAAGTTCAGCGGGGTGCCGATCGTCGACGCGGGCGGCCGGCTCGTCGGCATCCTGACCAACCGCGACATCCGCTTCTGCGAAGGCCCCGACTTCGACAAGCCCGTCAGCGAGTTCATGACCGCTGAGCGTCTCGTCACCGCACCGGTCGGCACCACGCTCGAGCAGGCCAAGGCAGTGCTGCAGAAGTACCGCATCGAGAAGCTGCCGCTCGTCGACGACGACGGCTTCCTTCGCGGGCTCATCACGGTGAAGGACATCCAGAAGCGCCAGGAGTTCCCCAACGCGACGCGCGACTCGGCAGGGAGGCTGCGCTGTGCCGCCGCCGTCGGGGTGGGCGCCGACCTCGAAGAGCGGGTCGAGGCGCTGGCCGCGATGGGCGTCGACGCGGTCGCGATCGACACGGCACACGGCCACTCGGCCGGTGTGATCAAGGCGATCGAGCGGATCAAGTCGTCGTGGCCCAACCTGGCGGTCGCTGCCGGCAACGTCGTCACGGAGGAGGGCGTCGAGGCGCTCGCGCAGGCCGGCGCCGACGCCGTGAAGGTGGGGGTCGGAGCCGGCTCGATCTGCACGACACGGGTGGTCAGCGGTGCCGGCATGCCCCAGCTGTCGGCGATCTGGTTCACCACCCGCCGGGCGCGGCAGCTCGACATCCCGGTCATCGCCGACGGCGGCATCACGTACTCGGGTGACATCGTCAAGGCCATCGCGGCCGGCGCCGAGACGGTGATGCTCGGATCCCTCCTGGCGGGCACCGACGAGAGCCCGGGCGAGATGGAGCTCATGGAGGGCCGCCGCTACAAGACCTATCGCGGCATGGGCTCGATGGGCGCGATGCAGGGCCTCGGCGCCGACCGCTATGCGAGCGCGCAGGCCTCGGCCGTCGGAGCGGCGACCAAGAAGCTCGTGCCCGAGGGGATCGAGGGCCGGGTGCCGTACGCGGGCACGCTCGGCGACGTGGTGTACCAGCTGGTCGGTGGCCTCCGCAGCGGCATGGGCTACGCCGGAGCGGCCACCCTCGACGGCCTGCGCAACAACGCCCGGTTCATGAAGGTCACCACGGCAGGCCGCGAAGAGAGCCACCCCCACGACGTCACGATCACCAAGGAAGCCCCCAACTACCAGCGCACCTGAGCGCGCCGGTTGAAGACGAACTTTGGCGCTGCGAGGTCGCTGAGCGGCTCCAGAGCGACAGAGTTCCGATCGGCTGGCAGGATGTGGCCGTGCGACGGTCGATCGACGACTACCCGTTCGAGCAGGCGGATCTGCCGGAGGGCGCCGACGACGCCCAGCAGCTGTCGTGGGCGGTGGCGGTGAGCGACGACTACGACGACGCCGAACCGCGGGTGGTGCTGACCGTCGAGGAGGTGGGTGCCGCAGGTGAAGGCCTGGTTGCGCACCTCACACCGGTGATGACCAGGCGTCTCCGCCTCGCCCTGCGCGACGCGCTGCGCGAGATCGGCGAGGACCCCGGTCACTGAGAAAGACCTACCGCAGCAGCGCCCTGGTGTGTAAAGTTGACTAAGCCGATCAGCTTTTAGGTGGATCGGCTGATGGAGGTCACCACCCATGGGCATCGCACCGGTCATCCCCGCCGCACGTGATCTGACGGAGGAGCAGCACCGCGACATCGAGCGGTTCGAGCGCGCCGTGGCCCAGTACCTGGCCGGGGAGATCTCCGAGGACGTGTTCCGGGTGATGCGGCTCAACAACGGCATCTACGGCCAGCGCCAGGGCGGCACCAACCAGATGGTCCGCATCAAGCTGCCCGCCGGGACGATCACGCCCGAGCAGCTCGACCTGATGGCCCACCTCGTCGAGACCTACTCGCGCGGCTGGGGGCACATCACCACCCGGCAGAACGTCCAGATGCACTACGTGGAGCTCACCAAGGTGCCCGACGTGATGCGCGAGCTCGCCAAGGTCGGGCTCACCACGCGTGAGGCGTGCGGCGACACCGTGCGCAACGTGATGGCCTGCCACCTCGCCGGCGCGTGCCCGCACGAGCACCTCGACGTCACGCCCTGGGCCGAGGCCGCGTTCCAGCACTTCGTACGCAACCCGCTCAGCCAGCGCCTCCCGCGCAAGTTCAAGATCAACTTCTCGGGCTGCAGCACCGACTGCGGCCAGGCGATGTTCAACGACGTCGGTGTCATCGCCGCCACCCGCACGTTGGAGGACGGCTCGATCGAATCCGGCTTCCGCATCTACATCGCCGGCGGGCTCGGGGCGACGCCGCACCCCGCACTGGCCCTCGAAGAGTTCACGACCCGCGAGGACCTGCTGCCGACGATCGAAGCGGTGCTTCGCGTGTTCGACCAGACCGGCAACCGTGACAACAAGCTGCGCGCTCGACTGAAGTGGGTCGTCGACCAGCTCGGCATCGACGAGGTGCGTCGCCGGGTGCTCAAGATCCGCCACACCCTGCCGGCCTCGTCGTCGTGGCCCGGCGGCATCCCCGAGATCGTCGCCAAGCTCGGGGACGCGCCCGCCGGCCGCAGTTCGACGATCGACCCGACCGATGTCGGGCAGGGTGTCAGCGTCTCGCTCACGCCGCGCGACCCGTACGGGCGATGGGTGGCGACCAGCGTGGTTCGTGGCACCGCCAACGGCACGGTGTCGGCCGTCGCGTACGCGGCCCTCGGCGATGTCACTGCGGCGCAGTTCCGCTCGCTCGCCTCCATCCAGCGCGAGCTCGGTGCCGACGTGCGACTGAGCAACCGCCAGAACGTCGTCTTCCGCGGCCTGACGGAGCGGCAGCTGCCGGTGCTGTACGCGCGGCTCGAGGCCATCGGCATGGCCCGTCCCGGCGCCGAGCTGGCCCGCGACGTCGTCGCCTGCCCCGGCGCCGACACCTGCAACATCGCCGTCACCCAGTCGCGCGGCCTCGCCAAGGCGATCGGCGAGCGGCTCGAGGAGGAGGGCCTCGCCGAGGTCGGCGGCATCCGCGTCAACATCTCGGGCTGCACCAACAGCTGCGGCCAGCACCACTCGTCCGACATCGGGTTCTTCGGTGCCGAGCGGCGAGCCCACGGCAAGTCGGCTCCCGGCTACCAGATGCTGCTCGGCGGTTACGTGGGACAGGAGCAGATCCACTTCGGCGAGAAGGCGCTGCGCCTGCCGGCGAAGGCTGCGCCCGAGGCCGTGGTTCGGGTCGTGCGCCAGTTCGCGGCCGAGCGCGAGGCCGGCGAGACGTTCCGGGGCTGGATGGATCGCTCGGGCGGTGCGGCCACGATCGGCACCGGGCTGAAGGACCTCGACGTGTTCCCCACCCCCGAGGAGCGGCCCGACTTCTACACCGACTACGACGAGACCGGCCCCTTCTCGGCCGAGGTCGGCGACTCGGAGTGCGCAGTCTGAGCGACCGCCACGACGCGGCCGCGACGGCCATCGACGAGGCCAACTCGGCCGACCCGAACGCCGTCGTGGTGCGCGGCGAATCGACGCCGTTGGCGCTCGCCCACGGCCGGCTGGCTGCCGAGTGGATCGAGCGACTGCATCCCGGTGCACCCGAGACGTGGTTGCTCGCCGCACGAGCTCACCACCTGCGCCGGTGGGAGGTGCCGCGCGCGTCGTACCCAGAGGGACGGGGCGGCTACCTGCGCTGGCGCCGCGACCAGAAGGCGCGGCATGCGCACGACGTCGCCGAGCTCCTCGCGGCGGCGGGCTACGGCGAGGCCGAGATCGCCGAGGTGCAGGCGCTCATTCGGCGAGATGACCTCGCCACCGATCCCGGCGCGCAGGCCGTCGAGGACGCTGCGTGCCTGGTGTTCATCGAGACGCAGCTCGCCGACGTCGCTGCCCGGATGGATCACGGCAAGCTGATCGAAGTGATCCGCAAGACCGCCCGCAAGCTCTCGCCGTCCGGTGCGGCGGCGATCGCCGACATCCCCTTGCTCGGAGCCACCGAACGCGCCCTCCTCGCCGAGGCCCTCGGCGCCTGACGCAGCCGTGCGCCGACACGGTCCCCGTGAGGCGCACAGCAGCTGGGTGCGGCCGCAGGCCGCTCCGACGAACTCGACCGACAGGAGAGAGCGAGCGCCAGCGAGCGAACGATGGAGGTCGAAACCCTATGCGAGCTTCTCGACGAAGGACTCGAGCTGGCGCAGGTTGCGGCACTCGTAGACGCCGTCGGTGTGCGTGCCGTACTCGCCGACGATCGAGTCGCCGGTGTTCCAGTAGCTGCGCGGCTCGGGGTTCAACCAGTAGACGTGACGCGCCTTCTGGCGGATCTCCTTCACCACCCACGACTGGCTGGCGTGGTAGTTGTTGCGCGCGTCGCCGAGCAGCAGCACCGTGGTCTTCGGGCCGATGTCCTTGCCGTAGCGCTCGAAGAACACCTCGAACGCGTGGCCGTAGTCGCTGTGGCCGTCGACCCACACGACGTCGGCCTCGGTGTTCACCCGGTGCACCGCGTCCTGGATGTCCTCGGTGTTCTTGAAGAACTCCGTCACCTCGTCGATGCCGTCGATGAACACGAACGAGCGCACCTTCGAGAACTGCCCCTGGATCGCGTACACGAGCATCAGCGTGAACCGCGCGAACGCGGCGACCGAGCCGGAGATGTCGGCCACCACCATCAGCTCGGGCTTGGCCGGCCGGGGGTACTTGAACTTCGGCTCGGCCGGCACCCCGCCGTAGCTGAGCGAGTGGCGCACGGTGTTGCGGAAGTCGAGCGGCCCCTTGCGACCGTGGCGGCGCTTGCGAGCCAGCCGGGCGGCGAGCTTGCGCGTGAGCGGACCGAGCGCCTTCTTCAGGTTCTGCATCTCGTCGCGTGACGCGTGCATGAACTCGACGTCTTCGGGCAGCGGCTTGCGCAGCGTCTTGGCCATCGCCTCGGCACCGCGATCGGCGACGAGCCGTCGGCGGATCTCGGCCTCGATCTCCTTCTTGAACTGCTCGATGCGGTCGTTGTACTCGTCGCGCTCGAGCCGCTCCTCGAGCGGCGTCAGCTCGCCGCCGACCTGCTCCTTGCTCGCGTCCATGAGCTTGTCGAGCATGCCCTCGAGGTCGAGGTTGCGGAGCGTGCGATACAGGTAGTACGTGCCGCCAACGGGTCGGCCGGGCTCCATGCCGGCGAAGCGCTGGACGGCCTGCTTGGCGAGCGCGCGCATCATCGCCTGGTCGCCGTTCATGAGCGCCTGCATGAGCATCTGCGCCATCTCTTCCGGCGTCATCGACTCCATCGAGCCGCCCGCCGCGCCCTTGCCCTCGCCCTGGCGCATCTGCTCTTGCATCTCGCGCCACATCTCGTCGAAGTGCGACTCGTCGGCGTCCTTCAGCTTGTACTCGGGACCCCGAAGGCTGAAGTACACCTCGAAGACGGTCTCGAACGCACGCCAGTGGCTGTTGTTCTTGACGAGCGTGGCGCCGAGGGCGTACTTGAACGCCTCGCGGTCCTCGATCGGGATGTGCTGCACCGCCTCCATCGCGTCGAGGTTCTCGGTGAGCGACACCGGCAGCCCCGCGTGGCGGAGCTCGGTGACGAAGCCGGCGAGGAGGTCGAGCATGGGTCGCGCCTACTTGTCGACGCTGAGCTCTTTGGCGGCCTTGGTGATGTCGGTCTGGTACTTGAGCAGGATGTGGAGCGTCTCCTTGGCCTGCTGCGCGTCGATGCTGTCGATGCCGAGCAGCACGAGCGTGCGCGCCCAGTCGATGGTCTCGCTGACCGACGGCGACTTCTTGAGGTCGAGCTGGCGGATGCTGCGGACGATGCGCGCGATCTGATCGGCGAGGTGCTCGGTGATTCCCGGGACCTTGGTGAGGACGATCTCCTTCTCGCGGTCCATCTCGGGGTAGTCGACGTGCAAGTAGAGGCAGCGACGCTTGAGTGCCTCGCTGAGCTCGCGCGTGTTGTTCGACGTGAGGAAGACCAACGGGATCTGCTTGGCCGTCATCGTGCCGAGCTCGGGGATGCTGACCTGGTACTCGGAGAGGATCTCGAGCAGCAACGCTTCGGTCTCGACCTCGACTCGGTCGACCTCGTCGATGAGGAGCACGACGGGGTCGTCGGCCGTGATGGCCTCGAGCAACGGCCGGGTGAGGAGGAACTCGTCGCTGAAGATGTCGTCGTGGACCTCGCTCCACGAGTCGCTGTTCTTGTCGGCCTGGATGCGCAGGAGCTGCTTCTTGTAGTTCCACTCGTAGAGCGCCTTGGACTCGTCGAGCCCCTCGTAGCACTGCAGTCGGATGAGCCGCGAATCCGTCATCTCGGCGATCGACTTGGCCAGCTGCGTCTTGCCCGTGCCGGCCGGCCCTTCGATGAGCACCGGCTTGCCGAGGCGGTCGGCGAGGAACGCCACACCGGCGATGCCCTCGTCGGCCAGGTACTGCACCGACTTCAGCCCGTCGCGGACCTGCTGGACGCTCTCGAATCGCTCACCCATGGCGTTCTCCCATGCAACGCACCCTACCGGCCGACTTGACCTGCAGGTCAATCGAGTTCGCAGGCCAGGCCGGCGGACGGGCCAGACTGTCGCCGTGACCTCCGGACCGCTCGACCCGTCCGTCGACGCGTTCATCGACGCGATGTGCGACGAGCTCGCCGCACTCAGCTCGAAGCCCGCGACCTCGTTCGCCCGCGAGGTGGCGGTCGAGGCAGCCAACATCGTCGCAGGCATCATCGATGCCGACGGGCGCCAGACGCAGAGCGAGCTCGAGGCCTACCTCGACACCCTCGGCCACCGGCTCGACCCGCCACTCCGCGCCACATCGACCGAGCTGCGCGAGTCGAACGTGCTCGCCGGGCGCGCCGCGTGGTTGCACGAGCCGAGCGTCATGTTCGACCTCCTCGCCCGCGCCGACGCACGATCGGCCACACGTCGCAGTCACCGCTACTACGACCTCGCGTTGCGGCTCGCGCACGTCACGGCCGCCCTCGACCTCGTGCCGTCACCGGACGAGATCGATGCGATCTCCGTCCTGCGCATGACGATGCTCGGCCACCTCGACTCCCTCGGCGTCCCCCGGCCCGGTCAGCCAGCGCCGGCGACACCGGCCACGCCCACACCGAGCGCACCCAGCAATGCAGTGCCGGTCGAGGTGGAGCTGCCTCCGGCGCGGTCGATCGAGAGCCTCCTCGCCGAGCTCGACGAGCTGGTCGGGCTGGCCAACGTCAAGCGCGAGGTCAGTCGGCTGACGAGCATGTTGCAGGTGCAACAAATACGCGCCGAGCGCGGCCTGCCGACGATGGAGGCGAGCAAGCACCTCGTCTTCAGCGGCAACCCGGGGACGGGCAAGACCACGGTGGCTCGCCTGCTCAGCCAGATCTACCGTGCTGTCGGTGTGGTCTCGAAGGGCCACCTCGTCGAGACGGACCGCTCGAAGCTCGTCGCCGGCTACGTCGGCCAGACCGCGCTGAAGACGCAGGCGACGTTGGAGGCGTCGCTCGGCGGCATGTTGCTCATCGACGAGGCGTACGCACTCGCCCGCGGAGGCGAGAACGACTTCGGCCGCGAAGCGATCGACACGCTCGTCAAGTTCATGGAGGACCACCGCGACGACCTCGCCATCGTCGCCGCCGGGTACACCGACGAGATGCGCGAGTTCATCGAGGCCAACCCGGGCCTCAAGAGCCGCTTCACCCGCACGATCAACTTCGCCGACTACACGAGCGACGAGCTGGTCGCGATCTTCGTCGGCCTCGGCGAGAAGAACCGCTACCACTGCTCCGATCCGGCGCTCGAGCGAGTGCGGGCCCTGGTCGACGCCGAACCGCGAACGCTCGGGTTCGGCAACGCGCGCTTCGTGCGCAACCTGTTCGAGACCGCGGTCGCGCATCAGGCTATGCGGTTGGCGCCGCTGGCCGACCCCACCGACGAGCAGCTCACCACGCTGACAGCAGACGACATCGTGCCCGTCGACGACTGACGCCCACCAGTAAGCTCCGCGTGGTGGACGTGATCGCAATCCTGATCGGGCTCGCGGTCGCGATCGGTGCGATCCTCATCGGGTTGAAGGTGCGGCGCGCGGCGCGCGCTGCGCCCGGTGATGCCACCAAGCCACGCACGTCCAACGGTCGCATCGATGCCTTCGCCGTCGGAGAGCCGTGGCGCCACCACGTCGCCGCCGTGCTGTCGACGCAGCGGCGGTTCGCCGGCATCGTCAGCGGCCTTCCCGACGGTCCGGTGCGCGGGCGGATGGCCGACATCGGCCGCCAGATCGAACGCAGCGTCGACGAGTGCTGGCAGATCGCCCAGCGCGGCGATCACCTCGACGACACCATCCGGCAACTCGACGGTGCACGACTCCAGAGCGAGTACGACCGCGCCTCCACCGATGCGCAACGTTCGTCGCTGCGCTCGCAGCTCGACTCGGTCGACCGCGTCCGGTCAGCCCGCGACCAGACCGATCAGCGGTTGCGCGACCTGCACACGCGTCTCGGCGAGCTCGTCACCCAGGCGGCCGAGGTGTCGACCGGCATCGATCGCACGGCCGAGCTCGGGTCGGCGGTCGACGATGTCGTCGTCCAGCTCGAAGCGCTGAACCAAGCCGTCGACGAGGTGAACAACACCGGCCGCTCGAGCTCGTTCGGCACCGGTGGACCAGGCGAGGCGACGCCCACCACGTGAGCGGCTTGTTCAAGAGCAACGTCATCGTTGCCCTCGGGACGGCGCTCTCGCGTCTCACCGGCCTCCTCCGTGTCGCGGTGTTCGCGATCGTCGTCGGCCAGACCGCGCTCGCCGACGCGTACAACAGCGCCAACAACTCGCCGAACGCGATGTACGAGCTGCTCCTCGGCGGCGTGCTGTCGGCCAGCCTCGTGCCGATGTTCACCCGGCAGGCCGAGGACGACGACGACGAAGCGACGTCGGCCGTCGTCTCGGTGGCGGCGCTGGCGCTCACAGCACTCACGATCGTCGCTGTCGGCGCGGCGCCGTTCATCTTCCACCTCTTCTCGATCGACGTGGCGCAGGGCGTCGATCCCGACGAGTACCGCCGCGTCGGCACGGCTCTCGCGCGCATCTTCCTCATCCAGGTCTTCTTCTACGGCATGACCGCACTCGGCACCGCGCTGCTGCAGGCGCGGCGCCGGTACTTCGCTGCGGCGTGGTCGCCCGTGCTGTCGAACATCGTGATCATCGGTGGGCTGCTGCTCGTTCCGAGCACGGTCGACGGTCGCGAGCCGCAACTGGTCGAGGTGCTCGTCAACGATCGATTGCGATGGACGCTCGGCCTCGGCGCGACGTTCGGCATCGCGACGATGGCGTTGGCGTTGATGCCGGCGCTGCGCTCGGCAGAGGTGTCGCTGGTGTTCCGGCCCAACCTGCGCCACCCCGCCGTACGACAGCTCATCTCGCTCTCGACCTGGACGCTCGGCTACGTCGTCGCCAACCAGGTCGCGATCGTCGTCGTGCAGAACCTCGCCGAGCCCGGCAGCGGCAACGTGAACGCATACGCGCTGGCGTACATCTTCTTCGTCCTCCCCCACGGACTGCTGGCGATGTCGATCGTCACCACGTTCACCCCGGAGATGGCGAGCGCCGTCGCCCGTCGCGACCGCGACGCGTTCATCGACCGCACCTCGATGGGCATCCGCCTCGTGGCGCTGCTCACGTTCCCTGCGGCCGTCGCGATGTTCGTGCTGCGCCGACCGCTGATCGGGCTCGCGCTGCAGCACGGCAACTTCGACGCATCCGACGCGCTCGTGACGAGTCGTGCCCTCGCCGGCTTTGCGCTGGGGCTGGGAGGGTTCTCCATCTACCTCTTCGCGCTCCGAGCGTTCTACTCCCACGGCGACGCCCGAACGCCGTTCGTCATCAACCTGTTCGAGAACGCGATCAACATCGTGCTCGCAGTCGTGCTGGTGCGCCGCTACGGAGTCCTCGGCCTCGGCGCAGCCTTTGCCGTCGCCTACATCGTCTCCTCGGTGTGGGCCTTGTACGTCGTGCGCAACAAGGTGCGCGGGTTCACGCTGCCGCCGATCGCCGCTGCCTGCTGGCGCATGGGCCTCGCCGCGCTGGTCGCCGGTGAGGTGATGTGGTTCGTCGCCCGAGAGGTGGGTGGCAACGCAGGGACCGCGGCGGTGGCCCGTGTGGCCGCCGCCGGCATCGTCGGCCTCGGTGCGTACGTGGCGCTGCTCGCGGCGCTCGGAGTCGACGAGCTCACCCAGCTACGGGACCGCGTCCGCGCCCGCTTCGCGTAGGCTCGCTGCATGTTCAAGTTCCTCAGGAAGTGGTGGAAGTACTTCGGCGCCAAGCTCAACCGCAACTTCGAGACCAAGGCCGACCCAGCGGTGCAGCTCGAGCAGGCGATCACCGAGTCGCAGGCGCAGCACCGGCGCCTGAAGGAACAGGCGGCGAACGTGATCGCCAGCCAGAAGCAGGCCGAGATCCGCCTCAACGGCAAGATGAACGAGCTCGAGAAGCTCAACGCGAACGCCCGCCAGGCACTGATGATGGCCGCCGATGCGCAGAAGGCCGGTGACGCCACCAAGGCCGCGCAGTACAACTCGGCCGCCGAGACGATCGCCAACCAGCTCATCCAGGTGGAGAAGGACGTCGAGGGGCTGAAGTCGATGCTGATCGAGGCGACGCAGGCCTCCGATCAGGCCAAGGCCGCCGTCCAGCAGAACAGCCGTCTGCTTCAGGAGAAGCTCGCCGAGAAGAACAAGCTCCTCAGCCAGCTCGAGCAGGCGCGCATGCAGGAGGAGATGAACAAGGCGATGAGCCAGCTCAGCGAGACCGTCGGCGACGACGTGCCCTCGCTGAAGGAGGTGCAGGACAAGATCGAGGCGCGCTACGCCAAGGCGAAGGCGATGAGCGAGCTCAGTGGCACCTCGGTCGAGTCGCGCATCATGGAGGTCGAGCAAGCGACCGCGAACATCGAGGCGCAGAGCCGCTTGAGCGAGTTGCGTGCCGAGCTCGGGCTCGACTCGGCGGCGGCCCCCGCCGCGGTCGAGCAGCCCAAGCCCGCCGACGGCTGATCCGGGGCACACCCGAGGACGGACCGCGCGGACTCGGCGACGTCACCGTGCGCCGACACGGTCTCCGTGAGGCGCACAGCAGCTGGGTGCGGCCGCAGGCCGCTCCACCGAACTCGACCGACAGGAGAGAGCGAGCGCAGCGAGCGAACGATGGAGGTCGAAGCTACGCGAGCAGGACGAGGTCGTCGCGGTGGACGACGGCGTGGGCCATGTCGGGCGGGAGGTCGGCGGTGCGGCGGCCCTTGATCGAGCGCAGCACGTCGGCGGTGCACAGCACCATGCCGCGAGCGATGACCTGACCGTCGAGGCTGCGCACCTCGACCGTCGACTCCTCGTCGAACGCGCCGCGCACGTCGACCACTCCGGCGGGCAGCAGTGACGTGCCGCGCTCGACCAGCGCGCGCCGTGCACCGTCGTCGACGGTGACGACGCCCTCGACCAGGCTGGCGAAGCCGATCCACAGCTTGCGCGCCGACAGCTTGCGGTCGTTCGGCATGAACGTCGTGCCGACGTCGAGATCACGAGCAGCATCGACCAGCACATCGGGCCGCGTCGACGCGGCGATCACGGCACGCACGCCGCTGAACGACGCTGTCCGCGCCGCGTCGAGCTTGGACGCCATGCCGCCACTCCCCCGGTTCGAACCGCTGTGGCTGGCATCGACGCTGAGCAGCGGGTCGTCGGCACGCACGCGCGCGACCAGTTCGGCCGACGGGTCGATGCGCGGATCGGCGGTGTAGAGGCCCGCTGTGTCGGTGAGCAGCACGAGCAGATCGGCAGCGAGGTTGTGGGCGACGAGCGCGGCGATGCGGTCGTTGTCGCCGTAGCGGATCTCGTCGCTGGCGATCGCGTCGTTCTCGTTGATGATCGGCACGCAGCCGAGCTCGAGCAGCTTGACCAACGTCTGGCGCGCGTGCAGGTACTGGCGACGGTCGATGAAGTCGTGCGGGACCAGCAGCACCTGCGCGGCGACCACACCGTGCCGGCCGAGCTGGCGGTTGTACACCTCCATCAGCCGGCTCTGGCCGGCCGCCGACAGCGCCTGCAGCGTGGGCATGTCGGTGGGGCGCGCAGGAAGTCCCATCGCAGCCACACCCGCCGACACGGCCCCCGAGCTGACGACCACCACGTCGTGGCCGAGCGCGCGGAGCTGCACCACCTGCTCGCAGAACGAGTCGATGATCGCCTCGTCGATGACGCCCAGCTCGTCGGTGAGCGACGACGTGCCGATCTTGACGACGATGCGCATCGCTCAGACGTCCGACTGGTACTCGAAGCTGAAGCCGGCGATCCACACGGTGTCGCCGTCCATCGCCCCGGCTCGCGACAACAGGCGCGGCACGCTGAGTCGCTTGAGCTGATGGTCGATGTACGACAGTGCGTCCGGGGTGGTGACGTCGTTCAGCGCGACCACTCGCTCGACCTGCCGGCCGAGCAGGCGGAACTCGTGCTCGCCGACACGCTCGACGCGCGCACCCTCGGCCTCGGGACGGATGATGACCAACCCATGGTTCACCGGCTCGTCGCTGCGGGCCTCGTGCACGAGTGAGGCCATCGCGCCGACGAGCTCGCGCACCCCTTGGTGCGTGATCGACGAGAGCGTCATGCCATCCCAGTCGTGCAGCGGCATGTCGGCCTTGCTGCCGACGACCAGGCGGGGGCGCTCGAGCAGTTCCGGTCGGTACTCGCCCAGCTCGTGCAGCAGGATGCGCTGCTGCTCGTGCGGCGACATCTCGGTGGAGGCGAGGTCGACCATGACGCACAGCACCCGGGCGCGCTCGATGTGGCGGAGGAACTGGTGGCCGAGACCTCGACCCTCGCTCGCCCCCTCGATGAGCCCGGGGATGTCGGCGACGACGAAGTTGCTGTCGTCGTCGAGGGTGACGACACCGAGGTGCGGTTCGAGCGTGGTGAACGGGTAGTCGGCGATCTTCGGCCGTGCCGAGCTGATGACGCTGATGAGGGTGCTCTTGCCGACGTTCGGGAACCCGACGAGCGCGACGTCGGCCATGAGCTTGAGCTCGAGCCGCAGCCACAGCTCGGCGCCGTGCTCGCCCTGCTCGGCGAACGTGGGAGCACGACGACGGTTGGACAGGAACTTGGCGTTGCCCCGACCCCCGCGGCCGCCCTCGGCGGCCAGCCAGCGATCGCCGTGGTGGGCGAGGTCGGCCAACAGCTCGCCCGTGTACAGGTCGTACGCGACGGTGCCTTCCGGCACGGCGACGTCGAGCGAGTCGCCGCGACGACCATGTTGGTCCTTGCCGCGGCCGTGAACGCCGTCGTGAGCCCGCCGGTGCGGGTGGTCGCGGAACGCGATCAGCGACGACACGTTGCGGTCGGCGACCAGCCAGACGTCGCCGCCCTTGCCGCCGTCACCACCGTTCGGACCGCCGAACGCGACGGGGCCCTCGCGACGGAACGACACACAGCCGGCACCGCCGTCACCTCCGCGCACGTTCAGCTGGACCTCGTCGACGAAACCGCTCATAGCAACCGTCCAAGGCTACCGGCGCGCTGTCACACCGATTCGGTACCGTGGAGTCGTGAGCACACAGCCCGTCACCAGGCCCGATGAACCCGGCCGCGTCGACCCCGACATGGCCGAGCGCGCCACACGGTGGGCAGCGACGATGGCGGGTCACGGCTCGGGTCACGGCGTGCAGCTCGCACACGCCGATTCATGGGCCGGGACCGGATCGGCGGTGCAGGTCGACCGCGCCCGCCGCGAGGACCGCGAGGCCGAGCTGCTCGCGCTCCACGCCACGAAGGCCCACGCAGCAGGCAACCGGGCGATCTCGGAGGAACCCGACCCCTGGCGCACGTGCTTCGAGCGCGACCGCGACCGCATCCTGCACTCGACGGCCTTCCGCCGCCTGGCGGGCAAGACCCAGGTGTTCGTCTTCCCCGACGACCACCAGCGCACCCGACTCACCCACGCGCTCGAGGTCGCGCAGGTCGCCGTGTCGGTAGCCCGCGCGCTCGGTCTGAACGTCGCGCTCGCCGAAGCGATCGCCCTCGGGCACGACTGCGGCCACGGCCCAGGTGGGCACGCGAGCGAGGACGCGCTCAGCCCGTACGTCGAGGGCGGCTTCGACCATGCGCTGTGGGGCGCCGACGTCACGCTCACCGGTCTCAACCTGTGCCGCGAGACGCTCGACGGCATCCGCAACCACTCCTGGAGCCGGCCGGCGCCCGGCACACCCGAGGGTGAGGTCGTCAGCTGGGCCGATCGGATCGCCTACGTGTGCCACGACTTCGAAGATGCCGTCGCGGCGGGCATCGTCAGCGTCGACATGCTCCCGACCGTGGTGCGCGAGCGCTGCGGCACACGTCGCTCGCAGCAGCTGGGTGCGTTCATCGGCGCGATGATCGTGGCGGCAGCCCAGTCGGGCCGGATCGGCATGACGTCATCGCTCGCCGAGGCACTCGGCCAGTTCCGGCAGTTCAACTACGACCACGTCTATTTGCGCCCGGCTTCCACGGCGCAAGCAGCGAGCGTCATCTCGTTGCTGCGGGCGCTGGTCGAGCACTACGCCGACCGCCCCAACCTGCTGCCCGGTGTCGACGGCGTCGACGCCGGCAGCGGCGATGCGTGGCGGGCGGCGGTCGCCTACGTCGGCGGCATGACCGACCGGTTCGCGTGCCGGCAGGGCATCACCCTGCTCGGGTGGCCGGTCGAGCGGTTGCCGCGCGGCATCGGCACGGCGGGCTGAGCCTCAGCTCGCTGCGGCGCCCTCGGCGAGCACGGTCTCGCGCACCTCTTCCTGAGGCGTGCGCTCCGGCAGATACGGCGACGACGAGCGACGGCGCCGGATGATCACCATTGCGATCACGGCCAGCACCGCGACCGGGAGCAGCAGGCGCACGATCGACAGGTTGGGCCCGCGATGCCTGCTCCTGCCCGGCAGCGACGGAGCGTGCTCGGTCACGAAGCTCTTGGTCTCGTGACCCCACTCGTGCACGAGGTCGTTGATCGTCTCGGCCGCGGCGCGACCTGCATGGGCGACATCGTCGGCAGCGGACTCGATCACCTTGGTCAAGTCGAGCGACATGGGAGGACCTCCACGGATGAGCTCGGTGCTGGGCACCGGTGATGGACACCCCGGTGTACCCCGTCGTCACCCGAATGAATCATTCGTTGGTGTGGTGTCGAGGCCAGCGGGGTATGGCGGCGCCGTGACCGAGACCGAGACAACGCCGCCACAGGACCCCGGGCCCGACGCCGCGCCCGATCCGTCGGACGGCACGTCGATCTGCATCTTCTCCCCCACGCCGCTCTTCACCGTCACACTCGAGAGCACGGTCGTCGGCGGCAAGGACGACGAACCCCCGGTCGAGGGCAACCAGCAGCTGCACCTGCACGTCGGCGGCCAGGGCGTGTGGGTGGGGCGGATGGCGCACAGCTTCGGTGCGACCGTCACCTTGTGCGCGCCGTTCGGCGGCGAGACCGGTCAGCTCGCCCGCCTCCTGGCCGAGCGCGAGGGCTTCCACGTCGAGGCGATCGACACGGCCGGCTGGACGGGCGCGTACGTGCACGACCGACGCGGCGGTGAGCGGGTCGAGCTGCTCGAGGTCGCGCCGCAGCCGCTGTCGCGCCACGAGGTGGACGACCTCTACTCGGTCGTGCTCGCCAACGCACTCCGCTGCGGGACGTGCATCATCTGCGGCACCCACGAGCACCGCGTGTTCGACCCCGACCTGTTCCGCCGCCTCGCGGCCGACCTGCACTCGAACGACGTCGCTGTCGTCGCCGACCTGAGCGGCGAGCCGCTGCGCGCACTGCTCGAGGGCAAGCCCTTCACGGTGAAGATCAGCCATGAGGAGCTGATCGCCGACGGATGGGCGAAGGGCGACTCGACCAAGCAGCTGCTCGCCGGGGTCGACAAGATCCACGCCGCCGGCGCCGAACGCGTGGTGCTGTCGAGAGCCGGTGAACCGGCGATCGCCTCGATCGACGGGACGCGCTACGAGGTGCGGTCTCCCACGATGGAGGTCGTCGACGCCCGCGGTGCCGGCGACTCGATGACCGCCGCGCTGGGCGTCGCCGCGGCACGCCGGCTGGACGTCGTCGACGCACTGCGACTCGCGGGCGCGGCCGGCGCGGCAACGGTCACTCGGCACGGGCTCGCCACCGGCAAGACCGACGCGGTGATGGCCATCGCCGAGCGGGTCGAGGTGGTCGAGCTGGCCCGACCGGCCGTCAAGAACCGGTGATCCGCTCGCTGACCACCGGCCGTGGCGAGCCCGCTCGCCCGCCGACCCGGTAGGCAGCACGAAGCGATGCTGCTGCTGCCGCGGCCGACGCGTCGTCGCGAGCGTGCACGACGGCGAGCGGGCGGTCGGCATCCACGTGCTCCCCCACCGGTGCGAGGTCTGTGAGGCCCACGGCGTGATCGATCGAGTCCTGCGGTCGAGCCCGCCCACCGCCGAGGACGACGACGGTGAGCCCGACCTGCCGGGTGTCCACTCCAGTGACCGTGCCCGCCCGCTCGGCATGGACCGCCTGCACGACCGGAGCCCGCTCGAGGTGCTTCCACGGCGACGTCACGAGCCCGGTCGGCCCGCCGAGTGCCCGGACCATCTTGGCGAAGCGCTCGGTGGCACTGCCGTCGTCGAGACAGGCCTGCAGCTTCGACCGGGCTGCGGCGACCGTGCGGGCCAGGCGACCGAGCACGAGCATCTCGGCACCGAGCGCGAGCACGACCTCGTGCATCCGCTGCTCGCGCCGCGCGCCGGTGAGGTAGTCGATCGCGTACGCGACCTCGAGCGCGTTGCCGGCGACGGAGGCCAGCGGCTCGTTCATGTCGGTGACCAGCGCGGTGGTCGGCGTGCCGGCGCCGGTGGCCACGCCCACGATGCTGCGCGCCAAGGCCCGCGCGTCGCGAGGCTTGGCCATGAACGCGCCGTTGCCCACCTTCACGTCCATCGCGAGTGCGTCGAGACCGGCTGCGAGCTTCTTCGACAGGATCGACGCGGTGATGAGCGGGATGCTCTCGACCGTCGCTGTGACGTCGCGCACCGCGTACAGACGCTTGTCGGCAGGTGCGAGATCGGATGTCTGCCCGATGATCGCGCATCCCACGCGCTGCACCACTCGCCGGAACTCGGCCATCGACGGCGAGGCGCGGTAGCCCGGGATGCTCTCGAACTTGTCGTAGGTGCCGCCGGTGTGGCCGAGGCCGCGTCCCGAGATCATCGGCACGTAACCACCGCACGCCGCGACCATCGGCCCGAGCATCAGGCTGACGGTGTCACCCACACCGCCGGTCGAGTGCTTGTCCACCACAGGCCCGTCGAGCGACCACGACAGCTGGGTGCCGCTTGCCGTCATCGCGCGGGTGAGCGCGACGCTCTCGTCGAGGTCCATCCCCTGGAGGAACGCGGCCATCGCGAACGCGCCGACCTGCGCGTCGGCGACCGCGCCTGAGGTGATGCCCGCGACGAGCTCGCCGATCTGCTCGGCCGACAGGCGGCCACCGTCGCGCTTCACGCGGATGATCTCTTGCGGCAGCACAGCGGGCCCTCAGTACCCGGCGCGAGGCGACACGGGCTCGGCCGCCACGTCCCGTGGCTCGACCGCTTCTGCGATCGCCGCCTCGAGCCCGTCGAGCAGACCGCTCGCACCGAAGCGGAACGTCGCCGGCGACACCCACCCTGGTCCCATCATCTCGTCGGCGATGGCGAGGTAGCGCTCGGCCTGCTGCACCGTGCGGACGCCACCGGCGACCTTGATGCCGACCGGCCGCCCGCTGCGGCGGATCTGCTCGATGATCGTCACCGCCGCCGCGAGCGTCGCCGACACCGCGCTCTTGCCGGTGGAGGTCTTCACGAAGTCGGCCCCGTGCTCGATGGCGAGCCGTGCTGCCGCGGCGACCTGGTCGAGGTCGGGATATTCTCCCGACTCGAGGATCACCTTCAGCTTCATCGGCGGTGGGGTGGCCGTGCGGACGGCCTGCACCATCGACACCGCGACGGATGTGTAGCCGGCGAGGAACGAGGTGAACGGGAGCACGACGTCGATCTCGTCGGCACCATCGGCGACGGCCTGCACGGTCTCGGCGACCGTCGCGCCGACATCGGTCCCGCCGAGCGGGAAGTTCACCACGGTCGCGACACGAACGCCCGACCCGCGCAGCCGATCGGCGGCCAACGACACGAAGCGGGGCCAGATGCACACGGCAGCAGTGCTGCCGTATCGACCCGTCGCTCGCCGGCAGAGTTCTTCGACGTCGGCCACCGAGCAGGTCTCGCTGAGATCGGTGAGGTCGACCAGGGGGAGGGCGCGCCGGGCAACGGCGGCGTCAGCATCGACGTCCATGAGCGCAGCCTACGTGGCGCCCGGACGAGCAGTGGCGAGATCGAGGCCCGACCTCGGCGGCGACGTGCGCCGCGCAGCGGGGTTCAGGCGTTGGGGACGACGTCGACGACCTTGCGGCCCTTGCGCTCGCCGAACTGGACTGCGCCGTCGACGAGTGCGAACAAGGTGTCGTCGCCACCGATGCCGACGTTGCGGCCGGGGTGGAACTTGGTGCCGCGCTGGCGGACGATGATGGTGCCGGCGTTGAGCTGGCTGCCGCCGAACACCTTCACGCCGAGGCGCTGCGCGTTTGAGTCGCGGCCGTTGCGGGTGGAGCCGCCGCCCTTGGTCTTGGACATCTCGGTCAGCCCTTCTTGATCGACGTGATCTCGAGCACGGAGTACTGCTGGCGGTGACCGTAGCGGCGACGCTGGTTGGTGCGCCGCTTGTAGATGAACCCGTCGATCTTGGGGCCCTTGGCCCGCCCGACGACCTTGGCGGTCACCGACGCACCCTTCAGCTGGTCGGGTGTGGCGAGGACGGAGTCACCATCGACGAGCAGCACGGGGGTGAGCGACACGTCGCTCCCCTCCTCGGCCCCGAGCAGGTCGACCTGGATCTGCTGGCCTTCCGTCACTCGTTCCTGCTTACCGCCGGATGCGATCACTGCGTACATAGCGGTTGCCGATCCTATCGGGGCGGTGAGGGTCGCCCCAACGCCCGTCGCCGGAGCGCCGGTCATTGCAGCAGGGCGTGGTCGATGACCACGCCGCGGCCTTCGCAGTTGGGGCACTGGTCGGCGAAGTTGGTGAGCAGGCCCTCACCGATGCGCTTGCGGGTCATCTCGACCAGTCCGAGCTCGCTGATGTCGAACACCTGCGTGCGGGTCTTGTCGCGGGCGAGCGCGGCGCGGAACGCCTCGACGACCTTCTTGCGGTTCTCGCGGATCTCCATGTCGATGAAGTCGATCACGACGATGCCGCCGATGTCGCGCAGACGGAGCTGCTTGGCGACCTCTTCGGCGGCCTCGAGGTTGTTGCGGAAGACCGTCTCCTCGAGGTTCGTGGTGCCGACGTTCTTGCCGGTGTTCACGTCGATGACGGTGAGCGCCTCGGTGTGCTCGATGATGAGCGAGCCGCCGCTCGGCAGCCACACCTTGCGATCGAGCGCCTTGTGCAACTGCTCGTGGATGTGCTGGCGCTCGAACAGCGGGAGGCCGTCGACGTCGGCGTCGTGGTACTCGATGCGATCGGCGAGCTCGGGGTTGAACGCACCCACGTACTCCTTGACGTCCTCGTACAGCCGGCGGTCGTCGATGACGACGCCGCGGTACTCGGCGTTGAACTCCTCGCGGATGACGCGCACGGCGAGCTCGGGCTCGCGGTACAGGAGCGTCGGGCTGTTCGCCCGCTTGGCCTTGGTCTCGATCGCGTTCCACTGATCGAGCAGCCGCGTCATGTCGGCGCGCAGCTCGTGCTCGGTGGCGTTCTCGGCGGCCGTGCGGACGATGAGGCCGTGCTCGGCGGGCTTGACCCGGTCGAGGATGGAGCGAAGGCGCTTGCGCACGTCGTCGGGGAGGCGCTTGGAGATGCCGTAGGTCTTGGAGTTCGGGATGAGGACGACAAACCGGCCGGGCAGCGACACCTCCTGGGTGAGGCGCGCGCCCTTGGCCCCGATCGGGTTCTTGGTCACCTGGCAGATGATGAGCTGCTTGGCACGCAGCATCTGCTCGATGCGCAGGTTGTTGCCCTTCTCGACGATGTCCTCGGCGTCGTACTGGACGTCGCCGCGGTACAGGACCGCGTTCTTCGGGGTGCCGATGTCGACGAAGGCCGCCTCCATGCCGGGCAGCACGTTCTGCACCTTGCCGAGGTAGATGTTGCCGTGGATCTGGCTGATGTCGTCGGCCGGACGGCTGACGTAGTGCTCGATGAGGTTCCGTCCTTCGAGGACGGCGACCTGGGTGAGGCCGGGCCGCACCTGGACGCTCATGAGGTAGCGGCCGACCGGCCGGCCGTTGCGCTCGCGACCCTTGCGCTTCTCGAGCACGTCGGGATCGACCGTCGTGCCACCGGCACGAGGCACGGTCGACTGCACCGCACCGCCCGAGCGGCCCCCACGGCGGCGCTTCTTGCCGGCGGGGCGAGCGTCGTCGCCGTCCTGCCCGGCCAGATCGTCGGCCGACGTGCTCGGCGCCGGCTGGGCAGCCCGGCCGGGTCCCTTCCCGCCGCGCTGGCCCCCGCCGCGGGCCGGCTGTCGCCCCCCGCCGCGGGCGGGAGGTGGCGTGGCGGGCGACGGCGGCGCTGGGCGGGTGTCGCCGATCTGCGGCTTGCGGACGAGCGCGCGCTCGGCGGCTTCACCGGTGGCGCGACCCTCACCGAGTCGCTCGGGCATCTCGGGCAGCTGCTCACCGTTCACCCGGACGGGCGGACGAACCTGCTCCACGCCCGTGGAGGAACCGTCGGCCTCCCCATCGACCTCGGCCGCCTCGTCGTCGGTCGAGCCGTCGTCGGAGGCAGCGCTGGCGCCGGACGGCCGCTTGCGGCCCTTCCCTCCGCGCGACCCGCGGCGACGCTTCTTGTTCGCAGCGGACCGCGCCGCAGCCGTCTCCCCGGTTGCCGCGTCGTCGTGCTCGCTCTCGGTGCCCTCGGCACCATCGGGGTGCGCGGCAGGCTCGCCGGGCACCGGTTGTGCGTCGGCGATCGCCGCGCCTGCGCCTCGGTCGCTGCGACCCTCGGGGCTGGGCCGGCGCGCGCCACCGGCCGGCTGCGGATCTCCCGCAGCCTCGAACGGTGTCTCCTCCATGAACGGAATCCCTTCTGCCAGGCTCCCGCTGCGACGGGTGGGCCCAGCGACGAACGGTCGGGCGCAACGCGGCTGCCGCCCGTTCGTCGTGTTCGATCGATTGGCTCCACCGCTCTGGCGGTCCGCCGCGGCAGCCGGTGGAGGTGGGGAACTGCTCCCCGAATCGGCCACCCGACCCGAGACCCCCGTGTCGGTGGGTGGTCGCCGTGCCGGTGCTTCCCGAAAGTCTACCGGCAGTTCATCGTCTGGACGGGCACCGTCGGCCACGCCCAGCGTGACCTCGACTGCAGCACGTGGTGAGCGGCCGTCAGCGATACCGGCGCATGTGCACGTTCTGGACGAGACCGAGGAGCGCGAAGTACGTGAGCAGGCTCGATCCACCGTAGGAGATGAACGGCATGGGCAGCCCGGTGACCGGCATGATGCCGATCGTCATCGCCACGTTCTGAAAGACCTGCCAGAGGATCATCGTGAACACCCCGGCGCACAGGTAGGTCCCGAGCATGTCCTTCGAGAGGTGGGCGATGCGCCAGATGCGCAGCAGCATGAGGGCGAACAGGCCGAGCACCACACCGCACCCGACCAGGCCGAACTGCTCGCCGATGGCCGAGAACGGGAAGTCGGCCCACTGCACCGGGATGTCGTTCTTGGCGTTGGTGAGCGGCCCTTGCAACCAGCCCTTGCCGGTGAGGCCACCGGTCGCGATCGCGCGGATGGCGTTCTTCGGCTGGTAGGCGAGGTCCTTCAGCGCCGGGTCGGCCGTGTCCTGGTTGAAGAAGACGCGGATGCGCCCGATCTGGTACGTGCTGATGATGCCGCTGACCAGGGCCGCGATGACGGTCGCGATGGTCATCACGCTGATGAGCAGGATGTACTTCGGCTTCGCGCCGGCGACGAGCAGCACCCCCATCGCCATCGCCGCGAGCACGGTCGAGGTGCCGAGGTCGGGTTGGACGATGATCAGCGCGGACGGGACACCGACCATGATCAGCCCGCCCAGGAAGCGCGGGTACGACACCTCGTCGCTGCGATCCTCCGACAGGTACGCGGCGAGCGCCAGCAGTACCGTCGCCTTGGCGAACTCGGCCGGCTGCAGCTTGAGCGGCCCGAGGTCGAAGCTGAGCCGCGCGCCGCCGCTGACGGTGCCGGCGACGTTCACCAGCACGAGCAGCATGATCGTGACGCCGTAGAAGAAGCGGGCTCGCTCGCGCAACGCCTCGTAGTCGATCGCCATGACGACGACCATCCCGATGACGGCGCCGATGAGGAACACCACCTGGCGGGTGACGAACTGGAACGGGTCGGGCTGCTTGGTGCGCGAGGCGGAGTAGATGACGAAGCAACCGATGGTGGCGAGCGCTGCCTGCAGCAGCACGAGCACCCAGTCGATGTTGCGGCCCGGATCGCTCGGGCTCGACTTGATGTTGCCGAGCCCGGAGTCTGGCCGGCGCTGGCGGAACGCGAGTGCCACAGCCGGTTACTCGCGCACCGAGCCGTCGTAGCCCCCGAGGCACGACGTGTCGCGCAGCTCCTTCGGCGGCGCGGGGTACGGCGAGTTGACGTCGAGCGGGTCGCTCGGCAGGACGGGATCGAGGCCCCCCGGTGTCTTGCCGGCCAGCGCGGTGAACATGCACTTCACGACCGGCGCGGCGGCCTTCGAGCCGTAGCCGGCCTTCTCGAGGTAGGCGACCACCGTGTACGGCTTGTTCTTGGTCTCGTCGGTGCTGAACCCGGCGAAGACCGACGAGTCGTTCCACGGATACTGCCCGGCGCCCTGGGCCGTGCCCGTCTTGCCCGCGAGGGGCAGTGCGGTGTGCGGGTAGTCACGGAACACGCTCTCGCCCGTCGTCGAGCGGTACCGCTCCTCCGGGTAGTACACGCCGCAGCGCTCGTCGCGCTCGACGTCGTTCCCGCAGATCACGCGCTTCAGGCCGGCGAGGATCGGCAGGTACTTGTCGGGCGGCATCTCGAGTTGGTTGACGATCTCGGGATTGGCGAACGACTCGACCACCTTGGCGGCGTCGAGGTCGGCGAAGCCGGGCGCGCCCTCGAGGTCGGGGGTGAGCGGCTCGAAGATGTTCTTCACGAGGTGGGGTCGCATGACGAAGCCACCGTTCGCGATCGCCGCGTAGGCACGCGCGAGCTGCAGGGGTGTGCTCGCGAACAGGCCCTGCCCGATCGCCACCTGCACGAGGTCGCCGGTCACGAGGCGCGGCGCCTCACCCTTGGCCAGGACGCCCAGCTCGACGAGGTTGGCCTTCACCGCGTCGTCGGGGATGCGGCCGTCCCACTCGTAGGGCAGGTCGATGCCGGTGTCGGCACCGAAGCCGAACAGCTCGAGGTCGCTCTTCAGCTCGTTGCGGCGGCCCTCGAGATTGTAGAACTGCTCGCCCAGCCGGTAGAAGAACGCGTCCGAGCTCACGGCCAGCGCGTCCTCGAGCTGGATCGGTCCGTACTGGCTGGGCCGACCGTACGGGTCGTTGGCGTTCTTGAACTCGCAGCGCACGCCGCTCGCGCAGATCTCCTTGTCGATCGACAGCTTCCAGGTGCCCTGGTCCATGAACACGTCGTCGGCCTTGATGAGGCCGCTGTGCATGGCCGACCAGGCGACGAACGGCTTCATCGTCGAGCCGATGTTGTAGCGGCCCTGCACCGCGCGGTTGACGAGGATGGACAGGTCGGGGTCGTCGGTCTGCGGGAAGAGCTGGTCGAACTTCTCCTTGCTGATGCCGGCGTTGAACCAGCGGTTGTCGAAGGTCGGGTAGCTGGCCATCGCGAGGACCTGGCCGTTCATGTGGTTGAGCACCACCACCGAGCCCGCCGGTGCCTTGTACTGGATCCACTCCTGGTCGCCGTACTCCTCCGAGCTCGAGTACACCCGCTCCTCGTTGTTCTTCTTCGGGTCGAGGGGGTTGTGCGCGGCGAGGTCGGCGCACTGGCACTCCTCACGATCGGTCGGCAGGTCGCGGCGCTTCTTCAACTGGGTCTCGAGCGCCTCCTCCGCGTACTGCTGCAGGTCGAGGTCGATGGTGAGCTGGATGTCCTGCCCCGCAACGGGCGGCTCGGACTCGAGCAGCCGCACCGTGTTGCCGGCGGCGTCGATCTCCCACACCTGCTTGCCCCACTTGCCGTGGAGCACGTCCTCCATGCTCGACTCGACGCCGAACTGCCCGACGCGCTCGTTGCGGTTGTAGCCGAGCCGCAGGTACTTCTCGAGGTTCGTCGACGTGATCGAGCCCATGTAGCCGATGACGTGGCTGGCCAGCGGTGCGTACGGGTACACCCGCTTCCACTGCTCGGTGACATCGACACCCGGATAGTCAGATGCCCGCTCGAGCAGGTACTCGACCGACGATTCGGTGACGTCTTCGACCAGCGGGAACGGCAGCAGGGGGTCGAAAACCTTCGCCCCGTCGGCGTAGCGCTGCTGCAGGTCGACGATCGGAACGTGGACGACGCCGGAGATCTTCTTGAACAAGTCGTCGCGCTTCTTCGTGCTGCGCAGCTGGGACCACTCGACCGTCACCGTGAGGACGCGCTGGTTGTCGGCGACGATGCGCCCGTCGGCGTCGAAGATGCGACCCCGCTCGGGGGGCAGGTAGACAGTGCGCTGCTTGGCGGCATCCACCGACTGCTGGTACTCCTCGGCCTGCACGCCCTGCAGGAACCACAGCCGCGTGCCGAGCGCACCGACCAGGACGAGCCCGACCATCGCGAGCATGCCGAGACGGCTGCTCCGACGGTCAACGGCCATCGTGACAGTCTGGCAAACGAGTGCGGCGCGACGGGCGCGCCCGGCTCATTCGTGGATCGCCTTCCACTTGGGCCGCTTGACCCGCATGCACCACCGACCGAGGGGCACGAACACGGGGCTGAGGACCAGCGCGAAGGCAGCCACGATGGGCACCACGGTGAACAGGCGAGACGTGAACAGGCCGTCCTGGCCGATGAGCGTGTAACCGGCAGGCACCGCCGTCTCGCCCGCCGCTGCGCCGATGGTGGTGAAGATGGCTGCGAGCCACCACTGCGGCGTGGGCGTGATCGTGACCACGTAGCCCGACACGAACCCGGCGAGCGAGTACACCAGGGCGATCAGGCCGAGTGGGCTGCCCGTCGCGAGGTCGTACATCAGGCCGAGCGTGAAGCCCGCCACCGCTCCACGCTCGGGCCCCGCGCCAGCGCCGGTCGCCGCGGCGAGGGCCAGGACGATCTGCAACACGACGCCGTGCACGCGGATCTCGGTGAGCAGCGTCCGCTGCAGCGCCAGCACGCAGAGTCCCACCGGGAACAGACGGACGAGCGGGCCCGTGAGGAACGCACGCACGCGCTAGACGCCGCTCAGGTTGGGCACGTAGCGCAGCACCCGCACGAAGCTCAAGTTGGTGAGATCGCCTGCCGAGAGCTCGACCTCGACCAGCGGCGCACTCGACCCGCTCTGCGTCCGTACCGAGCGCACGGTACCGACGGGGATGCCGGGCGGAGCCACCGACGTCGCGCCGCCGGCGGTCTGCACTGCCGAGCCGACGTCGACGCCGTCGACCAGGTCGACGATCGGCAGCTGATCGGCACCCTGGCCGCGCAGCGCGCCCGTCTCGCGCAGCACCTCGACGGTCGTGGTGTCGGTGCCGGGCTCGGAGACGGGCGCAAGGGTGGTGGTGGGGCCGGGAACGGGTGCGAGCGGATCGACCGAGGGGCTGAGCGTCGTGGTCGTCTCGCCCGGTGGCAACGTGGTCGTCGTTGTTGACGTCGTGCTCGACACGTCGACGCCTTGCTCGGTCGGCCGGTTCGGCCTCGTGGGCAGGCGCGAGGGCTCGGACTCGCTGAGGATCTTGACCGTGATCGCGAACTCCGGGTCGATCGCCAGCAGCACGAGGGCACGGTTGGGGAAGACCTCGCTGATCGTGCCGACCAGCCCACCGCCGTTCACCACCGGCATACCGGCCTGGATGCCGTCGTTGCTGCCCTTGTCGATCTGGATGTTGTACTGGAAGTTGCTCGACCGGCCACCGATGACCCGGGCCGTCGTCGACGGGTAGCTGCTCGTGCCGAGCAACTGGTTGAGCGCGAGCAGGTCCTGGTACTCGAGCACCGACGCGCGTTGCTGGATCTCGAGTCCCCGCTGGTTCTCGATCTCCGCCCGCAGTGCCTCGTTCTCGCGGACGAGATCGTCATACTTGGAGATGCCGCGCCAGGCGTTGATGACCGGTCGAGAGATCGTGCGCGACGCCGTGTCGAACGGCTCGAGGATGAGCGAGAACACGCTGCGGCTGCGATCGATGACCGTGTTGCCACGTTGATCGAGGGTGACGAGCAGGATGCAGGTGAGGATGAGCAGGACGATCACGCGTCGCCGCCCCATCGAGTAGAGGGCCATGGCCGGGGTGGGCTACTCGTCGCCGCCCAGCGACATCAGCCCCCGCATCGCGTCGATGTTCTCGAGCGCCCGTCCCGAACCGATCACGACGCTGAACAGCGGGTCGCGAGCGATGCGAATGGGCATCCCGGTCTCGTGCGCGAGGCGCTGGTCGAGACCCGCCAGCAGCGCGCCGCCGCCGGTGATGGTGATGCCCTGTTCCATGATGTCGGCCGCCAGCTCGGGCGGCGTCTTGTCGAGCGTGGTCTTGACCGCGTCGACGATCGCCGCGACCGGCTCGGACAGCGCCTCGCGCACCTGCTCGGTGGTGAGCGGGATGGTGCGCGGCAGGCCACTGATCATGTCGCGGCCGCGGATGTCGGCGGTGAGCTCGTCGTCGAGCGGCCAGGCCGACCCCATGTGCATCTTGATCTCTTCGGCCGTGCGGTCGCCGATCGCGAGCGAGAACTCCTTCTTCACGAACTGCATCACCGCGTCGTCGAGCTCGTCGCCCGCGACCCGCACCGACTGTGCGGTGACGATGCCGCCGAGCGAGATGACGGCGACCTCGGTGGTGCCACCGCCGATGTCGACGATCATGTTGCCGCTCGGTTCGTGCACCGGCAGATCGGCACCGATGGCGGCTGCCATCGGCTCTTCGATGATGTGCACGGGCTTGCGCGCACCCGCGTACTCGGCGGCGTCCTGCACGGCGCGCTGCTCGACGCCGGTGATGCCCGACGGGACGCAGATGACCATGCGCGGCTTGCTCCACCGGCTGGCGTGCACCTTCTGGATGAAGAAGCGGAGCATCTTCTCGCAGACCTCGAAGTCGGCGATGACGCCGTCCTTCAACGGGCGGATGGTCTTGATGCGGCCGGGCGTGCGACCCATCATGCGCTTGGCCTCGATGCCGACGGCGACGGGGCGCCCGTCGGTGATGTCGATGGCGACGACCGACGGCTCGTTCAGGACCACACCCTGGCCGCGCGCGTAGATGAGGGTGTTGGCGGTGCCGAGATCGATGGCGAGGTCACGCCCGATTGCCAGCGGATTGGTTCGCGCCATGGATCTCCGGCCTCCTCATCAGCCACAGCGAACACATCGCGCTGGTTGGCAGCAGCCGCGACGTGGCGCGTGAGTGTACCTGACGTCGTCGACGCAGGAACTTCAGGGCGGCTCAGAG
Organism: Ilumatobacteraceae bacterium; assembly: GCA_050248155.1. Taxonomy (GTDB): domain Bacteria; phylum Actinomycetota; class Acidimicrobiia; order Acidimicrobiales; family Ilumatobacteraceae; genus VFMC01. The sequence continues at coordinate 35,910 of JBFWSW010000015.1, forward strand.
CCCCGGGAAGAAGATCCCGATCTCTCGCTGGGCCGACTCGAGCGAGTCGCTGCCGTGCACGAGGTTCTCGGTGAACAGGATGCCGAGGTCGCCACGGATGGTGCCCGGTGCGGCGTTGCGTGGGTTGGTGGCGCCCATCATCGTGCGGACCACCTCCCAGGTGTTCTCGGGCCCCTCGACGACCATCGCCACGACGGGGCCCCGGCTCATGAACGCGACCAGGTCGGCGTAGAAGCCCTTGCCGACGTGCTCTTCGTAGTGGCGGGCCAGCGTGTCGGCATCGAGCGTGCGCAGGTCCATCGCGACGATCGTGAGGTTCTTGGCCTCGAACCGGCTCACCACCTCGCCGATGAGCTTGCGTTCGACGGTGTCGGGCTTGAGCAGGACGAGGGTGCGATCGGACATGGCCGGTGAGGCTACCGCCGACCCGCCCGGACGGCCCAGCGTCTGACCACTGCGGCCCCGCATCGGGGCGCCAGTGGTCAGACGCGGGTGGGTGGGGACTCAGGGGAGGATGCGCTTCAAGGCCGGGCGGGCCTCGCCGACGACGTAGAGGCTGCCGGTGACGAGGACGGCGTCGTCGGCTCCGGCGAGCCCCACCGCTCGGGCGCACGCTTGGTCGACCGTGCCGCACTCGATCACCTCGTCGCAACCGAGGTCGAGCGCGGCCTTGGTGAGCTCGCCCGCTGGCAGCCCGCGGGGCGAGGGCGCGGTGCACGTGAGGACGACATCGAACTCGGTGGCCCGCAGCGCGGCGAGCATCTCGGTGGGATCGCGGCTCTGCAGGCAGCCGACGACCAGGATGCGCTTCCCCGCCGGATCGAAGTCCTCGAAGAACACCCCCGATGAGGTGTCGGCACCGGCCGGGTTGTGCGCGCCATCGACGATGACGAGCGGCTGATGGCCCATCACCTCGAACCTGCCGGGCATGACGACGTCGGCGAAGCCCTCGCGCACGACGTCGTCACCGAGCGGAGCGGCGAAGAAGGCCTCGACGGCGGTGAGCGCGGCTGCCGCGTTGTCGGCCTGATGACGTCCGTGCAACGGCACGAACACGCCCGGGTACACCGTCGTCGGCGTGCGCAGGTCGACGACGCGGCCGCCGAGCGCCAGCTGGTTCTCGACCACGTCGAACTCCTCGCCGCGGACGAACCGGGTGGCCCCGCCGGCGTCGACGAAGATCTGCACGAGCTCGGGGTCGGTCTCGCCGATCACCACCGCGCTGCCGGGCTTGATGATGCCCGACTTCTCGCGGGCGATGTCGGCCCGGGTGGGTCCGGCGTACTCGTTGTGGTCCATCGCCACGTTGGTGACCACAGCGACCTGCGCCTCGCAGACGTTGGTCGCGTCCCATCGACCGAGCAGGCCGACCTCGACGACCGCGACGTCGACTGCGACGTCGGCGAACCAGCGGAACGCAGCTGCCGTGACCGCCTCGAAGTACGACGGCCGCACGGCGGCCATCACCTCGAGCTGGGCGATCGCCGCGATCTGCTCGGCGAACTCGTCGTCGCCGATCGGCTCGCCGTCGCGGGCGATCCGCTCGTTCAGCCGCTCGAGGTGCGGGCTCGTGTACGTCCCCACGGTGAGGCCCTGCGCCATCAACAGGCGCGTGATCATCTGCGTCGTCGAGCCCTTGCCGTTCGTCCCCGTGACGTGGATGGTGGGGTACGACAACTGCGGGTCGCCCATCACGCCGACCAGCGTTCGGATGCGTTCGAGGGTGGGTGACTCGATGCGCCCCGTGGTGTCGTAGCCGGCGTGATCGTCGAGGTACGCCAGCGCCTGGGCGTAGTCCATCAAGAGGCGGCGCGGCGGGGCCTGGTGTTGCGCGTCGGCTCGCGCGGCACCAGCGTGGGGTTGACCTTCGTGCGGACGGTCTCGGCGTCGATGACGACACGCCCGACATCGCCGCGGCCGGGCAGCTCGTACATCGTGTTGAGCAGCACCTCTTCGAGGATCGCGCGCAGGCCCCGCGCCCCGGTGGCACGCAGCAACGCCTGATCGGCGATCGCCTCGAGCGCGTCGCGGCTGAACTCGAGCTCGACGTCCTCGAACTCGAACACCTTCTGGTACTGCTTGACGAGGGAGTTCTTCGGCTCGATGAGGATCTTGCACAACGCGTCGCGATCGAGGCTGCGGACGGCACCGATCATCGGCAGGCGGCCGATGAACTCGGGGATCATGCCGAACTTCAACAGATCCTCGGGCAGCACCTTGGCGAACAGCTCGCCCGCGTCCTGCTCGGACTTCGAGCGGACCGTGCCGTGGAAGCCGACGCCCTTGTGGCCGATGCGGTGCTCGATGATCTGCTCGAGCCCGGCGAACGCACCGCCGCAGATGAACAAGATGTTGGTGGTGTCGATCTGGATGAACTCTTGGTGCGGGTGCTTGCGCCCGCCCTGTGGCGGCACCGAGGCCTGCGTGCCCTCGAGGATCTTGAGCAGCGCCTGCTGCACGCCCTCGCCGCTGACGTCACGGGTGATCGACGGGTTCTCGCTCTTGCGCGCGACCTTGTCGATCTCGTCGATGTAGATGATGCCGGTCTCGGCCTTCTTGACGTCGAAGTCGGCGGCCTGGATGAGCTTGAGGAGGATGTTCTCGACGTCCTCGCCGACGTAGCCCGCCTCGGTGAGCGCTGTCGCGTCGGCGACCGCGAACGGCACGTTCAGCAGCCGGGCAAGGGTCTGGGCCAGGTGCGTCTTGCCGCAGCCGGTCGGGCCGAGCAGGAGGATGTTGCTCTTCTGCAGCTCGACGTCGTCACGCCGACCGACGCCCGCGTTCTGCTGGTACTGAATGCGGCGGTAGTGGTTGTAGACCGCGACGGACAGGATCTTCTTGGCCTCGTCCTGGCCGACCACGTAGTCGTCGAGGAAGGTGCGGATCTCGACCGGCGTCGGCAGGTCGTCGAAGTGCAGCTCACTCCCCTCGGTGAGCTCTTCTTCGATGATCTCGTTGCAGAGGTCGATGCACTCGTCGCAGATGTAGACACCTGGCCCGGCGATCAGCTTCTTGACCTGCTTCTGGCTCTTGCCGCAGAAGCTGCACTTCAGCAGTTCCCCCGTGTCACCGAACTTGGCCACGTTGTGTCTCCCCCTCGGTCCTGGTGATCAGCGGATGGGACCCGTACGGTCGACATTCTGTCGCGACGACAGCACATCGTCGATGATGCCATATTCCACAGCCTCCTTCGCCTCCATGACGAAGTCACGGTCGGTGTCGGAGTGGATGCGCTCCATGGTCTGGCCGGTGTGGCGGGCGAGGATCTCCTCGAGCAGCTCGCGCATGCGCAGGATCTCCTTCGCAGCGATCTCGAGGTCGGTGACCTGGCCGTACCCGACCTGGCCGTAGGGCTGGTGGAGCAGGATGCGGCTGTGCGGGAGGGCGAGCCGCTTGCCCTTCGTGCCCGCTGCCAGCAGCACCGCGGCCGCCGAGGCGGCCTGGCCGAGGCAGATGGTGGCGATGTCGTTCTTGATGAACTGCATCGTGTCGTAGATGGCGAACAGCGCCGAGATGTCGCCACCCGGGCTGTTGATGTAGATGTTGATGTCCTTGTCGGGGTTCTCCGACTCGAGGTGGATGAGCTGCGCGCAGATGACGCTGGCGACCACGTCGTCGATCGGCGTCTGCAGGAAGATGATGTTGTCCTTCAGCAGCCGGCTGTACAGGTCGTAGGTGCGCTCGCCGCGACTGGTCTGCTCGACCACGTACGGCATCGGGATCGAGTTGCGCATCTCACTCATGGTCGTGGTCGTGTCCCTCGTGGTCGTGGTCGTGGTCGTGGGCGGCGTGGTCATGGTCGTGGTCGCCGAGCACCAGGTCGCGGTCGATCGGCTGACCCTCGGGGTCGACGATCTCGACGTGGTGCACCAACCAGTCGAGCGCCTGGGTCTTGCGCAGGTTGGCGACGAGGTCGGTGACGGCGTCGTTCTGCTCGTACGCCCGCTTGACCTGTGCCTTCTTCTGGCGGACCTGCACGGCGATGCGCTCGTACTCGGCGTCGAGCTCGGCATCGCCGACCTCGATGCCCTCGGCCGCGGCGACAGCACGCAGCGCGAGGTCGACCTTGACGGCCTTCACCGACTGGACCTTCAGCGTCTCGATGAAGGAGTTCGCGTCCTGACCGGTGGCGCTGAGCCACTGGTCGAGCGAGATGCCCCGCGACTGGAACTGCTGCACCGTGTTCTGCACGCGCGACTGCAGATCGCCGTTCACCATCGCCTCGGGCGGCTCGACATCGACCAGGTCGGCGAGCGCCGTGGTGACGGCGTCGATGAAGCCGTTGCGAACCTGGTTGAGCTTCGCCTCGCCGAGTCGCTCGGCGATCGACGCACGGTAGGCCTCGACGGTGTCGAACTCACCGATGTTCTCGTCGACCCACTCGTCGGTGAGCTCGGGCAGCACCATCTCTTGGACGTTGGTGACGTTGACCTCGAAGTCGGCCGGCTCATCTGTGCCGTTCGGTGTAGCGGTGAACCGGAGCTCGGCCCCCTTCACGGCGCCCAGCAGCTCGGCATCGAAGCCGGGGGCAACCCATCCCTTGCCGACCTCGTACAGCCAGTCCTCGGTGCTGAGGCCGGCGACCGGCTCGCCGTCGCGCGTGCCGTTGAGGTCGAGGGTGACGTGATCGCCGGACTGGATCGGACGATCGACGTCGACCAGTGATCCGTGGCGCACGAGCTCGGCCCGCACCGCCTGGTCGATCTCGTCGTCGCTCGCGACGGGTGACGGCAGCTCGACGCGCAGGCCGCCGTAGCCGGGCACCGTGATCTCGGGCCGGAGCTCGCACGTGGCGTCGAAGGCGACGGGGCCTTCCTCCATGCCGCTCGTGATGTCGACCTCGGGGGTGGCGATGAGGTCGATGTCGTGTTCGCGGACCGCCTCGGCGAGGTAGTTCGGGATGGCGTCGCGCAGCGCTTGCTCGCGTGCCGGGGCGAGCCCGATGCGGGCCTCGAGGACCTTGCGGGGCACCTTGCCGTTGCGGAACCCGGGGAGCTTGACCTCCTTCGCGATCTTCCGGAAGGCCTGGTCGATGTCGCGATCGAACTCGGATTCGTCGACGGTGAGGGAGAGCTTCACGCGGTGCTTGCCGGGCGCTTCCTCGAGCGTTTCGAGCGTGCTTTTCACAGGGCGCTGAGCCTATCGACCCGGCGACCTGATCGACGGTTGCTGCCGGGCGCACCTCCGTCGGGCAGAATGGCGTCATGCCGACCTGGAAGCCGCACGCCCTCGCCAAGCCGCATCCCGACCAGCTCGACTTGCGCAACGGCGACCGGGTCGTGTCGATTGCCGAGCTGCCGTCGGTCCCCGTCGGCACGCCGGGCAAGGTGATCCTGTCGAACGGCTTCAACTGGCAGCGCTACCGCGTGCTGTTCGAGAACGGCGAGGAGCTCGGCGACCTCGACGGTCGCAACATCGAGCCCACCGGTCGCACGGCCAAGCGGCTCGCCAAGGCGAAGGCCAAGGCCGCCCGCCAGTAAGTCCCGCCGGCACTCGGCTCGCGACCCGAGCCGCTTCCACCAAACCGGATCGGCACCGGCTCCGAACAGGAGCCGATGTCCGCCGAGCCAGCCCTCCCGCACCGCACCGCGGGGAGCGCGCTGCGCATCGTCGCGGCGGTGGCGCTGGTCGTCGGCGGCCTCGTCCACCTGCAGCTGTACTTCGACGGCTACCGCGACGTGCCGAACGCGAACCTCGGCCGGTCGTTCCTGCTGAACGGGTTCGGCTCGGCGGCCATCGCCCTCGCCCTCGTCGCGCGCCGCGAGGCGGTCGTCCGCCTGGCCGCGGTCGCGATGGTCGTCGGCACGCTCGTGGCGTTCACGCTCAGCCGCACCGATCGTGGTGTCTTCGGCTTCACCGAGTCGGGCTTCGAGCCCTCGCCTCAGGCGGCGCTGGCCCTCATCTCCGAGGTCGTCGCACTCGTGGCGCTCGCCCTCACGTTCGCGCCGGCGGTCGGTGCTGGGCGCTCCGTGCCGATCCGGATCGCCGGGCCGGCCGGAGCCGCCCTGGCCATCGCGACTGCGGTCCTGTGCATCGCGTGGGACGAGGGCGAGCGCACGCCGGCCGCCGCTGCGCCGGACGCGCGTGCCGACTCGGTCGCGATCGCCGGCTTTGCGTTCACCCCGGCACGGCTGACCGTCCCCGTCGGCGCCACGGTCACGTGGACCAACGGTGACCGCTTCGCCCACAGCGTCGACGCCGCCGACGACTCCTTCGTGAGCGAGCCCCTCGACCAGGGCACGTCCTTCAGCCACACCTTCGACGCCGCGGGCACCTTCGCCTACATCTGCGGCATCCATCCCTCGATGGCCGGAACGGTCGTCGTCACGGAGTGACCCTTCGCGTCACCCGGCACAGCCCCGAACAAAGGAGACCACTGTGGAGATCAGCGAGCAGACCCTTCGCGCCCTCGTGGAGGGGGTGGACGACCAGCACCGCGACGGCATGACATCGATGGCCGACGACATCCGCGAGCTCCACAGCGAGACCCGCCGGTTCCGATCGGTGACGGTGCGGTCGGCGCAGCACCGCCGGGTGCGGCGCGCGGCAGGTGCGGCGGCGGCGGTGACGATCGGGTCGCAGGTGCTGCCGATCCACAGCCTGCTCCCCCGCGCTGCCGCGGCGAGCGGCGACGCGGGCATCGCCGCGTTCGCCGAGAGCGTCGAGCTGACGGCGGTCGCCGCGTACGGCGCGGCTGCCGACAGCGGGCTCGTCACCACGCCCGCCGTGCTGCAGGCTGCCATGACCTTCAGCGGGCACCACGGCGAGCACGCCGCAGCGTTCGGCGCCGCAGCCGGCGACGCCGCGACCGGCATGCTGAACCAGGCCTTGCTCGACGCGCTGTCCCCCGGCCTGCAGGCGGCGAAGTCCGAGAAGGACGTCGTCAAGTTGGCGTACGACCTCGAGAACGCCGCGGCTGCCACCTACCTCTTCGCCCTCGGCGCGCTCGAGTCGGTGGCTGAACTGCAGCTGACCGCATCGATCCTGCCGGTCGAGGCACAGCACGCGGTGGTGCTCGGCCAGGTGATCGGAGCCGACCCGAAGACGATGCTGCCGCCGTTCGAGACCGAGACGGCCTTCGTCGATCCCGCCAAGTTCCCCGTCGGCTGAGTTGCCGTGGACCGAAGCCCCAGCAGAGAAACGAGACCGATGTGAACCACGACCAGATCCGCCGTGAGGCCCGGGCGAGCGAAGCCGAGCACCGCGCCTCCATGTCACCCTTCGCCAGCGCGATGTCGCGCTTCCTCGACCGCGAGTCGCGCACCCAGGAGGAGTCGTCCGCCGCGTTGCTCGGCGGGCTGACCCGCCGATCGCTCTTCCGCATCGGCGGGGTGAGCATCGCCGGCGCCGCACTGCTCGCCGCCTGCGGAGGCGACGACGACACCGCGACGACCTCCGGCAGCACGGCGACGACGATGGCGCCGGGCACCACGATGGCTCCTGCGACGACGGTGGCGATGTCGAGCGATGTCATCATGCTGCGCACCATCTCGTCGCTCGAGAACCTCGCCGTCGCTGCGTACCAGATCGCGATCGACTCGGGTCTCGTGACGACGTCAGCTGTCGGCGACGCGGCGAAGCTGTTCCAGAGCCACCACATGGAGCACGCGCAGTTCTTCCAGGCGGCGACGACCAACGCCGGCGGCGAGCCGTTCACCGACCCGAACCCCGCGGTGCTCGCACAGCTGCAGCCGACGATCGATGCGCTGCAGGACGAGCAGGGCGTGGTGCAGCTCGCCCTCGACCTCGAGCGTGCCGCAGCCGCCAGCTACCAGTCGGGTGTCGGCGTCGTGATGGACACGTCGTTGAACAAGGCGCTGATGAGCGTCGGCGGCGTCGAAGCCCGTCACGC
>JBFWSW010000015.1:43861-85000 GCA_050248155.1 Ilumatobacteraceae bacterium
TGGTGCAGCTCGCCCTCGACCTCGAGCGTGCCGCAGCCGCCAGCTACCAGTCGGGTGTCGGCGTCGTGATGGACACGTCGTTGAACAAGGCGCTGATGAGCGTCGGCGGCGTCGAAGCCCGTCACGCGGCCGTCCTCGCCGGCGTGCTGATGACGGATCCGGTCCCGCGGGCCTTCGGCACCACCGAGGGCGCGGTCCCCGCCGGCACCGGCGTCTGAGCCCCGGACACCAACTTCGGGGCTGGCGGGCGAGAAACCGCACCCTCAGCCCCGAAGTTGCGTCTCGGTGTGGCAGTGTCTGCTGCCGTGACAGGCTCGCTCCAGCATCGGTTCCCCGGCGTCGCCAACGGATGGGCGCGGTTCGACGCGCCGGCAGGCACGCAGATGGTCGACACGGCCATCGAGGCCATGTCCGCCTGGATGGCGAGTGGGTCGACGGCCGCGGCGAGCGACCTGTTCGCCGCTGCTGCCGATTGCGCTGCCGTCCAGTCGCGAGCGCGGGCGATGGTCGGGCAATTGCTCGGCGCCGACCCGATGGGAGTCTGCTTCGGGCCGAACATGACGACGCTGACCTTCTCGTTCAGCCGTGCCGTCGGGGCGACGCTACGACCCGGCGACAAGGTGCTCGGCACGCGGCTCGACCACGACGCGAACGTCACGCCGTGGTTCCGCGCGTGCGAACAAGCGGGGGCCGAGCACGTGCTCGCGCCGTTCGATGTCGCGACCGGCACGTTGCCGCCCGAGATCGTGATCGACCTCATCGACGAGCGCACGCGGTGGGTGACGCTGCCCGGCGCCTCGAACCTGCTCGGCACGGCACCCGACCTCAAGCCGATCATCGATGCCGCCCATGGCGTCGGCGCGCGCGTGTTCATCGACGCGGTCGCGCTCGCGCCGCACCACCGCATCGACATCGCCGCGCTCGGCTGCGACGCTCTCGCCACCTCGCCGTACAAGTGGTACGGGCCGCACATGGGGGTGCTCTGGTGCGAGCCCGAACTGCTCGACTCGCTGCCGGTCTTCAAGGTGCGGCCTGCCTCCGACTCCGGGCCGGCACGCTTCGAGACCGGAATGCCGAACTGGGAGGGCATCGCCGGCGTCGAGGCGGCGGCGCGCTTCCTCGTCGAGGAGGGCCTCGACCGCATCGCCGAGTACGAGAACGCCGTCTTCGAGCCATTGCTCACCGGTCTGCAGTCGATCTCGGGAGTGCGTGTCTACGGACCCACCGGCATGGACGGCCGTACGCCGACCGCCGCGTTCACGATCGACGGTGTTGCACCGTACGACGCAGCTCGGGCGATGGCTGCCGAGCAGATCGCGGTGTGGGACGGACACAACTACGCGGTGGAGGTGGTCGACTCGCTCGGGCTGGCCGACAGCGGCGGCGTCGTGCGCGCCGGGCTCGCCCGCTACATCAGCGACGACGACGTGCAGCGCCTGCTGCGCGTGGTCGACCGCCTCGCCTCACGACGCGGCTGACGGCATCACCAGCCGACGGCGACCGGGTGGTCGTCGATCGCCGGGTCGGGCCGTTGCAGCTCGACCACCAGACCATCGACCAGCACCGCGTCACCCCGAAGGCCCACCCAGTGGGCCCCCGACGGATCGGCGGAGACGAACCACCACTCCCCACCCGGAGCGAGCTCGGTCACCTCGGCGCCGGTCGACGGATCGAGCGTCACGACACGGGCCAGGTTGTCCTGGTCGTGCACCACGGCGAGCAACGTCCCGTCCGCCCGTGCACCGACGAGCGTGGCGGCGCCGGGCTCTCCCGACGACAGCTGGATCGGCACACCCTCGGACAGGTCCGGCACGGCGTCCTGAGCGGGGTCGATCATCACGAGTCGTCCGGCGCCGGCGGCCACCAACGACGTGCCGCTCCAGACGGCTCCGTTGAGGACGGGTGCTGCATCGGCGCTGTACGTCGCCCCGGGGAACGACCACGCGCGCTCGTCGCTCGCGTGCACCGAGCGGTCTGCGACGGTGTCGGGGTTCACCACGACGAACATCGGCTCGGTCGGGTCGGGCTCGCATCCCGACGAGCGGACGAGCGCAACTCGCGCCCCGTCGGGCGACAGGTCGACCCCGCCGCCCATCCCGAGGCTGGTGAAGGTGCCGTCGGGCAGGATGGCCTCGGCGAAGCCCTGCGACGTGTCACACGAGTACCACGAGTCCTCGACGGCGAGCGAGTACACGATCGTGCCGTCGGCGGCGCGGTCGAGGTCGGTGACCCATGCGGCCTCGGGCTGAAACGTCGAGACGATGTTGACGATGTCGCCCGTGGCCGGGTCGTGGAGCGCGACCGCTCCCCCGGCCCACATGACGACGAGGGGCGCCGTGGGCGCGGCAGGCTCGGCCGAGGTCGTGGGCGCCACGGTGGTCGGCGCCGCTGGCGTCGTCGGCACCTCGGTCGGCTGATCGGCGCGCTCGGTCGTGCTCACACCAGTCGTCGCCGGGGCCGACGTGCTCGGCATGACGCTCGCCGTCGTGACGGCGTTCGATGATCCGGCCCGTGGTGCGTCGGACCCCGAGCACGAGGCCACACCCCCCAGTACGCAGGCGAACGCCACCGCCCTCCATCGCGCTCGCCGGCCGGTGATCATGGTTCCCGCAGTGTAGGGAGCCCTCTTGTTCGGCTCGCGTCATGCTCCGACGACACGGCGTGTCGTCAGCGGATGACACGAGCCGGCACAATGGCCCGGCCATCGCCGACGGTCATCCGATAGCCTGCCGACGTTCGGGGCGTGGCGCAGCGGTAGCGCACCTGCTTTGGGAGCAGGGGGTCGGGAGTTCAAATCTCCCCGCCCCGACCATCGGCACCACGCCGCCGCGCTTCGGCTGACGGACGGACGTGGGTCGTGCCAGCATGAGCGGGTGACCGACGACGAGCTCCTTGCCGACGCCAGCTTCCGGGCCCTCCGATATGCCGCCGCGATCGACAATCGTGCGGTGTCGCCCACCCCTGCAGCGCGGGCGGCGCTGGCACGGTTCGACGAGCCGTTGCCGGGACGTGGCCGTGACGCGCAGGACACGCTCGCCCTCCTCGACGACATCGGCAGCCCGGCCACCATGGCGAGCACCGGCCGGCGCTACTTCGGCTTCGTCAACGGCGCGACGCTCCCGATCGCCCTCGGCGCGTCATGGCTCGCCGATGCGTGGGATCAGAACACCGCACTCCCCGTCATGTCGCCGGTCGCGTCGACGCTGTACGAGGTGGCCAGCCGTTGGCTCGTCGACCTGCTCCACCTGCCGGAGGGCACGGGGGTCGCGTTCGTCACCGGCGCGACGGTGGCCAACGCCACGGCGCTCGCGGCCGCCCGAGACGCCCTACTCGATGGGCTCGGCTGGGACGTCCAGGCCAACGGTCTGTTCGGTGCACCGCCGCTCCAGGTCGTCGTCGGCGAGCGTGCACACTCGACGCTGAAGAAGTCGCTGGGGCTCGTCGGGCTCGGACGCGAGCGGGTGCACGTCGTCCCGGCAGACGATCAGGGCCGCCTGCGCGCCGACCTCCTTCCCGACCTCGAAGGACCGGTGCTGGTCTGCGCTCAGGCCGGCGAGGTGAACACAGGCGCGTTCGACCCGTTCGAGCCGATCGCCGACTGGCTCGAGCAACGTGGCGGCTGGCTCCACGTCGATGGCGCGTTCGGTCTGTGGGCCATGGCCGAGCCCAGCCGAGCACGCCTGGTACACGGGCTCGATCGCGCCAACTCCTGGGCCACCGACGGGCACAAGTGGCTCAACGTCACCTACGACTGCGGCATCGCCTTCGTCCGAGATCCGTCCACCCTGCGTCGCACGTTCGCTGCGACGGCGGGATACCTGCCGCCCGACTCCGGGTTCGAGGCGATGCACCACACGCCGCAGTCGTCGCAGCGGGCACGACAGGTGGAGGTGTGGGCTGCGCTGCGCACGCTCGGGCGCGATGGCGTCGCGGCGATGGTGAAGCGTGCGTGCGATGCCGCGACGCACATGGCCGGCCGGCTGGCCGGGAACGGGTTCACCCTCCTCAACGACGTGGTGATCAACCAGGTGCTCGTTCGGCTCGACGACGGGCCGACCACGGAGGCGCTCATCGCGGAGATCCAGCGCGACGGACGCATCTGGTGCGGTCCGACGATGTGGGACGGCGAGACCGCGATGCGCATCAGCGTCTCGTCGTGGAAGACCGACACCGACGACGCGGACGCCGCTGCCCACATCATCATCGAGTGCGCTGGCAGACTGCGCAGGTGAGCGCTCCCCACACGCGCGTCTACAGCAACGGAGTGCTCGAGGCCGAGGGGTTCCCGGTCTCCGACGTGTCCGAGCACCTGTCGCGAGCCGACACCGTGGTCTGGGTCGACCTCTGCGGACCGTCGAAGGAGCAGCTGCACGAGCTGGCCAGCGAGCTCGGCCTGCACGAGCTCGCGGTCGAGGACGCGCTCAGCCCGCACCAACGACCGAAGGTCGATCACTACGAGTCGCACCTCTTCCTCTCGGCGCACGCAGTGCGTGTCGATCCCGAGTCGACCGAGCTGCACAAGACCGAGATCGACGCGTTCATCAACGAGCGCTGGCTGATCACGGTCCGCAAGAACGACGGGTTCTCGATCGACGCGGTGACGGCGCGCTGGGACCGCATGCGCGACCTCGGCAAGTTCGGTGTGGGGTTCCTGCTCTACGGACTGCTCGACGTCGTGGTCGACGAGTACTTCGAAGCGATCCAGGTCTTCGACGACTTCTACGACGACGTCACCGAGGGCATCTTCTCCGAGCAGCCGCTCAACCCGACCGAGCAGCGTGCCTGGTTCGACATGCGCCGCGCACTGGTGGGCTTCCACCGGCTCGTCGTGCCGATGCGCGAGGCGGTCAGCTCGCTCATGCGGCGCGAGCAGTCGGTCGTCGCCGAGGGTCTGTACCCCTACTTCCAGGACGTGTACGACCACATCCTGCGAGTCAGCGAATCGACCGACGCGCTGCGCGACCTCGTCGGCACGATCGTCGAGACGAACCTCAGCCTGCGCGACTACCGCCAGAACCAGGTGATGAAGAAGGTCACGAGCTGGGCCGCGATCATCGCGGTGCCGACGCTCGTCACGGGCTTCTACGGGATGAACGTACCGTATCCGGGCTCGGGCGACACGTGGGGTGTCGTCGCTGCGACGGCGCTCGTGGTCGTGCTGTCGACGGCGCTCTACGCGATCTTCCGCAAGCGCGACTGGCTCTGAGCGATCAACCGCCGGGTGGGGGCGGCGGCAACGTGCGCAGCTGCTGCATCGCGAGGAGGTCTTGGAGCTGCTTCTCCATGCCTTGCGGCGATCCGTCGAGGAACAGCACGTTGCCCTTCCCGTTCTCGGCCATGTGCCGGAGCGACTCCGTCCAGATGGAGAACAGGATGAGCGACGAATCGACGTTGGCCGCCTCCATCTCACGTGCAGCCTGCGTGAGCCCTCGCCCGACCTCTTCACGGAACAGGGCGACGCCTTGACCACGGAGCTGTGCTGCCGTGCGCTCGGCTTCGGCGGCGATCCGGATGGCAGTGCCCTCGGCCTCGGCTTCCTTGGTGCGCCGGATGAGGAGGGCATCACCCTCGTTGGTCGCCGCAGCCTTGAGGTTGTTCGAGGCCACGACCTGAGCCATCGAGGTGGTGATCGCCGCGTCGAAGGTGATGTCGTTCAGCTGCAGATCGATGAGGTGGTAGCCCCAGGTCTCGACCGTGACGTCGAGGTTCTGCTTCACCTCGCTGACGATCTCGCCGCGCAGCCCGAGGATCTCGGCCTGGCGCATGGTCGCGACGAAGCCGCGGGTGCTGCCCTCGACGCTGCGCACGAGCGCGGTCAGGAAGTCCTTCTCGCTGACGAACTTGAACGCGACGTTCTTGATCGTCTCCTCGGACTCGTTGATGACCGAGTACACCATCATCGCAGTGAAGTAGACGTTCGCCTGATCCTGGGTGATCGCCTGGAACTGCAATTCGACCGCACGGTTCTGCGTGCTGATGCGCCGGAAGATCTTCTCGACGAACGGCACGAGCACGTTCAAGCCGGGACGCCGCACAGCCTTGTACTTGCCGAAGACGGTCGTCACCGCCACCGTTCCCTGGGCCACGGTCTTCACCGACATCAAGACGAGGATGAGGGCGACCGCGGCGACGACGATGACGAGGATGGCGCCGGTGCTCATGGCCAGACTCTAGGAGACTCACCACGCCACGACGTCGCCATCTGCCAGGCGCTGTTGGTACCGCTCCTCGTGCAGCCGGTGGCCGATCCGGACGACCTCGTCGCGCGAGCCGGGGCACCTGACAGCCTGTCGCTCAGCCAGAGGGAGCCACCTGCCCCGGCTCGGCGGCGGCGAGCTCGCGACGCAGGCCTGCTGCCGTCAAGGCGCCCGCGACTCGAGGTGACATGCGGGCCACCCGCCACAGCAGCCCGGAGCGGCCGGGGACCACCAGGCCTCGGTCCGTGCGCACCGCATGCACCACGTGCTTCGCGAGGCGCTGCGGCGTCATCGGCTGACCCGCGGCAGCGGTGAGGAACCGGCGAGGCGACACACCGGGGGTGGCTGCCGGCGAGTCGAGCATCGGCGTCTCGACCGGGCCGGGGCACACGACGGTCACGCCGACCCCGTGTCGCGCGGCCTCGGGCCGAACACTGGCGCCGAGCCCGACGAGCGCCGCCTTCGACATCCCGTACGCAGCGAGCAGGGGCGTCCCCATGAGCCCGGCGAGCGAGGCCATCAGCACGATCGACCCTCGGCCAGCGTCCGTGAGGATCGGGTAGGCGCCGCGGAGCGTGTTCACCGAGCCCGTGATGTTGATGTCGACGATGCGCGTCCAGTCGTCGTCGCTCGTGTCCTCGACGAGGCCGGCGGCGGCGACACCCGCGTTGGCGACCACGACGTCGAGCCGGCCGTATCGATCGGCGATGCCCTGCAGGGCGGCGCGGGTCGCGGCGAGGTCGGCGACATCGAGCGAGCGGGTGTCGCCTCGACCCCCGACGTCGGTCCTCACCACCGTCGACCCGGCTCGTTCGAACGCCGCGGCGACCGCACTCCCGATGCCACCGGCCGCTCCTGTCACCACGACGACGGCTCCCGACAGCTCCACTCCCCTGCCCTTCCGCACCGATGCCTCCTGTTCGCAGACTGCTCCTCGTTCGGCCGGTTCGACACGGTCGGCCTTTCCGGATCACCGGATCGTGCATCCGATGCATCAAGACCCACCCGAACGGGTAGATGCGGCCCGGTCGACGAGTGCGGCCGAGGGAAGGAGGTGCTCGGGTGGAGGAGGAGAGCCGGCGCGGAGCCGGGCCCCGTCGCGTCGCCGTCGTCACGGGAGCGACGGGAGGGGTCGGACGCGCGACCGCCCGCACGCTCGCGGCGAAGGGGTACGACGTCGCGCTCCTCGGGCGTGGCGAAGCGGGGCTCCGAGGAGCCGCAGACGACGTGCTGGCACGCGGCGGACAGGCGCTGGCGATCAAAGTCGACGTCGCCGACTGGGATCAGGTGCGCGCGGGGGCGGAGCAGACCGAGGACCGGCTCGGCCCCATCGACGTCTGGATCAACAACGCGATGCTCACGGTGTTCGGTCCCGTCTCGACCTTGACGGCCGACGAGATCCGGCGATCGACCGAGGCGACCTACCTCGGCCAGGTCCACGGCGCCCTCGCTGCGCTCGAGCACATGTCGCCGCGCGACCGGGGCACGATCGTCAGCGTCAGCTCGACGCTCGCGTACCGAAGCATCCCGCTGCAGGCGGCCTACTGCGGCGGGAAGGCGGCGGCCCGCGGATTCATGGAGTCGCTGCGGACCGAGCTGCTCCACGAGGGCAGCGCGATCCGCGTCACGCAGGTCGTGCTGCCGGCCGTGAACACGCCCCAGTTCGGGTGGTCCCGCAGCCGGATGCCGCACCAACCCCGGCCCGTGGCGCCGATCTACCACCCCGACGTCATCGCGCGAGCCATCGTCCGCGCCGCCGAGACGGCACCTCGCCAGCGCGTGATCGGCACCTGGAATCGGATGGTGCTCGCACTGAACAAGTTGGCACCAGGGGTGCTCGATCACTTCGCGGCCCTCAGCAGCTGGGAGGGCCAGCAGGTGGAGGGCAGCCCGTCGAGCGTGCGCCCGGGCAACCTCGAGGAGCCGCTCGACGACCAGCCCGGCGCCGATGCCGGCGCGACCGGCACCTTCACCGACCAGGCGGGCGGCGTGCTCACTCCGGCCTTCCTGCGGTCCTTGCCGCACCTCGCCCAGACCGTCGGTCGCGGGGCCGTCGCCCGTGCACGAGAGATCGCAGGGCTCCGTTGACGGCGGTGCTCGTGCGTCGACTGCTGAGCGCAGGACCAGTGCTGGCGCTCGGAGCGGGGCTCGTCGCCGCGATCGTGCCGCGCTCGGAGGCGCCCGCCGCCCCACCATCGAACGTGCAACAGATCTACCTGCGCGACTGCGCGACGTGCCACGGAGCCCGTGGAGAGGGAACCGACGATGGCCCGAGCCTCGAGCACTCGGGCCCCGCCCTCGCCGACTACATGTTGACGACCGGCAGGATGCCGCTCGCCCACCCCGACGACGAGATGGTGCGGCACGATCCGCGCTACGACGCCGCCACGATCGCCGCCCTCGTCGCGTACGTCGCGTCGCTGCATCCGGACGCCGGCCAGCCGATTCCCGAGGTGGACGTCGCGTCCGCCAACCTCGCGCGCGGGGGTGAGGACTTCCGCCTCGCCTGCGCGGCGTGCCACCAAGCCGTCGGCCAGGGCGGCGCACTCCGATACGGCGAGGCGCCCTCGCTCATGCGCTCGACGCCGGTCCAGGTGGTCGAGGCGATGCGCACCGGACCCGGCACGATGCCCGTGTTCGCCGAGGACGCGTTCAGCGACGACGAGGTCGCCGGTATCGCCGCGTACATCCAGTACCTGCAGGACCCCGAGGACCGCGGCGGTCAGCCACTGTGGCACTTCGGCCCACTCGCCGAGGGCCTCATCGCCTTCCTGGCCGTCGTGTTCCTCACGGGCGCGCTGGTCGTGATCGGAGAACGCCGATGAGCAGCACCACCCAACGGACCAACAGCCGTGCGATCACGCTGCTGTTCCTGACAGCCGCGGCCTTC
Organism: Ilumatobacteraceae bacterium; assembly: GCA_050248155.1. GTDB lineage: Bacteria > Actinomycetota > Acidimicrobiia > Acidimicrobiales > Ilumatobacteraceae > VFMC01. Next base: position 52,949 of record JBFWSW010000015.1, read on the forward strand.
GCAGTCGCGAGCTTCGTCGCCGGCTTCGTGTCGCGGGGCCCGCAATGGCAGGGTGCGTGCCTCGCTGCAGCGCTCGTCGCCGCCGGCATCGCGCTGGTGCTGTGGGCGAACCACCTCTTGGCAGGTGGACCCTACGAGGAAGCGCGCGAGCGGCTCTCGCCCCCGGCCGACGAGGTGGCCGCGATGGAAGAGGATCTCGAGCGAGGCGAGGCGTTGACGCGCCGCGTGTGGCTCCGGCGCTCTGCAGTCCTCGCCGGCGGAGCACTCGTCATCGGCCTGGCCGAGCCCGTCAGAACCCTCGGACCGACACCCGGACGCGCGCCGCTGCGCACCGCGTGGCGAGACGGCGTTCGCGTCGTGACGACCGACAACGTGCTCGTGCGGGCCGACGACGTCCCGCTGTCGGCGCTGCTGACCGTCTTCCCGCAGGATCATCTCGACGAGGCGGACGGCCAGGTCGTACTCGTCCGCGTCGACCCGTCGTCGCTCGCCCTCCCCGAGGGCCGGAGCGCATGGGCGCCCGGTGGTCTCGTCGCGTACTCGAAGGTCTGCACCCACGCCGGCTGTCCGGTGGGTCTGTACCAGGCCGACATCCAGCAGCTGTTGTGCCCATGCCACCAGTCGAGCTTCGACGTGCTCCGCGGCGCGGTGCCCGTGAGCGGTCCGGCAGCGTGGCCACTCCCCCAGCTTCCGCTGCGCGTCGACGACGAGGGCGTGCTCGTCGCAGCCGGCGACTTCGACGTCCCGGTCGGCCCCGGGTGGTGGAAGGCGTGACCGCTCGCCGAGCGCTCGGCCTGGCCGCGGCGGCGTCGGCGCTGACGCTGACCGCGTGCGGCGACTCGCCGTCGATGACCACCCCGCGCTCACCCGAAGCGCGCACGATCGCCCAGAACTGGTGGCTGCTCTTCTGGCTCGCCTTCGGCGTCTACATCATCGTCATGGGTCTCGTCGTCGCAGCGATGCTGCGACGGCGGCGTCTGCCCGAGGGCGAACGCCTCCGGCGGGTCGACAACCGGTTCATCGTGATCGGTGGCCTGATCGTCCCGGTCGTCATCCTCGGCATCACCGCCGTCGAGACGGTGCGCGTCGCGAACAAGCTCGCGCCGGCTTCGGCCTCCGCCGATGCACCAGTGCAGATCCGTGTCGAGGGCGAGCGATGGTGGTGGCGCGTCGACTACCCGGACGAGGGCTTCGCAACGGCCAACGAGATCCATGTCCCCGTCGACCAGCCGGTCGACATCACGCTGGTGTCGGACAACGTGATCCACAGCCTCTGGATCCCCGAGCTGAACGGCAAGCAGGACATGATCCCCGGTCAAGTGAACCACCTGCGCTTCACCGCCGACACACCGGGCACCTACCTCGGGCGCTGCGCCGAGTTCTGCGGCATCCAGCACGCGCACATGGAGTTCGTCGTCGTCGTCGACTCGCTGGAGGACTACGAGGCTTGGCTCGACACGAATCGTGCCGACGCTGCTCCTCCTGCCGGTGACGAGGCACGGCAGGGCAAGGAGATCGTCGAGACGACGTCGTGCGCCGGTTGTCACTCGATCCGCGGGACTGCGGCCGACGGCGACTTCGGACCGGACCTCACCCACGTCGGCAGCCGAACGAGGCTCGCCGCGGGAGCGATCGACAACACCCCCGACGGCATGGCGCGCTGGCTCGACGAGACCCAGCACCTGAAGGAAGGGGCACTGATGCCGGAGATCGACCTCACCGACGATCAGGTCGCTGCGCTCGTCGCCTACCTCGAGGGGCTGCGATGACGATCGAGACGCCGGTTCGCGACGCCGGGCCTCCCGAGGCCCCCGAACCCGAGCACGTGTGGGAGGACCGACCCGGCTGGCTCGGCTTCTTCACCACGGTCGACCACAAGAAGATCGGCATCCGCTACATCGTCACGGCGTTCACGTTCTTCTTCATCGCCGGGCTGATGGCACTCGTCATGCGCGCCCAGCTCGCCCAGCCGGACAGCGACGTCGTCTCGCCCGAGACCTTCAACCAGCTGTTCACCATGCACGGGACGCTGATGATCTTCCTGTTCAACACGCCCGTGCTGTTCGGCTTCGGCAACTACATCATGCCGCTGCTGCTGGGTGCCCGCGACATGGCGTTCCCCCGCCTGAACGCGTTCGGCTACTGGGTCTTCCTCGGCTCGGGCATCTTCATGCTCGGAAGCTTCCTGTTCGGCAAGGCCCCCGACGGAGGCTGGTTCGCCTACGTGCCGCTCACGGACAAGGACTTCTCGCCCGGCCTCAACCTCGACTTCTGGGGGCTCGGCGTCATCTTCACGGGCATCTCGACGACGACCGGCGCGATCAACTTCATCGCGTCCGCGTTCAAGTTGCGCGCGCCCGGCATGACGGTGAACCGGATCCCGCTCGTCGTGTGGGCGTTCGTCTCGATGGCGTTCATGGTGATCTTCGCCGTGCCGTCGCTGACGGTGGCGGCCGCGCTGCTCGAGGCAGACCGCCTCTTCGGCACGGCGTTCTACCGACCGGGCGCAGGCGGCAACGTGCTCCTCTACCAGCACCTGTTCTGGTTCTGGGGACACCCCGAGGTCTACATCCTCTTCCTGCCGGCGACCGGCATGGTGACCACGATGATCACGGTGTTCTCGCGAAGACCGACCGCGGGCTATCTCTGGATCGCCTCGTCCTTCGTCGGCATCGCGTTCATCTCCTTCGGCGTGTGGGTGCACCACATGTTCGCCACCGGCATGCCCACCCAGGCGACCGGGCTGTTCGCCGCAGCGAGCTTCATCGTCTCGGTCCCGAGCGGGATCATGTACATGGCGTGGATCGGCACCATGTGGGGCGGCCGCGTGCGCTTCACGGTGCCGATGCTGTTCGCGCTCGGCTTCCTCATCATCTTCCTGCTCGGTGGCATCACCGGGGTGATGGTCGCATCGCTCGGCTTCGACCTGCAGGTGCACGACACCTACTTCGTCGTCGCCCACTTCCACTACGTGCTCAACGGTGCCGTCGTCTTCCCGATCTTCGGCGCGCTCTACTTCTGGATCCCGAAGATGACCGGCCGCATGCTGAGCGAGCGGCTGGGCAAGTGGAGCTTCTGGACGATGCTCATCGGCTTCAACGTCACGTTCTTCCCGATGCACATCCTCGGTCAGCGCGGCATGGTGCGGCGCATCTACACCTACCGCGAAGGCCTCGGATGGGACACGCTGAACATGGTCGTGAGCATCGGCTCGGTCGTGTTCGCCGTGGGCACCGGTCTCACCCTGCTGAACATCGTCATCAGCCGCCGGAGGGGCGCGATCGCCGGACCGAACCCGTGGGATGCCGACACCCTCGAGTGGGCGACGTCGTCGCCACCACCCGAGTTCAACTTCGAGGCCTCGCCGGTCGTGAACAGCCGGCACCCGCTGTGGGACCAGCAGCCGTTGCCCTACGCGCGCGACGTCGACCTGCAGCCAGAACGAGCCCAGGGCCCCCGCGGTGCCGTTCGCCACGAGATGGCCGTCACCACCGGCTTCGACGCGAAGGGCGACGGGCACCTCCCGGTGCCCGACGACTCGCCGGTCCCCGCCGTGGTCGGGCTCGGGCTCTTCATCCTGTTCGTCGGCGTGCTGCTCGTCGGCGCGGTGTTCTTCTGGAGCGGGGTGGTCGTCGGCGTCGGCGCGCTCACCGTGTGGGCATGGCGCACGGAGATGGACAAGCCATGACCGTGCTCGACACCGCAGGCGTCGCGGTGCCCGCGACACGGCCGGGCAAGCCGATGGGCTGGTGGGGGGTCATGCTGACCATCGCGACCGAGGGCACGATCTTCGTCGCGCTGCTCGCGTCGTACTACTTCGTGCGCTCGGTCTCCGACGAGTGGCCGCAAGGCGGCATCGAGGCACCCCCGCTCACGCGCGTCAGCATCTTCACCGTCGTGCTGCTCGCCAGCAGCCTGCCTCTCTTCTACGGCGAGCACGCGATCAAGCGCGGCAACCGCCGCGGGCTCCAGATCGCCCTCGCCCTCAGTTGGCTGATGGGGTTCGCGTTCATGATCAACCAGGGCATCGAGTTCGCGGAACTGAAGTTCGGCGTCGACGACAACGCGTACGCATCACTGTTCATCGTCATCAGCGGTCTCCACGGGCTGCACGTCATCGTCGGTCTGCTGATCAGCATCATCGTCCAGATCAAGGCCGCCCGCGGATGGTTCGACTCCGAACGGCACGTGACCGTCACCGTGTTCTCCCTCTACTGGCACTTCGTCGACGTGGTGTGGATCTTCGTCTTCACCACCCTGCACCTCTCACCGCACTTCCGATGACCGCGACCGCTGCCTCCACCCAACGGCACGACGAGCCCGGCCTCTTCGCGATCTGGTTCCCCATCATCGGTCCGCTCGCCGCGTGGGCCATCCATCTCGTCGGCGAGGCCGCACTGGTGCGCTCGGCGCAGACGCACTCGTGGGTGATCTGGGTGATGCACGGGCTGAGCGCGGTGCTCGCTGCTGTCGCGATCGCGGGCGGCGTCATCGGCTACCGGCTCGGGCGGCTGGGGCGTGAGGTCGAGGGTGGCGAGCGGTCGGGCACACCGGAAGGGCGAACTGCGTTCCTCGGCTGGCTCGGCCTGTACTCGGCCGCCTTCAACCTCGGCCTCATCCTCGCCGAGGAGGCGATCATCATCTGGGTGCACGTGCATGCCTGACACCCTCGTGACCGGCGTCGGGATCCCCCTCGCGCTCGTCGCCGCCGCAGCGGCGTACGGCTGGGCGGTGATCCGCCTCGAACGAGACGGGCGTCTCGTCCTGCCTCTGCGCGCGACCACGTCGTTCGTCGCGGGCCTCATCGTCGTCGCGCTCGCGCTGCTGGGCCCGGTCGATGCCCGAGCGCACGACCTGTTCGCATGGCACATGGTGCAACACCTGCTGCTCGTCTCGGTCGCTTCCCCCCTGCTGGCCATCGGGCAGCCCATCACCGTGACGCGAGCCGTGCTCGGGCGCCACGACGGTCGCGCCCCTCGAGCCGCGGGTCTGGTGGGTGTGGCGCTCGTGCAAGTGGGCGTGCTCATGGCGTGGCACATCCCGTGGCTGTACGAGGAGGCGCTCACCCACGACCCGCTCCACGGCCTCGAGCACGTCACCCTGCTCGGAACGGCCTTCTTCCTGTGGTCACACCTCCTGCGCAGCGCAGGAGCGTGGCGAGGTGTCGCGCTGATCGTGCTGTTCCTCGCCGCCTTCCCGCCGATGGCGTACGGGGTCGGGCTGACGCTCGCCACCACGAGCTGGTACTCGTCGTACACGCTCGACGACCAGCAGATCGCAGGGGTGCTCATGTGGGCGTACGGCGGCGCAGCGGTCGTCGTCGGCGGCGTGGGCCTGTTCGCCAACTGGCTGGTGACCGCGGAGGCCGAACCATGATGCGCCGCATCGTCGAGTGGGGCAACCGCCGGCTCGGCGGCACCAGCTTCACGCGCAAGACCCTGAACAAGATCTTCCCCGATCACTGGTCGTTCATGCTCGGTGAGGTGGCCCTCTACTGCTTCATCGTGCTCGTCGGCACAGGGACCTACCTCTCGTTCCTCTTCCACCCCGGCACGGAGGAGGTCGTGTACCACGGTAGGTACGCGCCTCTCGACGGGGTGAAGATGTCGCAGGCCTACCGCTCGACGATCGAGATGTCATTCGACGTCCGGACCGGGTTGCTGATGCGACAGGTGCACCACTGGGCCGCGCTCGTCTTCATCTTCGCGATCGTGCTGCACATGTGCCGCGTGTACTTCACCGGCGCGTACCGCCGGCCTCGTGAGATCAACTGGGTCGTCGGCCTGACGATGCTCATCCTGGCGATCCTGAACGGCTTCACGGGCTACTCGATGCCGGACGACCTGCTGTCGGGAACCGGCCTTCGCATCGCCCACTCGATCCTCGTCTCGATTCCGTTCATCGGCCAGTGGCTCGCGTTCTTGATCTTCGGCGGCGAGTTCCCCGGCCCCGAGATCTCGACGCGGCTGTTCGTGTCGCACGTGCTGCTCGTCCCGGGTCTGCTCGTCGCGCTCCTCACCGCGCACCTCGCCATCGTCTGGCGGCAGAAGCACACGCACTTCCCGGGGAAGGGGCGGCGGGACGACAACGTCGTCGGGTCGCGATTGTGGCCCACGTACATGGTCCGCTCGATCGGGCTGTTCCTCGTGGTCGCAGGGACGATGTTCGCACTGGGCGCGCTGCTGCAGATCAACCCGATCTGGCTCTACGGCCCGTACGATCCGGCAGCTGTCACCACCGCCGCGCAGCCCGACTGGTACATGGGTTGGATCGAGGGCGCGCTCCGCCTCGCTCCGGTCATCCGATTGCACCTCTTCGGCTACCGCGTGCCGGAGGTGCTGATCCCTGCCGTCATCTTCCCGTCGCTGACGTTCCTCGGCCTGTACCTGTGGCCGGCGATCGACAAGCGGCTCACCAGGGACTACCGCGAGCATCACCTGTTGCAGCGACCGCGCGACCATCCCGTGCGCACGTCGTTCGGCGCCGCAGTGCTCGCGTTCTTCGTGGTGCTGTTCATCGGTGGGGGTCAGGACGTGATCGCCCAGCAGCTCGACTGGCGCATCGAGGCGGTCACGTGGACGCTCCGGGCGATGCTGCTCGGCGTCCCGATCGTCACCGCCGCGATCGCGTACAAGCTGTGCCGAGACCTCCAGCGCGAGACCTCGCTCGAGGAGTTCGAGCAGTCCGGTGAACCGCCCCTCGGACCGACCGAGCTCCCCCACGGCGACGCGACGGTGTCGTCGGACGACGCGGCAGAGCCTCAGGTGGGGTACGAACGTTCGGCCGCTGCCGCAGGACCCGTGGAGTGAGGCAAATCGGGGATCGACGTCACCCGAGCGCGTCGTGGGTGATGATCGCGAGCGCGCCGGGCGGCTCGTGCAGCAGGTGGTCGGCGGTCGAGCCCAGCAATCGGCCACCGAGCGAACCCATGTCGCGGGTGCCGATGACGGTGAGATAGGCGCGCTCGTCGTGCGCGACCTCGCGCACCACCTCGTCTGGCTCACCCGGGGCCTCGACGATCGGGGCGTGGTCGGCGGCGGACTCGAGCCTCGCCATGGCTTCCTGCACGCCGTAGTTCCCGGCGTTGTCGAAGGTGTCATAGACGGGATCGGTGGCGTGCACCGACCCCACCGGCCGATGCAACGCCGACGCGAGCGACGCCGCCCAGTCGAGCGTCGCCCGGTTCGCCGTGGTCCCGTCGACGCCCACGACCACCGGAGCGCCGGCATCGAGCACCGCGGACGGCGGCACCACGACCATCGGGCACGGCAGCTCGTGCGCGAGCTTGTGTGCGTCGCTCCCGAGCGCCCAGCCGGTGAAGCCCTCCTCGTCGTCCACGGCGAGGACGACGAGGTCGTCGACGCGAGCGCGAGCGGCCACCCCGTCGACGAAATCACCGTCGACCACCTCGACGTCCTCGCACGTCATCCCGCGCTCGGACAACCACGACGACACGGCTCCTGCCGCATCGTCGACGAACTCCTGCAGATCCTCCGGCGCACGCTCGGCCGAGTCGCGCCCCAACGGCGTCACCACGGCGATGCCGACCTGCAGGTCGTCCGCGAACCGGCTCGCCCAACGTGCGGCGCGAGCACCGGCATCGTCGCGCTCGAGGGCCACGAGCACCCTCGATGGAAGTGGAATCGATGGTGTCTCCGACATGACGCGCTCTTATCCGGTGCACGTCTGCCACAAACGCACCGTCCGGGCGATCCGTCACAGAGCTGACACACGCGACGTGATTCACACGTGCGCCGGCTGGAAAGGCGCAAGCAGATGACCACCGACCTCACGAGCGTGGCGGTCGACGCACCGCGGCGTGTCGCACCCTCCCCCCAGCAGATCGACGTCGCGGCGCTCGAGCACGACTTGCGTGTCGCGGTCGATGGCGAGGTCCGCTTCGATGCGGGATCGCGCGGCGCGTATTCCACCGATGCATCCAACTACCGCGAGGTGCCGATCGGCGTCGTCGTCCCGCGCACCATCGACGCGGCCGTCGAGGCCGTCGCCGTCTGCGGGCGGCATGGCGCGCCGCTGCTCTCCCGCGGTGGGGGCACCAGCCTGGCGGGGCAGTGCACCAACACCGCGGTCGTGCTCGACTGGTCGAAGTACTGCAACCGCCTCACGTCGGTGGACGCGGACGCACGGACGTGCGTGGTCGAGCCGGGCATCGTGCTCGACCACTTGAACGCGCAGCTCGCCGACACCGGTCTGGAGTTCGGCCCCCGACCCGCGACCCACAGCCACTGCACGATCGGGGGGATGATCGGCAACAACTCGTGTGGCTCGACCGCGCAGCGCACCGGCAAGGTGGTCGACAACGTGTGCCGCTTGGAGGTGCTGCTGTACGACGGCACCCGCATGTGGGTGGGGGCCACCTCGGACGAGGAGTACGAGCAGATCGTGTCCGCCGGCGGACGCCGTGCCGAGATCTACCGGCGACTCCGGCAGCTGAGCGACGATCACGCCGAGCTCATCCGGCATCGCTACCCCGACATCCCGCGCCGCGTGTCGGGCTACGACCTCGATTCGCTGCTGCCCGAGTACGGCTTCCACGTCGCGCGCGCCCTCGTCGGCAGCGAGGGGACCCTCGTCACCGTGCTCCGTGCCGAGCTGCAGCTGGTGCCCAAGGTGCCGGCGCACACCGTCGTGATGCTCGGCTTCCCCGACGTCTTCGCCAGCGCCGACGCTGTACCGCAGGTGCTGACCTCCCGGCCCACGGCGCTGGAAGGCATCGACCACAAGCTCGTCGGCTTCGAGCGCGACAAGCGGATGAACACCGCGGCCCTCCACCTCCTGCCGAAGGGCTCGGCATGGCTGCTCGTCCAGCTCGGTGGGCACGACCAGGACGATGCCCGTCGGAACGCCGATCAGTTGCTGGAGGCGATCGGGCGCGGGCGGGACAGCGACGACGTCGCCTGCTTCGACGACGACGACCAGCAAGCCGAGCTGTGGGAGGTGCGAGAGTCGGCGCTCGGTGCCACAGCGCGGATACCTGGCGAGCACGACACCTGGCCGGGCTGGGAGGACTCGGCGGTCGACCCGTCAAGGCTCGGTGCGTACTTGCGAGACCTGTTCGGCCTCTACGAGGAGTTCGGGTACACGGAGGCGTCGCTCTACGGTCACTTCGGCCAGGGCTGCGTCCACACGCGCATCCCGTTCGATCTCGTCAGTGCGGCCGGCGTCGCCAACTTCCGGGCCTTCCTCGAGCGCGCCGCCGACCTGGTGACCTCGTACGGCGGCTCGCTGTCGGGCGAGCACGGGGACGGCCAGGCGCGGGGCGAGCTCCTGGAGCGCATGTTCGGCGCAGAGGTGGTGGACCTGTTCCGTGACGTGAAGTCGCTGTTCGACCCCGACGACCGGATGAACCCCGGCAAGGTGGTCGATCCGCTGCCGCTCGACGACCGGCTGCGACTCGGAACCCGCTACGTGCACGCAGCGCCCGAGGCCGTGTTCGCGTATCCGCGCGACGAGGGGCAGTTCGGGAGGGCCGTGCTCCGGTGCGTCGGCGTCGGGCGGTGCCGGCGCACCGAGGGCGGCGTGATGTGCCCCTCGTACATGGTCACCCGTGAGGAGGAGCACTCCACGCGTGGCCGCGCCCGCCTGTTGTTCGAGATGCTCGACGGCGACGAGCGTGGTGGCGCCATCCACGATCGATGGCGATCGACGGCCGTGCGCGATGCGCTCGACCTGTGCCTTGCGTGCAAGGGCTGCAAGTCCGACTGCCCGGTGAACGTCGACATGGCGACCTACAAGGCCGAGTTCCTCTCGCACCACTACGAACGCCGGCTTCGACCCATGGCGCACTACTCGATGGGTTGGCTGCCGGTGTGGTCGGCTTTGGCCTCCGCCGCACCTCGCACCATCAACGCCGTCTCGCACCTCCCGGGCCTGCAGTCGCTCCTGCGCGCCGCGGGAGGCATCGACCAGCACCGCGAGATCCCGAGGTTCGCCCACGAGACGCTGCAGCACTGGATAGCCGGTCGCGTCCCTCCACCACCTGCTGCCACTCCGAGGGGCGAGGTGATGCTGTGGCCGGACACGTTCACGAACCACTTCCATCCGCACATCGGTCGCGCCGCCGTCGAGGTGCTCGAACACGCGGGCTGGCGGGTCACGACGCCCCGGCAACACCTGTGCTGTGGCCTGACGTGGATCTCGACCGGCCAGCTCGGGATGGCCAAGCGCGTGCTGCGCCGCACGATCACCGCACTGCGCGACCACATCCGTCGCGGCGGACTCGTCCTCGGCCTCGAACCGAGCTGCACGGCCGTGTTCCGCAGTGACGCGCACGAACTGTTCCACGGCGACGAGGACGTCGTGCGACTCCGCGACCAGACCGTCACCCTCGGTGAGCTGCTGCACGACCGCTCCCCTGGCTGGTGCGCACCCCAGATCGACCGCAAGGTGATCGTCCAGACCCATTGCCACCACCACGCGGTCATGAAGTACGACTGCGATCGCGCACTGCTCGATGACACAGGCGCCGACGTCGACGTGCTCGATTCGGGCTGCTGCGGGCTGGCCGGCAACTTCGGCTTCGAGCGCGGTCACTACGACGTGTCGATGGCGTGCGCGGAGCGCGTCCTGCTGCCGGCGGTCCGAAGCGCGTCGGAGCAGGATGCCGTGCTGGCCGACGGGTTCAGCTGCCGAACGCAGATCGAGCAGGGCGACAGCGGCGGTCGCCGCGCGATGCACCTCGCCGAACTGCTGCGCGAGGCGACCCGATGAACGACGGCATCTCCGAGCTCGCGGTCGCGGTCTACGACGTCCCGACCGAGGCACCCGAGTCGGATGGCACGTTCACCTGGGACTCGACCACCACGATCGTGGTCCACGCCACCGCCGCCGGCTGCACGGGCATCGGCTTCACCTACAGCAGCCCGGCCGCGGCCACCGTGGTGGACGCACACCTCGCCGGCGTGGTGCGGGGCCGCGATCCCCACGACGTCGTCGGGGCGTGGGCCGCGACGGTCGGGGCGATCCGCAACATCGGACGTCCGGGAGTGGTGTCGGCTGCCATCGCCGCGGTCGACATCGCCCTGTGGGACCTGAAGGCCAAGATCGTGCGGCTCCCGCTCGCGAACGTGTTGGGGCGAGCGCGGGACGAGGCTCCGGTCTACGGGAGCGGGGGATTCACCAGCTACTCGCTCGACCAGCTCACGGCGCAGCTCGGCGGGTGGGTCGACGACGGCATGCCGCGCGTGAAGATGAAGATCGGCACCGATTGGGGCTCGTGCCCCGACCAGGACGTCCGCCGGGCTGCGACGGTGCGCAGGGTGATCGGCGACGGGCCGGAGCTGTTCGTCGACGCCAACGGTGCGTATTCGCGCAAGCAGGCGGTGCGCGTTGGTGAGCAGCTTGCCGACCTGGGCGCGACGTGGTTCGAGGAACCCGTGTCGTCGGACGACCTCGACGGTCTGCGCGCCGTGCGCGAGATGACCGACCTCGACGTCGCCGCCGGCGAGTACGGGTCGTCGCTCAGCTACTTCGAGCACATGTGCGCACACGGCTCGGTCGACGTCGTGCAGGCAGACGTGACCCGCTGCGCCGGCATCACCGAATGGTTGCGGATCGCGGCGGTCGCGCAGGCGCACGGCCTCGAGATCTCGGGGCACTGCGCGCAGTCGCTGCACCTCCATCCAGCGCTGGCGGTGCCGAACCTGCGCCACCTCGAGCACTTCCACGACCACGCCCGGCTCGAGCGGATGCTGTTCGACGGCATCCCGTCGCCGGTCGGCGGCACGCTGCGACCGGACCTCTCGCGGCCGGGCATCGGCGTGGAACTGAAGGACAGCGATGCCGAGCGGTTCCGTGTGCGCGGAGCGACCAACGGGTAGGCGGACAAGGGGCACACCAGAAGGACGAGACGAGACGAGCAGAGGAGACAAGACATGTCCGAGACAACGGTCGGTGACTTCGTGTTGGAGCGCTTGCGCGCCTGGGACGTCGAGCACGTCTTCGCCTATCCCGGAGACGGCATCAATGGCATCCTCGCCTCGTTCGTGCGCGCCGGGAACCAGCCCACGTTCATCCAGTCCCGTCACGAGGAGATGAGCGCCTTCGAGGCGGTGGGGTACGCGAAGTTCTCGGGTCGGGTCGGGGTGTGCATGGCGACGTCGGGACCGGGGGCCATCCATCTCCTGAACGGGCTCTACGACGCGAAGCTCGATCACGTGCCGGTGGTCGCGATCGTCGGGCAGACGAACCGGTCGGCAATGGGTGGCTCGTACCAGCAGGAGGTCGACCTGCTGAGCCTGTACAAGGACGTCGCCGGCGAGTACCTGCAGATGGTGACGGTCCCCGAGCAGCTGCCCGGTGTGATCGACCGTGCGATCCGCATCGCGCTGGCCGAGCGCTGCCCCACGGCCATCATCATCCCGGCCGATGTGCAGGAGCTGCCGTACTCGCCACCGACCCACGCCTTCAAGATGGTGCCGTCGAGCCTCGGCATCTCGTGGCCGTCGATGGCACCCGACGACGACGCGCTCGGACGCGCGGCCGAGATCCTGAACAGCGGCCACAAGGTGGCCATCCTCGCTGGACAAGGTGCCCGCAGCGCTAGCGGCGAGCTCGAGCAGGTCGCCGACATCCTCGGTGCGGGCGTCGCCAAGGCGCTGCTCGGCAAGGACGTGCTGTCGGATGAGCTGCCGTACGTGACCGGTTCGATCGGACTGCTCGGCACCCGTCCGAGCTACGAGATGATGATGGACTGCGACACGCTGCTCACCGTCGGCTCGAACTTCCCGTACACGCAGTTCCTCCCACCGTTCGATCAAGCGCGGGCGATCCAGATCGACATCGACGCGAAGTTCATCGGGATGCGCTACCCGTACGAGGTGAACCTCGTCGGCGAGGCGGCGACGACATTGCGCGCGCTCATCCCGCACCTCGAGCGAAAGGGTGATCGCTCGTGGCGCGAGCAGATCGAGAAGAACGTCGCCGGGTGGTGGGAGGTGATGGAGGCCGAGGCGATGGTCGATGCCGAGCCCACCAACCCGATGCGCCTGTTCCACGAGGCATCGTCACGGTTGCCGCACGACGTCATCGTCACCGCCGACTCGGGGTCGGCGGCCAACTGGTACGCGCGCAACCTCCGCTTCCGTGGCGACATGCGTGGATCGCTGTCCGGGACGCTCGCGACGATGGGCCCCGGCGTGCCGTACGGCATCGGCGCCAAGTTCGCCCACCCCGACCGGCCGGTCGTCGTCTTCGCCGGTGATGGCGCGATGCAGATGAACGGCATGGCCGAGCTGATCACGATCAAGCGCTACTGGGAGCAGTGGCGTGACCCTCGGCTGGTGATCGCCATCCTGCACAACAACGATCTCAACCAGGTGACGTGGGAGATGCGCGCGATGCAGGGCTCACCCAAGTTCGTGGAGTCGCAGGAGCTGCCCGAGGTCGACTATGCGGGCTTCGCCGAGAGCCTCGGCCTGCAAGCGCTGCGGATCGACGACCCCGATGCGATCGGGCCCGCATGGGATCGAGCGCTCCGTGCCGACCGGCCCACCGTGCTCGACGTGCGCACGAACGCCGAGGTGCCGCCCATCCCGCCGCACGCCACCATCGAGCAGATGAAGAGCCTCGTCGGTTCGATCTTCAAGGGCGACGACGCGCGCTGGGAGATCATGAAGGAGGGGTTCAAGATCAAGATGCAGGAGCTCGTGCACTGAGGGCGAGCGCGGCCGAGATGTGCGCGAGGTGGCTGAGGCCCTGCGGGAAGTTGCCGAAGAGCTCGCCGGACGACGCGTCGAGCTCTTCGGCGAACAACCCGAGGTCGTTGCAGCCTCGCATCACTCGGGCGAAGCGCTGCTCCGCCTCGTCGTACCGGCCCAGCATCGCCAGGCACTCGACGAGCCAGAAGGTACACGCCACGAACGTCGCCTCGTTGGCCGACTCGTCGCCATGACGGAAGCGGCGGATCAACCCGTCGTCGTCCAACTCGGACATCACCGCGTCGACCGTGGCCTCGAAGCGGGGATCGTCGACGGACATGAAGTCCGTACCTGAGAGCAGCAGGAGCGCTGAGGCGTCGACCGACTCGCCGTCGAAGGTCTCGACCAGGCACTGGCGGACCGGGCACACGCCGCGACGGTCGATCGCGTCGCGGACCTCGTCTCGCGCTCGCTCCCATGCCGCGACATCGACGCCGTGCTCGCGATCGAGCGCACGAGCGAGCCGGATGCCGCGGTCGAGCGCGATCCAGCACATCGCCTTCGAGTACACGTAGTGACGAGGCCCGCCGCGCAGCTCCCAGACCCCGTGGTCGGGCTGGCCCCACCGTTGCGCGACCGTGTCGACCACGTCGGTCACGAACTGCCAGTACGGATCGTCAGGAGGGCTCCCCCGCTCGCACCACCGCCACGTCAGCTCGAGCAGGTAGCCGTACATGTCGAGCTGCAGCTGCGTGTGGGCGGCGTTGCCGATGCGCACCGGGCGAGCACCGTGGAAGCCGGTGAGCTCTGCGATCTCCACCTCGGTGATGCGGTGGCGGCCGTCGACGCCGTACATGAGTTGCAGCTCGGAGGCCGAGCCGGCCGCCGAGCGCTCGACGAAGCGGCGGAAGCGGTCGGCCTCGTCGTGGAAGCCGACCTCGGCGAGCGAGCGCACCATCAGCCAGCTGTCGCGGATCCAGCTGAAGCGGTAGTCCCAGTTCCACGACCCCCCGGCGACCTCGGGCAGCGACGTCGTCGGTGCCGCTGCCACCGCGCCCGTCTCGAGGTTCTGCATCGACTTGATGACAAGCGCAGATCGCAGCACCGAGCCGTCCACCTCCGAGTGGCTGCGACGTCCGTGGCACCACTCCTCCCACACCGCCTGCGTCCGGTCGACGAGTGACGCAACCTCATCCGCGTCCATCGGGTGGCGCCGCGCACCGGGCTCGGCCGGCCCGTCGAGATCCTCCGGTTCGCGGTAGGTGAGCGAGAGCGACCGCCGATCCCCCTGCCTCATCGTGCACCGACCGACCACGTCGTGCTTGTCGACGATTCGCAGATCCACGTCCGACCAGATCTCGAGCCCGTCGGTGCCACCGACCGCGGCGAGGCTGCCGTCACCGAGCTGCCGCACCCACGGCTTGATCCCTCCGTACTCGAAGCGCGCTGCGATCGTGATCTCGACGTCCACCGATCCGTCGGTGCACTCGATCGTGCGGACGAGCTGGTTGCGCGCGCCGTCGCGGGCGTCGCGCATGACGAGCAAGTCGGTCGCCACCACGGTCCCGTGCTGCCCGCGCAGCTCGGTCTCGAGGATCATCGTGCGCGGCCGGTAGCGCCGGGAGGCCTCGACGAGGCCATCGGTGAGGGCGATCGAGCAGTACCCGCCCCGGTCGCCGTCCAGCAAGCGCGCGAACACCGAGGATGCATCGAGGCGCGGCGCGCAGTACCAGTCGATGCTGCCGTCGGACGAGACCAGTGCGGCCGAGTGGCAGTCGGCGATGAGGCCGTAGTCCGCGATCCGTGGTTCGCGTCGGGTCACGTCGAGCCAGACCCTCCCGCGTCGTCCAGCAGGACCAGGTTGAACTGCGTGCGCGGCTTGGGCTCGTCACGACCGAGCATGGGTGACGAGCTCACCTCGAGCCGACGGTCGTCCTTCAACCAACTGCCCTTCCACACGTTGTCGCCGATCTCGGCAACCGGTACGACGACCGTCCAGCCGAGGCGCGGGAGCTCGTCCTGGTAGAAGGCCAGCACCCGGTCCGGGTCGGCGGTCTTGGTCTCGTAGCTCGCCGCGATGTTGCCCTCCTTCTCCACGGGCGCCTGGATCTCGGTCGCTCCGCGGAAGATGGGGATGTTGTCGAAGTCACCCTCGGTGAACGCCGTCCCATCCGTGGCCGGCTGGGCATCGGGCCCCGTCGCCGAGTCGTCTCCTCCACAACCGGAGATCGACACCGCAGCAGCGGCGACCCCGATCGCAAGCGTCTTCATCGCAGTCCGTCGCATCCCTCCGACTACCCAACGACTCCGTCGAGGTAACGCCTTCCCGGCACGCATGCGCACCGGGAAGCGATGGGTAGGAGTGGCTGGAGCGAGGTGGATTCGAGACGCAACGAGCCCCCGACAAGCAACGAGAGGAGCCGACATGCCCATGAACCCGTTGGAGGAGCGGGGCATCCCGGTCGAGGACCAGTTCCGGCCGTGGTCCGAGCTGAACGTGACGCCGTTCGACAAGAACGCCGTGCACCCCTACACCCGCACGCGGGTGATCCTGATGAACGGCATCGAGGTCGAATCGATCATGTTCTCGCACCAGTTCGCCCGGCACACGGACAACCCCGAGATCCTGAAGGCACTGGCCCTGTCTCGCCGGGTCGACCAGCAGCAGCAGAAGGTCGTCAACGGCTTGAACCCCGGCGATCAGACACCGCTCGAGACGACGATCGGGTACGAGCAGGTCGCCGTCGACCTGACCGCGTGGCTGGCCCGCCACGAGCCCGACCCGATGTTGAAGCAGGCGCTCGACTTCGCGTTGCTCGAGGACTTCGACCACCTGTACCGGTACGCCGATCTCTACGACCTGATCGACGGCAAGGACGCCGCCGAGCTGACCCAGCACCTCACCGAGATCACACCGGGGCGGCCCACGTTCGCGCACCACCGGCATCCACACGACGAGATCAAGGGGCACTACTCGACGCACACCGTCGACCCCCTGTCGCGGATGCACGTGATGACCATCGTCGCCGGCGAGCAACAGACGATGAACTTCTACATGAACCACGGGGCCGATTACATGGAGCCGATCGCCCGTGGCCTCTACGCCGAGATCGCCCAGGTGGAGGAGCAGCACGTGAGCCACTACGAGTCGTTGCTCGACCCGCTCGACTCGTGGCTGCAGCAGCTGGTGTTCCACGAGTACAACAAGGTCTATCTGTACTGGTCGATGCTCCAGCACGAGACCGATGCCCGGATCAAGAGCATCTGGGAGCTCCACTGCAACATGGAGATCGGCCAGCTGCACGCGGCGTGCGAGTTGTTGCGGAAGTTCGAGGGCCAGGACCCAGAAGAGATCCTGCCGCGCGAGCTCCCGGACACGCCGGTGACCTTCGAGCCCAACAAGGACTACGTGCGCGAGATCCTCGCGACGCAGTACGACCTGCGCACCAACGGGATGGACTACGTCCGCGTCGACGACCTGCCGTCGGACCATCGGTACTTCCGGTTCCAGGACGTGATGAACGGCACGGGCGTCCCGAGCGAGCAGGTGGTGCAGGAGGATCGTGACCGGCGCGGCACCGAGTATCGGGACGAGACCGACGGCGACAGCCCGATCGAGGAGCTGCGCCCTGCCGGGACCGCTCGCTGAGCGTCGGAGCATTGACGAGAGGAGAACGAAGATGACCGCGCTGACCCCGACCAAGGACACCGGCGGCCGGACCAAGCCCATGCCGGGCGTGTACGTCGAACCGTCTCAGCAGATGACCGAGGAGGTGCTGCTCGAGTTCCTGCCGGACGCCGGGATGAACGCGCCGTACATGGCCGACTTCCTGAGCGGCATGCTCGCGCACGAGCGCTGCGGCCGGCACCTGTACCGGACCTGCGAGACGCGCAGCCACAACCCCATGCTGCAGCGCAAGTACCAGGAGTTCGGGAGGGAGACCGAGCGCCACGTCCAGATTCTCGAGGACCTGATCACGGTCGCGGGCGGCCACCCCGGCTACGTCAGCCCGACGGCGCGCGCCGTCCAGGGATCGGACACCAAGCTCGTCGAGTCGACGTTCGCGCTCGCCGGCGGCCTCGACCTGATGACGGCCGAGATGGCCATGCTCGACGCGGTGTTCCTCGCCGAGTCGATGGACCACGCGAACTGGAAGCTGCTCCGCCGTCTCACCAAGGAGATGGACCACGGGATGCTGCGCAATCGCTTCCAGGAGGCAGTCGACGAGGTGGAGGACCAGGAGGACGAGCACCTCGAGTGGGCCACCAAGACCAAGGAGCGACTGGTCACGATGCAGGCCAAGAGCAGCATGACGGCGAAGATGGGCGAGAAGGCCGAAGAGTTCGTCGCGCGCATCCGAGGGTGGCTGTCCGACGACAGCTGAGCGCACGGGCGCCGCACCGATCGCGCTCACGGTGCGGCGCCCGAGCGTTCAGGACGACGAGTCGATCGAGTACGCGCTCACGTCCATCGCACCGGTGCCCATGTTGACGGTGCCCTCGACGACGGCGGTCGTGCGGTTGAGGTGCGCGTACCGAGGAGCGACGGTCGCGATGGTCGCCGATCCCGTCACCCGGAACTCCGCGTCGGGCATCTCGAAGCCGGGCTGCAGCACGGCCTCGAGTGGCGGCACCGGAGCGCCGACGGGCGGGACCAGGTAGCCCCGCACCTCGAGCGACACCCGCACGTCGCCGGCGTCGATCACCTCCGGGGCGACGATGACGCCCACGCCGTCGGGCCGCAGCATGAACTGGTCGAGCCCGAAGATGCGTGCGCCGGCGAAGGGTCCGTCGACGACATGCCCTTCGAACTGGTTGTGGAAGCGGATGCCGTCGTCGAACAGGCCGAGTGGGTACATCTCGCCGAGTTGACCGCGGAAGCGGTACACGAGGTCGCCGATCGACGCGCGCGGGGTCGACGTGCCGTTCCGTTCGGTGGTGGTGAGGATGGACATGATGGAGAACCTCCTGTTGGTGTTCGTTCGTGGTCGCCACCACCGTGCGCCCACTAACCTGCGGAGCACTTGCGTCCGTCCTGCGCGCGGCGAGCGCGCTCGAGGAGGTCCGTGGCAGTCCTGTCGGTGTCGGTGCTCGGAACCGTGCGTGTTGCACGCGACGGTCTCGACGAACCCATCGGCAGTCGGCGTCAACGGGCGCTGCTCGCCGCGCTCGCCGTGCGGCACCCACGCGCCGTCGCAGTCGACGATTTGGTCGATGCGGTGTGGGGCGACGATCCACCCAACGGCGCGAAGGCAACGCTGCAGACGTACGTCTCACGCCTGCGATCGACCCTCGGCGACGATGCGATCACCCACGAACCGGCGGGCTATCGCCTCGGACTCGATGCCGTGGTGGATGCCGACGAGGCGAGGAACGCGCTGACGAGCGCGCGTGCTCGTCTCGGTGCCGAACCGGCAGCTGCTGCCGAGATCGCGCGAGCGGCACTCGACCGCTGGCACGGCACGGCGCTCGCCGAGCTCGCCGACTCCGAGTGGTTCGCACCCGTGGCGGCCGGTCTGCAGGGAGCCCACGACCAGCTGCGGGACACACTGGCCGAGGCACTGGTCGAGTCCGGCCGTGCCCTCGAGGCGATCGACGTGCTCGAGCAGGCCGTGCTCGCGCAACCGTTCCACGAGCGAGCTCAGCTGCTGCTCGCTCGCGCGCTCGCCCTGTCCGGTCGACCGACGGATGCGTTGCGCGCTGCCGACCGGTACCGACGCACACTGCGCGACGAGACCGGGCTCGATCCCGGTCCTGGCCTGGCCGAGCTCGAATCCGCGATCTTGACCGGCGAAGCCGCGTCGCCGAGCCAACCGACGCGACGCAACGTTGCACCAGCGCCGCAGGACCTGCCGACACTTCGCCTACCGCGGCCCGGCCGGCTGGTGGGACGCGAGGCCGAGCTCACGGTCCTCGCCGATGCACTGCGCACCAGCCGGCTCGTGACGGTGCTCGGCACCGGCGGGGTGGGCAAGACGCGTCTGGTGGCCGAGCTCCTGGCGACCTCGCACGACACCCCGGCGGCCGTCGTCGAGCTCGCGGCAGTCGACGACGAGCAGGTCGTGGCCGCGGTCGCCGCGGCGATTCGCTACCGGGCAGGCCGGGCGGACGCGGAGGCGCTCGTCGACGCGATCGGCAACGACACCACACTGCTCGTGCTCGACAACGCAGAGCACGTGATGGCTGCGGTGAGAGCCACGGTGCGGACGCTGCTCGACGCATGCCCGAACCTGCGCGTGCTCGCAACGAGCCGCACGCGTCTCGGCCTGCCGGACGAGCGCCTCGTCGCGCTGCAGCCGCTGCCCACATCCGGCGACCGGCCGGCCTCGATCGAGCTCTTCGCCGACTGCCTCCGCCGCGCGCAACCACACGGCGACATCGATCTCGGCGGGGACGACGTGCGCGTCCTGTGCGAGCGGCTCGACGGTCTGCCGCTGGCGCTCGAGATCGCGGCCGCCCGCGCAGCGGTGCTGGGCGTCGGAGCGCTCGCCGAGCGGCTGGCGACATCGAACGAGTTGATGTCGATACCCGCCGAAGCGGGTGGTGGTCGTCACACCAGCCTCGAAGCCCTGGTCGGGTGGTCGTACGACCTCCTCGGCCCGCCCGCCCGACGGCTGCTGGCCGCATTGAGCATCGTCGACTCCGAGTTCGACCTCACCGTGGCCGAGCGCATGGCGGCCGACCTGCTCGACGAACCGGTGGCGCCCGCGTTCGAGCGACTCGTCGACACGTGCCTCGTCGCCCTCGGCACGGCACCGGGCCGTTTCCGTATGCTCGACACGATCCGCCGGTTCGCGAGCGATCGCCTGGTATCGAACGGCGACCGTGCCGCAGTTCAGCGCGCGCACGGTCGGTGGATCACGATCGAAGCGGCGCAGCTCGACGCGCTCTCGACTGGGCCCGACGAGCCGCTGCTCTCGGAGCGGATCGATCGTCTGCGCGGGGACGTCCGTGGTGCCATCGCTCGGGCGGCTGACGGCGGCGACGTGGCGACGCTCGTGAGCGTGTCGCATCACATGATGGGCGCCCTGATGTACCGGCCCGACGCCGACATCGCGCGCCAGGTGCTCGATGCGGCGTTGCGGCCCAACGTTCGAGGTGCCGACGGCGAAGCTCTGTTGCTGGCCGCCGGCTCACGCGCAGGGTGGCTGCTCGGCGATGTGACCACCGCCGCGACCCTCGCCGCTCACGCGGTTGCGATCGCCCCGACCGGGGTCGCCGGTGCAGCCGCTCGCGGTCGCGCGCACCACTCGCTGGGCGTGGTCGCGCTGTATGCCGGCCGGTTCGACGAGGCCGAGGTCCACTTCCGCCACGTGGCCGACGACCCCGAATCGACGGTGGGCGATCGGGTCGACGCGCTCGCGGGTGCCGCCCTGAGCGCGTCGTACGGCGGGGCCACCGATCGCGCCGCCGCGCACTCCCGTCAGCACCGTGCGATGGCGGAGGCGTCGAGCCGACCCTCAGCGCTCGCGTTCGCCGATTACGTCGACGGCGAGCGTGCGCTCGCGCACGGGGAGGCTGAGGTCGCGCTCGACCTCCTGCGGGCAGCGGCGGACAGGGCATGGTCGGTCGGCGCGACCTTCGTCTGGGGGCTGTCGAGCACCGTGCTCGCGGCCACGTTGGTCCGTCGATCCGACCATGACGCAGCAGCGCTCGAGCTGCCCACGCTGCTGCGCCGCTGGCGCCGCACGGCCACGTGGCCGCAGATCTGGATGTCGATGCGGCTCGTGGCAGAAGTGCTCGCGGCCAAGGATCACGCGATGGCAGCAGTCACGGTGCTCGCCGCGGCGGACCGCGACCCGGCAGCCCCGTCACTCGGCGAGCGCGACCGGGAGCGGCTCGCCCAGCTCCGCCTCCGACTCGAGACCGACCTGGGTGCCGATGCCGCGGCGCTCGCACATGCCCGCGCAGAGGTGCTCGACCGGCGGCAGGTCCTCGACATGGCCATCGACACGCTGGACTCCCTGCACAGCTGACGCAGGCCACCCGCAAGCGGCCCGTCAGCAGAGCACGGCACGGTGGGACCCGTTCGACCCGAGAACGGAGATCTACTCGTGACCAGCACCACCACTCAGCCATCCAACGCTTCGAGCGATGTGACGGCGTCCATCGAGCAGTTCGCAGGCCGCGTGATCGGCGAGGTTGCCAGCGCGTGGACCGTGCTGAGCATCCACATCGGCGACCGCCTCGGACTGTACGGCTCGCTCGCCGAGGGCTCCGGCACCGCGGCAGAGATCGCCCGGCGCGCCGGGTGCAACGCACGCCTCGTCGCCGAGTGGCTGGACGGTCAGGCTGCCGCCGGCATCGTCTCGTTCACCGACCCGACGGACGGCATCCGGCGATACGCACTGCCTGCCGCACACGCAGCGGTGCTCGCCGCGGAGTCCTCGCCTGCGTTCCTCGGTGCCGCCGGCGGTGTCCTCGCCGCGGTCGTGCACGCCGAAGATCGCATCGTCGAGGCGTTCCGGACAGACGGCGCGCTCGCGTGGGGTCAGCAACACCCGTGCCTCTTCGGCGCGGTCGACCGGTTCTTCGCCGCCGGATACCGCACCAGCCTCGTGCAGGAGTGGATCCCCGCGCTGGAGCGCGCAGAGTCGGATCTGACCAACGGCGGCCGCGTCGCGGACGTGGGCTGCGGACGAGGTGCAACCGTCGCGCTGTTGGCCGACGCCTTCCCCACGGCGACGGTGGTCGGCATCGACACGCACGAGGGATCGCTCACCAGCGCAGGCCAGCGAGTGGCCTCGGCAGGCCTCGGCAGCCGTGTCCGGTTGCAGCAGGCCGATGCCGCCGGCTTTCGAGGCGGTCCCTTCGACCTGATCTGCTTCTTCGACGCGCTGCACGACATGGGCGATCCGGCCGCTGCCATCGCCAACGCACACGAGCAGCTCGCCGAGACGGGCTCGGTGCTGCTGGTCGAACCGGCGACGCACGAGACTCTGGCCGAGCGCGTCGGTGACCTCGCCGCCCAGCTGTACTACCCGGGCTCGGCGTTCCTGTGCACGCCGAACGCGATCGCGCAGGGCGGCCCCGGACTCGGCAACCAGGTGCCCGAAGCCACGTGGCGAGACCTGTTCGCCCGCGCCGGCTTCACCACGTTCCGGCGCATCGCCGCATCACCCGTCAACCGGGTGTTCGAAGCCCGCCGCTGAACGTCCCGTTCCGTTCCACCCAGCGGTCACCTCGTGACCAATCCATGACAGGAGGACACCAATGAACACCACTGACACCTCTCTCGCCCGCAACTCGTTGCCCTCGATCGACACCCGGCAGCCGATCGAGGCTCCCACGGCCTGCGCGCCCTACGCCGTCGGCGACGGCATCACGGTGCTGCCCGCGTACCTCCCGGTGCCCGGCATGGGCGTCCTTCCGGCGCACGCGTTCCACATCGACGGACCGGAATCGATGCTCGTCGACGCCGGCCCGTGCGGTGCCGAGGACGGCTTCTGCCGGGCACTCGCCGAGGTCGCCGACCCGACGACGCTCAGATGGTTGTGGCTCACCCACACCGACCCCGACCACGTCGGCTCGCTCCGATGGCTGCTCGACGTCGCCCCGCGGTTGACGGTGATCACCACGTACCTCGCCGTCGGCAAGCTGTCGATGACCGGGCCGTTGCCGATGGATCGGCTGTGGTGGGTGAACCCGGGGACGACCGTCGAGCTGAACGACCGGCCGTTCACGGCCGTTCGACCGCCCTCGTTCGACGCGCCGGAGACCACGGCGTGCTTCGACTCGACCAGCCGCACGCTGTTCTCGGCCGATTCGTTCGGCGCGTTGCTGCAGGAGCCGACGGCCGAGGCCGGTGACATCGTCGTCCGTGACCTCGCTGCGGGGATGTACCTGTGGTCGACGATCGACTCACCGTGGCTCACCCACACCGACCGAGGACACTTCGAGCGTGCTCTCACCGACCTGGAGGCGCTCGGCACGCGACGCGTGCTCAGCTCGCACCTCCCGCCCGCACACGGCCTCACCCGGCAACTCCTCGAGCACCTCGCGACGGTGCCGGGCGCGTCGCCGTGGGTCGGCCCCGACCAGGTAGCCCTCGAGCAGATGCTCGCGAGCGTGGGCGGCTGAGCCCTCACGGCAGGAGGTGCACGCCGTCGAGCCCGGACAGCATGGGCTCGGCGGCGACGCCGAGCGCCACCACCGCGAGCGTGGCGAGGCCTGCGCCGACCGCGGCCGCACGGCCGAGCACCGGCACGGGCCGCTCCGCCCGGTCGAAGTACATGGGACCGATGACACGGAGGTAGTAGAAGAGCGAGACGACGGTGTTGGCCACAGCGAGCGCAGCGAGCCAGCCATACCCGCCGTCGATCGCGGCAGTGAACAGCGTCAGCTTGCCGACGAACCCGCCGAGCGGCGGGATGCCGACGAGGGAGAGCAGCGAGAGCGCGAGCGAGAGCGCCAGCCACGGATGCGTGCCGGCCAGACCGCGATAGCCGGTGAGGTGCGTGCGGCCGCGGAGCTCGGCCACCACGCCGAACGCGGCGACGTTCGCTGCCGAGTACGCGGCGAGGAAGGCGACGAGCGCCATCGGTGCCGCGTCGCTGCGGTCGACGACGACGACAGCGATCAACGCGTAGCCGGCCTGTGACACGGTCGACCAGCCGAGCAGGCGGCGCAGGTCATCCTGCCACAGCGCCATCAGGTTGCCGAGCGTCATCGTGACTCCGGCGACGACCGCGACGACCGGCCGCCAGGCCACCGCGTCATCGGGCATCACGTGCACGACCCGGGCGAGCGCCACCACCGCTCCGACCTTCGGCACGACGGTGAGGAACGCGGCGGATGGCACCGGCCCTGCCTGCGCGACGTCGGGGACCCAGGTGTGCACCGGCGCCGCCCCGATCTCGAACGCGAGACCGATGACGATGCACACCACCGCGGCGGTGAGCGCGACGCGATCACCGCCGCCGCGGAGCCGCACGCCAATGTCGGCGAGGTTGGTGCTGCCGGCCGACCCGTACAGGATGACCACGCCGACGAGCAGGATGGCGTTGGCGAGGGCACCGACGAGGAAGTACTTCATGCCCGCTTCGACGGCAGCCGGCGAGCCACGGTGGAAGGCGGCGAGCGTGTACCCGGTGACCGACACGAGCAGCACGCCGACGACGATCTCCATCGTGTCAGCTGCACCGGCGAGCAACATCGCCCCGGTCGCCGCGAACAGCACGATCGCCGGCAGCTCACCCCGGCGGGCATCGGTGCGGAACCACTCGGGCACGAGCAGCAAACAACAGCCGGTCGCTCCGAGGATGATCAGCTCGGACGCGTGCGTCACCGGATCGAGCGCCCACGAGCGCTCGAAGGTCAGCTGGGACTCGGTGGTGACCGCGAGCCCGATCGTGATCACAGCGGAGGCGAGCGTCGCAACACCTGCGAGGGCCGCACCCAACCATTGCCGGCGTGGGCTCGTGAACGACGCCGTCAGCAGAGCGGTGACGGCACCCACGACGAGCGCGATCTCGGGAGCGAGGTGGCCGACGTTCACCTCAGCTCCCGGCGAGCATCCCGATGATGACGCGACTCGTCGAGTCGACGAGGTCGAGCAACCACCGGGGCCACACGCCGATGAGGACGACGAGCGCGAGCAGCGGCACGAGCGCGGCGGTCTCGCGCCGGTCGAGGTCGCTGAACGTGCGCCACCTCTCGGGAAGCTCACCGAAGAAGAGCTGTTGCAGCATCTGCACGAACAACCCCGCCGTCAGCAGAACGCCCAGCAGCGCGATGCCGGCGGCGACGGGGTGGACGGCGAAGGCCCCGATGAAGATCTGCACCTCGGCGACGAACCCGGCGAGCCCGGGCAGGCCGAGGCTCGCGAACGCGGCGAGGGTCGTCGCCGCCGTCAGGCGCGACGCGCGCGCGGCGAGGCCACCGAAGTGGTCGAGCTCGTAGTCCTCGGCGCGCGACCAGAACGAGCCGGCGAGCAGGAAGAGCGAGCCGGTGATCAACCCGTGGGCGACCATCTCCACCGTCGCACCGGTCAACGCCAGCCGCCGGGCGTGGTCGTCCCCGGTCGCCACTGCCCCGGCCACCGCGATGCCGAGCACCACGTAGCCCATGTGGTTCACCGAGGTGTAGGCGATGCGGCGCTTCAGGTTCGACTGCCCGAGCGCGACCAGCGCGCCGTAGACGATGCTGACGACGGCGACGACGACGAGCACGGTCGAGTACGTGCGGAACGTATCGCGCATCATCGACAGCGGGATGCGGATCATGCCGTAGGTCCCCAT
Organism: Ilumatobacteraceae bacterium; assembly: GCA_050248155.1. GTDB lineage: Bacteria > Actinomycetota > Acidimicrobiia > Acidimicrobiales > Ilumatobacteraceae > VFMC01. The sequence continues at coordinate 78,846 of JBFWSW010000015.1, forward strand.
CTTCAACAGGACACCCGCGAGGATCGCCGATGCCGGGCCGGGGGCGTCGACGTGCGCCGGCGGCAGCCACGTGTGCACCGGCACGAGCGGCGTCTTGATGCCCAACCCGACGAGGATCGCGAGGAGTGCGAGACCTGCCGTCGCGCCGTGGCCTGCCAGCGGCTGCTCCTCGATCAGGACGCGCATGTCGAAGGTGAGCGGATCGGTCTGCAGGTAGAGCGCGAGGAAGCCGAGCAGCATGACGAGCGAGCCGGCGAGGGTGTAGAGGAAGAAGGTGAGCGCCGACGTGCGAGCCTCGCCATGGCCCCAACGCCCGATCAAGAAGTACATGCCGACGAGGCTGAGATCGAAGAAGACGTAGAAGACGAGCAGATCGAGCGAGAGGAAGAGACCGAGCGACACCGCCTCGAGGAAGAGGAACCAGGCGCGGTACTGACGATGACGACCCTGCATGTCGGACGGGTATGCGAGCGCGGCGACGAACAAGACGGCGCTCATCAGCGCGAGGGCGAGCGAGATGCCGTCCACGCCGACCCGCCACCCCACACCGATGGTGGGGATCCACTCGACCTCCTCGACCAGCTGGAACGGCGTCGGGTCGCCGGTGTCGAAGCGCAGCCACGCCACGACGAGCAGCACGGCCGGTACCGCTGCAGCGAACATCGAGACGAGGCGCGTCGCTCGCTCGGGCGCCCGGGCCCACATCGCCAGCACGCCCGCAGCAACTGCCGGGATGACCACTGCAGCGGTCAGCATGGCCTCACCTCCACAGCACCGCCGCCGCGACGAGCACCGCAAGCCCGGCAGCGATGCCGGCGTAGTAGTGGTGCGCCTGTCCCGACTGCACGCGGCGCACATCGCGGCCTGCAGCACCCACCAGGCCGGCAAGCCCCTGCGCTGCCCCTCGCAGCGCCCACTCCCCGGCGCGATCACCCATCGCTGCCAGCCATCGCGCGAATCGGGCGGTGCCACGCACGCCCGCGCCGACGACTCGGTGGTCGGACCGGGCAAGCGCACCGGTGACCGTCGCCGACACGACGGACGCGCCGCGAGGGATGCGGTCGGACGCCCATGTGTCAGCACGGGCCGCCACTCGCGCGAGCCACAGCACCGGATCGACCACTGCCCGGCGGGCGAGCTCGGGCAGCCCCAGCCAGTCGACCGCGCGCGGCGACACCGCTCGCGCCTGCACCGAGGTGTCCCGCCGGTCGAGGACGACAGCGGCGTAGATACCGGCGCCCACGGAGGCGAGCGATCCAGCCGTGATCCAGTGCGGTGCCGACGCGAGGTCACCGCCGACCAGGTCACGCAGCTGTGACTCACCCCAGCCGAACCACACGACCCCACCCGCAAGCCCGGCGAGACCGAGGATCGCCATTGCCCCCGCAGCCGGAAGGCGATCGCGCACCTCGCTCCACTCGCGGTCGCCTTGCCCGCTCCTGCCGAAGACACCGAGCTGGAAGCGGGTGGCATAGAGGGCGCTGAGCGCCCCCGCGCCGACCACCGACACGCCCAGCCACGCCGCCGAAGGCGTGGCTGCCGAGGCGACCTCCTCCTTCGTCCAGGCGAGCGCGAACGGCGGCACACCGGCGAGCGCCAGCGTGCCGAGCGCAGTCACAGCGGTGAAGACCGGCAGCCGACGACCGAGGCGCATGCCGGCGAGCCGCTCGGTGCCGCTCGCGTCGATGGCGACGCCTGCCCCGACGAACAGCAGGGACTTGCACAGCGCATGCGCGAGCAGGTGGGCGATCGCGACCGCCGGGTAGCCGGCACCGACGGCGACGAACATCAAGCCGTGGTGCGCCGAGGTGGACGCGGCGAGCAGTCGCTTCGCCTTCGGCTGCATCCAGGCGACGACACCACCGGCGACGGCCGTGGCGAGGCCGACGGCCATCACGCCAGGGCCGAACCACCCGACCGGTTCGAGCGTCGGCTGCAGCCGAGCGAGGAGATACGCGCCGGCGGCGACCATCGTCGCCGAGTGCAGCAGCGCGCTCGCCGGAGTCGGCCCTGCCATCGCCGAGAAGATCCAGGGAGAGAAGGGCAGCTGCGCCGACTTGGCCATCGCTGCGACCACGACACCGGCCGCCACGAGGTGGAGCCAGCCGCCTCGCGAACCAGCTCCCTCGATGTCGGCGAAGCTGACCGACCCTGAGACCGCGAACGCCGCGCCGGCGCCGGCGAGAAGGCCGAGGTCACCGGCGCGGGTGGTGAGGAAGGCGTGCGCCGCACAGGTCGAATCGCTGCGCCAGTGGTGACCGATCAGCGCCCACGAGATCAGCCCGACGAGCTCCCACCCCGTCATCAGCGTGATGAAGTCACCGGCGACGAGGACGAGCTCCATCGCTCCGACGAAGGCGACGAGGAGCCCGACCAGACGTGCGCGGCCGTCGGCCTCGCCGTACGTCAACGCGTACAGCACGACCGCGAGGGCCACCACCGGCACCACGAAGATTGGGCCTCGAGCGACGTCGGCGACGTTGAGCTCGACCTGCAGACCGCTCCCCCACTGCGCGCGCGTGGTGGGCTGCTCCGCTGCCATCCACCCGGCGACGCCGAGCGTCGCGCCGACGGATCCCAGCGCGAGCACCGCGCGCGTCGCAGTACGGCGGTCACCGAGGCACCAGATGGTGGCACCGACGACGATCGGCAGGAGCACGAGTCCGAGCAGCAACATCAGCCCCGGAGCGATCCGATGCCCTCGACCATGTCGACCTGCCGAGCGCGGTACACGGCGACCACGAGGGCGAAGCCGATCGCCATCTCGATCGCCATCACCGCGAGCGCGACGATGACGAGCACCTGTCCCTTCGGCGTCCCACCGGCGGCGTACGCCCACATGCCGCCGGTGGCCAGGATGACGCCATTGACGATCAGCTCGACGCCCATCATCACCATCACGAACGCCTGCTGCGACAGCGCCCCCCAGACGCCGAGCCCGATCAGCGCGCCAGCGACGAGGAGGATCGTCACGAGGTTCACGCTCGACCCTCCTCCTGCTGCGCGACCAACCCGTCCTCGGGCCGCTCGCCGTCGTCCGGATCGAGCGGCGGAGCGACACTGCCCCCGGTCGCCTCGCCGAAGCGCCCACGAGCCGACGAGAGGACGACCGCGCACACCATCGTCGCCAGCAAGGTGACGCCCGCGCTCTCGAACACGAGCATCGACGGACCGAGCAGCTCGTGCCCGACGTCGCGGATCGAGTCAGTGCTCACCGCCTCGCCCAGCGGCCGGTCGGGGAAGTCGGCGAACAACGCCACGCACCACACCCCGGCGGCCGCGGCGACGCCGGCGCCGACGGCGATCCTCGGTTGATGGACCATGTTCATCGGGTTCAGTCCGGCGGGGTTCATCATGAACATCACCATGAAGACGGCCATCACCACCATCTCGACCGTCATCATGAACAGCAACGCGGCACCGAGGTACTCGGCGATCAGCAGCACGAGGATCGCCCCCACGTTGAGGAACGAGGCGAGCAGCAGGAACGCCGCGCGCACCATCGAGTCGGTGCGGAAGACGACGTAGCCGCTGACGATCGCGGCCACGGAGAACACGCCGAACGCGACGTCGGTCACAACGCCTCCAGACCGGCGATGACGAGGTCGGCGAACGCGAGCGGGAGCAGCACCGTCCACGCCAACGGCACGAACCGCTCGGCAGGGATGCGGGCGACCGTCTCGCCGATCCAGACGAGCAGGCCGATCAATCCCAGCGACTTCAGCGCCATCCACACCGGCCCCGGCAGGAGCGGTCCGTGCCACCCGCCGAGGAACACCGCCGCACCGGCGATGGCGAAGACGGCGAGCAGCGCGTGGCGAGCCGCCGACCATGCCACGCGCTGCGCCCCACTGTCCTCGGCCGATCCCCCACCGGCCAGATCCGTCGCGTCGACGATGTCGAGTGGTCCGCGGAACGTGACGCCCAGCGACACGATGATCCACAACGGCAACCCGAGCGGCTGACGCACGACGTTCCACAAGCCACGTTGGGAGTCGACGATGGCGACGAACGAGAGCGACTCGGCCGGCAACGCGGCGCCGATGAGGACGAACATGCTGAGCAGCTCGTAGGAAAGGGCCACCGCGACGAACCGGTATCCCGCGATGAGCGGGAGCGGAGAGTTCGGCGACCATCCGTGCAGGAACACGGCCACGATGACGAGCGCCTCGGCGGCACCGAACACGACGATCCCGGTGCGCACGTCGGCAACGACGACACCCTCGGCCAGCGGCACGACGCTCATCGCCGCTGCGGCCATCGCCATCAGGCCGGCCGGAGCGAGCCACCACGTCACGTCGTCCGGGTGCTCGGTGCGGACGCGCTGCTGACGGACGAGGTGGTAGAGCTCGGCCACCGGAGCTGTGAGCGCCTGTCGGGGGGCGAGCCCGGTGCCCGACGCGAGTGCCGCCGTCGCCACCGCTGCGGCCCGCACCACGTACGCACCACCGACCAGCACGCCGGCGATCAGCGCGATGGAGACCGCCGGGTGCAGCTGCGCGGCCTCCGTCACACCGACACCGGCGCCTGTTGCCAGTCGAAGCTCGCCAACGTCAGGATCGCTTCGTTCAGGGTCATACCGGCGAGACCTCCGGTCAGCTCCTCCCGGTCCGGTGCCGAGAGCGTGATCGGCTGGTCGCCGCGCAGCGCCTGTTCGATCCGTTGCAACTGGAGTCGCCAACGCGTCGCTGCGTCACCATGACCGGCGACGACGGCCACATCGCGCATCGCCCAGAGCACGCCACTGCGGACGATCCTGCGACGGAGCGACCTGAACGGCGCTGCGAGCTCGACGCACGGCAGATGGTCGAGACGGGCGGCGATCGCAGCCGCCCTCGACGACAGCCCATCGAGGTTCTGCACGTGCAGGCCGTGGGTGAGCCAACGCAGCCCCTGCCTCGCGGCATCAGTCGCCGACGAGTCGAGCGTCGTCGCACCATCGGGGGACGACGGCTCTGGCGTCTCGATGTCGACGGACTGCACGACCTCACCCTGCAGCATGACGTCGACCACGAGCCCGGGTGGGATGGTCGGGAGGAACGGACCCAATCGCAGGTGCAGCCGGTCGAGCGACAACCCGTCGCGATCCGGTCCGGTCATCGCCATCGGTCGGCCGAACGGGCTGCCGCCCATCATCCCCTCGCCACCTTGTCCGTGCGGGCCGACGTCGCGCCATGGCCGGCGTCCGGTGCCGACCAGTCGATTCGGCGACGACACCGACGGATCGGCTTCGACGGCTCGCCGCGCGTCGACGGCCGCCTCGACCACTTCTGCCACTCCTCCGTCGACCACGCGATCTGCCGTCACGAGCGACGCCGACGGTCCCCATCGGACCACGGCCCGCGGATGAGGGATCTGATCGTGGACGCGGTCGAGCGCCACGACGTGCTCCGGTGGGATGTCTCCACGGACCAGCAGGACCGACGCGTGCCGAGGGGTGTCCACCAGCCTCAGTTCGGGCCTCGCGCGCAGCTCCTGCACCGGCCCCCAACCGTCTCGGGCGACAGCAGGGAAGACCTCGACGGGTCGTCGGTGCATCACTGCCACCGGAAAGCTCCCTCTCTCGCTGCGTAGACGATCCCGACTCCGAGGAGCGCGAGGAACATGCCCATCTCGGCGAGTGCCTTGCCGCCCTCTTCGACGTAGACCACCGCCCACGGGTACATGAACATCATCTCCATCTCGAACGCGAGGAAGACGAGCGTCATCGGATAGGCGCGGAAGTGGAAGCGGCTCCAAGCGTGTGTGTCCGGCTCGAGACCGCCGAGGAATGGGAGCTCTTGGGACGCGCTCGACTCGTAGGCGTTGTGCTGACGGGCCCATGCCAGGAACACCGCGACACATCCGAAGGCGAGCAGCGTGACCAGGAGCACGACACCGAAATCGTCCCGAACCGACCGCATTGGAGCCGCTTCTACCCACTGCGTCGCTCACTCAAGCGGGTGAGGTCGATTCTCTCCGATGCAGGGCGAGGCCGTCCGGTAGGCTCGGCGTCCACCATCGCGGGTGTAGCTCAATGGCTAGAGTTCCAGCCTTCCAAGCTGGCTATGCGGGTTCGATTCCCGTCACCCGCTCTCGCGTCACTCCTGCTCAAGCGGATGCCGGTGATGGCGTGCTCGGGCTCCTGAATCAGTCCTCGATGACGTCGAGTCCCT